>JAXDHV010000036.1:0-2599 GCA_034664295.1 Solirubrobacteraceae bacterium | reverse complement strand
TCCTCATGCCGGCACAGTTCATGCCCGAGGCCGAGCGCAGCGAACTGATCGAGCCACTGACCAAATGGGTGCTCAACGAAGCCCTGCGTCAGCAACGCCAGTGGAGCGACGAAGGGCTCGAGCTGACGGTGGCCGTGAACATCTCGGCCCGGAGTCTCACGCGGCACGGTGAGCTTCCCGATACCGTCGCCAAGCTGACCGAGAAGTGGGGAATCCCTGCCGGCCGTCTGATTCTCGAACTCACCGAGAACGCGATCATCGACGCCGACCTGGCGAAGGTCCTGGACCTGTTGCATGCGATGGGCGAGCGCCTGTCGATCGACGACTTCGGCACTGGTCACTCATCTCTCTCCTACCTGCAGCAGCTGACTATCGATGAGATCAAGATCGATCGATCTTTCGTCGTGAACCTCCCGTCAGTCCCCGGCGACGCCGTGATCGTGCGCTCGATCATCGAGCTCGCCCACAACCTCGGTCTCATGGTCGTGGCCGAGGGCGTGGAGGACGAGGCCGCGCTCGAGATGCTGGTGGCGGACGGTTGCGACAGCGCCCAGGGCTACTACGTCAGCCGCCCGTGCCCGGCCGCGGAGCTCACGACCTGGTTGGTCGAATCTCCATTCGGAGTCGCGGTCGAGATCTGCGGTTGATGGAGCCCGACGCAGACCATCACTCTGCAGTCCTCGAAGCGTTCGCCGACGATCCAGGAAAATCCGAGCCCGGCCGCGCCAACCGAGAGATCAGGCGCGGTAGGACCGCCAGCCTGCGGGACGCCATGGCCAGGTCGAGAGACATCGCAGCCGACCAGCGGGACCGAGCCGCCGAGGAAGAGGAAACCCTCCTGGTCATCGAAGGTGAGCGTGACCCCACGATTCGAGCGCTCCTGTCGGCGGCGCGCCTATCGCGGGAGCACGCGGCGGTCGACCGTGCAGGCGCAGCCGGCGATCGTCACCAAGCAGCGGAAGACCGTGCGTCCGCGATCGCCGACAGCGGTCACGCTCGGATCGAGCTAGAACGGGCGAACCTCGACAGCCTGACCGGAGCCCAGACACGCGATCTCGGGCGCCTGACCCTTCAGGAAGAGATCGAGCGTTCCCGTCGCTCCGGCGAGCCTTTCGCGCTTGCGTTCGTCGACGTCGACGGGCTCAAGGAGCTCAACGACCGCGAAGGTCACGCCGCGGGCGACGCGCTGCTGCGGGAGGTCGTGGTGGCGCTGAAGAAAGGGCTGCGCTCGTATGACCCGATCGTGCGCCAGGGCGGCGACGAGTTTCTCTGCGGGTTCACGGATACCAGTCTCGAGGCTTCCCAGGGGCGCGTCGAGCAGATCCGGGATGCCCTCGCCCGTGGGTCGTCCGCGGCCTCGATCAGCGTCGGCCTGGCCACCTTGGGCGAGAGGGACACTCTGGAGATGCTCATCGCCCGAGCCGACGCGGACATGTACTCCCGAAAGGTGAGACGACGAGCGGTCCGGTGAGGGTCAGCGTACGGATCCTGGCGACTGGCGTCGCGGGCGCGATCCTGATTCCATAGCGCAGTTGTCGGCAGCACTGCGTCGCAATGTCGAGCTGAAGGCTCATGATCCCCATCCCGCGCGCACGCTCGGGAGATGCCTGAGGCTCCCGGCCGAGGACCAGGGCGAGCTGTGGCAGCGGGATACCTACTTCTCGGCCTCCCGCGGAAGGCTCAAGCTGCGAGAGCAGCCGCCGGGCAACGCTCAACTCATCCACTACGAGCGCGATATGGGGCGAGCGCAGCGCGTGAGTCGCTACAAGATCGTCGAGGTGCGTGACGCCGACACGCTGCGCTCCGTACTCGCCGACGCGCTCGAGGTGCGGGTCACCGTGGTCAAGCGTCGGCGGCTGCTCCTCTGGCAGAGCGTCCGCATCCATCTCGATGCGGTCGAGGACCTGGGCTCGTTCATCGAGCTCGAGGCGGTCGCCGAGCCGTCTTCGGACCTGCGACTGGAGTATCGGCAGGTCGCCGCCCTGCGCGAGTCGCTCGAGATCACCGACGACCTGCTTATTGCCGCCGGCTACGCCGAGCTGCTCCGGAATGCCGAGGCTGGCCGCGCGGCCATATAGGAGTTGCCGAACGAGCTCGGAGTCCTCCTTCAGGTGGCGGTGGGTCGCGGTCGCGGACCGGGCCTGGGTCGAGGCCCGAGCGAGCGGTGGCGGATCGAGCGTCGGGACGGGGCCGCCTGGCGACTCTGAGTCCCTTATCCCCGCCTGCCGGGTAAAACGTACTCCGAGTCGGGCGATCGCTCACCCGGCCCGGCAAACGGTCCGCCGACCCGCGAAAGCGAGAAAAAAGTGGGCGCGAGCGCGACACCGGAGCGCGCTTAAATTAGGCCCTCGAAGGGCAAAGCTGCGCGGCAGACCTAAAGCTCCTGACGTCTGCACTTCGCTTCGTCGGTCACCCACGCCCACGCACAACCTACCTCGCCGCGATCCAGCCGACAACCACGGAGAGGATCCCGTTGATGCAAATACCGAGAAATCCGACTTGAACAGCTCGGGTCAGGCCAGGAGCTTCTCGGCCAGGAGGACGAGGCCCAGGATTGTCAGCGCCGCGCCGGTCAGTCGCTCGGCCCCCTCGCGGAGGC
>JAXDHV010000028.1:0-2539 GCA_034664295.1 Solirubrobacteraceae bacterium | reverse complement strand
TTTCTCCGTTGGTCGCTCCGGCGGCGGTCGATCGAAGACTTCGCGCTGATCCAGGGTCTCACCATCGAGGAGTTCACTCGGCAGCGATCCGCTCCGATGGCTCCCATCTACGAACGCCACCCACACGCCACCGCCTTGCTGGTCAGCGTATGGAAGCTCCTCTCTGGCGGCGTCGACCCGCGAGAGTCGGAACTGCGGGTGGTGCTTCGAAAAACCAATCCAGGAAGCGAGCACGCGTGACGCGACGCCGGCTGTGGTTGCTTGCGCCGTTTGCGCGGCGCCAGGTCACGGGCCGTTCCCCCCAGACTCGGGCGCAGCCACGGTCTGGGGAGGGGCGCTCCCGCTGTCGGGCTGATCGACGTCCCGCGGCTACGCCCAGTCTCCCGCGCCGGCGGTAGACTAGGCTGCGGGTCGCCGTCGTCGGCCCGACGGTATGGCCGTGTGGCGGCCGCGTTCATCGATCGGAGCTACCCATGGACACGGGCGAGAGGGAGAACGGAAATAGCGCTGCGCCGCGGCGCGGTGAGCTCGATCACGTATTGCAGGTGCTTCGAAGCCGCCGAAACCTGATCGCGCTGTGCACGCTGCTCGTTACGCTGAGCGCATTGGCGTTCTCACTGAGTCAGCGGAAGGTCTATTCGGCTTCGGCCGAGCTGCTGTTCCGCGACGCTCAACTCGATCAGAAGCTGTTCGGGTCAACGTCCCTTCCCCCGTCAACCGATCCGGCGCGCGAGGCAGCGACCAACGTGAATCTGGTTGGACTCGAGGCGATCGCCGAACGGACGGCAGCCGCTCTCGGGGGCGGTGCCACGGGCGCCACCGTCGCCGGCGAGATCTCCGTCAAGCCGGCCGGTCAATCGAACATCGTGGATGTGACGGCGATCGACCCCAGCCCCACGAAGGCGGCACGGTTATCGAACGTCTACGCGGAGCAGTTCATCGCGTTCCGTCGCGATGCCGACCGCGCCAAGATCGCCGATGCTCAGCGGCTCGTTCAGACGCAGTTGAGCCAACTTCAAGCGAAGGGCGCGGCCGGAAGCGCGGTCGGGACCTCCCTCCAGAACCATGCGGAGGAGCTTGGCATCCTCGCCTCGCTCCAAACGGGAAACGCCGAATTGGTACAGCCAGCCCACACGCCGACCTCCCCGTCCTCCCCGAAGACCAAGCGGAATACAGTGCTCGGGTTTATTCTCGGCCTGCTCTTCGGGATCGCGTCAGCGCTCCTACTTGAACGCCTCGACCGCCGGATCAAGGACGTCAGCGAACTCGAGGAGCTTTACGGGCTTCCGGTTCTCTGTGACGTTCCCGAAAGCCCGGCTCTCGGTTCCAGCCAATCCGAGGAGGTCCATGGATTTGTCGTGGCCGAGTCATTCAGGATGCTCCGAGCGCGGCTGCGTTACTTCAACATCGACCATGAAATTCGCTCTCTGATCGTCACGTCGGTTGGGCCGGCTGAGGGGAAGACCACGATTGCTCAGAATCTTGCCGCCGCGGCGGCAAGTACCGGATCCACGCGCGTGCTCCTCCTCGAGGCAGATCTCCGTCGGCCACGACTTGCCGGAAATCTAGGCTTGACCGCGGCCCCGGGGCTCGCAGAGTTCCTCACCCACGCCGTCGGCCTAGACAAGGTGGTGCAACGGCTCACCATCGAGGCAGGAGACGAGGGGCGGGCGGAAAAGGGCCTCGACGTCATCGTGGCCGGAATCAACCCTCCCAATCCGGCGGAACTGCTCGAGAGCGACAAGATGGCTGACTTGCTCGACCGACTGGCCGCTATCTACGACCTCGTGATCATCGACACCCCGCCAGCCGGATTGATCGCCGACGTTATCCCGCTGCTGAGCCGAGTCGGGGGAATCGTGATCGTCTCTAGCGTCGGCAAGAGCTCACGCGACGGAGCCGCCCACTTCAGAGCGCAGCTCGCCCAGTTGGGGGCACCGGTCCTCGGTGTTGTCGCAAATCGGGTCAAGCACCGGGCTGGCGACGGCTATTACGGCGGCTACAACACCTACTACATGCGCAACGGACATGCTACGGATCCTGCGGTACCGGCCACCGCTGAGAAGCGAACAACGCCGTAATCCCAAGTCGCCGCGTCGCGGCGCGCCGGCCCGCCGACGCCGGGAATGCGACTCGGAACCGTAGAGCCGTTTTCAGCCGTCACAAACCACCTGCGTGAGCACGGCTCAATGTCCCGTCGGCAGACGCGCGGCCCGAAGGAAGGCGGCGCGAAACGGCGCCGCGAGTTCCAGGGCGTAGGCGCGCGTGATGTGGCCGAGATCCCTATACGCGATGGTGCGACCGATTACCATCGGACACTGACTCTCAAAGCAGAACCATCCTCGCGTATTCACAAATCCGAAGTCTTGGTACTTGGCAGCAGCTGCGAGCCCGTCGTTGAGCTGGAGCTGTTCGGGGGTTCGGACGCTGGTACACGTGGCCGCCGTCGCCCGGGCGGCGAGCAGACAATCCACGGGCTGCCTGCTGATCCCGTCGTCGTCGGCCACGAGAACGACTCGCGTGGAACTGCGCTTCATGT
>JAXDHV010000103.1:0-62181 GCA_034664295.1 Solirubrobacteraceae bacterium | reverse complement strand
TCCTCCTGAGCTCGGCTTCGGGTCTTCAGCAAGCCAAAGAATCCCTGCTCAGTCGGACGTTTCCGCGCCCCCACACCAGGGGGCGCGATTCGTCTCACGGACCGCTTACTGCACGCGCCAGGCTAGCTGACGGAGGCGCCACCGTGCGTTCCACGGGAACGCCGTCGACGCCCGGAGCCCCCACTTCGGCGCTGGCGCGTGACGATCGCTGTCTTCGACCCCGCCGAGCTCGTCATCGCACGGCGACGGAGCGATCGTGGGCATCGACGGCCCGGCGCCCGCGCCGTTGCGCATTCGTCGAAGAGCCAGCGCCGTGCCCGGCCGCAGTCGCACGATCGCTCCGGGACAACGTGCAAGCGCCCGGTGCCGCATGATCGGCTCCGCGCGCGCTCCTGCTTTCGGCAAGGTCGGACTTCTGGTAGTTCCGAGTCCGGGGCGACCCGGTGCCTCCTCACTTGGACAACTGGTCTGCCGGGGTAGCGATCGGTCGATCCGTGGCCCCAGCGCCGTGATCACGCACGGCGGGCCGGTCCAGCCAGGCGAGGTCGGTCAATTGCTCGCTGCCCGTAGCGCGGCGGTCATACACCGCCGACGGGCCCCGGCGGAGCCTCGGGTGCGATGCTTGCGCGGTGATCGACCCACGGGACCCCTGATCCTGGTGGCGGCCGACGAATGGTGCTCGGTCGACTATCGCGGACTGGCTGCCGTCGAGCGGTGGGACTCCGTGGACGGTCCACGCAACTTCGGTGCCGCCATCTCCGGCCTGTGGTGCGAGCACTACGCGGTCATGACGCCGTGGACTCCCGAGATCGTGGAGATCACGCTAGGGCAGCTCACGTATCTCTTCGACCTCGCGCCGTCGCAAGCAGAGGACGCAGACGGCAAGGCCACCGACCGCGTGGTTGGCGTCTGGGGGCGCCCGACCGTCCCCGCCGGGCCTCGCGATACCGCCCGCCAACGTGGCTTCGTCCACAACCCGCCCGGGTGGTCGGGCGCGGGGTTCGATCGCGGCCACTACGTCGCCCACAGCCTCGGCGGCGGCATGGACATGAACTTCTTTCCCCAGGAGAGCCGACTCAACCGCGGCCGGTCAACCGCGGGCAAGCGGTGGCGGGCACTCGAGCGCCGGGCGGCCGCCGCCGCGGACACAACGCTGTTCGCGCGACCGATGTACACCGACGCAAGCTGGACGCCCAGGTGGCTCGACTTCGGCATCGTGGTAGACGGCGTCATCGACTTCGATACGTTCGACAACCGGCCCACCGCAGCCTGACCGCCGCCGGGAGCCAAGGCTCCGACGACAACCCATCAGATTCGGGGCGTCGCTGCCCCCGACATCGCGGCTCCGTTGTACCGCGAGCGGCGTCCAGGCGCCGGCGCGTCAAGCCCACTGCGCCAGACGTGACCCCAATGGGCACGAATGGGCACAAAAGCGTCACCCTGGTCTCCAGAGCGTCTCACGCGCCTAGCGGCGACCGCCAAAACCAGCTCATATGCAGGCATTTATCAGTGGAGCCAACCGGGATCGAACCGGTGACCTCCTGCTTGCAAAGCAGGCGCTCTCCCAGCTGAGCTATGGCCCCCCGCTGCCAGTCTAAACGGCACGACCGGGCGAGACAGCCGCGCACCGGGGACTACTTGTCGAAGTCGAATTCCTTTGGCGGGGCCTGCTCGAACCAGAGTCGGTCGTGCTCGGGCGTCTCCTGGAGGAACTCAGGCGTCTGTTCGAGCACGTCGTCCTCTGCCGTGCCGCCGGCCGGCTCCTCGAGCACCTCTGTCGCCGGCTGGTAATGGGCCGGCGGTGGCGGTGGCGGTGGCGGTACGACAACCGCGTGCTCGGCCGTCTGAAGATCCTCGGCCTCGTCGTAGTCGTCCTCGAACTCGTCTTCGGCCTCGTCATAGAGCTCCGGCTCGTACCGGTCGGCCTCCGCCGCTTCGTAGACCGGCTGGTTCGGGGGTAGGTCGGCTGTCAGCGGGTCGCCCCGCACGACCGGCCCGAGAGCTTCTCGCTCTTGACGAGCAACTTCGATCGCGTCGGCACCGGCCCGTTTCTTGAGCTCCAAATGCTCGCGGATGGCTTCATCGAGCAATCCCATCACGCGACAGCCTAACGCGCTTCGACGGTCTTGTTCTTCCCACCCCGCTTGGCCTCATACAGAGCCGCGTCCGCGACCGCGATCAGGCGCTCGACATCCCCCGCGCTCTCCGGCAGTGCGGCCACGCCGATGCTTGCCGTCACCCGCATCGTCCCGGCGCCCGACAGCAGCGGAATCGCCAGCTGCTCGATTCCCGCCCGTAGCCGCTCGGCCAGGCGAGTCGCTCCGGTGAGATCGGTCTGCGGCAGCACGATCGCCAGCTCCTCGCCTCCGTACCGGGCCGGCGCGTCGATCTCCCGCGAGTAGCTCCGCATCAGCTCGGCCACCTGCCGGAGGACCTCGTCCCCCTGCTGGTGGCCGTACGTGTCGTTGACCGCCTTGAAGTCGTCGAGATCGAGCATCACCAGCCCGACCGGCTGATCGAACCGGCGCGCCCGCTCGGCTTCCGACTCGAGCGCCTCGACGAACCGCCGGTGATTGAAAAGCCCCGTCAACTCGTCGGTTACGGCCTGGCGCTGAACCTGCTCGTGGAGCCCGACGTTCTCCACCGACACCCCCGCCTGCCGCGCCAGATATGCGAACAGCTCCCGCTCTCCGTCCTCGAACTCCCGGTCTCCCCGGGCGACCGAGATCACCCCGAGGACGCCGCTCGATCCGTCTGAGCCCCGGAGGACATGCGCCAGTGCGCTGGTCTGCCCCTTCCGACAGATGCCCGAGTCCCCGGAGCGCAGGGCATCCTCCTCCGCTTTGGTCATCGCCCCGTCGTACTCGCCGGTCGGCCCGACTCGCGCGGCCTCGGTCAGGCGATCCCCTGATGACGTTCGCGCCGACGCCCGTCCGGCACGCGCGCCCGACCCGTCGACCGCGGTCCGCAAGACGATCCCGAGGATCGCGTCGCGGTCGAGATTCGACGCGAACGAGTCCCCAAGGCGCTGCAACGAACGTTGCAGTCGCCGCCGCTGCTGGCGAAGTTCCTCGAGCCGGTTCTCCAGCTGGCTGGCCATGCTGTTGAACTCCTCGCCGAGCGCCGCGAACTCGTCCCGTCCGCTTACCGGGACCCGAGTCGCCAGGTCTCCCTTGCCAAGCCGCTGCGCCGCGCCGAGGAAGTTGGCGATCTGATCCTGGAGCGATCGCGAGACCAGCAGGGCGAGCGTCACAGCGAGCGCCAGGAGGCCGCCGAGAATGAGTGCCGTCAGCAACCTCGTGTGCGCCACCACCGACCCAGAGACCGACCGCACGAGGATCGAGATCTTGATGTCCTGGCCGCGAAAGCCGTTCGACCCAACCGACGCAACCGCGTAGCGGTTCCCCGAGATCGCGATCGTCTTGCCTGGACGTAGGCGCCCAGCTTCCGGCGCCAGCGCCGCTGCCAAGCTCGCCGCGCGAGCGCTCGCCACAGCGGACGGCTTGATCAGATCCTTGTCGGGTACCTCCGGCGCGAGCGCCAGCAGCCGGCCGCCGGAGGTGACGAGCACCGAGGCGCCGGCGATCCGGCTGGCGATCCGCGCATAGCCGGCCGCGCTTCGCATCGAGAGCTCCAGCTTCAGCCGTCCCTGCCCGGGGACCACGAGCTTGCCCGTGTCCGGCGCGACCGCCGTGCGGCTCCCGTAGTCGACGATCGGCGCCGCAGCGTCGCTGTAGATCGTCAGCCGCATGATCCCGTCCCGCCGAGCCAGCTGCGCCGCTCTGCGCCGCGCTCCCGGCCCGTTGCCGGCGGCGAGTGCCGTCAACAGCACCTGGTCGCCAGGCGGCCGGCCGCCAGATCCGCCGAAGATCTTCAAGATCTCGCCACGCACGCGAGCGTCGTGCTGATCGACGCGGTAGAGGTGCGCCGCCGCGGTCTGGGCTGCGGTGACCCGGGACAGGGCCTTGGCGCTCTGGCTGTCGGCGATCAGCAGGTACAGGACGAGCGCCACTGCCAGCATCGGCACGACGACGATGACCACAAAGAACAGCGTGAGTCGCTTGCGAAAGCTCATAAGCTGGCGTCGGACCTCCGACGGAGACTACTTCTCCTACCCTCACCAGCCCTATCGGCAGAACCGCGCACCCCGCGAGCAGGCCACCGTACACCCGCCGACGCGTCTAGACTTGACCGTCCACGCCCGTTCGGCGTGCGGCGGGGCTATAGCTCAGCTGGGAGAGCGCCTGGATCGCACCCAGGAGGTCGCCGGTTCGAGCCCGGCTAGCTCCATCAATCAGTCACCCAGAAGCCCCGTCCCCGCGGGGCTTCTGCGTGTAGGTCATTGCGGCCCGACGACCTCGCAGAAGCCGAGCTCGACCAGGCGACGCGCCAGATCCCCGGCGGCCTCCCGCAGCCCCTCCGGCTCGGCTCCCAATTCGTCAGCCGCCTGATCGATCACCGCCGCCAGCGTCCGCTCGCCGTCGAGGCTCAAGACGACGTGGACGACCTGGCCGGGAACCACCACGCTCACCCCGATCCCCGGCTCGCTCCGCAGCTCGGCGTCGCCCGACTCCCACCCCGACTCGCCGTACGCCACCAGCTGCCTCAACTCCTGGCCGACCGCCAGGCGAAGGCGACACTCGAGAACGTCGGCCCGCCGAGCGGGCAACACATCCTCGGCAGCGAACACCCTCAGCAGGTGCTCGCCCGCCCCACCCGACGGTCCCCCGGGCATCTCCTCGGCCCGAAACCATGACCCGGTCGACCCCGATCCCCGACCGCTGCGCCCCCGCCGGCGCAGCACCACGGCTCCCGTGCTGACGCCCGCCACGTCGAGCGACCGCTGATAGGCCGCCCACCGCTCGACCGTCTCGACATACCCGTCCGGGTCGATCTCGCGCAGCCCGCCGTTCCACGCGGCCGCGTAGGTCTCCGGATCGGCCGTGTTGTAGTGGAGGGCCAAGGCGTCACACCCCCGCCCGTCTGTCCACCGCCTCGGCGCCTGCGGCCAGTCCTCACCCGCCCGGCAGATCCACTCGCAGAGGATCGTCGCGTGTCCCCCCTCGGCGAGCAGCTCCGTCGCCCCGCCGACGACCAGCTCGGAGATCGCGTCGCCCGGCAGGTCGCTGTCGCGGAACACGTGGCTCGTCTCCGGCGAGATCACGAACGGCGGGTTCGCGACGATCAGGTCGAACCGCTCGCCCGCGACCGGCTCGAAGAGGTTGCCGACGCGCAGCTCGACGTTCTCGATCCGGTTGATCGCCGCGTTCACCCGCGCGACGTCCAGCGCCCGCCCGCTCACGTCGGTCGCGATCACCCGCCCGGCGTGCCGCGAAGCTAGCAGCGCCTGCACCCCGCACCCGGTGCCCAGATCGAGCGCCAGCTCGACCGGCCGCCTGATCGTCAGGCTCGCCAGCGTCAGCGACGCCGGCCCGACCGCCGCGACCTGGTCGGACGGCCCCCGCAGGTCGGCGCGGTCGTGGAGGAAGAGGAGCTCCTCGCACGGCGTGACCCGCATCGACGAGCCGACCCGCCCCTCGCCCCGCGCCTCGACGATTCCCGCCGACTCGAGGGCTTCCAGTCCGACCGGCTCGACCGTCGCCGCCGCCGTCTCGCGAGGCACCGACGCCCCGAGCGCGAACAGACGGGCGAGCACCGACAGGTCCGCCTCCCCACCGACGAGCTCCGCCTGCCCCCCGCCGTATCCCGCCTTCCGCAGAACCTCGCCGAACGCCCGCGAGTCCGCATCGCTCAGACCACATCCACGCACGCCGCGTGGCGCGGTCAGAGCGCGCACCGCCCCACTGGTCCAGCTCCGCCTACTTGATCTTCAAGAACACGTTGCCGGGCACGCCCGGAGACCCGCCCCCGATGATCTTGAGGATCACCGGCGGGAACTTGAGCTTCTGGAAGACGCCCCCCGTCGCTCCCGGGAACTTGAACTCCTTGATGAACGCCGTCTCGATCTTCAGGAAGACGCCGGCGGCCTCCTTCTGGAACTTGTCCGCGATCTTCAGGAACGCCGGCGGCGGTCCCCCCTGCACCGAACCGCCGCACTCCACGCACGTCGACGACGCATTCGCCGCCGGAACGCCCGCGAGTGTCGCCATCACCGCGATCGACGCCGCCCCTGCCCCCGTCAACTTCCTCCGCCTGTCCACGATCAACCTCCCCTGGAGTTGCCCACAGACATTTATAGGCCCACCGCCGGGCCGTGTCAACAGCCTGTGCGCCGTCTCGCCTCGGGGGCTCCGCCAGCGATACTGGACGGGTGGCCGCACTCCCGACCGCCCGCCATCTCCTCAGGGCCAAGGATCTCGCCGACGCTCGATATTTCGAGCCGCTCGGCGTCGATGACCTCGCCCGCGCCGCCGGCCTCTCCCGCGCCCATTTCAGCCGGGAGTTCCGCCGGGCGTTCGGCGACTCGCCGCACGCCTACCTCCTCACTCGCCGCCTCGAGCGGGCCGCCGCCCTCCTGCGGAGCACCGACCGCTCGATCGCCGACATCTGCTTCTCGGTCGGCCTCCAGAGCCTCGGCTCGTTCACGACGAGCTTCACCCGGATGTTCGGCAGATCGCCGACCGCCTATCGAGTCGCCTTCCCCCCGGCCAGCAACCTCGCCCGGGTCCCGACGTGCGTCCAGCGCTTCTACGGCCGTCCGCAACACCGCACGTTTCGAGAAGACACCGGTCCCGAGCCGACCTAGCATCGTTGGCGACCAGTCGATCACCACACCCCCAGGAGACCCCAAAGTGTTTTCAATCGCCAACGCCCAAGTCTGGGTCAACGACCAGGACGAGGCGCTCGAGTTCTACACCAAGAAGCTCGGCATGGAAGTCCGCGCCGACGTCACCCTCCCCGAGATGGGCGGCTTCCGCTGGCTTGCGGTCGGCCCGGCGGGCCAGCCCGACATGTCGATCGTCCTGATGCCGGTCCCCGGCCCCCCGATGATGGACGCGGAGACCGCCGACGAGCTCCGGACCCTGATGGCGAAGGGCTTCGCCGGCACCGTCTTCCTCGTGACCGACGACTGCCAGGCCTCCTACGAGGACCTCAAGTCCCGCGGCGTCGAGTTCGTCCAGGCTCCCGAGGAGCGCCCCTACGGGATCGACAGCGGGTTCCGCGACCCGTTCGGCAACCAGTTCCGCCTCACCCAGGTCACCGAGTTCGCCGCCGTCTGACCTGGCGCCGTCCGACGGGCGCCATCTGACGGGGCGCCGCCTGACCCCGGCATGACGCCCACGGCGTGAGCGGCCGAGCGCCGCTCACGTCCGTCCGGCGTTCCGCCGACCTCCCGGGTCGGTCCGACCCACAGGCCCACCGGCCGGGCCGTCAGACTTCAGCACGTGCCTCCCGGCCCGTCCCCCTCGAACCTCCCCGGCCAGCCTCCCTCGAACCCCCCCGGCCCGCCCGCCTCGAACCTCCCCGGTGGCCCGGCCGCCGGCGCCGAACCGACGGGCCGCTCGAACGTGACGACGCTCGGCTGGGCTGCCTTCTGGAGCGGGATGGCCCAGGAGATGATCTATCCGCTGCTGCCGGTCTTCCTCGTCGTCGCGCTGGCCTCGTCGAAGACCGCGCTCGGCGCCGTCGAGGGGCTGCTCGGCGTGGGGATCACGATCAGCCGACTGTGGACCGGGCGGGCCGTCGACCGCGGGTCCTCGCCGCTGCGCCTGACGCGAATCTCCTACGCGATCTCGCTGATCGCCCGCCCGCTGATCGCCCTCGCGCCGACGGTCGGCGTCGTCGCGGTCCTGCGGGTCGCCGACGGGCTCGGCAAGGGCGGCAAGGACGCCCCCAAGTCGGTCCTGATCGCAGCCGACGCCGACCAGCGGCGGATCGGCCGGTCGTTCGGGATCCAGACCCTCCTCGACACGCTCGGGTCAGTCGCCGGTCCGCTGCTCGCCGGGGTCATCCTGCTGGTCGCCGGGCACGGCGCGAGCGGCCTGCGGATCTGCTTCGCGCTCGCCGCGATACCCGCCCTCGGCGCCGCCTACCAGTTGATGCGCGCCCACGACACCCCCCACCCCAAGCGCGATCGAAAAGTCCGCCGGGATCCGCTCGGACGGCCGTACTACGTCCTGCTCGGCGCTGTCCTGCTGTTCGGCCTGGCGAACTCCAGCGACACGCTCCTCCTCCTGCGCGCCCACTCCGCCGGCGTCTCGGTCTCGGGCCTGGCGTTCCTGTTCGCCGCCTTCAACCTCGTCTACGCCCTGCTGGCGATCCCGGCCGGGGCCCTCTCGGACCGCTTCGGTCGGCGTCCGCTGATCCTGATCGCCTGGGGGACCTATGTCCTGGTCTATCTCGGCTTCGCCTTCGCCGACGGCGCGCCGGCCCTGATCGCCCTGTTCCTCGCCTACGGGATCTTCTACGCGGCCAGCGACGGCGTGATCAAGGCCTGGATTACGACGCTCGTCCCGGTCGACCGGCGGGGCCAGGCGTTCGGGCTCAACGCGGCGGCCAGCGGCCTCCTGCTGCTACCGGCCAGCGTGATCGCCGGGGCCCTCTGGGACACGGCCGGCCCGCGATCCGCGTTCCTCTTCGGTGCGGTCGCGGCGGCCGCCGCGCTCGCGGTGATCGCGCTCGCCCCCAGCCTCCGCCGAAATCCCCCGGCCTCGCCGGCCCAGACGCCCTCCGCCCCGCCGGTCGTCTGAGCGCCTGGCGCCGACCGAGGTCGCATCCCCGACACCGGATCCGACACGCCTCCCGAGTAGATTGACCGCGTGCGCATCGACGGTCAGGCGACGCTCGAGATAGACGCGACTCCCGAGGCCTGCCGGGCCGTCCTGCTCGACCTCGCGAGCTACCCGGCCTGGTATCCGGGGGTCACGACGGCCGAGCTGGTCGACCAGGCCGGCCCCGACCCGACCGCCCGCCTCGTCTTCACGACGGGGATGCCGATCCTCGCGGAGATCGAGTGCGTCCTGCGCGTCGAGCAGCCGGCCCCCGGACGGGTCCGGGCGGTGACGCTGAGCGACGGCCTGAAGATCGACGGGGACGGCTGGACGCTCGAGGGATCCTCAGCAGGGCCGACGAGCGCGACGTATGCGATCGGCGTCGAGATGAGCGTTCCCGGAGGGCCTTTCGTCGAGCGAATCGTCCGGGCCAAGGCCGCCGAGTTCCTGATCGAGCGACCGGTCGCCGCGCTCAAGCGTCGCCTCGAAGACCGATGAGCCGGCTCTTCGGGGTCGCCGCATCCCGACCTGGCAAGTGGGTGCTCGCACTCGTCTGGCTGCTCGCCGCCGCGATGGCCGGCTCGGTCTCGAGCAGGTTCCAGGCCGCCCAGAAGAACGACCCGGCCTCCTATCTCCCGGGGAGCGCCGAGTCCTCCCGGGCGCTGACCCGGATCACGCGGATCTCCGGCGGCGACGTGATCACCCCCGCGGTGATCGTCTTCCACCGGGCCGCCGGGCTGATCCACGCCGACGTGGGGACGATCTCGGCCGACCGCGCGGCCCTCAACGACCGGCTCCCGAAGACCGGGGTACCCGCGGGTGTCCCGTTTCGCTCGAACGACGGGACCGCCGCGCTCCTGAGCTTCGGGCTGCGGCTCCATGACGACGACAAGGCGCTCAGCAACGAGGTCAAGCTGATCCGGGACGTCGTCCATCGTGCGCCGGCGGGACTCGACGCCCGGGTGACGGGACCCGCGGGAAGCTCCTACGACGCGGCGCAGGTCTTCAAGTCGATCAACGGGACCCTCCTCCTCGTCACGGTCAGCCTGATCTTCGTCCTCCTCGTCCTGATCTACCGCAGCCCGATCTTCTGGTTCATCCCCCTGCTCGCGGTCGGCTTCGCCGAGATCGCCTCGCAGGGCATCGGCTACCTCCTGACCAGGCAGGGGATCACGGTCAACGGGCAGTCGGCCGGGATCCTCACGGTCCTCGTGTTCGGCGCCGGGACCGACTACGCCCTGCTGCTGGTCTCCCGCTACCGCGAAGAGCTCCGCCGCCACCCCGACCGCCACGACGCGATGCGGCTCACCCTCCAACGGGTCGGGCCGGTGATCTTCGCCAGCGGCGCCACCGTGATCGCCGCACTGCTCTGCCTGCTGGCGGCCCAGGTCAACGGGACCCGCGGGCTCGGCCCGATCGCCGCGATGGGCGTCGCCCTGGCGATCCTCAGCGCCCTCACCCTGCTCCCGGCGCTCCTCCTGATCTTCGGGCGCCGCGCGTTCTGGCCCTTCGTCCCCCGCTATGAGTCCCAAGACGCCGACCCCGCCGTGAGGGGCGTCTGGCGGGGCATCGGCGACCGCCTCGAGCGCCGCCACCGCCCGGTGGCGATCGGCGTCCTCGCCCTCCTGGTGATCCTCTGCGCCGGGATCCTCTCGCTGAACACAAGCCTGACGAGCGGCAACGGCTACCGGGGGACGGTCGAGTCGAAGGTCGGCCAGAAGCTGCTCGGAGCTCACTACCCGGCCGGCGCGAGCGCCCCGGTCCAGATCGTGGTGTCCGACCAGACGAAGGTCGCCGCGGTCGAGACGGCGCTCGCCGCCAGCCCCGGCGCCTCACGGGGGCCGGCGGCGCTCGGGCCGGTCCTGAGCCGGAACGGCGATTCGGTCTTCGACCTGACGCTCGCCGCCGACCCGTCGAGCCAGCGGGCCTTCGACCTGATCGCCCCGCTGCGCCAGGTCGCCAGAGCCGCCGGCGGTCCGGGAACGCTGGTCGGGGGAACGACGGCGCAGGAGCGCGACCTGCGCAGCGCGTCGACCCGCGACCGCTCGGTCGTCGTCCCGATGATCCTGATCGTCGTCTTCCTGATCCTCGCCCTCCTGCTCCGGGCGGTGGTGGCTCCGGCCGTCCTGATCGCGACCGTCCTGCTCTCCTACGGAGCGGCCCTCGGGACCGGGGTCCTCCTCTTCAACCACGTCTTCCACTACCCGGGCGAGGACCCGTCGCTCGTCCTCTTCACTTTCCTCTTCCTCGTCGCGCTCGGCGTCGACTACAACATCTTCCTGATGGCACGCGTCCGCGAGGAGGCCCAGCGAGCCGACACCAGACAAGGCGTGATCCGCGGCCTCGCGGTCACCGGCGCGGTGATCACCTCCGCCGGAATCGTCCTCGCCGGGACGTTCTCCGCGCTGGCCTCGCTCCCCCTGGTCAGCTTCACCGAGATCGGCTTCGTGATCGCCTTTGGCGTGCTGCTCGACACGTTCCTCGTCCGCACGATCCTCGTCCCCGCCCTGGTCCTCGAGCTCGACCGGCGGGTCTGGTGGCCGTCGAGCCTCGGCCGGCGGGCGTAGAGCTCCCCGGCCCGGGCCCCGCCGGCGCCGCGCCGGCGGCGGGCGGGCCGTTCGGGCGGATCCCGGCCGAGGGCCTCTTCATCGGGGGGGCGATCACCCAGTACGTGGGGGCGTCGCTGGCCGTGCTGCTGTTCGCGGTCGTTCCGGCTGGCGGTGTCGCCTGGTTGCGCGTGGTTGCCGCTGCTGGAGCGCTCGCTGTCTGGCGCAGGCCGTGGGAGACCCGCTGGAGCGCCCGGAGACTCGGCCTTGCCGCCTGCTTCGGGATCACCCTGGCGGCGATGAACCTGACCTTCTACCTGGCGATCGACCGCCTGCCCCTCGGCAGCGCCGTCGCGATCGAGTTCGCCGGGCCGATCGCCGTGGCGACGCTCGGGTCGCGCACCCGGCGCGATTTCGTCGCCCTCGCGCTCGCCGTCGGCGGCGTCCTGCTGCTCGCCGACGTCCGCTTCTCGGGAGCCGCCCTCGGCGTCGGCCTGGCCCTGGCGGCGGGCGCGCTTTGGGCGCTCTACATCGTCCTCGGCCACCGCCTTGCGACGGAGGCCGCCCTGCGTCCGCGGGACGGTCTGGCGGCCGGCATGATGATCGGGGCGCTCGTCTTCGCCCCGTTGCTCGTCTCGAGCGCCGGTCCGGCCTTCGACGTGCCCTGGCGCCTGGGCGCCTGCCTGCTGGTCGGCCTGCTCTCGAGCGTCGTGCCCTACGCGCTCGACCAGCTCGCGATGACGCGCCTACCGAGGGCCCGCTTCGCACTGCTGCTCTCGATCCTCCCGGCGACCGCGGCGCTCGTCGGCGCGGTCGTGCTCGGCCAGCTCCCCAGGGCGGTCGAGGTCGCCGGGATCGGTCTCGTCGTCGCGGCCTCGGCGATGCGCAGCCATGGCGCGGATCGGTAGGTCGCGCTGGGCGGCGCGGCCGCTCGCGCTGCTCGCCCTCGTCTGCCTTGTCTCGGGCGCCGCCCGGACGGCGTGGATCGGAGCACCGTGCCGCGCGCCCTGCCGTACACCCGCCGACCACATCCTCGTCTTCGACGAGGCGTACTACGTCAACGCGGCGAGGGTGATCGCCGGCATCCCGATCGCCCCGGGAGCCGACTACGCCGGCGCACCGGCCGGCGTCGACCCGAACTCCGAGCACCCCCAGCTGGCCAAGCTCGCGATCGCCGGGTCGATCGAGCTGCTCGGCGACCGGCCGCTTGCCTGGCGGCTGGGCAGCCTCGTCTTCGGGACTCTGGCGATCCTCGGGATCTTCTGCCTGGTTCGCTGCGCCGGCGGCGGCCGCCGGCTCGCGCTGGGCGCTGCGTCGCTGATGGCCGCCGACAACCTGCAGGTCGTCCACGGCCGGATCGGGACACTCGACGTCTACGCCCTGGCGACGATCGTCTGGGCCGCCGCGTTCTACCTGCGTGGCAGGTTCGTCGTGGCCGGGGTGCTGATCGGGGTCGGCGCCGCCTTCAAGGAGGTCGGCGCCTACGCCCTGCTCGTGCTCGCCGCCTTCGAGGCGCTTCGCTTCGCCCGGTCGCGCGCCGAAGGAGGCCGGCGAGCACTGCGCATCGGAGCCTGCGCGGCGACCAGCGCCGCCGTCTTCGTCGGGCTGCTGGCGGTGATGGGGCCGATCGCGGCTCCCTACGATCCCCAGACGCATTCGCTCGTCGGGGGCGGCCCGTTCGGTCAGATCGCGCACATGCTCAGCTACGCGGCCGGTCAGACGAGCCGGCACGGGCCGCAGGGGATCGCGTCGTACCCGTGGGAGTGGCTGGTCGACTACAAGCCGATCACCTACCTCTACATCGACCCCCGGCGTCCCGCCGGCGGCCTCTTCCACGTTCACCCCGGCGTCCACTTCCTCGGTCTCGTCAGCCCGCCGATCCTCCTCCTGGGGCTGCCCGCCCTGGCGAGCGCCGGATCGCGGGTGCTGCGAGGCCGCTCGAGCGACCTCGGGGCACTCGGCCTGGCCTGGTTTCTCGGGACGTTCGTGCCCTTCGCGCTGCTGAGCGTCGTCCTCGCCCGGACGAGCTACCTCTACTACATGGTGTTCGTGATGCCCGGCCTCTACCTGCTCGTCGCCGACCTCCTCGCCGGGCATCGCGACCACCGGCGGCTCGTCACCGGCTGGGTGATCTGCGTGCTGGCTGCTGCGCTCGTCCTGTACCCGCTGACGCCGCTGCCCTGGTGAGAGAGCGCTTTGCGGTGCAGCCGACCGGCCCGCTCGGCGCGGCGGCGCTCCCGGGCTCCTGGGGAGGAATGCCGCCGTTGGGCGGGATCGGGTAGTTGACCGGCAGGAGGGTGCTCACGACCTGGCCGAGCGTCGCGTTGACGTCGCCGATCAGGCCGGTCGGCGCGCCCACCAGACAGGAGGCGCCGAGCACGCGCGGATCGACCAGGCTCGGTCGCGGCAGGGACGGGACCGACCGGTCGGGTGCCGCGAAGTTGAACGCGCTGGTCAGGTCGCCCGTCACCGCTCGACGCCACGCCGACAGGTTGGGCACCTCGGCGCCGAAGCGGGCCTCGAGGAAGCGGAGCGTCGAAGTGTGGTCGAAGGTGTCCGAGCAGACGAGTCCGCCGCGGGCGAAGGGCGAGGCGATCAGCATCGGCACGCGGAAGCCGAGGCCGATCGGTCCGCGGACCCCGCCGGCCTCGCTCGGGAGCGAGCTGGGCGTGAGGTACTCGCCCGGCGTCCCGACCGGCGCGACCGGCGGCGGGACGTGGTCGAAGAAACCGCCGTTCTCGTCGAAGGTGATGAAGAGGGCGGTCTTCGCCCAGAGCGAAGGGTTCCCGGTGAGCGCCCTGAGGACCTTCGCCGAGGCGTACTGACCCCATTCGACCGGCGTCGGCGGGTGCTCGCTCAGCAGTAGGGGCGCGAGCACCCACGAGACCTTCGGCAGCGTCCCGAGCAGGCAGTCGAGCTCGAAGGTCCCCGGGAACGACGGGACGAGGGCCTTCGCGAGCAGCTTCGGGTTGGACTGGTACTGCTTGAAGTACGGCAGCACGTTGTCGGCGAAGTTCCCATCCGGCGTCGAGTAGACCTTCCAGCTGACGCCGCGCGCCTCGAGCTGCTCGGGCATCGTCGTCCACGAAAGGCTGCCGAAGCGCTCGACCCGCGTCGTGCTCGTCGAGAGGATCGGGCCCCCCGACCCGCCGTCGGGGCCGAGCGAGGCGCTCATCGCGTAGAGGCGGTTGGGGTCGGTCGGACCGATCACCGACGAGTGGTAGTGGTCGCAGATCGTGAACGCGTCGGCCAGCGCGTAGTAGAACTCGAGGTCGGCCCGCGAGTAGTAGCCCATCGTCAGCGCGCCTCTCGTAGCCCCGTCGACGGCGACGTGCCCGCTCACGAACTGGTCGAGTCGCCCCCCGTTCCAGTAGGTGTGCTGGGGGCCCCAGCTGTGGTTGATGTCGCTGGTGCACTCACCGCCATTCGCCGTGTCGATGTGGAACGGCTGGAGCACGCCGTCGTAGCCGGCGACCGGATACCCCTGCTGGGAGAAGATCCCCGGCGCGGCATGCGGGTCCTGGAAGCCGGCGACGCCGCGATAGCTGCCGAAGTAGTGGTCGAACGACCGGTTCTCCTGGACGAGGATCACGACATGCTCGATGTCGCTCAGCATTCCGCAGCGGCGCGGGGCGGCGAGCGCCGCCGCGACGATCGGGTCGCCGAGGAGCGCGCTCAGTCCGAGCGCACCGGCTCCCGCGGCACCCGCCCCGAGCAGGCTGCGCCGGGTCATCCTGCGGGGATCCGTCTCGTCCATGGGCAACCTCCCGATCCTAAGGCGTGAGCCGCGACTAGTTCAACAGCCGTCTGACGAATACAGGGCGAGCGCCCGCCAGCGCTCGGCGAGCTCGCTCGCCCCGGGTGCGCCGGCGTGGGCCGGCCCGAGGCTCCGCCAGAGCGTCGCCGGCTCGTGGGCCTGGTAGGCCCCGGTCGACGGGTCGCCGTCGCGCATCCCGGCCAGCGTCAACGCCTCGATCATCCGGCTCTCGCCGGCCACGACCGTCGAGCGCAGGAGCCAGGCCGGGTCTGTGGCGAAGGTCTCGTCGACCACCGGCCGGCCCTCGAGCGTGATCCGCGTCCGCGACCGGACGCCGCCCGGCTGCTCCCCGTGGCGGCCGAGCACGACCGCTTCCCCGACCAGCGCCCTCGCGCCCGTCTCGAGGGCGATCGACGTCGTCTGCTCGAGCGCGCACCCGGCTGACGCGATCAGCGGCTCGGCCAGCCAGACCAGGCGAGCCCCCGCGGCGAGAAAGACCCGAACGTCGACCAGCGCCCCGGCGCCCCCGCGGACGTGGTTGGCGATCGTCGCCCCGAGCTCGACCAGCTCGAGGGCGGCCTCCGGACCGACCTCGATCCGCACGCGGACGTCGTCGCCCGAGAGCAGGGACGCCCGGCTCTGGACGAGCGCAACCCGCGCGATCGCCCGATCGGGCGCGAGGATCCGCGGCCGCCACGGCTCGGTTCCGGCGAGCACCTCGACGATCGTCCGCCCCGCGCGGAGCTCGGCCCCGATCGCCAGGCTCACGCCCGGCGGCTCAGCCGCTGCGATCGGGAGCGTGGGCGTCCGCGTGAATGGGGGCATGGGGGGCCGGCGGCCCGGGATCGACGTCGCCGTGGGCGTCGGCGTGGGCATGGGGGGCCGGCGGTCCGGGATCGAAGTCGCCGTGGGCGTGGGGGGCCGGCGGCCCGGGATCGACGCTGACCAGGGTCCCCGCCTGCCAGGTCCCGAGCGCCCGCCGGACCCAACCGCAGAGCGCGACTACCGACTCGGGGTCGCGGAGGCTGAGCGCCAGGGTCGGGCGCTCGCCGCGCCGGAGCGCGGCGTCGCTCAACATCAGCCCGACATCGGCTCCCACATATGGGGCGAGGTCGATCTTGTTGATCACCAGGAGGTCTGACCGGGCGACCCCCGGACCGCCCTTGCGCGGGACGTCGTCGCCGCCGGCGCAGTCGAGCACGAAAATCTGCGTGTCGGCCAGGGCCGGGCTGAAGCACGCCGTCAGGTTGTCGCCGCCGCTCTCGACGAAGACGACGTCGAGCGGCCCCTCCGCCCGTTCGAGCTCCTCGACGGCGAGCAGGTTCATCGAGATGTCGTCGCGGATCGCCGTGTGCGGACAGCAGCCGGTCTGGACGGCTTCGATCCGCTCGACCGGGAGGACGCCCTGCTCGCGCAGGAAGCGGGCGTCCTCGGTCGTGTAGATGTCGTTGGTCACGACCCCGAGCTCCAGCTCGCCGGCCAATCCCCGGCAGAGCGCGGCGATCAGCGAGCTCTTGCCCGTCCCGACCGGCCCGCCGACACCCACCCGCAGCGCCCGCAGCGCCCCCGTCCCGTCGCCGTCGCCGTCGCCGTCGCCGCCGGCCGGTGGCGCCTCAGCTGGCAAAGAGCCTCCCCGCACTCGCCTGGTGGACCAGCGCCCGCCGGTCGAGCAGGGGCACCGACGGGCTCGGGATCCCGTCCCCCTGGACCCGACACGCCTCCTGCGCGAGCGCTTCGATCTCCCCGGCCAGCTCGGCGACCCAGGCGCTCGCCCGGGCGCCGTCGAGCGAGACGAGCTTGACCGCGGCCGCCGCGACGCCGGCGACGTCCTCGTAGAGCGCCAGGCGAGCCGCTCCCACCGGATCGATCCCAGCGGCCCGGGCGACCGCGCCGAGTGAGACCGCCCGCGGCGTGAGCGAGCTCCCGGCCGCGTAGGAGGCCAGCAGGCGATCGTCGGGCCAGAGCGTCCGGCCGGTCCGCAGCAGCCCGAGCCCGAGCCGGCGATCGGCCGCCCGCAGCGCGGCGACCGGAGTCCGCGCGGAGGCCTCCCGGTCGAGCTCGAAGAGGCCCTCGAGGCTCGAGCACCCCGCCGCCAGCGCGGCCAGCGCCGCCTGGCAGCGGCCGAGCGTGTGGAGGCGGGCCCGCGCAAAGGCCGGAACGCCGGCCGCGCTCAGGCCGCCGGCGAGCGCCGCCTCGAGCCCTCCCGAATGGGCGTAGCCGCCGCTCGGCGTCCGCCCGTCGGCCAGCAGCAGCTCGAGGACCGCCGCGCTCAACCCATCACCCTCGCGACCGATGCTGCACGACTCAGAAGAGCGAGTAGAGCTGGGCCAGGGGGAGCGACTGCGCCGGCCTCGGCACGACCGGCTCGCCGTCGATGAACACGACGAACGTCTCGGGGTCGACGCGGATCTCCGGGAGGGCCGCGTTGTTGGGCATGTCGAGCTTCGTCACCCCGCGCGTATCGGCGACCCCGAGCAGCCTGCGGTCGAGGCCGAGTCGCTCCTCGAGGCCGTCCGCGAGCGCGGCCGGCGAGACGAACGAGTACGCCAGATGCGAAGCCGCCGACGGCGCTGCGCCGAACATCGCCCGGCCGAGCACCGGCTGGGGTGTCGGGATCGACGCGTTCGCGTCTCCGATCGGTGCCCAGACAACAACACCTGACTTGATGACCAGACGTGGGCGCATGCCGAAGAAGGCCGGGTCCCAGAGCGTCAGGTCCGCGAGCTTGCCGACCTCGACCGAACCGAGCTCGTCGCCCAGGCCGTGGGCGATCGCCGGGCAGATCGTGTACTTGGCGACATACCGGCGGGCCCGCGCGTTGTCGGCCGGCCCGTCGCCCTCGAGCGGCCCGTAGCGCTCCTTGCACGCGTGGGCGGTCTGCCACGTGCGGATGATCGTCTCCCCCGCCCGCCCCATCGCCTGGGCGTCTGACCCGATGATCGAGATCGCGCCGAGGTCGTGGAGGAGGTCCTCGGCCGCCATCGTGCTCGCCCGGATCCGGCTCTCGGCGAAGGCCAGATCCTCGGGCACCTTCGGGTTGAGGTGGTGGCAGACGATCAGCATGTCCTGGTGCTCGGCGACCGTGTTGATCGAGTGCGGGCGGGTCGGGTTGGTCGACGACGGGAGGACGTTGCGCTGGGACGCGATCGCGATGATGTCCGGCGCGTGGCCCCCACCGGCGCCTTCGGTGTGGTAGCTGTGGATCGACCGGCCGGCGATCGCCGCGACAGTCGACTCGAGGAAGCCGGCCTCGTTGAGCGTGTCGGTGTGGATCGCCGCCTGCACGCCGAACCGCTCGGCCGCCCGCAGGCACGCGTCGATCGCCGCCGGCGTCGACCCCCAGTCCTCGTGGAGCTTGAAGCCGCCCGCCCCGGCCATCGCCTGCTCGGCCAGGCCGTCCGCGGACACGGTGTTGCCCTTCCCGAGCAGCACGATGTTCACCGGCTGGCCGTCGAGCGCCCGGTGCATCATCGCGAGGCTCGACGGACTCGGCGTGCACGTCGTCGCACGCGTTCCCTCGGTCGGGCCGGTCCCCCCGCCGATCAGCGTCGTGATCCCGCTCGCGAGGGCCTCGGTGACGATCGTGGGTGAGATGAAGTGGACGTGGCAGTCGACCCCGCCGGCCGTCAGGATGCGGCCTTCGCCGGAGATCACATCGGTGCTCGGGCCGATCCGCAGGGCCGCGTGGACCCCGTCCATGATGTCCGGGTTGCCGGCCTTCCCCAGCGCCGAGATCCGTCCGTCGCGGATCCCGACGTCGGTCTTGACGATGCCCCAGTGGTCGAGCACGACGACGTTCGTGATCACCGCGTCCGGCGCACCCTCGGCGTAGGTCGTCGAGCCCTGGGCCATCGACTCGCGGATCGTCTTGCCCCCGCCGAAGACCGCCTCCTCGCCGGGGACGGCGCGGTCCTCCTCGACCTCGATCCAGAGGTTCGTGTCGGCCAGGCGAACCCGGTCGCCGACGGTCGGCCCGTAGAGGGCGGCGTAGCGCTCTCGGCTGATCTCGGTCATCCACCCTCCTCCTCTTCCGCCGGGAGCTGGAGTCCCGGGACACGGCGGGCGCCGCCGAGTGCGACCAGCCCGACCTCGCGGGCGAGCCCCGGCTCGAAGCGCAGCGACGTCCCGGCGGGGATGTCGAGCCGGAACCCGGACGCCTTCGCCCGATCGAACGCGAGCGCCGCGTTGACCGCGCTGAAGTGGAAGTGCGAGCCGACCTGGATCGGCCGGTCTCCGGTGTTGAGCACGTCCACGCGCACCCGCTCGCGCCCCGCGGCGAGCTCGATCGTCCCGGGCGCCGCCCGGATCTCCCCGGGGATCACGGGACCGGCTGGTGGATCGTCACGAGCTTGCGCCCGTCCGGGAAGGTCGCCTCGACGGCGACCTCGTCGAGCATCTCGGGGACTCCCTCCATCAGCTCCTCGCGCCGCAGGACCGACCGACCGTCGGTCATCAGCTGCGCGACGCTCGCCCCCTCCCGCGCCCGCTCGATCACCCAGCAGGACAGCAGGGCGACCGACTCCGGGTAGTTGAGCGCGACCCCCCGCTCGCGCCGATCCCGGGCGATCATCCCGGCGACCGACAGGAGGAGCTTCTCGGTATCCGACGGCGTCAGGTGCACGGCCTGCGGGACTCTAGTGGCCGAGCTGCCACGGGCGGCTCTGGTGCTCGGAGTGCCCCGGCGGCGACGGGACGCCGCCGTGCATGCGGCGACCCGGCGGCGGCGCTCCGACCCGCGGGATGCCCTGCTCGGAGCGGTCGATCCGCGCCAGCGTCGACCGTCCGGCCCCGTCGAGCCGGCGGGCCCGGCGGGGCCCGCGGCCACCCGGCGCCGAGAACACGCGAGCGCTCTCGAGGCCGCACGACCCGCACGCGAGGGGTGCGGCCGAGGCCAGCGCGAAGGGCTGCTCGCGTTCGAACGAACCGCACGCCGGGCAGGTGTACTCATAGACCGGCATCAGTGCGGGAGGATGTCGCGGTCGAAGATCGACAGTGGGATCCCCAGGCTGACCGCGCAGTTCGGGATGTCGACGATTCCCCCGATCCGCCCCTCGACCGGCGCCGCCCCCAGCAGCAGGTAGGCCTGCTCGCCCGTGTAGCCCATCGCCCGCTTGAGGTATTCGATCGCGTTCAGCGCCGCCCGCCGGTAGGCGACCGTCGCGTCCATGTAGTAGTTGACCCCGTCCTCGACGCAGATCCCCTCGAACATCAGGTACTCCGAGTAGTGCGGCTCGACCGGGCCCGGCTTGAAGATCGGGTTGCCGTGGGGGTTGGCCGCCGCCAGGCCGTAGGTCTCGACCCCGCCCTTGATCAGGTCGAACCCCAGGTCGATGAAGCCGGGCATCTCGATCGCCCCGCAGAAGGTGATCTCACCGTCGCCCTGGGAGAAGTGGAGGTCGCCAATCGAGAACAGGGCGCCCTCGACATAGACCGGGAAGTAGATCCGCGTCCCCTTCGAGAGGTTCTTGATGTCGCAGTTGCCGCCGTGGTCGCGCGGCGGCACCGTCCGCGCGGCCTCCTTTGCGACCCGCGCGTGCTCGAGGCCGGTCAGCGATCCGAGCAGGGCGTCCTTCTCGAGTGGCAGCAGCGCGAGCGGCGGGTCCTGCACGGTGTCGCCCATCGGCTCGCCGGTCACCCGAGACGGGTTGCGGGCGATCAGGTCCGCCTCCCGACGATTCCACTCGGCCAGCAGGTCGTGCGACGGGGCGCACCCGAGCAGGCCGGGGTGCGAGAGCCCCGCGAAGCGGACGCCCGGAAGGTGGCGGGAGCTGCAGAAGATCCCCTCGATGTCCCAGATCGCCTTCGCCGACTCCGGGTAGTAGTCGGTCAGGAAGCCGCCGCCGTTGCCCTTCGCGAAGATCCCCGTGTATCCCCATTCGTGCTCGGCGAACGGCCCCATGTCGAGGATGTCGACGACCAGGATGTCGCCGGGCTCGGCCCCCTTGATGTGGAACGGGCCGCTCAACATGTGCGTCTTGTCGAGGTTCACGCCGGCCACGTCGGCCGGCGAGTCCGTGTTGTGGATCTGCTCGTCGGTCCAGTCCTTGCACTCGATCCGGTAGCTCCCCCCCGGCTCGATGCTCGCGACCGCCGGGATGTCCGGATGCCAGCGGTTGTGACCGACCATCGCCTGCTCGGCCATCGGGACGCTGAGGTCCCGGTCGATGCTGAAGATCACCTCGGGCATGCCACTCCTCCTCACCTTTCAGTCGCGGATGTTGTGACGGACGCCGGCGGCCCGGCCGACGCCCGCCACGCTTGTTCTCGCCGTGGAGCCCCCGGGCCGGGGTGGGGATGGGTGGGTGGTGATCCCCGGCTTACACGGCGACGGCGCCTGCCGGCTCCGGTGTCGGAACCCCGGGCTGCCCCGGCGCCTTGCACACGTCGTGACACGACTTCTCGAGTGTGCAGCAGAGCGAGCAGATGGCGCCCTTGTGGAAGGGACAGGTCGACATGTCAGGCGTCTCGTAGGCCTCGCCGCAGACGATGCACGTGATCTCCGTGGTGTCCTGCGCCGCGACGTCGCCGCCGAGCTCGTCGAGCCGGGCGATGTAGTACTTGCCCTTGGTCGCGAACGCGATCACCGGCGAGAGGACCATCGCGATGCCGATCGCCAGGAACGGCGAGTACGCCTGGAGGACGTTGCCGAACGCGTTGTAGAACGCCAGGATCGAGATGATCGAGGCGATCGTCATCGCGCCGAAGCCGACCGGGTTGATCGTGTACAGGTGAGCCCGCTTGAACTCGACGTACGACGGGCTGAGCTTCAGCGGCTTGTTTATCACGAGGTCCGCGACGACCGCGCCGATCCAGGCGATCGCGACGTTCGAGTAGAACCCGAGCACCGTGTTGAGGAAGCTGAACACGCCGACCTCCATCAGCGTCAGCGCGATCCCGACGTTGAAGAAGACCCAGACGACCCGGCCCGGGTGCCAGTGGAAGATCCGCGAGAAGAAGTTCGACCACGAGAGCGACCCCGAATAGGCGTTCGTGACGTTGATCTTGACCTGCGAGAGGAGGACGAAGAAGACGGCGACGCCGAGCACGATGCCGCCCGGCAGGAAAGAGTTGAAGCCCCCGATGTACTGCTCGATCGGCTCACCCGCCTTCGTCAGGCCGACCTTGCTCGCGACATAGAAGGCGAGGAACGCCCCGCCGAGCTGCTTGAGCGCGCCGAGCACGACCCACCCCGGGCCGGCCGCGATCACCGCGGTCCACCACTTGCGGGCGTTGGCCGGCGTCTTGGCCGGCATGAAGCGCAGGTAGTCGACCTGCTCGCCGATCTGGGCGATCAGCGAGAGCGCGATGCCCGCCCCCAGGCCCATCGAGATCCCGTCGAAGCCCGAGCTCTTCGCGTTGCCCTTGAAGTGAGTCCAGTGGGCGAAGGCGTTCGGGTCCTTGGCGAGGATCGCGATGAACGGGGCGAACATCAGGATCAGCCAGATCGGCTGGGTCCAGACCTGGAGCTTGGAGAGCAGCGTCATCCCGAAGCAGACCAGCGGGATGATCACCAGCGCCCCGAGCAGGTAGCCGAGCCAGAGCGGAATGCCCAGCCCCGACTGGAGCGCCTGGGCCATGATCGACCCCTCGAGTGCGAAGAAGATGAACGTGAAGCTCGCGTAGATCACCGACGTGATCGTCGACCCGAGGTAGCCGAACCCGGCCCCCCGCGTGAGCAGGTCCATGTCGATCGAGTACTTCGCCGAGTAGTAGGCGATCGGCACCGACGTCAGGAAGATCACGACCGCCGCCAGGAGGACGGCGATCAGCGCATTCGTGAAGCCGTAGGTGATCGCGATCGACGCGCCGATCGCGAAGTCAGCGAGGTAGGCGATCCCACCGAGCGCGGCCGACGCGACGACGAACTCGCTCCACGTGCGGAACTTCGACGGCGCGTATCGCAGCGAGTAGTCCTCGAGGATCTCGTTGTCGACGAGCTTCGTGAAACGGCGACGCAACGACGAACCACCGCTTGACGCGGGCGCGGTTGACATGGGCGATCCTCCTCAGTGGGCCGGGGGCGCCGCCGGTCCCCCGTCGGCGCGCTGCACCAGCACAGTGTCTGCGCCGGCCGCCTCCCGCGGTACCTACCGACGGGCCAAGATAACGGTCGGCCAGATCGACCGCGAGGACCTCCGGGCGCTGGCCGCCCTGCAGGCGAGCCCCGTCGCCCGAGTCGGGGAGAGCGTGCTCAGGCGCGCTTGGCGCGCTGCCGACCGGCTGCGCCCGCCGGTGCTCCGTCGCGCGGCGACCTCGCCACCGGCCGTGCGATCGGCTCCCGGCGCGCGGCCTCGGCGTGGGCGACGAGTCGCGCCTGCTCGAGCTCTCCGACCTGCCTTGCGAAGGAGCGGACCGCAGCCCAGCCCCGAGCCCGGGGCTCGAGCTCCCACTCGCCCCGGACGGCGGCGCGGATCTCGCGGCGCCGGCGAGGACCGGTCGGCCAGCTCTCGGATCGGGCTCTGTTCGACATCGTGCTTAAGCGTAGCGGACCGTCGGTCCACCGTCGTCGGTTTCGGGTCGACTATCTGTCCGGTGCCCGCGGCCCGCCTCGCGGAAACCCCGAGCGACCCCGCGCGGGGTCGCCGGAGGCCCGAGGGAACCGCGGCAGGCCCGGCGACCCGGCTACGGGAAGCGCGAGAGGGCGTTGACCAGCTGCGAGCCGTCGACGGTGCCGAGTCCGGTCGCCAGGTCGTAGCCGGGGACGGCGTTGAAGCCGTCTACTGTGATCGTCTGCCCGTCCTGGGGGAAGGTGACCGAGTTGTTCCCGGAGGTGACGTCCGGGATCCCGGGAGAGTGGAGACCGCCCAACAGGTAGAGGTAGGGGTCGATCAAGCCGAGACGGTGGCCGGCCGCCTGGTCGGCGACCGCGACGACGCCGGCGAACATCGGCGACGCCTCGCTGGTGCCGCCGATCAGGTAGTAGCCGGGCTCGTCGCCTCCGAAGCCGAAGTAGACGAGAGCGGCGCCGTCGACGGCTGCGCTCATGCTGATGTCGGGCGTGCCGCGCCGGGAGCCGACGACGTTGCCGACGCCCAGCTGGAACAGCGGCCGCGAGAAGATCGACGAGAGTCCGCCGCCCGAGGCGGCCGGGCTGCCGAAGAGCTCGGTGTCGTTCCAGACGTTGTCCGGCGCGATCCGGACGCCGGTCGCATCGAGATGGAGCTGGGTGCCGCCGACCGAGGTCACGAGCGGGTCGCTCGAAGGCCAGGAGATGACCCTGAAGGGGTAGTAGTCGAGGCCGTCAGCCTTGTTGTCGGTCGCACCCGCGTCGCCCGAGGAAGCGAGCACGGTTACACGGTGGACCAGCGCGTTGGCGAAGGCCCCGCGCAGGTTGAGCAGCGACTGGGGCGTCGGGAAGGTCAGCTCGGTCGCCCCGAAGCTCTGGGTGATGACATCGCCGAGGTTGTGGTTGATGACGTAGTTCTCGGCCGCGACGATCTCCGGGAAGCCGACCGTTCCCTCGGTTTCGGCGACCGGGGTCTCGACGAGGAGGATGTTCGCTCCGGGTGCCATCGCGTGCGCGTACTGCACGTCGAGCGAGGTCTCCTCCGCCCAACCGACCATCTCGGGGTCGGTCGGATCGAACGGCGGGACGGGTCCGGCCGGCGCGATGACGTTCAGCGACGGCGGCGCCGGGAGCCCGAAGTCGCTGTCGAACCGCGCGAGGTCGGCGGCGACCGTCGGCGAGCCGAACGAGTCGACGATCACGATCGTGCGGCCCTTGCCGGTCAGGCCGGCCGCGTAGAGCGGCGGCATGTCATAGGCCCGCTGGAACTGCGTCGGCCCGTAGCACGCGATCCCAAACGCGCCGAAGCAGTCGGCGGTCGTCGGCGGAGTCCCGAAGTGAGTCCTGGAAAGCACCTTGATGTACGGGCGCGCGACCGCCTTCCCCTGTTGCGCGGCCGGCAGCGCAACCGAAGGAGCGAGGCTTGGGACGGCTGCCCGAGCCGAGCTCGTGAGGCTCATCCCCGCCAGCGCGACGGCTGAGATCGCGAGCGCCGCGACGTGGCGCGCGCCGAGGATGCGTCGGTTCCCGGCAGTGACCATGGGCTCCCCTGGTTGAGATCGATCTGGCGCCGCTCGGCGCCATGCACCTGTCTCGAGCCTAGCATCACGTTTCGACCGGCCACCCGGAGGTGAGTCTCGCCCTCGAGCGTTGCGCATTCGCCGGTTGCGCGAGGCGCTTCAGCTGAGCGTGGCGGCCGCCTCCTGCGCGACGAACGCCCGCCAGCCGCCCCACTCGGTGATGTCACGGGCGCTGGGTGTCACTCGCGAGTCGCAGACGAACCCGGACACCTTCGATCCATCGAGGAGCTCGACCGCGCCGATCGAGAGGGGCGCAGCGACGCCCCCGATCAGGCGTCCCAAGCCGGCGTGGCCGATCCTCCAGACCTCGAGCTCGATCGACGCGCCGGTCTCGCGCCCGACGCGGACGAGGCCCGGCTTCGGCGGAACCGCTCCGCTCAACGCGTAGAGCCGGTAGATCGCTGCCGTCCGGGTCTCCCGGTCGAGCGTCGCCCCGAGGTCTGCGAGCTGGTGGTTGAGCGGCAGGCCGCTCAGGTGGGCGCCGACCACGGCGACCAGGGTGCCGCCGCTTGCCGCGTCGCCGGGCACACCGCTCGCCGTCGCCGCGGCGACGCTCGAGGGCGTCGCGGTCGCCGTCGCCGTCGCCGTCTCGCCGAGCCAGGTCGCCGCGAGGTCGATCAACCGGGCGTCGTGGTCGCGGGGGGCGATCAACGTCACTCCGAACGGCAGGCCGTCCTCCCGCCGCTCGGCGGGGACCGCGATCGCGCAGAGATCGAGCAGGTTGACGAAGTTCGTGTAGGTCCCGAGCCTGGCGTTCGTGCCGAGCGGATCCGCGGCGATCTCCTCGTGGGTGAAGATCGTCGGCGCCGTCGGCAGGAGGAGCGCGTCGATCCGCGCCCAATCGCGCTCGGTCGCCCGCCGGTGCTCGGCCAGGCGGTAGGCGCTGCGGAAGGCGTCGACGGCGCTCGCTCGAGCACCCCGGCCGATGATCTCGCCGACGACCGGATCGACGGCGTCCGGGTGGGCGGCGACGAACTCACCGACGGCGGCCGCCCGCTCGGCGATCCACCCGCCTTCGTAGAGCAGGCGGGCGACGGCGGCGAAGGGGGCGAAGTCGATCTCGACCAGCCGCCATCCGAGCCCTCGGGCGAGCTCGAGCGCCGCCTCCCAGGCGGCGGCGGCCTGGACGTCGCCGAAGAACTCGAGCTGCCCGGCCGGCGGGACCCCGATCCTCGACGACCCCGCGCTGGGGGTGTGTGGCGCAGGCGCGGCATGCCCCGCGGGCGCTGGGCGCGAGTAGGGGTCGTCGGGGTCGTAGGCCGCGGCGGCGGCGTAGACCAGGGCGCCATCGGCGGCGTCGAGCGCGAACACCGAGACGCAGTCGAGCGTCCGGCAGGCCGGGACGATGCCACTGGTGCTGATCAGGCCGAGCGACGGCTTGAGCCCGACGATCGCGTTGAAGGCCGCCGGCACCCGGCCGGACCCGGCGGTGTCGGTGCCGAGCGCGAAGCTGACCATGCCGGCGGCGACGGCGACCGCCGACCCGGAGCTCGACCCGCCGGAGATGTAGCGACCGTCGACGACGCTCCGACAGGCGCCATATGGGGTCCTCGTCCCGACGAGACCGGTCGCGAACTGGTCCATGTTGGTCTTGCCGAGGGGGATCGCGCCGGCGGCGATCAGACGCTCGACGACGAAGGCGCTCGTCTGCGGGACACGGGCGAACTCCGGGCAGGCGGCGGTCGTCGGCGTCCCGGCGAGATCGATGTTGTCCTTGATCGCGAACGGGATCCCATAGAGCGGGAGCTGCGGGCCCGACGGGCCGAGGCGATCGAGGTACTGGGCGACCGCCTCCCATTCGAGCAGCGTGATCCAGGCCGGCTGGTCGGAGCGCCCGGCCCGGGCGTGGGCGGCGCGCAGGACGTCGACCGGGACCCGCTCGCCGCTGCGGTAGTCGGCGAGCAGGCCCCGGATGCCGAGGTCGCTTCTCACGCGGATCGGGCTCCCAGGGCGGCGACCCGATCGGCGCACCTCAGGCGGGGACGGGCTCCGGCTCGTGGGCTCCGGCCCGCTCGGCCGGCTTCCCATCCGTGCCGGCGAGGACGCCGGCGAGCGCCGCGGCGTCGGCCGCGTCGATCGGATCGGCGAGATCGAACTCCCTCCGGGGGACGCCCAGGCGGGAGAAGGCCAGACAGACGAGGCCGGTCATCGCGTAGCCGAGCGCGATCTTCGGCGAGATCGCCCAGCCGACCTTCGGCCCGTGGATCAGGCCGACGAAGGCGAGGATCGCCGCGAAGAAGCAGTATCCGGCGGCGAGCTCGAAGCGCCTGTCGATGATCAGCGCGCCGATCGCGCCGAGCATCATCCCGGCGAGGATCGCGCCCTGGCCGAGCGAGACGAGCCCGGGGTAGATCACGCCGGCGTTCTCGAGGTTTGCGATCCCGACCTTGGTCGCGGTCGTACCCGCTGCCGAGAGCGTGCTGTCGACCAGCCCCGAGGCCCACTGGGCGACGTTGGGCACGATGGCCAGCACGATCGCGGCATAGTGGGCCCGCGGGACCGACGCGAACGCCTGGGCGCCGATCACGAGCCCGATGTAGAGCAGGATCGGGACGATCGCCGGGATCGGTAGGACGGCCGACAGCAGTGGGAAGAGCCCGATCGTGCAGAACAGGAAGATACCCACGCCGGTGGCGAGCGAGTAGGTGATCCGTCCGCCGGCCTTCTTCCAGCCCGGGTGGCCGATGTAGACGGCCGGGGGGAACGGGCTGCCGAGGATCGACCCGATCACGGCGCCGGTTCCGTCGGCGAGCAGGACGTGGCGCAGGTTGTAGCTGTCGCCGGCCGCCGCCGCGCTCTCGACGTTGCTCATCGCCTCGGTGAAGTTGTAGATCCCGAGCGGGATCGCCGTCGCCAGCAGCGGGGCGATCCCGTTGAGGCCGTTGACGAGATGGGTGATGTTCAGCGACGGCAGGCCGAGGGCGATCTCGTGGACCGAGGAGCTGACGTCGGCCGTGTTCATGTAGCCGCCGATCCAGGCGATCGCCGAGCCGAACAGGAGGGCGGCGAGGCCGACCGGGAAGTTGCGCGGGAGGCGAACTCCGGCGACGAAGCCGACGAAGATCACGAAGAAGGTCGGCAGCGCGATCCACAGGGCGCCCCACATCTGGGCGGCCGGGCGCATCGAGATGAACGTGATCGAGATGCCGGCCAGCGTCCCGAGGAGCGCGGCCCGGGGGGTGAAGCGGCGGATCGTCGGGCCGATGAAGGCGCCGATCAGGATGATCACGCCGATGATGAAGGCCCACGCCAGGCCGCCCTCCCAGGCCTTGATCGGATCGTGGGTGCGCAGGTAGATCGGGAGCATGATCACCAGCGAGACGATGAACATGTGGGGCACGCTCGGCCCGTACGGCAGGGCCGTCACGTCGTCGCGCCCCTCCTTGGCGGCCAGCCGCTTGGCCAGCACGAAGTAGAAGATGTTGCCGACGAGGAGCTCGAGGCCGAGCGCCGGGAGGATCACCCGGAAGCTGTCGTGGCTGCTGAGGTGGACGACCCCGACCATCAGGCCGGCGATCACCAGGACGTTGACAAGCATGTTGATGCCGAGCCCGAAGAAGGCGTTCAGGTCGCCCCGGGTCCAGAGCAGGCCGAGCCCGCCCAAGGGCGAGCGGCGCGGCGGTTGGCTTGAAGCGGCGGTCGACATGTCTGACTACTCCCCCTGGCTTATGGCGTTGGCAAGTTCTTTGACCGGCGGCCCGGCAACTGGCGAGAGCGCCGCGAGCAGCGCGGTGGAATCGGCGACCCAGCCGAAGATCCCGCCCTGGGCGGCGATCATCTTCAGGCCGACGTCGTGGAACTCCGGGAAGTAGGAGCCGACGCAGTCGGAGATGACGAGGCACTCGAAGCCGCGGTCGTTGCCCTCGCGAACCGTCGTGTGGACGCAGACCTCGGTCGTCACGCCGGTCACGATCAGGCTCGTGATCGCCTGGTTGCGGAGGATCAGCTCGAGGTCGGTCGCGTAGAAGGCGCCCTTGCCGGGCTTGTCGAGGACGATCTCGCCGGGCGCTGGGGCGAGCTCGTCGACGATGCCGTGGCCGAACTCGCCCCGGATCAGGACCCGGCCCTTGGGACCGGGACTGCCGATCCCGAACTCGAGCTGACCGCGGGCGCGCTTGCTCGGCGGACAGTCGGTCATGTCCGAGCGGTGGCCCTCGCGGGTGTGGATCACGAGCATGCCGGCCTCCCGGGCGGCCGCGAGGACGGCCTGGAGCGGCTCGACGACTGCCTGGAGCAGGCTGACGTCGTTGCCGAGGCCCTCGCCGAAGCCGCCGGGTTCGAGGAAATCGCGCTGCATGTCGATGATCACGAGCGCCGTGGACGCCGAGCTCAGGCTGAATGGATAGGGCTCGGCGGGAACCGAGGCGGCCAGCGCCGGAGTCCGGTCGAGGCCAAGCGTGGAAGTCATTGGAGCCTTTCTGCGGGGCAGCCCCGAGTCACTTGGCCGGGGAGTTGTATACAGCGTCGTCGACAGTCTTCGAGTGAGGACAACGTACGTCTGGCAGATCGCCGGCACCATGGACCACAAGCACAAAGCGGCCTGGACCGGCGGGCCATCGCTTCGGCCGGAGACTCTGTATACGGTGGTGTCCACAGAGCGGCTGACGCGTTCGTCGACCAGCCGGCCAAACCTCGACAGCGTTGCGGAGGCCCACCGTGGATGAGCTCGACACCTACGCCCGCGCCGCGGCCGGCCTGGCGACGCTCGAGATCGAAGAGGCCTGGTGGCCGGGCGTCCTGCGCCACCTCAAGGTGCTCGTCGACAACGCGGCGATCGTCGAGGCGATCGACACGACGGAGTCCTCGTCGTGACTCAGGCCTCAGGGGACGCGGTCGGGATCGCCCGGGAGGTGCGGGCCGGGGCGCGCTCGGCGCTCGACGTCGCCGAGCGCGCGATCGCGGCGATCGCGGCCGGAGACGAGGCGGTCAACAGCTTCACGGGGGTGCTCGCCGACCGGGCGCTCGCCGACGCCCGGCGGGTCGACGAGCTGGTCGCCGGGGGAGGCGATCCGGGGCCGCTGGCCGGAGCGCCGTTCGCCGTCAAGAACCTCTTCGACGTCGCCGGCGAGGTGACGGTCGCAGGGTCGAAGATCAGCGCGGAGGACCCGCCGGCGAGCGCGGACGGCGAAGCGGTCCGGCGCCTCTCGCAGGCCGGCGGGGTGCTGGTCGGGATGCTCAACATGGACGAGTACGCGTACGGCTTCACAACCGAGAACGCCCACTACGGGGCGTGCCGCAACCCGCACGACCTGACACGGGTCGCCGGTGGCTCCTCGGGCGGCTCGGGCGCGGCCGTCGCGGCCGGCTTCGTCCCGTTGACGCTCGGCTCGGACACCAACGGGTCGTTGCGTGTGCCGGCGGCACTGTGCGGGGTTCTGAGCCTTAAGCCGACCTCCGGTCGGATTTCCTGTCGGGGGGTGCTGCCGTTCTGCGACACGCTCGACGTGGTCGGTCCGCTGGCGGCGAGCGTCCGGGATCTGGCGGTCAGCTTCGACGTGCTCCACGGCTATGACCCGAAGGATCCGTTGAGCGCCGATCGGCCGAGGGATCCGGCGCCCGACCTTCGCGGCGGGCTCGACGGGCTGCGCCTGGCGGTGGCCGACGGCTACTTCGCCAGGGGCGGAACCCCCGAGGCGATCGGTGTCGTTGACGAGCTGGCGCAGGCGCTGGGCGTCGGGCGGCGGATCTCGATCGCCCACGCGGCGCAGGCGAGGGCGGCGGCGATGGTGATCACGGCGACCGAGGGCGCCCAGCGCCACCTGGAGTCGCTGCGGCGCAGGCCGGGCGACTTCGACCCGATGACGCGCGACCGGTTTCTCGCGGGGGCGCTCGCCCCGGCCAGGGCCTACCTCCAGGCGCAGGAGTTCCGGCGGTGGTTTCGCAGGCGGATCGTGGCGCTGTTCGAGACCGTGGACGTGATCCTCGCGCCGGCGACGCCGTTCCCGGCGCCGCTGGTCGGTCAGCGCGAGGCGATCGTCGACGGGGCGAGCGTGCCGACCCAGGCGTATCTCGGCGCCTACACCCAGCCGATCTCGTTCGCCGGGCTGCCGGTGTTGACGATCCCCGCCGGCGCGGTCGACGGACTGCCGCTGGGCGTCCAGCTGATCGCGACGCACTTCGCCGAGGCGACGCTCCTGCGGGTCGGCGCGGAGCTCGAGGAGCGGGGCCTCGTGCGGAAGGCCGAGGCGGTGGGTCGGTGGAGGTGAACCTGCCGGAGATCGTGGCCGAGGTGACGGCCGAGTTCGAGCGCTACGAGCGGGCGTTCCTGTGCAACGACGTCGACCAGCTCGACGAGCTGTTCTGGAACGACCCGCTGACGGTTCGCTACGGAGCGGGGGAGAACCTCTACAGCCATGAGGCGATCGCGCGGTTTCGCTGCCTGCGGGCGGTCGACGATCTCGAGCGGGAGATCCTCTACTCCCTGGTCACGACGTTCGGCCGCGACGCGGCGGTGACCTCAGCGGAGTTCCGGCGGACGAAGTCCGGGGTGACCGGTCGCCAGTCGCAGACGTGGGTGCGAACTCCCGACGGGTGGAGGATCGTCACGGCTCACGTCTCGGCACTCGAGCGCCAGGCGGTCGCCCAGTGAGCGCGCGCCCCGGCGCGAGGCCGCGGCCGAAGGCGGCCCGTCCGCGGTCGCGCGACGTCTACGACGAGCTCCGCCGGGGCCTGCTGTTCGGCGAGTACCCCCTGATCGAGCGCCTCGCCGAGGTCAGCCTCGCCGAGCGGCTGGGAGCTTCGCGGACGCCGGTGCGCGAAGCGCTGATGCGCCTCGAGGCCGAGGGTCTCGTCGTCCGCCGTCCGCAGGGAGGCTTCTACCCGCGGAGCCCGAACCTCGCGGGGATCCGCGACCTCTACGAGCTGCGGCGGATCCTCGAGCTGGCGTGCCTCGTGCGCCCGCGGGAGCACGGCGAGCGCCACGACCTCGCGCTGGTGAGAGCGATCCGCGACGAGTGGACCGAGCTCGCGGCAGACCCCCCGGCGCCGGATCCTGGGCTGGTCGTCGTGGACGAGCACTTCCACCTCCGGCTGGCCGAGTCGGCCGGGAATCCGGCGATCGCCGGGCAGCTCCAGGTCGTCAACGACCGGATCCGTGTCGTGCGGATGCAGAACTTCGTCCACCACCAGCGGATCCTCGTCACCACCACCCAGCATCTCGCGATTCTCGAGGCCCTGCTGGGCGACGATCCGGACGCGGCGGTCATCCTGATGGGCGACCACCTCGACGAGGCGATGGCCCAGGCGGCGGCGCGGGCGGCGCACGCGATCGAGCGGATGATGACCGCCGGGGCGCTGCTCAACGCGGCGGCCACCGGCGCCCCGACCTGACGCGGAGGCGATCGCGAGAGGCCGACCGTCGAATTTCGCCGGCGGTGGGCGCTCGGGGTTACTCTGGGCTGGTGTTCGGGCCGAGAGAGCGCAGATCAGCATGACGGGACCGGCGACCCCCACCGAGCGGGAGCTGCGCCGGGCCCTCGATCGGCTGAGGATCCTCAGCCTGGGTCAGGCGATCCGCGACGACGAGCTCAACCACGCGCTCGGGCCGTTCCGGGGCCGGGGGCCGATCGCGTTGATGTGCGCGAACGCGACCTGCAGCAGGCCGTTCGCCTGGTGCGGGCTCGACGCCGCGACCGCGCGGGTCCACTTCAGCCTCGAGGGCCCGGTCGCCGGGCGCTGGGATGCGGCCGACGAGGCGAGCGCGGCCGTGATCGTGGCGATGCCGGGTGAGCCGCTGCTGCGGTGGCGCTTTCGCTGCAGCCGCTGTCAGCGGCCGTCGCTGCTGAGCAACAGCCGGATGCTCGCGCTGATCCTCCAGGCGCACGCAGCCGGTCGCTCGCAGGTCACGCCGGCTGTCGAATAGCCGCTGGTTCCTCGCGCGCCGGTTCGGTCGGCCGGGCGGCGTCATCGCGGGCGGCGGACGACCCAGCTGAGGACTTCGGCCGGCCGACGCGGGTGGCACGGGCGGCGATCACGCTGCCGACGGCAGCGAGCGCGAGCGCCAGCAGCGGGTAGACGAGGGTCACGACCCGGCCGGCGTCGAAGGCCAGCTGCGCCCCGACGAGCACGAGCAGGCCGGCCAGCGCCGAGGCGAGGAGGGCCCGCCGGAGCGTGGAGCGCAGGGCGAGTGCGCAGCACAGCAGCGGGAGGATCACGATCAGCGCGACCGGGACCGGGGCCCCCGCGTCTCGCAGCGGCAGGCCGCCACGGACGGTCGCGATCGCGTTGGCGTGGATCTCGGGTCCGGCCATCACGCCGCCCGGCGCCCGGAAGCGGTCTTGGGCACCGCGGTCGGTCTCGCCGATCACGACGATGCGCCCGCGGAAGGTCTGCGGGGGGACGGCGCCGCGCAGGACGTCGAGGTAGGAGATCGGGCGGTAGGTGCCAGGAGGACCCGCGAAGTCGATCCAGGCGCCGTCCCCCTTCGGGAAGGTGGCCGTGTCGACCGGGTCGCCGGCGATCCGCGCGGCGGCGAGCGCCAACGTCGGGAGGCCGACCGGCTGCGTGGCGGTGGGATTCTCGACCGTCGGCAGGAGCGCCTGCCCGGGCGCCAGCTGCAGCTTCGCCTCGCTTCGCACGTGCCGAACCACGCCACCCGGTTCTCTCGGGAAGCCGGAGTACCCGGTCGTGGCCGAGTAGAACGTCCTCTGGGGGCCGACCCCGAAGAGCGTGGTGTTGCCGTCCTCGTTGACGCGGAAGGTCGCGAGGACGACGTGGCGGGCCCGTCTCAGCGCTCCGATCAGGGCCGGGGTCCCGGGCCTGCCGCCGAGCTTGTACTGGAAGTCGACGGCGATCGCCGCGGGCGCGCCGGCGCTGACGCGGCTGATCACGCGCGCGTCGGCCGCGCGCAGGTTGTCGAGGATCGCGGGCATCGCCCGGAGCGTCCGGTCATCGAGGGCCACGACGGCGATCTTGGGATCGGGGCGCCGTGCGCCCCGCAGCCCGAAGCGGGCGTCGTCGGTGCGCAGCTCGAGTTTCTGCAGGAGTACGGGTCGAGCCGCGTACGCGAGCAGACCGGCACCGATCGCGATCGCCGCGACCAGGCCGCCGGCCAGCCGGGCGGTACGGCGCTCGAGACGCGCCCTGCGTTGACGCTCGGCCCACGCCCGAACCGCGTGAGCGAGCACGTCGTGGAAGATCTCATAGCCCTGCGCCTGCTCGCCCGACGGCGCCGGGACCTTGCGGATGATCCGCGCCTGGCCCTCCGCGAGCGCCTCGAGCACGTCGCGAACCTCGGCCACCGGCCGGTCGGCGTAGAGCGGGTCGGCGAGATCCTCGGCGGTGTAGCGGATCTTCGCGCCGGACGGTGTCACGAGGTAGCCGAACGCCTCGGCGGCGGTCTCCCGCTGGGAACGCGTGAGGGCGGCCATCGCCGAGTCGAGGTGGTCGCGCACGATCGCATCGGCACCGCCCAGCTCGACGAGCGTGCTCCGGCGCAGGACCGGCGGCCGGCGGCCGGAGTCGACATCCCAGAGGCGCTTCATGACCAGCTGGAGGAAGGCGGGCTCGACTGCCTCGCCCTCGGCCGGCGGGGCGGCGAGGCCCGCTTCTGGCGACCACCGGCGCTGGTCTGTGAGCTGCTCGAGGACGTCGTCGACGAGGCCGGCGCCGACGTCGACCGGCGGCAGGCCGGCGGCCACGCGCCACTCGTTGACCGTTGCGATCGGCCCCTCGATCGCCCGCCGGGCTGCGGGGAGGGTCATCGGCGGCAGGCGCAGGTAGTTGTCGAAGAGGTTCGGCACCCTGCCCTCGAAGCGGTCGAGCTCGGCGAGCGCGTCGTCGCGCAGGGAGATCAGGATGTGCACGCGCAGGTCGAGTCGACCGGCGATCTCGGGGAACAACCGGTCGAACGCGTCGTCCTTCGCTCCGGGCGCCGGGTGCAGGCGCAGGTACTCCTCGAACTGGTCGAAGATCAGCAGCAGCACGCCGGTGCGCTCGGCACACCACCGCGCGATCGCCACGTCGAGCGCGAGATCGGGCGTTTCGTCGCCGGCCTCGTCGGCGATCCGCCGGGCGAGCACGGCCGCCGGGTCGCCGGCCCACTCGTCTGAGACGATCACGGTGGGCGCGGGACGGCCGGCTGCGCGAGCGGCGTCCGCCTCGATCCGGATGCGACGGGCCACGCCGGCTCGCAGGAGCGAGCTCTTGCCGACGCCGCTCGGCCCGTAGAAGGTGGTCAGCTTCGCCGCCCGGAGGTTCGCCGCGACGAGGTCGATCTCCTCCTCCCGCCCTGCGAAGAGGGCGCCGTCGGTCTCGCTGTCACCGAACGGGAGGAGCCCCAGAAACGGCGAGCGCAGCGCCCGCGCCGTCCCCTCTGCGCTCACCCGGCCGGCACCGTTTCCAGGCACGCCGCCACCTCCGCCAGGTAGGACCGCAGGGAGGCGCTGCGAATGTCGACATCCTTCGCGGCCCAGAACTCCGTGTCGAGCTCGTTCGCCTCGAGCTGGACCGCCCATGACTTCCAGCTGCTGTCGCGCTCTGCCCAGATCCGATGGAGCATGACCCGCATGTTCCAATCCTTCATCGCGTAGCCGAGGAAGAGGAAGTTGCTCGCCTTGAGCTTCCCGAGCAGCTTGACCGGGACGAACTCGCTGAGGTTGGCCTGGGTGAGGTATTCGATGTAGTGATCCTCGGTGATGACCCAGGAGTCCTCGTCGGCGTCCTCGCGCACGGTGCCGTGCAGCTTGACCACGACCGGCCTCGTCTCCGGCGAGAGCTTCAGATAGCTCTTCGGCTTTCGAACCACGCGGCGCTCTCCGTCTGGCGTGACGTGCACGACCCTGCCGATGTCGCGCCGCGGGTCCCCCTCCCCCTGGGCGAGGTAGTAGACGATGTCGATCGGCTCCTGCGCGTCGGCGAAGGCGCGCTCGAGCAGGTCGTCGTAGTTGGTGGTGAGGATCAGCTGGGGGCGGGCAGGCAGGCCGCGGCGGCGCGACACAGCCGGCAGGCCGGCGAGAAACCGGTGCAGCGAGGTCGGCTCGTAGGCGTTCTCGCTGCTCGCGAAGACATGGTGGAGCTCGCGGAAGAACGGCCCGTACCCCCCGCTGAGGGCGGCGGCCTGCGAGACCCGCAGCAGGTCAACCGGCTTGTCCACCTCGGCGCTGAACTGACGGGCCAGCCAGTTCGCGAGCTCGACGCCGCTCGGCAGCGCGGTGCGCGGTCGGGCGTCGGGCTGCCACTCGGCCCCCGGCTCGCGATCGCACAGGTTGGCGCCGGCGCCGAGCACCGGCACGATGTCGCCGCTGAGGATCCGCTGCGCGACCACGCGGTAGTGCTTGGCTTCAGAAGCCGTCGGGGCGCTCACGGGAGTCGGCGGGCGAAGAACTTCATCTGTGGAGCACTGACCTTGACCGTCGTGCCGAGGCCGAGGACCCTGACGGTCACGCTGCCCTCGCTGACCCTGATACGCGTGCCGGCGCACGTCTCCTCGGTGGTCCAGATCGTGTGGTCCGAGCTGGCGTTGACATCGTGGGTGTTCACGCCGACCCTCCCGCCGGTGCCGCGCGGGTGCTCGACCTTGACCGACTGCTTGGAGGTGCTCTGCTTCTTGGCGACGCTCGCGCCCGGCTGACCGGCGGGGCAGCTTCCGACGGACGGGAGGTCGAGCGTCAGCGTGTCGGGCGCCACCGGTCTGGCGAGCCTGAAGGTGCCCGTCGCGATCACCCCCGCCGCGACGGTCGTCTGTGGCCTGGCCGGGCTGGCGGCGACATTGGCCGCCAGCCTCACCCCATCCGGGGCGTGGACGGTGTAGTCGACCGGGATGCGTGCTCCCGCGGCGCCGAGCACGACGACTCGCGCGGCGTTGGGTGCGCTGAGGCGCACCAGGCCGCCGGTGTCGGGCGGCAGGACGACGGCCATCGTCCGGGGGATCTGCGCGAGGTCGCCCGGCACGGGGAGCGCGCCCCAATGGGCGTGTGTCGCGTTCGGGATCACCTGGCTGGAGGCTCCCCTGGCCGAACCGTCGGGCGTCAGCGCCAGCACGTAGACCGCCGGGACGTTGGCGTGGGTGCGGGTGAACGCGATCGCGTCCCCCGCCGGCGAGAAGGACGGGAATCCGTCGGCGGCCCCGTAGGTGAGCTGGCGCAGGTGCGAGCCGTCGCGAGCGATCGTGTAGATGCTCCTGCCGGTATCGGGCCCCGCCCCGAAGGCGAGCGTCGTGTCGTCGCGCCAGACCGCATTGCCGGCCCCCTGCGGCGCGCCCGCCACGGGGTGCGCCCCCGTGCCGTCGGTGCCCATCAGCCAGAGCGCGCCGCCGGTTCGCAGGCTGGAGAAGGCGATCTCCGGCGTGGTGCTCGACGGAGACCACGCCGGCTGGATCGCGCCGCTCGGGTCATTGGTCAGCGGGTGCTCGTCTGTGCCCTGCACCGTGACCGACCAGATCTGGCGATCGCCGTTGAGCGTGCCGCTGAATGCCAGGGTGCTTCCGTCGGGTGACCAGGTGGGGTCCTTGGCCTCCGTCGTGCGCCTCGTGATCGGCCCCGTGACGTTCGTGCCGTCAGCGTCCGCCAGGAAGAGCTGGCGGTGCCCGAGAGCCCCTCGGGCAAACGCGAACCGCAGGCCGCTGGGTGACCAGGCCGGCGTCGAGCCCTTCAGTACGGGGTCGGTCGGCTTGCGTGGAGTACCGAACGGAATCACGGCGAAACGGCTTCCGGCGTCCGGCCCGGCCGAGATCGGCGCGGGATACTGGTAGATGAACGGTCCGTCGGTCGTGCCGGGCGCCGCCGCGGCCGTTGACGCGCCGCGGACCGACGGGGCGAGCGCCGCGGCGAGGCTGGCTGCGATCGCGAGGACGAGCGTCGCAACACCCAGGGACAGCTCGGGCGATCGCCGTGGTCGGTCAGGCGACGACGCGCTCATCCGATCATCGTACGGGTCTCGGGGGTCAACCGCCAGCACGCTCTGAGCCGTCGGCGACCAACTCCGAAGGGGTCCTCGCCGGCGGCTAATTCGCGTGGCCGAGGAGCTTCTCGGGGTAGCGCACATGATCCCTGTCGAGCGTGGCGACAAGGTCGCAGAGCAGGTGCTGCACCTCGCGATAGCGCGACGACGACAGGGGAGCGGCGAGCTCGTCGCGAACCCGGCTGAAGTGCCGCGCGAAGCACTCGTCGTAGGAGTCGCAGAACGCCCCGTAGCCCATGCAGCGGACCTTGTCCCCGGCCTCCACGATCATCCGCTCGCCGATCGCGCGCTGCTCGTCGACCCAGATCATCAGCGGCTCGTCGGTCGCCGATGTCGCGAGGCGCTCGGCGATCCGCTGCTGGAGGTCGGTCACGTCCCGCGTCTCCTGTGCGGTGGGAAAGCTCAGGAACTGAACTTCGCGACGCAGGATCTCGGTCCAGCCGAAGTACTGCGCGAAGCGAAACAGCGTCGTCATGAGCGCATCGGCGGACCGCTCGTGAGCATCCCCGAACTTGACGAAGAAGTCCTTCTCGAGGATGTTCCAGCAGCGGCTCTGAAGGTCGAAGGCGGCGCCTGCCAGCGGCTCGCGGTAGCGCGTCAACAACTCCTCGGCGTTCAACTGGCGATCCACGCGCGCGATGCGCTCGTGCAACTCGGCTTCGAGGTTGTTCTTCAGCCTCGCGAGACGCACCGCGAAGCCGGCACTCACAAGCGTCGGGGCCAGCCCGATCAGGAACCCCTGGAGCGCCGGATCCACACCGACAACGTACTGAAATCACACTGATTCGGGGTGAGCGTCACCGGAAGCTCAGCGCTCCGCGGGGCACTCACCGAGGCGGGCTCGGGCGATCGCGATCGCCACGGGGTTGGAGTCGACGAGGACGTAGCGGCGACCAAGCTGCGCGCAGACGGCGCCGAGCGTGCCGGAGCCGGCGAAGAAGTCCAGGCACCAGCCGTCCGGTCGCGACGAGGCGGTCACGATCCGCCGGACGATCCCCTCCGGCTTCTGGGTCGGGTAGCCGGTCTTCTCGGCTCCGTTGGTCGGGACGATCGTGTGCCACCAGACCGACGTCGGCAGCTTTCCCCGGGCGGCCTTCTCCGGCCCGACCAGGCCCGGCGCCATGTACGGCTCGCGGTCGACCGCCGCGGAGTCGAACCAGTACCGCCGCGGGTCGCGGACGTAGACGAGGATCGTGTCGTGCTTGGCCGGCCACCGGCGCTTGGACTTGGCCCCGTAGTCGTAGGCCCAGATCAGCTCGTTGAGGAAGCACTCACGCCCGAAGATCCGGTCGAGCTCGAGCTTGACGTAGTGGGCCTCCCGGTAGTCGAGGTGGACGTAGAGCGTCCCGTGGACCGCAAGCAGCTCGCGAGCCCGCTCGAGCCGGGGCGCGAGGAATCCGAGGTAGTCCTCGTAATCGTCGGCGTACCCCGAGCGCGAGACCTCCCGGCGTGCGTAGCCCCGGCCGCCGAAGCCGGGCGTGCCCCCAACCAGCGGCTCCACCTCCAGCGTCCTCCTCGTCTGCCGAAGACCCGTGTTGAACGGCGGATCGATGTAGATCAGGTCGAACGACGCATCCGGGAGGGCGGCCAGGACGCCGAGGTTGTCGGCCTCGATCAGGAGATCGTCGTCGAGTGAGATCCGATCCGGCAGGCCGTCCCCGGCCAGCAGGCGCACGGTCGCCCGCCCCTCAGAATTCGATGACGCTGCGGATGCCGTCGTGGGCTTCGATCAGCTCGAAGCCCCGGTTGACCTCGTCGAGTGAGATCCGGTGGGAGACGAGCGCATCGACGTCGATCTCGCCGGCGAGGTACCGGCTGACGAGGACGGGAACGTCCTCGCGTCCCTTCAGGCCGCCGAACGAGCTCCCGCAGACCCGGCGGCCGGTGATCAGGTAGCGCGGGATGATCTCGAGCGTCTCGCCCCGGCCGGCGACCCCCGCGACCGTGCACAGTCCCCAGCCCATCCGCGCGGACTCGACGGCCTGGCGCATCACCGCGACGTTGCCGGTCGCCTCGAAGGTGTAGTCGGCTCCGAAGCCGTCGGTCATCTCCAGCACCGCGGCGACCGTGTCCGGGCCGCCGATCAGGACGTCGGTCGCACCCTGGCCCCGGGCGAGCTCGAGTCGCTGCGGCGAGAGGTCGACGCAGACGATCCGCTCGGCTCCCTGGAGGCGGGCGCCGGCGACCGCGCCGAGGCCGACGAGACCCGCGCCGAAGACGACGCATGTGGACCCCTCGCGGACGGCCGCCGTCCTGATCGCCGCGCCGAGGCCGGTCGACAGGCCGCAGGCAAAGAGGCAGGCCCGATCGAGCGGTGCCTCCGGATCGATCTTGGCGAGCGCGATCTCGGGCATCACGGTGTACTGCGCGAACGTCGACGTCCCCATGAAGTGCCGCAGGCGCTCGGACCCGACCGAGAGCCGGGTGCTCCCGTCGGGGAGGTAGCCGAGGTTCTGCTGCTCGCGGATCGCCAGGCAGAGGTTCGTCAGGGGGCTTGCGCAGTGGACGCATTCGCCGCACTGCGGCGAGAACAGGGTGACGACGTGGTCGCCGGGGGCGACCAGCCGCACGCCGGCGCCGACCCGCTCGACGACACCGGCGCCCTCGTGGCCGAGGACGGTCGGCGCGTACCCCGACGGATCGGCGCCCGACGCCGTGTACATGTCGGTGTGGCAGACGCCGCAGGCGACCAGCCGGACGAGCACCTCGCCGGGGCCGGGCTCGTCGAGCTCGACGTCCTGCACGACGAGCGGCCTGCCGAACTCCTCGAGGACTGCCGCACGGATCCTCATCGTCGGCCGGGCCTGGTCCTCATCAGGAGGCGAGCATACCCCCGCGTCCGCGTCGCCGAGTCGGGGAGATCGTCTAGAGTCCGCGGGCGGCGTCCACCCGCCCCACCGATCATGCGCGCACCCCGCTTCAAGCCACGCACCACGACTTCGCGGCCCCGGCGGTCCGCGCAGCGCAGCGCGGCCGCAGGCGGCCTGATCGCAACGCTGGCGCTGCTCCTGGGTCTCAGCGCACCGGCTGGAGCGATCTCGACACCCAACCTCGCGACGATCGCCTCCGGGACGATTCCGGTTGGCGCCACGATCACCGACACGGCGCTGGTCGGGGGTGGCACGAACCCGATCGGCGGGACGATCGTCTTCACGATCTACGGGCCGGGCGACACGAAGTGCGCGAACGCGCCGGTCTTCACCTCGCCGCCGGTCAAGGTCGGCGTGCCGACCACCGTCTCGCCCGCCTATCAGGCGACCTCGCCCGGCACCTACCAGCTGATCGCCGCCTACAGCGGCGACGCCAACAACGCGGCGGTCTCCGGGACGTGCGGCGGGATCGGCGAATCGGTGCTCGTCACCCAGGCCACGCCGGCGCTCACGACAGCGGCCTCGCCGGTCTCGAGCGCCGGGACGGTCTCCGACACGGCGGTCCTGACCGGCGGCTTCAAGCCGGCGGGGACGGTCACCTTCAGGCTCTACGGGCCGGGCGACGCGACGTGTTCGAGCCCGGTCTTCAACGCCGTCGTCGCGGCCTCCGTCTCGACGGTCTCACCCGCCTTCCATCCGGCGAGCGCCGGCGCCTACCGGTGGATCGCGACCTACAGCGGCGACGCGAACAACGTCACCGTGGTCGGATCCTGCAGCGATCCGGCCGAGACGGTGAGCGTGACGGCGGTGGCGACGGGGCCGCCGCCGGCGGCCGACCAGCCGGCCTGCTCCCAGGCGACCGCCCAGGCGCTGGCCAATTCCGTGCTGGCCGCGCTGACCGCGGCGCTCACCGGTGCCCCCGCGGTCGGCTTCAAGACGACGTGCTCGGCGGGCCTGCGGATCGTCCTGCGGGCCAAGGAGATCCGCCCGGGCAACCGGGGCTTCCCCAGACATGACGGCTTCACGACGATCGCCAACAACCTGACACACACGACGACGACCGGGCAACTGGCCTTCTCGCTCAACGCACAGGGAATCGCCCTGAAGGCCTACGCGGCGGCCAACAGCCGGAGCATCACGGCCTTCGCGATCGTGCACGTCAGGCCGGATCGCACGCTCCTCTCGAGCGAAGCGCTCCAGATCCTCACGCTCGGCTGACGCCCCCACCCGCCCGCCGGCCGGTCCGGGGCTTGACACGGTGGAGGGTTGACGAGCAGTCGTGAAACGCTGGTCGGCTTGACGCAGTGGTGAAAACGCAGTCCGCCGGCGGCGCGTGGGCGGCGCCGCCGGCGGGGGGTGGACTGCGGTTTGGCGAAACGCGGCGGATACAGCCCGCGGCCTGTGCCGCGGGACCGCATCTACGTCGCGGAGGTCACGTCGCGAGCGACATGCCGCACCAGAACGCCGGTCAGGTGCTGGATGCGGATCGGTGGGCCGGTGTGTCAACCGGCCGGTAAGAGGGTGACTTCATGTCGCTCAGCATGGCGGACGCGTCTGCCACGTGACAGGGCCGAGCGTCCAAGATCCGCGAGGTCGGGGTGGACCGGCGGTAGAGTGACACCCGCCGCGACCCGTCGTCTCCCGGGCGCGACCGCTCAGCTGCTGACCGAGAGCTCCGAGATCCCGACCGTACCGGCGGTCACACCGGAAGGTGCGTGTGTGATCCAGACGAGCAGGTAGCGGAAGGACCTGCCCTGCGCCTTGAGGGCGATCGTGGTCGACGGCTTGATCGCCCGGCGGTTCGCCAGATGCACCCATCCGGGTGCGATGATCGAGACGGGGGCGGTCGATCCGCTCGCGCCGTAGAACTCGACGGTCATCCCGGACGACAGGCTGGTGATCTTGATCGCGCGTGCCGGCTGGGGGGTCTTCATGTCGATCATCAGGCCGACCAGCGTCTTGCCGGCGTTCGCGGGATCGAGCCGGTAGGCCCAGGCCGTGTCCGGGGCGCCGTCGATCGCCTTGGCCGGATCGGTGAAGCTCGTGGCCGGCAGGCTGTAGGGGTTGTACGTCGTCGCGGCATCGGTGTCGAGCACGATCGTCTGCCCGGCGGGCGTCGTCGGCGTGGTGGCGCTCGGCGTCGTCGCCGGCGTCTTGACGGTCGGCTTGCTCGCCGGCACCGTCGTCTTCGGGACCGTCACGACGACCGGCGGCTTCACCGTCACGGTCGACGGGGTCCCGGTCGCGACCACGGGCGGCGCGACGGCTGGGACCTTCGGCAGCGCCGGCAGCGTGGTTCCGGTGGCCGGGGTGATCGCAGGCGTGACGATCGGCCCGGCGGTGCCCGTGACTCCGGGCGCGCCGGACGTCGTCCCGATGTCGGGAGTCGCCGTCACCGTCGGTCCGGCGAGCACGGCGGCAGGCGCCTTGACGGCCTTGTTGGAGTCCGAGCTGAGCGCCGCGTAGGCCGCGGCCACGGCGCCGAGCACGAGCAGCAGGGTCAGGCCGACGACGCCCATCGACGACCCGATCCCGGGCCCACCGCCGAGCCGGCCGCGGACCGCGGTCCCGCAGTCCAGGCACCAGTCCTGGCCGACCGCGAGCGGGCTGCCGCAGTTCGCGCAGTGCGGACCGAGGGCATCCGTCGCGCTCGCGGACTTTCCTGACCGGGAGAAAGGCAGGCGCATCAGCTCGATTCTTGCAGTTGGGGCCCCGAATCGGGTGCAATTAGCGCTCGGCGCGTGTTTCCGGGCCAATCGCTCCGCTCAGCGTGGCGGCGGAGGACCGCCGGCGACGATATCGCGGCCGGTCGGCCGGAGGTCCTCGTCGAGCTCGAGCTGCCAGTAGTAGCGCGCGAACGTGACGCCGGCGCGGAACTCGCCGACGTGGGGAGCGACGGTCTCACCGCGGGCGAGCCTGACGATCAGCTCGGGGTAGGTGCGCCCGGGCAGCGCCCCGTACATGTGGGAGGGATAGCCCCCGCCGAAGCGGATGTTGACGTCGGTCACCCGGAGGCCGAGAGCCGGGTCGCGAAAGGCCTGGACCATGCACGGGCCGCGGGCGCCGACGGCCTCGGAGACGGCGCGGCCGAGCTCGACCAGCTCGGGGTCGCCGAGCACGGTCCCCTTGACCGACTCGCCGCCGCGCGACTCGGTCATCGAGCGCGGGATCGCGTTGAGGCAGCGGCCGTCGAGATCGCACAGGCAGTCGATCGAGAACTCGGGCCCGTCCATCGCCCGCTGGAGGATCACGGGCTCGTCGGAGTAGCCGACGAAGAACGCTGCCTCGGCGGCGTCGCGGGCGAGGTTGATGGCGCGGGAGTTCGATCCCCAGCGGGGCTTGACGATCACCGGATAGTGGTCCACGCCGCCCAGCACGTCCGCCGGGTCGCCGGGGTCGCCGGGGTCGCCGGGCAATGCGGTCGGGGGGGACGGGAGGCCGAGGCGCTCGAGCAGCAGGTGGGTCGCGTACTTGTCGAACGTCGCCTCCGCCATCTCGAGGTCTGGGACGAGCGCCGGCAGCTCGCCGCGGCCCCGCGCGGCCGCGAGCACGGCGATGTCCGGATCGATCAGGGGGATCACCGCGTCGACGTCGTGGAGCTCGCACAGCCTGCGAAGCTCGGGGACGTAGGCCGGATCGTCGATCCGCGGCACGATCGCCCGGATCTGGGCCGCGTACTGCCCCGGCGCGAGCCGGCTGGTCTCGGTCGCGACGACCGTCGTGTGCTGGGCGAAGGACGCGACGATGTCGTAGCGCCGGCCGGCCCCCGTGATCATGATCGCGCTCATCGTGCGGGCGCTCGGGCGAGTCGGGTCATCTCGACCATCCTCCCGTCTCTCCCCTGTAGAGACCCTCGCCGCCGAGCAGGACGGCGACCGTGCGCTTGAGGATCTCGATGTCGAGCGCCAGCGAGCGGTGCTCGATGTAGTGGAGGTCGAGCTCGATCCGCTCCGTCCACGGCAGCGACGTCCTCCCGTTGACCTGGGCCCAGCCGGTGATCCCGGGGCGGATCGCGAGCCGGCCGCGCTGGCGCTCGTCGTAGGCCTCGACCTGATGGGGCAGCGTCGGCCGCGGGCCGATCAGGGACATCTCGCCGCGCAGCACGTTGAGCAGGTTGGGCAGCTCGTCGATCGACGATCGGCGCAGGAGCGCCCCGACCCGCGTGATCCGAGCGTCCCCGCGGTCGATCGCCAGCCCCGCGCCGATGTGCTCGGCCCCGTCGACCATCGTGCGGAGCTTGAGCACGTCGAAGGCCCGGCCGGCGAGGCCGATCCGCCGCTGGCGGTAGATCACGGGCCCCGGGGACTCGAGGCGGATCGCCAGCGCGGCGAGCGCGATCAGCGGAGCCGTGCAGAGCAGGCCCGCGACGCTGACGAGGATGTCGATCGCCCGCCGGATCATCGCGTGCCCTCGGCGGCCTCCCACGCGGCGTCGGTTCCGTGACGCAGCCAATCCCACAGACCGAGGCCGAGCGAGGCGGTGCTCAGGACGTAGTAGCGGGCGACGAGCAGCGGGCGGGCCGGCAGGCGCCCGGCGAGCGCCGCGCCGGCCAGCAGCGCCAGCTGGAGCGCGAGGCAGACGACGTAGAGCGGGCCCTGCCCGAGCACGAGGAAGTTGGCTCCGAGCGCGAGCAGGTGGAGGGCGGGGGACGCGTAGCGGAGGATGCGGTGGCTGAAGATCATCACGGCGTAGCCGCCACCGTATCCGCGCGGGGAGAGCATGCCGCCGCGGACGACGATCGGCCAGGCGTGGCTCATCATCCGCCGCTTGCGGGCGAACTCGCCGTCGATCGTCGGCACCATCAACTCGTGGGCCCTGGCGTCCGCCACGTAGACCGCCCGCCAACCGGCCTTGACCATCTTGAACGGCAGGCTCAGATCGTGTCCCATGATCGGGTCGACGTTGATGTAGGAGTCGCGGCGGGTCGCGTAGATCGCCCCGTTGCCCGCGGTGATCGAGCGCAGGCGCGACTCGAGTGCCCGGAGGGCGAGTTCGTAGCGCCAGTAGACGCCCTCCTGGTTGTCGCCGCCCTCGGCACGGACGAAGCGCACCGCGCCGCAGGCGTAGCCGACGCGGGGGTCGGCGAATGCGCCCGTCAGCGCGCGCAGGGCCCCGGGCTCCCAGGTCGAGTTGGCATCCGAGAAGGCGAGCAGCTCGCCGCGCCCGGCGGCGACGCCGGCGTCCTGGGCGCGGATCTTTCCGCCGCGCGGGAGCTCGAGGACACCGTCGGCGCCGGCCGCCCGGGCCCTGGCCGCCGTGCGGTCGGTACAGCCGTCGCAGCAGACGATCACCTCGAGGCACCGGCGCGGCCAGTCGAGCGCCAGCGCGTTTGCGACCTTCGCCGCGATCACCTCCTCCTCGTCGTGTGCGGCGACGATCAGCGAGACCACCGGGAAGCCGTCGCTCGGGTGGATCGCCGCCGCGGCGGCGCCGGCGCGCTCGGTCGCGCCAGCCGGTGAGGTCCCGTCCGGATCGCGGCGAGCGCTCAACCGCGACCAGACGATCAACAGCAGCCCGTAGCCGAGCTGGGCGTAGACGAGCAGCCCGACGCTGACCCAGAAGACGATCGCCGCGGCGCTCATCGCGACCCGACCGTCGATCCACCGGCCGCCGGCCGTGCGAGCAGCCTGTCGTAGAGGGCGACCGTGTCGCGGGCCACCGACTCCCACGAGAAGCGCCCGCCGGCCGCCCGCCGGCTCGCGTCCGCGAGGCGCTCGCGCTCGGCCGGGTCGCCCAGCACCGCTTCGAGCGCCCCGCGCAGGGCGTCGGCGTCCCCGGGCGCGACCAGCCGGCCGGCTCCCACCTCCGAGAAGCCGCCGACGTCGCTGAGCACGAGGGCCTTGCCGAAGGCCAGCGCCGTGAACAGGACGCCCGACTGGTCGATCTCGCGGTAGGGGAGGACGACGACCTCGGCGCGTCGGAAGTAGGCGCCGAGCTCGTCGTCGCCGACGAAGCGCGCGACGAAGCGGACATTCGCGGGGGCGGCGGCCCGCAGCGGGGCGATCTCCATCCGCGGCATGCCGACGATCCACAGCTCCGCGTCCCAGCCGGGATCCCACGCCTCGAGCAGGACGTCGATCCCCTTGTACGGTCGGATCAGTCCGAAGCAGAGGACGACGGGGCACTCGACGGCGGCGAGCGCGGCCGGCAGGGGCCGGCTCGGCCGCTGCACGAGGTGGTCGAGCACGCCGTGGGCGACCAGGTGGACCCGCTCGGCCGCCAGGCCGAGCTCGTCGATCAGGCGGCGGGCGCCGTGGGCCGAATGGACGACGACGGCGTCGAAGCGATCAAACAGCCTCCGCTGGGCCGCGAGCTGCCCGGGCCGCGGCTCCCGCGGGAGGACGTCGTGGGCGGTCAGGACGAGGGGGCGCCCCCGCGGGAGGAGGTGGGCGTCGACGTGCGCGACGGTCAGCCACTGGAAGTGGACGATGTCGGCCGACCTCGCCCGGCGACGGTAGGCGAGCATGTCGGGGACGTGCTCGGCGAGCTTGGTGGCCCGCCGCAGCCGGGAGCTCGGCGCGCCGCGGGCCCAGCGGTAGAAGATCTCTTCGCGGGCGTAGCCGCTCGGCGCGGCGACCGGCCCGTAGGCAAAGCGGCTGGTCAGAAGCCGGACGTCGAGGCCGGCCCGGCCGAGCGCGCGACAGAGGGCGTGGTCGTAGGGCGGTGTGTAGGCTGCCGGATCGACGACGTGTACGCGCATCGGCTCAGACAATATGGACGCTGAGGTCGAGGTCTCCTACTGCGTCGTGAACACCGAGGGCCGCGACGTCCTGATGGCCTGCCTCGACGCCGTCGGCCGGGAGCGGGTCGCCGTGCCCTTCGCGACCGAGCTGCTGGTGCTCGACAACGGCTCAGACGACGGATCGGCCGGCGCGGTCGCCGGCCGGCGCGACCAGCCGCTCGAGCTGATCGCACTTGCGCAGCGGCGGGGCAAGGCCGAGAACGACAGCGAGCTGATGGCCCGGGCGCGGGGCCGCTACTGCCTGCTGCTCAACGAGGACTCAGAGCTCCGTCCGGGGGCGACGGTCCTGCTCCGGGCGGCGCTGGAGGCCGACCCGAAGGCGGCGTGCGCGGGAGCGGCGCTCCTGCGCGCGGATGGGACACCCCAGCCGTCGGCCTGGCGCTTTCCCTCGGTGCGCAGCGCCCTGGCGGGAGCGGTCTTCGCCCACCGCCGCTACACGGTCCAGAGCGTCGGCACCGTTCCCCGGCGGGTCGACTGGGCCCAGTCGGCCGCACTGATGGTCCGGCGCTCCGCGGCCGAGGCGGTCGGCTACATGGATCCTGCGTTCTTCGTCTACTCCGACGAGGTCGACTTCCAGAAGCGGCTCCACGACGCCGGCTGGCACTCGCTCCACGTCCCCGCGGCGCTCGCCGTCCACCACGAGCAGCTCTCGACCGGCGCGCTGCCGACCCGGCGGATCGTCGAGCTGTCGCGAAACCGCGACCTCTACATGCGCAAGCACCACAGCCGGCTGGCCGCCCGTCTCGTCCGCTGGCTGACCGCCTGGACCTACCTCGCCCGGGCGGCGGCCGCCCTCCTCCTCCCGGGCCACGATCCCCGCCGCTACGCCCGTCACGTCACGGCGACGCTCCACCCCGAACGCGGAGAGGGCCTCCGCGAGGCGGCGGCGCTGCGCAACGCCCGGGTTCTCGGCGACCCCACCGCTCCGTGACAGCAGCAGCCGCCGCAAAGACCTGAGCGGCGTCCTGCGCCTGATCGAATCCTTTCGGCGCTGGGCTCCACTCGGGGCGAGGTCCAACGAATTGAGGACGTGTCTGGCACGCAACTCATCGATGTGCTGGGCATTGCCGGGTGGCGGCTCCTCGACGTCGTGGGCCACCCAGCGGCATAAGAATGACAGAACGACCTCCTGAGCAGGGCTTTTCCAGGCTGTGTGCGCAGCCGGGGCCCGGCGTCAGGAGGTCGCCCTGATGGTTGAGTGCGCCGCGAGGCGCTGTGATGAAAGGAGTAGCTTTGCAGGGAGAATGCTACTTGCCGTGTCGGCTGAGATGCCGATCCTGGGTCATGCAGCGGCCTGGAGAAGTTGGGGACAGCCGTGGCGTGGAAGGCGTGCGCTGGGGTGAGAGAGTCCCGACGATGTAGCGGCGCTGCGGGACTGCCAGACGCGGCGTGCGCGCTAGCGAGACCGAGAGGCATAGCGCAAGCGAACTGGTGGTTGAAGCCCCTTTATCTGGGAGCGGCCTGCGATCTGGCGGATGGGCCGTTTGGCAGCCACGAGACCGTTTTTTCACCTGGCGGCTCGCTCCGCGCCTGGCGCGTTTCGGGTGTGGTGGCCGGCGAGATGCTGCGAGTGCTCGCCGGATGTGTTGCAGGGGTAAAGCCAGATGCCGATCCGGTTCAACGGATCACAGTGAACGCGGGAAGCGTCCCCGGCGCGCCCGACTGCGGTGGCGGTCGGGCAAGGTGCGCTGTCTGCTGATGGGCTGGGGATGTGGCGGAGGCGCCGTAGTACTCCGAGGCCGGGAAAGCCGGCCGCTTGGGGAAGGGCGCCAGCAGGACCGCAGGTTGCGACGCCGTTTGGGAGGTCGGGCGTGAATACGTCCGCGTCGCTGTCGGTCGAGGTGGCCGAGCAGCGGGTACTGGGATGGCAGACCAAGCTGCACCGTTGGGCAGGGGAGGATCCGGAGAGATGCTTTGATGAATCTCTTCAATCTCCTTTGCGAGCGAGGCCCGCTCCGTCTCCGAGCTCTGCCAGCGACGCGGCCTGAGCAAGGCTGAGGTCGCTCGCCGCGTCGGCCGCAGCCGGGCGGCGCTCAGCAACCTGGTGCGCCTGCTCGAGCTCCCCGACCAGGCGCAGCAGCTGATCGACGAGGGTCGACTGTCCGCCGGGCACGGCCGAGCGCTGCTGCTCTGCGGCGACTTCGCGCGCCAGCACGAGCTCGCGCAACGCGCGGCGGCGCAGCGCTGGTCGGTCAGGGAGCTGGAGCGCGCCGCGCGCCGGCCAACGACCGAGCGTCCCGCCGGCGTGCCGGGGGTGCATCCCGATCAGGCGGCGGTGGCCGCCGAGCTCGAGGACGGCTTCACGACCGCGCTCGGCCGCACCGCGCGGGTGCAGTCGCAGGCCGCCGGCACTTACACCCTGATCGTCGACCTCGGCGACACCCGGGCGGCGCGGCACGCGCTGAGCGGGGGAGAGGGCGACGATGAGGACTGGGAGGACCCGCTCGGCGGCTGGTAGCCCCCCGGGTTTGCTGCATAAGAAGGTCTATGGAGCAAAGTTAGCCGCAGTCAACCGGTTTCGCTTACGACGTAAGCCGGCGGAGGCTGGCCTAGCAGTTGTGCCGCTGCCCACCGGCGGAACGCGCCTCGGCGATTGCGCGTCGACGGTCGCCCCGAACCCGTGATAGCCCGACGCTTTGAGGCACTCCGGCGGCGATCGTCGGCGTAGGGCAGCATTCTTGACGCGAAGCCGAGGCGACCAGGTCGTTGGCGCTGGCCGACAGCGGGACGGTGAACAACATTGGACTCATCATGCCGGGGCTCAGGCTTGTCGCCTCCCGATGACCCGGGGTCACCGCAGCCCAGGCAGCGATCCCATGCCGTAGGGCTGTTCGGGGTAGAGAGGACGGGGGCTGTTCGCGTCGATCAGTGGCAATTCAGCGAGCGATGCTTCACTAGCGTCGGAGATATGCGACGCGTCTGGCCAAAGACGGTGAACCGGCGATGAATGCCCCCACGCCGGCGCTCGAGCTCGATTATTCGATCCTTGGCGGGGTGCGTGTGCGCATCGCGGCGAGTCGCGATCACGTCAGGATGGGCGAGCAGATCAAACTTCTGCTGGGCCGACTGTTGCTCGAGCCCGGCGTGCTCGTCACGACTGACGCGATCGCCGGCGCGTTATGGGGCGAGGAGGATCGCGCCAGTCGTCGTAACGGCGTGCAGCACGCGGTGCGGAGCGCTCGCGCCGCCCTCGGGGACACGCAGTCGCCGCGGCGCGTGATCGTGTTCGACGGCGACGCATATCGCATCATTGTCGAGAATCGCCTGCGGATCGATGCGGAGCGCTTCAAGGTGCTCGCGGCTCGGGGTCATGCGCTCGTCTACGAGCGTCCACGGGCCGCTCGGTCTATGCTCGATGAGGCGCTGGCGGCCTGGGGGGGACGGCTGCTGGGCGAGTTCGCCGACCGCCCGTGGGTGGCTGGACATGCCGCGGAACTCGATCGAACGCGCGATCAGGCCGAGCTTGATCTCAACGAAGCGTGCCTCGTTTTGGGCGAGTACTCCGGCCTTGATGGGCGGCTGCGACGGCAGATCATGGAGCGGCCCCACGACGAGCGACTCCGCGTCCAGCTGATCCGCGTGTTGCTGAACTCCGATCGTGCTATCGAGGCGTCCCTCGCGTTTCGCGACTCGGTCGACGATCTCGGCGCCGTCGGTCCGGAGTTGAGGCGCGCCGGTGAGCAGGCAGCGCGGGGGGTGCCTGACAGCGGGTCCGAGGTCGCTGTATCCGCCTGGTACGGCAACGAGCGTGCCGGTGGCACGGTGCTCGCCGCCAGGATGCATGCGAGCCAGGAGCCGTTGCGGGATCCCGGCCTCGGGACCATGTGCTTGCTCGTGGATGCGCACGGCGGGGTCCCCCTGCCCTTGGGATCCGAGCAGCTCATCGCGACGTTTCCTGATCCCGACGCGGCACTGCGGACCGCTCGCGCGATCACGTCGAACAGTCGCCTGAGGGTGCGCATCGGCGTGCACGCAGACGCCGTCATCGATCTCGGCGGTCATCTCATCGGCCCGGGTCCAGGGCGCTGCTGGCAGCTCGTGGATGCGGCACATCCTGGCCAGGTGCTCGTGTCTGCCGCCGCGCGGGATCGCACCCGCGCGCCCGGCGACTTGCGCGCTTTGGGCGAGGAGCGCTTCGCCGATCTCGGCCCGGGCGAAGCGCTCTTCGAGTTGGCGCATCCGAGGGGCTTGACGTTCCCGCCGCCGGTCACCTTGAGTCGTCTTCAGCACAACCTGCCTGTGCAGCCGACACGCTTCGTCGGCCGCGCGGACGATCTCGCGTCGCTGTCGCAGCTCGTGAGCTGGGGTGCGGTGATTACCCTCACGGGGACGGCCGGCTGCGGCAAGACCCGGCTTGCGCTGCAAGTCGCTGCCCGACAGATCGCGGCGTTCGCAGATGGCGCGTGGGTCGTGGCGCTCGCCGAGCTCGAACCTGGGGCCGGCGTGGAAGCTGTGGCTGCCGCGATCGCAGATCAGCTCGGCGTGACGGCTCTGCGCGACGAGACGCAGCCGGCGGCGGTGGTGCGCCATCTGGCGGACCGAGCGGCGTTGCTGATCCTCGATAACTGCGAGCAGGTGCATGAGGCCTGCGCGGAACTCGTCGCGCGTGTACACGTGCGTTGCCCGCACGTTTGCGTCGTCGCGACGAGCAGACGGCGGCTGGGCATCGACGGCGAGACGGTCCGCGCCGTCAATCCGATGGAAATCGACGCGACGGGGCCAGGCGCGCTGTCGGACGCCGTCGAGTTGTTGCTGGAGCGTGCGGGCCCACTACCTAAGAGCACGCTCGTGCTCGCCGACGCAGAGCGCATCTGCCGTGCCTTAGACGGGCTGCCCCTGGCGATCGAGCTCGCGGCGGCGCAGGTCGCGACACGGGGCCTTTCTGGGGTGGCGGCTGAGGTTGGCGCAATGTTGACGGGTGACCGCCCGCTCGGGCAGTACGCCAACCTGGACCCGCTGCGTCCCGAACGCCACCGGACCATCGAGTCGGCAATCGAATGGAGCTATCGGCTGCTCGAGGAGCGCGAGCAGCGGGTGCTGGTGTCGTTGGCGGTCTTTCGCGGAACCTTCGGTGAAGCCGAGGCCCAGCGGCTCGTAGCCGACGACGAGCGGGGCGCGGGCGGAGTAGCCGAAGCATTGGCGAACCTCGTGGAAAGCTCGATGGTCGCAGCCGTCGCTCCGCTCGCGGGAGCGTCCAGAGTCCGTTTGCTGGAATCGATCCGGGCGTTCGCACTGCGCCTACTGAGTGATGCCGGTGGCCTCGAGCGCACGCGAGAAAGACATGCGCAGGTCTTCCTGGAGCTGGCGACCCGAACCGCACCGCGACTATTCGGCCCCGACGAGCAGGAATGCCTGGAGCGCCTGGAGGCCGATCACGACAACCTGCGCGCCGCGCTTAGCTGGTACGTCGACGGCCGCCGCGCAACGAAGGCGTTGTTGCTCGTCGGGGCGCTGTGGTGGCTGTGGTTCTCGCATGGGCACCTCCGCGAGGGGGGGGACTGGGTACGTCGGGCACTGGAGATCGACGACGAGCCGAGTCGTGAGCGCGTGCGGGCATTACGGGCCGGCTCTCACCTGTCGTGGTGGCGAGGCGACTTCGCCGAGTGCGCCGAGTTAAACATCGCGCTGAAGGCCTGCGCCGACGCGACCGACGACGACTGGGGACGTGCCTGGGCGCCGATGGCCTTTGGGGCCGTCGCCATGTTCCATCGTCCGGGCGAGGCCTTGCTTCAGCTCGAGGAGAGCAAGCGGCGTTTCGAAGCGCTTGGTCGTCGCTGGGAGGCCGCGCACGCCCTCCTAGTCACCGGTGGCGCACGCTGGTTTGAACGCGAGGAACAGGCCGCGAGGGAGGCCTACGAGGAGGCGGTAGGAGTCTTCGAAAGGATCGGCCACCGCTCCGTGCTCGCATCGGCGTTGCGCGGCGCGGGCCTGATGGCGGCACGCTGCGGATTTGCGGCTCGCGGCGAACTGCAATGCCTCCAAGCACTACAGCTCAGCCAGACAATCGGCGATCGCGCTGGCAGCGCACAGGCGCTGAACTTCCTCGCCGCAATCAGCCGTCACAACGGCGACCTCGAGACGGCCGTGAGGCGCTACAGCGAGGCTCTGTCTCTGGCACGCGAGGTGGGCGAGCTTTGGGCGACGTGTTCGGCATTGGACGGTCTTGCTGGAGTTGCTCGGATAGTCGCCGAGCCGGAGACCGCGACGCGATTATTCGCGCACTCCGCGAGACTCGCCGACCGCGCGGGGTACCACAAGCCACCGCAAGAGCGCGAGCTGCGGGACGACGACCTCGCTGCGCTCCGCCGCGCCTTAGGCGACGAACGGTTCGAGCGTGCGACCGCCGAGGGCGCGCTGATGGGCGTCGGCGACGCCGTGTCGTCTGCCGTTGCGTTTGCCCGTCGCCACTACTGAGCAGCGCCCTACCGGGCGCCGAGGAGCCTGTGAGAGCCGCACACACGTGCGGCTATGAGGCAAGGCAGCCAGGTCACTCGTGGCGGCTCGGATACGAGATGGCCTAGCCGGCCCCGTCTGCGCTTTCTCGGCTCCGCCGTGTTTGGGCGCGGCTGTCCCGCCGGAGCGTTCAGTGCGATCTCAGTGGCCGTTGGTTGAGTCCATTCGGCAGTCAACCGCAACGAGGATCTCCAACCGAGGCAGAAGGGCTTTCCATGCGAATGAAGACGAACTATCTGTTCACCTCCGAGTCCGTCACGGAGGGCCATCCCGACAAGATGGCCGACCGAATCTCCGATGGCGTACTCGACGCCGTCATGAGTGTCGACCCGCACGGCCGCGTCGCCTGTGAGACGCTGGTAAGCACGGGGCTGGTCGTGCTCTCAGGCGAGATCCGGACGAGCGCCGACCTCGACGTCCAGAAGATTGCTCGGGATGCCATTCGCGAGATCGGCTACGTCGACGAGGGCCTCGGTTTCAGCGCTGGCTCGTGCGCCGTGATCAACGCAATCGGCAAACAGTCGCCCGACATCGCCCAAGGCGTCGACAACGCCATGGAGGTGCGCGCCGCCGCGTCGACCGATGTTCTTGATCGCGATGGAGCTGGCGACCAGGGAATGATGTTCGGCTACGCGTCCAGCGAAACGACCGAGCTCATGCCGCTGCCGATCTCGCTTGCTCACCGGATGGCCAAGCGCCTGACCGACGTTCGCAAGAGCGGCAGTCTCGGCTACCTGCGCCCGGACGGCAAGACGCAGGTCACCGTCGAGTACCAGGACGGCAAGCCGGTCGCCGTCCGGAAGGTTCTGATCTCCGCTCAGCATGATGAGGCCGTCACGATCGAGCAGATGCGGGCCGATCTCTGGGAGCTCATCGTCGAAGCGATCGTTCCTCCGGAGATGCTCGACGCCAAGACGCTGCGCACGACCGAGAACTTCATGGTCAACCCCACAGGGCGATTCGTGATCGGTGGCCCGACCGGCGACTGTGGTTTGACGGGACGCAAGATCATCGTCGACACGTACGGGGGCATGTCTCGTCACGGTGGCGGCGCCTTCTCGGGCAAGGACCCGTCAAAGGTCGACCGCTCCGGCGCGTACATGGCGCGCTACGTCGCCAAGAACATCGTCGCGGCGGGCCTCGCCAACCGCGCCGAGATCCAGCTCGCGTACGCAATCGGCGTCGCCCGGCCTGTATCCGTGATGGTCGAGACGTTCGGGACCGAGACGATCGGCGCTGAGCGCATCGCGGAGCTCGTCATGGAGCACTTCGACCTGCGGCCTGGCGCCTATCGCGCCAAGCTCGATCTCCACCGCCCGTTTTACGCCAAGACGTCTGCGTACGGCCACTTCGGTCGCGAGGACGCCGATTTCAAGTGGGAGCAGACCGACATGTCCGAGGCGCTCGCCGCGTCGGCCGGGATTGCGCGGCCGGAGGCGGCGTAGCGAAAGCAGGGGGCGACGGCGCGCTTTCGGCGCGCCGCTCCTGCGACTCCGCTCGCTAAACGAGAGGCGATCTCATGACGATCTCCACTGACAGTCATGCCCAGGCCACTTGGGACGCCACCTATTCCGCCGCGGAGCTCGAGGTGAGCGTTTGGGCGCGGCTCCCGTTCGTCGACCTTGCCGTCGACACGTTCTCCGCGCTCGATGGCGCTCCCGTCCTCGAACTGCCGTGTGGCGGCGGGCGTAACACGGTGCCGCTCGCGCGGGCCCTCCCAAGCGTCGTCGGCGTCGACGTTTCCCCTGGCGCGCTGGACCTTAGCCGCAGGGTCCTCGCTCGCCAAGGGATCCGCAACTGCGTGCTGTTGCAAGCCGACGTCGGCGCGCTCCCGTTCGCCGACTCCATTTTCGGAGGGGTGTTCTGCGCGGACCCACTCGGGCATCTGCGCGAGCCGCGCGTAGCCCTGGCGGAGCTCCTACGCGTCAGTCACCCTCAGGCGCGACTGATCGTCAATTTCTTCGGCACCGAAGACTCGACGCGCATTGCCCCCGGCGTTGAGGTCGCCGGCGCGGATGCCGTGCTCTACCGCAACGTCTATTTCCGATACGACGACATCGCTGCCGTCCGCAGGATCATCGACATGCCGGGCGTGCGGCTGGTATCGCTCAAACAGCTGCGGTGGACGGAAGGGCCGCACCGTGGGTATCGCGACTACACGCACGAACACCACGGATTCATCGCTGTCCTGGAACGCATGTCATGAGCGTCCTACAAGTTGCCCCTGAGGTGCGCGAGCTCGGGATCCCTGTGGTAAGTATGCTGTTCGCCGGCCTCCGACAGGAGCGCGCGAACGATGTAGACATGCTGGTCGACGCGGCCATCGCCCAGATGTGGGGCCAGACGCTCCACGCCGCAATTGAGCGGGATCCGGCGATCAGCGGATATCGGACGCTACACGCCCGAGTGGGAGCTCGGATGCGAGATGTCGCCGCACCCGAGCTGCTGCGTCGCATGGTCATTATCCGCGGCACCCTTCCGCGCATCTCCCCGGTCGTCGACCTCTACAATATCGTGTCGCTGCGGACCGGTATCGCGTTCGGCGCGCACGATCTAAGTGCGGTCGTCGCGCCCGTCACACTGCGACTGACCGACGGCAGCGAACGGTTCGTCCCGCTCGGGACAAAAGACCCTGTCCGAGTTCGCGCTGGCGAGTACGCGTACGTTGACGCCAACGGAGACGTCCTGTGCCGTCTCGAGGTACGCCAAGGCGACAAGACAAAAGTCCACATCAGCACCTCTGATTGCATGGTGATCGTGCAGGGCAACCCCGATACGGGACTCGCGCCCGTGCAAGCCGCCGCGGACGAGCTGGCAGAACTCGTCAGGCGCTGCGTCGGAGGTCGACTCGTCGATCTCACAACTCCGGGTTAGACGCATGTCGTTCTACGTTACGACCCCGATCTATTACGTCAACGCCGCTCCGCACCTCGGGCACGCGTATTCGACGATCGCCGCAGACGTGCTCGCGCGCCACATGCGCCAGCGCGGCGAAGACGTCTTCTTTCTCACGGGTACCGATGAGCACGGCGAGCCGGTCGCGCTCGCGGCCGAGCGAGAGGGGGTGACGCCGCAGCAACTCGTCGACCGGAACGCCCCGCGCTTTAAGGATCTAATGCCCAGGTTGAACGTCTCCAACGACTTTTTCATTCGCACGACGGACGCCGAGCACATGGCCGCGGCGACGAAGATTCTGAGCCGCATCAGAGACAACGGCCACGTCTATGAGGGCGTCTATGAGGGCTGGTACTGCCCACGCTGCGCCGACTTTAAGAGCGACGCTGAGGCTGGACCGGACGACCTCTGTCCCATCCATCGCACAGCGCTGATCCGAGAGAAGGAGGACAACTACTTCTTTCGTTTGTCGGCGTTCCAGGACGACCTGCTCACGCTGCTTGATGAGCAGCCCGATTTCGTCATGCCGAAGCATCGCTACAACGAGGCACGCTCGTTCATCGAGTCGGGATTGCAGGACGTCTCGCTGAGTCGCTCGACGTTCACCTGGGGAGTGCCCGTGCCGTGGAATCCCGACCACGTCTTCTACGTGTGGTTCGAGGCGCTGTTGAACTACTACACGGCGCTCTGTTACGCCAGGCCCGGGGAGGATCTGACCGACCGCTTCTGGCCAGCGCAGTTTCACGTGATCGGCAAAGACATCCTGAAGTTTCACACGGTGTTCTGGCCGGCGATGCTCATGGCCGCAGGCCTGCCGCTTCCCAAACATGTCTTTGTCCACGGGTTCCTACTCGTCGGCAAGGACAAGATGGGCAAGTCGGCGGGCAACGCGATCGACCCGTTCGCGACGATGGACGAGTACGGGACCGATGCACTGCGCTACTACCTCATGCGCGAGGTGACGTTTGGGCAGGACGGAGCGGTTTCGCTAGAGAGCTTCCGTGCGTGCTACGAGTCCGAGCTTGCCAACGGGCTCGGCAATCTCGCCAGCCGCACAATCGCAATGATCCACCGCTACCGCGACGGCGTTGTCCCCACTGCCGCGCTCGACCCGGCGCTGACGGCGGACATCGACGGCGCCGCCGAGGAGGTGGCGGTGCTCCTGGATCGCGCCGATCTCAGCGCCGCCGCCGACGCGATCTGGCTGCGGGTGCGCCGCTTGAATCGCTACGTCGAGGAGCGGGCGCCCTGGACGCTAGCCAGGGAATCAGGCCACGCCGGCGAACTGGACGTCGTACTCGCGTCGCTTGCAGACGCGCTGCGCGTCCTCGCGGTACTGCTGCACCCCTGGATGCCGCAGAGCATGAGCTGCCTGCTCGACGCGCTCGGCGCACCCGAACTCGCGATCGAGGGAGCACGGATGTGTGCGGGTCGGCTCGGCGCGGTGGGGATGCTGCCGCCGCTGTTTCCCAAGCCGGACTCGCGTAGTCCAAGCCGGCGTCTGTGATTCATGAGTCCGGGCCTCGCACGGAGATCGTCGCCATGCCTGCCCACTCGAACGGATCGCCGAACGGGTGCTCAGTGGGGTCGTCGGCGATGTGCGCCTCCAGCGCCTCGGCGAGCTGGGGCGCCAGCCACGTCGAGGCGACTTGCGCTTCGGCCGCTTCGGCCAGGAGCGTGTCACGAGTCTGGTCGCGAAGCCATCGTTGCGCGCTGCGCAACGCGACTTCGGGATGCTGCCAAAGCCGATCGTGCTCCAGATGCGCGTACAGGCGAGCAACGATGATCGCGGTGGCTGGATCTGGTAGATCCCATAAGCCGCCGATCGCGGTCTCCGCGCCGGCGGCGAGGAAGGCATGACCGATGCTCAGGACCTCGTCGAGGTTGCTGGTGTCGACCTGTGCCGAACGGCACGCCGGAGCGACAACCGTCGCGCCGGCGCCGAAACGGTGGTCGGATAGCAGATCGGCGAGCGTGATGAGCCCGCCGGGGAGCAGGAGACGCGCGGTCAGCGGGTCGTGGGCCGTGGTCTCGCCGTGCGTGGAGATGTGAAGCCAGTCGGTCTCTGCTGGCCATGGCGCCGCGGCGGTCGTCGCGGGCTCCGCCAGGCTGGGTGCACTCCCAGAAATGCGCTCGGCGGCGGCTACCTCCCATCGGCCGGCCTCCATGTTGAGGTCTGCGATCCAGTAAGGGTGTGACGGCACATCGGGGGCGTGCGGTTCAGTGAGCAAGCGCGATGCCGGGGCGAGGCGGATGCCAATGACATCGGTGAGCGCGCCTGCCTGAGCGCCAGCTGGTCCGCGCAACGGGGCGGCGTTCCATGGAATCGCGGCGGCAGAGCCCCCAGGTATCACGATGGCGGCACGATGCCCGCGGGTGAGTAGCTCGCTAGCCAGCGGCTCAGCAACTTCTGGACCGGCCAGCTCCAGCACATCGAACAGCGCGTGCCGAAGCGACTGCAGGTTGGCCGCGAGCAACGATGCGACGTCAAGCTCGCGAAGGCGGGCGCTGACGAAGCTTGTCGCCGTACCATCCGGGAAGCGAATCGCGACAGCGGTCCCGAGCGCGTCTGTCGAAATGTGCACAATCGGGATCGAAGGCGACGCGATGGCCGGGGCACCGCTGATCGGAGCTATACGTTCAAGAGCGCCGCGGACCAGTGCACGCAGCTGCGCCGCCTGCCGCCGGCGCCGGCGCGGGTCGGTCGTGGCCACCGTCTGGGCCTCCGCCCTGAGTTGGTCGTCCAGCGCGCGTCGCGCGTTCGCGATCTCCTCGCGGGCCGCGACGTCGAGGTCGGGATCACTCAGCGCGAGCCGGGCTCGCTCGGTCACGCCACCAACGAGACGCGCGCGGCTGGCATCGAGGACCGCGAAGGCTTCTGCGTGGTCGGGTGGAGAGGCGGTAGCTAGCGCGAGCGCAAGCCGCCGTCCGACCCTCGCTACAGACCCCTGGAGGGTCTGCTGAGCAGCTGCGAGCAGCGCGCGATCCGCGAGCACCTGCGCGGCGTCCCACGCGATGCGATATGCGCGGCACGCGTCGTCGTGGCGGCCCTGACCAAGCGCGAGCGTCCCGGCGTTCCATGCCGCCGTGCGCAGTACCTCGGCGTCTGCCGCTGGATCGAGCGAGCCGAGCAGTGCTTCGTACTGTCGCGCGGCGCCGGCCGCGTCGATCGGGGATCCGGAGCTGTCACGCTCGGCGAGGATCGCTGCGAGGTTCGCCTCGACGATGAATCGCATCGTATGGTTGGTCGCGGCCATCGCCGCGACGGTCGCACGCGTCATCTCGAGCGCCTTGCTGAGGTCGGCGTCGCTCGCTTCCGGATCCAGCGAGCGGGAGGCGTTTGCCCGGGTGTGCAGAATGGATGCGCCATTTGCCTGGGCTCGCAACCGCGTCGGATGAGTCTCAGGCATCGTCTCGGCGGCGATCGCAAGCGCCTCCCTGCTGGCCTCGACCGCCTCGTGGTGGCGGCCGGCCTCGGTCGCTGTGTTGGCCATGGCCGCTAAAGATCCGACCAGGCGCTCGGGGTCGCCTGCGCGGTGAAGGCCACGCGCGAGCTCAACAGCCCTGCGGTTCAGAGTGTTCGCACGTAGCGCGTCATCAGACTGCCGCGTGAGGCGTAGGCGCAGCGCAGCAGCGAGGTTCGCGGAGGCCAGGATCTCGAGTTCTGACGTGATGCCCGGCGCGGCCAGGGTCTGCTCCAGCCACGCGATCCCCTCCTCCTGCGCCTGACCGCGGTCAGTCGTGCCTCCTTCCTCCAACCAGGCCGTCCCGAGGTTCAGCATCGCCGTAGTCTGGAAGGCATCGTCTTCGGCGAGAGTGGCGGCGCGCTGCTGGATCTCGCTCAGCTCCATCCGTGCCGCGTCGACCCTGCGATCGGGATGGTCGAGTTCGATCACTGCTCGGTCTGCTCGCAGACGCAGGACGTCACGAGAGTCTTGCCCATGGGTAGCCACGGCCAGCTCGATCGCCGTGTCGAGCATCGTGAGCGCCTCGTCGAGATCGCCGGGACAGCGGCGTCCGTGGAGCTCCGTCGATGCGCCGGCGAGTAGCGCCATCGTCACGCGAGCGGATGGCGCCCGTCCCTCGCGATGCGCGGCGAGCACGCAACGCAGGCGGTCGATGCGATCGTCGATCGCGTCATCGCGGCGAGAGAAATATTCGTCGAGCTCTGCTTGAACGCCGAGGCTGATGGGATGCGCGAGCCCGTGGCGATCGGTCAGCACCAGAGCAGCTGGATCACCACCGTTCGCGCGCCAGTCGGTGAGCAGCGCCGCGCGGCTAGCGATCGCGGTGCTGGTCTCCTCGTCGGCGTCTGTCGAGGCAATCTCGACGATTCGCTGGACGACGCGGGCGCCCTCGACGGAGCCGATGCGCGGAGCAGCACGGCACGCGGCCAGCACGTCGGCCCAGCGGTCGCCGGCCAAGACCTGCGTGACGCCATCGACGATCGCTGCGATGCCGACGTCGGATCGGATCGCGTGAAGCCAGGCGCGATAGTCCTCGGCGCGCTCGGCGTCCAGATCCTCCAGCAGAATTCGACGCGGGGCGATGGCGTCGCATTCGACGACCCGCCGGGCCACTACGTCGGCGAGCCGCGCAGGCGCAGAGGTCAGCGCGCGGGCGTCGTCGAAAGCGGGCCTCCCGAGTGCGTCGCGTGCCGCGCGCACAAGCCTGGCCCCGTCCTCGCCATCCCGGTCGACGGAGGTTCCCGTAGACGGGACGAACACGGCTCCGATCAGTCCGCTGACAAAGACGATTAACAGGGGTGCGTCGACAACGATCGGGATCCCGCAAACCGGGCACCGCGCTGAACTGGCCACCTCTGGGAAGGGGTCGGCGCGCGGGTCGGCGACGATCACGGCCGGCGTCTGGAGCTCGCTCCGGTGACCGTTCGCGCACGTGACGGTCGCCGGCTGGGTGACCCGCACGGGATCGTGAGGATGGACCTGCGGCGCGGTGTCTAGTCGGTCCAAGGCGATACGCATGTTCGCCGCTCGGGGGGTTGCGGAAGCGCCGTGATTTGACCGGCTCGGCCTGGATGCGTCCTGCGGATGGTGACGCGCAGTTTTGCGACCGGCGCTTCACCTCCCGTCACGTCGCAACCGACCGAAGGGGTCGTCAACATGTCCACGCAACTAGCCCGGATCGTGCAGCAAGCCGGCTGAGGTGAGTGTTCGGGTGGTTTGTGTGCGTGGGGCCGGTTGAGGCCGTCGTGATCGGGGATTGGGGGCGGGGTTGGCTTCGATCGGGTGCCTGGGCGGCT
>JAXDHV010000101.1:0-2918 GCA_034664295.1 Solirubrobacteraceae bacterium | reverse complement strand
GGGAAGGACACGCACAGGAAGACGGCCACCTGCGGGGCGGTCCGCCGGCAGCGCGCGCAGCCGCCAGGACCACCGCGATGTCCAACAGGATCCCGCCTCTCGTCACGGTCGCGGTCATTCCGGCGGGGTCAGAGCGGCGGCAGCGCGGGCTCGGGCGACGGGCCCGCCTCCTCGAGGAGCACCTGCTCGGCCCGCCGGAAACTGGCGTCGGCTTGCTCGGGGCTGTCGCCGACGGCGGTCAGACCGACGCGACCCAGTTCGGTGAGCGTGCTCATCATGTGGAAGACGATGCCGGCTTGGCGGGCCTGGTCGAAGTGCAAGCGCTCGCGGACCGCGACGTCGAATAGGTCATCAATCCTCAGGGTGCGCAGGAATCCGGACTCGAGGTGGTCCGTTGCCACGAGGTGCTTCTCGCGCCCGCTCGGCGCGACGAAAAGCGCCGTCGCCGGGTCGTACTTGCCGTCGGTGAGGAATTGGAGGGTCAGGAAGGGATGGGTCGTGCCCCCCTTGCGCAGGTTGATCTCGATCGCGTATGGCGTCCACGGCCCCTGATGGTCGCGGACGACCACGAAGTCGACGGCGAAGCGGCCGAGCACCCCCTCGCGCGCCAAGCGCACACCGATCTTGGTCGCCTCGCGGCTGATTGCCTGCGCGTAGGCGAAGTCGGCCGGGAACCGGCAGCCAAGGTAGCTTTGGCCGCTCGGCCCTCCTAGCAGCTGATCGTGCGTGGAGAGCAGCTCGACGTCGCCGAGCGGCGTCACCCGGAGCTGGACACTGGGGCTGCGAAGCTCGGCGCCGTGGAGACGCTCCTCGACGATGCCTCCGCCCTCTGCCAGGTTCGCGAGGTAGTCCCCCAGGCGGATATCCGCCTGTTCGAACGCCATCGCCTCGACGCGGCGACGTAGTTCCGCCCGCTCATCGGCGGTGCCTGGAGCAGGCAGGCCGCGCAGATCGACAAGCGCGTTGCCTCGTCCGGAGACTCCCTCGTTGAGCTTGACGATAGCGTCCGTCACGCTCGACCTGGTCCCGCGCATGTCGGCGAGCGCAGCGACCACGCCGTCGAGGTCGCGCACGTCCTCATAGCCGAGCGGGTGCGGGACGTCGGTCTCCGCAAACAGCCGCCGACAGCCAGTCTTCGTCCCGAACGGCAACAGGCGGGGATCCGCGCCGTAGAGGGGAACGCCGAGCGTGAGCGCCAGGTCGCGTTCCAGCGTCGTGGTTGCGTAGGGCACGAGGTGGCAGCGCGATGGGTCGGGGATCAAGGCGCGGACCTGTGCCAAGACCCGCGGGCGCTCAAGCAACTTCGCCGCCAGCGGCCTGGCCGTGCCGTCGTGGGTCGCGACCATGTGCAGGCGAGGCCGCGCCTGCCGCGGGATGACCCCCGGCAGCAGCCCGAGGTAGTAGTCGACGATGCTGTCGGGAACCGGCCGCCCGGTCACGTAGATCACCCTGAGCCGCGGATGGCGCAGCAGAAGCAGCAGGAAGAGCATACGTTCCTCGAGCGCCTGCACGACGGCGCCACCTTGGGTCGAATCGGGCGCCACCGATGGGACGACAACGATTGACTGGCCCCGCTGGTTGAGTCGCAAATCGCCCCAGATCCGGACCAACCGCTCCTGGAGTCGGGCGAATCGCGCGCCACGCTGGTCCTCGCTTAGGTCGCTTAGTCGCGGCGTGCTCTCGGCGACCTCCGTCATACTCGCGCCTCATCGAGTCCCACCACGTTGTAGGCGCGCGCCGGCTGCAAGAAGCCGCGCAGCGCCAACTCGCCGATCGGATCGGCGATGACGACGTTCTCGGCGGCCGCGTAAACACGCTGGCTGATCAGGATCTGCCCGGGTGCCGCCTCCCCACACAGACGGGCTGCCAGGTTAGTGACGCTCCCGATCGCCGTGTAGTCCGAGCGTCCCTCGAAGCCGATTAGGCCAAGCGTGGCGTGGCCCTGCGCAACGCCTATCCCGAGGCCCAGGTTATAGCCTCGACGGCCCCACTCTTCGGCGAGCTGTGCCACGCGACCTCGCATAGCGACGGCCATGCGGACCGCCTGCTGGGCCGCGTTCGGGCAGGGCAGTGGATCGTTGAAGATGACCATCAGCCCATCGCCGATAAAGCGCTCGAGCGTGCCCTCGAAGCGGTGGACGAGGTCGCCCATCGCCGAGTGATACTGGCTGAGCACAAGCATCAGGTCCTCGGGCTCTACGGTCTCCGCAAAGGCGGTGAAGCCGCGCAGGTCGCAGAAGACGACCGTGATCTCGCGACGGTGGCTCGTGAGGAACGACGCTTCGCCCGAGGAGACGACCAGCTCGGCGAGCTGCGGCGAGAGGAAGCGACGGAGCCGCCCCATCCGCTCGAGCTCCTCGACCTGGTCCTGCACCCGCTGCTCGAGCTCCTGATTCCACGCCGCGAGCTCGGCGGCTTGCGCCTCGATGGTGTCGTGATATCGCTTGATACGTAGCAGCGAGCTCACGCGCGCGAGCAACTCGGCCTGATCAAACGGCTTGGCGATGAAATCGTCGGCACCAGCCTCGATCGCAGCGACCTTCTCCTGCTCGCCGCTGGCCGTGATCATCACCACGGGGAGGAAGCGCGTGCTGGGATCGGCCCGGAGCGCCCGGCAGACCTCATAGCCGTCCATCTCGGGCATCACGATGTCGAGCAGGACGAGGTCAATCGGATCCGAGGCGACCCGCGCGAGCGCCTCGCGACCCGACGTGGCCGTTGCTATGGCGTAGCCCCGGGGGGTGAGCACCGCATCGAGCAGACGGACATTCTGCGGCAGGTCATCCACCACGAGGATCGTCTCCGGTTCGCTCACGTCCGCGCCTCCGAACCCGCGCCGGTCAGCAGGGCGGCGACCTGGCTGGGGAACTCGCGCACGTTGAGCGGCTTCTCGAGGTACCCGTCGAAGCCGACCGCGA
>JAXDHV010000071.1:0-3090 GCA_034664295.1 Solirubrobacteraceae bacterium | reverse complement strand
CGCAGTCGGCGGTGACGCCGTGGGCGTGACCGGCGTGGCCGTCGTGGCCGTGATGGCCGTCGTGGCCGTGGTGGCCGTGATGCGCGGGAGCGGGGCCGGGACCGGGCGGGGGTCGGAAGTCGGCGGGCATGCGCCCATCGTAGGCCGCGCCGGCGAAGCCCGAGTAGCAGGGCGGGGCTAGTACATCGGTCGATATCTGAGTGCGTTGCTAAAGCCGGCTAACGTCCGTCGCGTTTGGGGCCGATAGAGGCCCAGGTGCCCGCTTCGGTCACCACGACCCGGGGAGTGCTTCATGAGACGGCGCGAGGCGGTCATTGCTTTGGGAACCGCCGCGGCCCTCGTGCTCGCGCTGCTGACCGTTTTCGCGCTCGAGCTCTCCAACACGCAGGCGAAGTCCAAGCAGGACGTGCGCAGCCGCGTGCACGAGCGGGCCGTGTTGGCGACGGCGCTGATCGACTCCCTGTTTGCGAGCACCGAGCAGCTGGTCCCGCAGGACGCGGCGAGGTACGGCTCGCGCACGGTCTCGGTCAGGACGCTCGAGGCCGGCGCCGGGCAGAGCGAGTACCTCGCGGTGCTGGACGCCGCCGGCCGCGTGATCGCCGGGTCGTCCGGGTTCACCGCGCAGGCTCGAGCCGACCTCCCCGGTTCCGCCGCGCTGGCGTTGATCAGGAGCGGACACCCCTACGCGCTCGGTAACGTCCTGCCGTACGGGCGGACCGGCGTGATGAACTTGGCCGTGGCGTTCCCGACGCGCTACGGGACGCGCACGCTGCTGACCGGGGTGACCCCAGCCAGCCTCGGCGGGTTCATCGAGCGGGACCTGCGCAAGATCCCCGGCGTGGCGGGGGCCCACAGCTACCTCATCGACGGGCGTGGGACGGTGGTCGCCTCGACTGATCCGGCGATCGGGCCGGGGCAGGTCTTCGACACGGTGGCACAGCGACGGGCGCTCGCCCGGCCGGCGGCCGACGTCGACGGCCGCTACTACGACCAGGTCGGCCTGTCGAACTCGACGCTCCGGGTCGTGCTGGCGGCGCCGGACACCGCGCTGTTCGCGAGTGTGTCCGGGGTCCACAAGTGGGTGCCCTGGACGATCTTCGTCGCCTTCGCCCTGGTCGCGCTCGCGGCGCTCGGGCTCGGCCGGAGGGCGCTCCGGTCCGCCGATCAGGTTCGGGACGCCAACGCCCGCCTCGAGTCGGTCAACGACGAGCTCGCCGCCACGAACACGACGCTCCAGCGGCGCGCGGCCGAGCTTGCCCGCTCCAACTCGGAGCTCGAGCAGTTCGCGTCGATCGCCTCGCACGACCTCCAGGAGCCGCTGCGCAAGGTACGCACATTCACCGAGCGGGTGGCGGCGACGGAGTCCGATCACCTCTCGGAGAACGGCCGCGACTACCTGGCCCGGGCCAACGCCGCAGCCGAACGGATGCAGAAGCTGATCGAGGATCTACTCAAGTTCTCGCGCGTGGCGACCCATGGACGTCCATTCGCGGCCGTCGATCTCGCGACGCTGACGCGCGAGGTGATCGGGGACCTCGAGGCCCAGGTACAGCAGGCACATGCCCGGGTCACGGTCGGCGCGCTGCCGACGCTGAGCGGCGACGCGCTGCAGCTGCGCCAGCTGATGCAGAACCTGATCTCCAACGCCCTGAAGTTTCGCCGTGACGACCTGACCCCGGAGGTCGAGATCGACGGGGAGATCATCGGCACCACGGCTCACATCACCGTGCGCGACAACGGAATCGGCTTCGAGCCGCAGTACAGCCTCCGGATCTTCCGCGTATTCGAGCGGCTCCATGGCCGGGCGGCTTATCCGGGCACGGGGATCGGACTCGCGTTGTGCCGCAAGATCGTCGAGCGACACGGCGGCACGATCATCGCCGAGAGCGCGCCCGACGCGGGCGCGACCTTCACCGTCACCATGCCGGTGCACCAGCCCGAGGAGGTCGTCGCGGTGGGGCCATGGGCCGACGACGACTCCAAATCTGCCCGAAGGGAAGCGTATGCCGAACTCTGACGCCCACCGGCCGCTCACGATCCTGCTGGCCGACGACGACGAGGAGGATCGTGAGCTGGCCCGCGACGCGCTGTACTCCTCCCATCTGGCCAACGACATGCGGTTCGCCGTCGACGGCCAGGATCTGATGGATTACCTGCGACGCGAGGGGGTCTACGCGGACCCGGCGGTGGACGCGCCACGTCCCGGGGTGATCCTGCTCGACCTCAACATGCCCAAGAAGGACGGGCGCGAGGCGCTCGCGGAGATCAAGGCCGACCCGAGGCTGCGGCGGATCCCGATCGTGGTGCTGACCACGTCCAAGGACGAGGAGGACGTGCTGCGCAGCTACGACCTCGGCTGCAACTCGTTCATCACCAAGCCGGTCACGTTCGCGGGCCTGGTCGAGGTCATGCGCACGTGGACGCGCTACTGGTTTGAGATCGTCGACCTACCCGAAGGCTCCCGGTGATGTCCGCCCGCGATGCGCCGCTGCGCATCCTCCTCGTCGAGGATGACGAGGACGACTACCTGATCACACGCGACATGCTCGCCGGCCAGGACCGGACGCGCTACCGCGTGGACTGGTGCGCCGACTACGCGGGCGCACTCGTCGCGATCCGCGAGCAGCGCCACGACGTGTACCTGGTCGACTACCGGCTCGGCGCGCACACGGGCCTCGAGTTGGTCCGCGAGGGGTTCGCGTCGCGTCCGCTCGCGCCGGTGCTCATCCTCACCGGGCACAGCGAGTACGAGATCGACCTCGAAGCGACCGCGCTCGGGGTCACCGACTACCTCGTCAAGCAGGAGCTCGACCCGCTGTCGCTCGAACGCTCGATCCGGTACGCGGTCAGCCACCAGCGCACGATCAGCGACCTCGCCCGCAGCGAGGAGCGCTACGCGCTCGCGGTGCGTGCGACGAGCGACGGCATCTGGGACTGGGACGTGACGGCGGACCGGATGTACCTCTCGCCCCGATGGCACGCGATCCTCGGGCACCCCGAGCACGACGACGGCGATCCGGAGGCGTGGTTCGACCTCGTCCATCCGGACGACCTGGCGGGCGTGCGCGCCGCGATCGAGGCGCACCTCGG
>JAXDHV010000040.1:0-3635 GCA_034664295.1 Solirubrobacteraceae bacterium | reverse complement strand
CACGCCGCCGCGCGGGCGTAGAAGGCGGCCTCGGCCCGACCCAGCTCGGTCGCCGGGGGGTCGCCGAAGACCCATTCGCGGGCGATGCGGTGCCAGTTGCCGCGGGCCCGGAGCTGACTCATCACCGCGAGCGTCAGGGTCTCGGTCCGCCGGCCGAACAGGTGGGCCGGCGGGAGCGTCTCACCGCGCATCTGGGCGTAGTGGCGCGAGCGGGGATCGGACATGTCGATCGCCACCTGGGTGGCGATCTCGGGCCGCAGGGCGACCTCGCCGTCCTCGGTGTACCACCAGGTCAGGTCGCGGGCCTGGGCGAGGATCTCCTGGGGCTCGTTGGCGTCGGGGTCGGCGAGGAAGCCGCCGGCCGCCAGATGGCGGATCAGGCCCTCGCCGTCGCCGGCCACGGTCAGCCGCTGGCCCTCGAGCTCGAACTCGGCGGTCGCCGCATCGATCCGCTTGTAGAGCCCGAAGTCGAGGAAGGTGACCCGCCCGTCGGCCTCGAGCATGAAGTTCCCCGGATGGGGGTCGCCGGAGAACTGGCGGTGGCGGTACATGCAGCCGAAGTAGAAGCGGAAGATGATCTCGCCGAGCCGGTCGCGCTCGGCCTGGGGGGCGTCCTTGAGCTCCTCGAAGCCGCGGCCGTGGACGAACTCGGTGACCATCACCCGCTCGCGCGAGAGCGACCGGACGACCTCGGGGACGTGAATGAACGGGTGGCCGCGGAAGATCCGGGCCATCGCCTCCTGGTTTGAGGCCTCGAGCTCGTAGTCGAGCTCCTCGCCGATGCGCTCGCGGATCTCCTGGGCGATCGCCTGGGCGTCGAGCGCCGGGGCGACCCGCTTCATCAGCCGCATGATCATCCCGAGGTTCTGCATGTCCGAGCGCACCGCCGCGGCGACGCCCGGGTACTGGACCTTGACCGCGACCTCGCGACCGTCGGGCAGGCGGGCCCGGTAGACCTGGCCGATCGAGGCGGCGGCGATCGGCGCGGGGTCGAGCTCGGCGAAGACGTCGTCCAGCCGCTCGCCGTACTCGGCCTCGATCACCTTGCGCATCTTCGCGAAGGAGACGGTCGGCGCCGAGTCGCGGAGCTCGCCGAGCTTGCGCTGGAACTCCTCGCGGTAGTCCTCGGGAACGAGGCCGACGTCGAGGAAGGACATCACCTGGCCGAGCTTCATCGCCGCGCCCTTCATCGTGCCGAGCGCGGTGACGATCTGCTGGGCGGTCTCGACCTGGCGGCGGTCGAGCGCGACCCGGGCGGCGTCCTCGCCGCGGACGACGTTGGCCGCCCGGGTGCCGAGCTGGCGAGCCGCCTGCCCGGCGGCCAGCCGGCCGACCTTGGCCGAGCGCCGGACGCGCGAGGTCGGAATCTGATCGCGAGCCACTGGCCCGAAGACTAGGCCGTGCGGCGTGCGGGGGCCCCGGCCCGGCGGCGCCTACGCCGTCCGCTGGACCTGCGAGCCCGGGACGATGTCGTCGCGCCCGTCGGCCCAGCGCACCCAGGCCTTGTGGCCGCCGTCGTAGTCGTCGCCCCAGAGGACGAGGGTCGCCGGCTCGCCGAGGGCCCGGCACCGGGCCTGCCCCTCGCGGTCGAGCCCTCGCCAGACGCGGATGAACGCGTTCGTCTCCCACTCCTGGGCCACCGTCGTCGGCTCGGTGTGGCCCGGGTGGATCACCGTCCGGCGATCGAGCTCCATCAGCGTGCCCATGATCGAGTCCTTGAGGTCCTGGTAGCTCGTGTGGCCGGGGGCCCGGACTCCGCCGACCGAGTTGCGAAACAGGGTGTCGCCGGTGAAGACGGCCTGCTCGCCGTCGTGCTCGACCAGGAACGACAGCATCCCGGCCGTGTGGCCGGGGGTGTGGAGCGGACGGACATCGAGGCCGCCGACCGAGATCCGCTGTCCGGCCTCGACCGTGCCGGTGGCGGCGGAGACGCGGTCGCGCTCGAGCGGGTGGATCAGCGCCGCCACCTCGGGCCAGCGCCGCAGGAGGATGGGGAGCTCGCTGACGTGGTCGTGGTGGTGATGGGTGAGCAGGACGTGGGACGGGGTCACCTCCAGCCGGTCGGCCGCCTCGATCAGGGGCGCCACCGGCCCGCCGGCGTCGACGATCAGCCCGTTCCCGCCGGCCCGGTCGCAGACCAGATAGGTGTTCGACAGGAACTGCTCGTTCATCGAGCGCTCGACGATCATCGGGCGGCATGGTCTCACGTCGGCCGGGCGGACGCCATTCCCGCGATCGTGGCGTAGCCTTGGCGGATGGAGCTGGTTCACACCTGCTACCGGATCGGCGAGATCGACCGCTCGGTGGCCTTCTACGAGGCCCTCGGCTTCGAGGAGCTCCGGCGGACGCCGATCCGCGACGAGGCGGTGAACGTCTTCATGGGGCTGCCGGGCGACGGCCCGCGCCTCGAGCTGACCTACAACCACGGGGTCGACTCCTACGAGCTCGGCACCGGCTACAACCACATCGCGCTGACCGTCGAGGACGTGGACGCCACGCTCGTCCGGCTGGCCGAGCACGGCATCGAGCCGGAGAAGCCGCCGTACTCGCTGCGGGCCGGCGGCTCGCGCCTGTGTTTCGTGCGCGACCCCGACGGCTACCGCATCGAGCTGATCGAGCGACACGGGTAGGGCTTCGGAGCGGTCTCCGCCGCCCGCCCCGGGGCGGGCGGGGGAGCGAGCGGGCGGGGGGCGGCCGGGTCGTCTAGGCCGGATCTCGCCGTTTCAGGCACATCGTTCCCGGACGACGCTAGCCGGCGGCGGCGGCGGCGGCGGTCGGCTCGGTCTCGCGCCTGCGCCCCGTGATGGGGTGGGGCCCGACCGGGGCCATCGGCAGCTCGACCGGCTGCTCGGTGCGGATCATCTCGGCCACCTCGTTCTCGATGCCGTAGGCCGACCCGTCGCAGACGATCCGGAAGCGCTTGGGCGCGACGCGTTCGTCGGCCAGGACGGGGATGCCCCAGAGCTCGTCCCAGCCGAACAGCTCGTGATTGCCGGGGTTCAGCAGGATCGCCCGCGGCGCCATGGGACAGGTCTCGGCGTGGTGATCCACCCCGCGGCGGATGAACTCCAGCATCTCGGCTTCGAGCGAGGCCATCGGTTCCCGAACGGTAGACGATCCGGGCGGCGTCAGCCGTCGCCGGCCAGGACGGCGCCGTCGCGGGCGACGAGCGCCGCGTAGGGGCCGCCGCGCTCGAGCAGGTCGTCGTGGGTGCCGCGCTCGACGATCCGGCCGCCGTCGAGGACGACGATCTGGTCGGCGTCGCGGACGGTCGAGAGGCGGTGGGCGATGGTGATCGTCGTGCGGTCGCGCGAGAGGCGGTCGAGGGCCTCCTGGACGGCGCGCTCGGTCTGGGTGTCGAGCGCGCTCGTCGCCTCGTCGAGGACGAGGACCGGCGGGTTGCGCAGCACCGTCCGGGCGATGGCGATCCGCTGCTTCTCGCCGCCGGAGAACCGGTAGCCCCGCTCGCCGACCACCGTGTCGTAGCCCTCGGGCAGGCCGGCGATCATCTCGTGGATGGCGGCCACCCGGGCCGCGGCCTCGACCTCCTCGTCGCTGGCCTCGGGCCGGGCGAAGCGGAGGTTCTCGCGGACGGTGGCGTGGAAGAGGTAGGTCTCCTGGGAGACGACGCCGAC
>JAXDHV010000105.1:0-4027 GCA_034664295.1 Solirubrobacteraceae bacterium | reverse complement strand
AGCCTTCACCGAGGACAGCGGCGTGTCCGCCGCGAACTGTCCAACCACCGGGCGAAACCTCAGCGCGAAACGCCTGCTCACGCGGTCAACGCCGTGGTCGCGTCACCCCCACATCGACCGGAGACCCCCTTTTAGTCCCGGTGACCCGACGATAGCTCGCCGGTCCCGGCCAGCAGCCCTCGAGCCTCATTTTCATGCCCCGAGCAGCGAGAGCGCTGATGGCTGGCCGATCTCAACCGTGTGCCTATGCGCCGGCGCCGCACGCAGCCACGAGCAACCCGGCGGCGGGAGCCCTCGACTGCTCTCGGCAGGCCGTCCGTGGGGGCCGGCGCGGACGATCGCTTTGCTCAGCTCGACGTCGTCGCGCTCACGATCGCCTTGGCGACGACGCGCTCGCCTTGCGGCGCGGGCAGCCGCGTCCCTTCGCGCGGAACCGCCGGTCTAGGTCCGCGGTCCGAGACCGCTGCGTCTAGCCCAACCTGGTGCCAGCCGCACACCAACGTCCGCTTAGGCGTCGGGCTCCGGCGACTGCGCCTTTCGCCGCGAGCGGCGGCGCGGCTCCCGGGCGGCGCGGAGGCGCTCGTTTACGTCGCGGGTCCTGCCGGCGATCATGCCGGCGGCGGCGGCGCTCAGCATGTGCCCTGCTGGCCCAGAGACCCAGATCATGTGGTGCGACTCAGCGAACTGGGCCGGTGGGAGCGCGGACGGCACATGTCCGGGGTCCGCGTCCGAGCCGACATAGGGCAGTGCCTCGTGACCAGCCGGAAGCCTGGCGAGTACCTCGCTATTCAACCGACGCGCCTCTAGCAGCAATGTGACTGGACCGCCGGGCTCGCAGGCCGTGGCCTCGAGCGCCAAAAGTATGTGGTCAGCCAGGCGGCCGATCGGCGTGAGGTCCATCGCATTCAGACCAGCCTCCAGGACGTCCCAGGGGGTTTCGGCATCGATGTGGGCGCCGATCCGGTTCCGCCAGTCGTGTAGCTGTTCTCGCGTCTCCACGGAGATGCTGTCGCGGAGCTGCTCGAGTCTTCGCGTAGCCGCGGGCGAAAGAGCTTGATCCGTGAACAGGCCAAGCAGAGTCGGACTCTCTGGACCGTGCGCGTTCCGGGCGCGACCAACTGAAAGGCGCAGCAGCTCGTCAAGCTCGGTCGGAAGCTGACAGCGAAGGAGTTCACCGAACGGGGACACCCCCGAGACATGCGGCATGAGCGCTCGGAGCGTCTGAATGTTCTCCGCAACATCGTTTACCAGCGGGGCCAGACGCCCAACACTGCCTCCCTGCCGGACGGAGTACGCCCCCGCCTTTCCTGCCCCGAAGCTGGTTGCCGTAAGTTCGAGTTGCCCGCCCTCCCCCACCCCGTCCAGCGTCTCCAAAGCGGCCAGAAGCTCCGGCGGGGGCTGTGGGTCGAACTGAATCGGAACCAGCGATGAGACGGCCGATAGCTGTGCGTAGACCTCGATCGCGTCGTCCACCAGGATCTCCACGCTCGGCTCGCCGATGTCAGCCCAGAGCGTGAAGCTCTCAAGCTGGTCGACGGCGGCGTCAGTCCGGTCACGCGGCTGGCGCTTTGCGGCGATGAAGTCGCGAACCCCGCCGTAGTGCTCCCAATCGCGTTGAAGCCGTCGGAGCGCAGGTGCCGCCGCCTGAGCTGCGGCACGATGTCTGGCACTCTTGGCCAGGGCGTTCCTCCACGCCGGAGCGAACCGGACCACATCGTCCAGGTAGATGAACACGTAGCGCCCAATCACCCGCTTGCGATGCGGATCGGGCGTGGCGCCGACGAGCGCGCGCGCAGCAATCGCCAATTGCACGGCGAACCGAGTCTTTTCAGCCACATCGCGCATCCCAACCCGAGCATAGGACCGCGGTCACCGGCATGGGACGCTCTTGGGGATTGATCGAGCAGCTGTAACGCCTGGCTGCGGCTCTTCCATGAAGCGCCGGCGCGGGTGCGTACCCGGTGGCCTGGCGGCAGCTCACGACGCTGCGGGCGGCTGCTTTGCTGAGCGCACCTCGCCAAGCCGACGATCGCTTCGGCGACAAAGAGATAGCCGACCGCTGCGGCCCTGCTCCGTTCGTACCGAAGCAAACGACGTGGTCGGCCACCACAGCGCGACCGCAGCGGACGATCGACCCCTGCCTTCCCGGTTGGGCTCGACTTTGCCTCGGTGTGGGTCGCCGAGACGACGGCTCTGTCGCGATGCAGCAGCGGGCGTCGCCCGTGGCCACGTCGCCTGGCCCACGAGCAGGAGTCGCGGTCTCGTGGTCGGGGGATCCCGTAGAGGGATCCCTACGCGACCATCCGCAGGGTGGCGGTGGCGTCAGTCGTCGTTGGGGAGCGGCGCGCGTCGGCGTTGAGCACCGGGTACCCGGCCGCGCGGAGCTGCTGCTCCGTGACGCACCGGGAGTCGTGTCCTCGAGTAGCTAGCTGAGCGAAAGCTAGAGTCAAAGGATGCGGAATCCGGCGTCGGTGCCTAGGATCAGGTCTTGCACGCGCTCGCTCGGACGCGGTGTGGCGACGCCGTTTGTGCGTGGGGCCACGGAGCGCCCGCTGCGCATCGTGTTCGATCACGGCAGCATCGCGCAGGACGCCACTACGGAGGCTCTAGCGGGCTTTGCTCACCACGACCTCATCGACGCGGTCGAGATTGACGGTTCTGGAGGTATCCCAGCGCTCGCCTTCGGAGACGTCAACGTGGCCGCGGACATGATGGATGTCGTGAAACACGCGTCCGGGAAGAGCCACTTCGTGGCCTTCGGGCAGGCGCAGTTGCCAGACTTTGCCCGGGACTTTGTGGTGGAAGGCCTCGGCACCGATCCGGCGTTGATGGAGCGCGAGTTGCGCGTGGCGGGCGTGGCCGCCGCGTGGGGAGCAGACGCGCTCGTCACCGACAGCGATTTCCTTCTCACAGTCGCGCCGCGCCCGATGGTTGCAGACGCGAACCCGGTGCGCCCGGAACAGGCCATCGCGCTGTGCGGCTTGTACTTGCGCAGTCGCGACGACTTCACGATCGCGATGGACTCGACGTATTCGTGGGCGCTGTCGCGCCAGGCGTTCGACTGGGCGCTCGCGCGGGCGTTGCTGCCGGCAGGGTGGCGTTTCTTCGGCCACTGCCTTGCCGCGGATCCGAATCTGGACGGTCCCGTGCCGTACCTCGCGCAAGCCGTTTTCGAGCGTGTTGCCCAAGCCCTTCGCGCACGCGAACGGGTCGTGCTTCACTCACGCCGGGGCGGTGGTTTTGGGCCTGCTGACGAGCAGCTCTTCTATTTCGACCACGCCGTGCTGGCCTTGGGCGGCGCGTTTGACGCGGTGGCTCGCGTTGCCGACGCCACGTACGGACTCGCGAACAAGCCGCAAGGCATCAGCTGGCGATACGAGTCTTGGCTTCCCCGAATCGCCCTGGTGGCGCCCGGTTTGGCGGCGCTCATGGAGAACGGAGGACGTGCGCGCGATGTGCTGGACGCAATCTCGATCTTGAGGAACACGATCCACGGTGAACCGCTCCAGGGCATTCGGTTCTCTGAAGGATCCGTCGTTCGGCGCCAAGAGCATCTGGTCAAGATCCCCAGAGGCAAGGCGACCGCCTTGCTCGGCGTTCTCGATCGGCTCGATGGTAGAGAGCGGTGGGGAGTCAGGACGGTGTGCACCGACTTCCTGTTCTTCCGCGCCGACGAGTTCATCGATGTCCTGATGACTGAGGCATGTCGAGCACTCGACCAGCTCATGGCAGCAACGGACGTGTCGCGGTTACCGAACGGCACCCAGATCGCCATTCAGGACGGCCCCTCGGCATCTGGTGGCGACGAGTTTGCGCCGGAAGCGCAACGGGCGATACGGGCCCTTGCGGGCCTTTGACTTGATCTTGGCGGACGCGGCCGGTACCCCTACGAGGTGCGGGTGCGCTACGGCAAACGCCGCCGCAGCCGCCACGTCCCTTTGAGCCGCGAGACGATCCCCGCTGTGCTCGACTGGCACCAGGCGCGGCCGGCGTGCGCGACTGACACGCTGCTGCTGCATCGCCCGCA
>JAXDHV010000087.1:0-3890 GCA_034664295.1 Solirubrobacteraceae bacterium | reverse complement strand
TCGGCGTCTTCGGCTACACCGGCACCCGGCAGGCGACCGAGGCGCTGATGACCGGTCGCGTCGACGTCCTGCTCGTGCTGGGCTCGAGCCTCAACCAGCGCGACACCATGGTCTGGAGCGAGCAGCTGCGCCCGCGCGACGCCATCGTCCAAGTCGATCTCGACCCGTCCGCCTTCGGGCGCAACTACGACGTCGACGTCACCGTCGTCAGCGACGTCCGCGAGCTCGTCCGCCACCTGCTCGCCGACGACGAGCTCCGCGCGGCGCTGGCACTCAGCGGCGACGATCGCCGGGCCTGGATCGCGGAGGTCCGCGCGCTCGACCGCCACTACGACGCCGAGACCCGGACCAGCGACGCCGAGCCCCTGCACCCCGCCCGCGTGGTCACCGAGCTCCGCCGCGCCGCCCCGCGCGACACCGTGATGCTGATCGACTCGGGCGCCCACCGGGCCTTCGCCGGGCATCACTGGGACAGCTACGGCCCGCGCCAGTACCTGTCCTCGACGACGCTGGCGCCGATGGGCTGGGCGATCGCCGCCGCCGTGGGCGCGAAGGCCGTGCAGCCCGACCAGCCGTGCGCGGTCATCACCGGCGACGGCTGCATGCTCATGCACGGCATGGAGATCCAGACCGCCGCGGCGCACGGCCTGGCCATCGTCTACGTGGTCATCAACAACGGCGCGCTCGGCAACGTCTACCTCCGGGCGCGCAAGCTCAGCCCGTCGGCCGGCGCGCTCGCCCGGCTGCCCGTCCACGACTGGGTCGGCTTCGCGCGCTCGCTCGGCGCCGATGGCCGGCTCGTCGAGCATCCCGGGGACCTCGCTGGGGCGTTCGAGGCCGCGTTCGCCGCCGACGGGCCCTACGTCCTCGACATCCACTGCGACCCGGAGGCCGGCACGCCGATCACGCCCTGGTCAGCGGCCTCCCAGGAATGGATCCACGCCCACTGACCATGGCCCGCCTCCCCGACCCACTCGACACGCTCGACGAGCACGGACGCGAGATCCACGACCGGCTGGCCGGGCCGCGTGGCGGCCTGTCCGGCGTCTACCTCGCGCTCATGCACCATCCCGACCTGGCCGACCACGTCGGCCAGCTCGGCGGCTACCTGCGCTTCGGGAGCACCCTGCCCGGCGACATTCGCGAGCTTGGGATCATGGCCACCGCGCGCAGCCTCGGCACACCGTTCATGTGGGAGAAGCACGTCCTCCCGGCCCGCCGCGAGCACCTCCCGGACGAGGTCGTCGAGTGCGTCCGCACGGGCGACATCGTCACGGCCGCCATCTCGACGCGCTACAAGGCCGTCTGGGAGGTCGCCCGCCACGTCGCCGCCCAGGAGGGGCTCCCGGCCGACCTCCAGGCCCTGATCGTCGCCGAGCTCGGAGAGCGCGGCCTCGTGGAGCTCGTCGGCACCTGCGGCTTCTACCGCTTCATCGCCACGATCGCCGTATCGTTCGACGTCGCGCTGCCCGAGCAGGGCCCCGCGCCCTTCTGATCGGAGAATGATGTCCCGACTCCCGCTGCACACGACGCCCGACGGGCTCGACGGCGAGGCGCTCGACGTCTTCCGCGCGATCGAGAAGAGCCGCGGCTTCGTGCTCGGCGTGTTCGCCGCGCTCATGAACAGCCCGAAGGTGGCCCAGCTCGTGGCCGACCTCGGCGGCTACATGCGCTTCGGCTCGGTCCTGCCCGACGCCGTCCGCGAGCTCACGATCCTCGCCTCGCTGCGCGAATGCGACTGCCAGTTCGAGTGGTCGTTCCACGAGGGCTTCGCGCTGAAGGCCGGCATCCCCCAGGAGACGATCGACGTCGTCAAGTACGGCCGCGACCTCGCGACGGTGGCGCCCGAGCACGCGGAGATCATCCAGGGCGCCCGCGAGCTGCTCAGCCGCCATCGCATCTGCGATCCGACGCTCGCCGCGCTCACGGCGCGCCACGACACCCAGACGGTGACCGAGTTGATCGCCCTTGTCGGCTACTACGCGATGGCGTCCTGCGTGCTCAACGCCTTCGAGGTTCCCGCTCATCCGGGCGCCGTCGTTCTTCCCGAAAGGCCACTGGTGAGCACGACATGACGATCAACCTCTCGTCGACGAACCTCGACATCACCGACCCCGACCTGCAGGGGATGTTCGCCGACCTGCAGGGCAACATCCTCAAGAGCCACGGCCGCGACCTCTCCCGGCACGTGTTCCTGCGCTTCGGCCCGGACGCCGCCGCCGCGCGGACGTGGGTGCGCGCCTTCGCCGACCAGGTCACCTCGGCCGCCCAGCAGCACGCCGACGCGCTGGACTGGAAGGCGACCGGGCGCGAGCACCTCTTCACCTCGCTGATGCTGACGGCCGCCGGCTACCGCGCGCTCGGCGTCGACGAGAGCCTGATTCCTGACGAGAAGGCGTTTCGCGCCGGGATGAAGGACCTCGAGGTCAAGTACAACACGGCGCCGCGGGGCGACCACGTGCCGACCGCGAACCCGCTCAACGACGACCCGACCGACTGGGAGGACGCCTTCCAGGAGGAGATCCACGCGCTCGTGGTCATCGCCTACGGCGCCGACGGCCTGGGCGACGACGATGCCCTGGCCGCGCTGACCGAGGCCGCCGAGCGCCTCCAGGCCGGCGTGGCCGGGGGAGTGGCCGAGGTGATGTGCGTCCAGCATGGTCACGTGCTGCGCAACGCCCGCGACCAGGTCATCGAGCACTTCGGCTACACCGACGGAGTCAGCGACCCGCTGTGCCTGAAGCACGACCTCGACCGGGCCTTCGCCAACGGCGGCTTCGAGCACTTCGATCCGGCGATCAACCTCGGCGGCGTGCTGGTCGCCGATCCGGCCGGCGGCCGGGACGCCCACGGCACCTACGTCGTGTACCGCAAGCTCCAGCAGAACATCCGCGGCTTCGCCTCGCGCACGGCCGAGTTCGCCGCGGCGCTGAGCCAGGCCGCCGGAGCGCAGGTCGGCCCCGACCTGGCCGGGGCGCTCGCCGTCGGGCGCTTCAAGGACGGTACCCCGGTCGGCGAGCAGGCCTGCCCGGGCTGGGAGAACGAGTTCAACAACTTCGACTACACCGACGATGCGACCGGCCTGCGCTGCCCCCTGGCCTCGCACGTGCGCCGCTCGAACCCCCGCGGGGACACCTACCGCCGCTTCGGGTCGCCGCTGACGATCGAGCGCTCGCGCCGGATCGTCCGCCGCGGGATCAGCTACGGCGCTCCCGATCTCGACCCGCCGGAGGAGTGGACGGACGCCGGCCTGCTGTTCATCTGCTGCCAGAGCAACATCGAGGATCAATTCATCTTCATCCAGCACACCTGGTGCAACAACCAGGACTTCCTCAACAAGGGCGTCGGGGTGGACCCGGTCGTCGGGCAGCCACCGCCCGGCGTCGCGCGCGTCCCGCAGGCCTGGCCGTCGGCGTGGGGGCGGCCGCTGACCCAGATCGAGTTCGACATGGGCGGGTTCATCCGCACGCGCGGGGGCGAGTACTTCTTCTGCCCGAGCCTGTCGGCCCTGCGCTCGCTGTAAGCGCCCGCCCCACCGGGGCGGTAGTCAGAGGACGTAGTGCGGCAACTCGTGGAGCACCGCGCGCATCGCGGTCGGACCGACGGAGATGTCTCCGGTGAACGGCAAGTCGAGCGCCAGGATCAGGAACAGCACGACCCCGATCATCGAGGACAGCGCGGCCACCATGAGCGCCTGCGCGCGGAAGTTCCTCACGCCGAAGAAGTACGTGAAGCCGATCGAGATCATCGCGCCGACGATCAGCGCGGTCCAGAGTGGCAGGGGCAGCTCGTCGCCGCTCATGAGGATGCGCGCCCGTCGCAGCTCGCTGACCCGCTGCAGCGAGGTGACGGCGTTGCTGTAGAACTCGGTCTGGGACGGGGTCGTCGGC
>JAXDHV010000082.1:0-3652 GCA_034664295.1 Solirubrobacteraceae bacterium | reverse complement strand
CAGCATGGAGGGCCCGCGACGCTTCGACGCGTCGTGCGGATCCGGCACGGTACCGGCGCCCGCGTCGCCCTTCGGCTCCCACTGATATGCCCCGGCGGGGCTCTTCGTGAGCTCCCACTCGTGGTCGAACAGGGTCTCGAAGAAGTTGTTGTTCCACGTCACCGGGGTGGGCGTCCAGGCGCCCTCCAGCCCGCTGGTGATCGTGTCCGCGCCCTTGCCGCTGCGGTAGGTGTTCCTCCAGCCGAGGCCCTGCTCATCGAGGGGCGCGCCCTCGGGCTCGGGGCCGACGTACTCGTCGGGGTCGGCCGCGCCGTGGGTCTTGCCGAACGTGTGCCCACCGGCGATCAGCGCGACCGTCTCCTCGTCGTTCATCGCCATGCGGCGGAACGTCTCGCGGATGTCGGTGGCCGCGGCGAGCGGGTCGGCGTTGCCGTTCGGTCCCTCCGGGTTGACGTAGATCAGGCCCATCTGGACGGCACCCAGCGGCTCCTCGAGCTCCCGGTCGCCGGTGTAGCGCTCGTCCTCCAGCCAGGTCGTCTCGGGACCCCAGTAGACGTCCTCGTCGGGCTCCCAGACGTCCTCCCGACCGCCGGCGAATCCGAAGGTCTTGAAGCCCATCGACTCGAGGGCGACGTTGCCGGCGAGGACCAACAGATCGGCCCACGAGAGCCGCTGGCCGTATCTCTTCTTGACCGGCCAGAGCAGCCGGCGGGCCTTGTCGAGATTCGCGTTGTCCGGCCAGCTGTTGAGCGGCGCGAAGCGCTGCTGGCCCGCCCCGGCGCCACCGCGTCCGTCGCTGATGCGGTAGGTGCCGGCGCTGTGCCAGGCCATCCGGATCATGAACGGGCCGTAGTGGCCGTAGTCCGCCGGCCACCAGTCCTGCGAGGTCGTCAAGACGTCTTCGATGTCCCTCTTTACCTCGGCGAGGTCGAGGGTCGCAAACGCCTCGGCGTAGTTGAACCCCGAGCCGTTGGGGTTGGCTACCGCGGGGTTCTTGGCGAGGATCTTCAGGTTGAGCCGGTCCGGCCACCAGCCTCGGTTCCCGCCGCCCTGGGTCGGGTGCGCGGCGCGCTCGTGAGCGACGGGGCAGCCGCCCCCGCTCTCCTCGTTCATCTCTCCAACTACGGCGTCAGGACTATCAGACAAGGGAACCCTTTCCGGGATCAGGGGGTGTACTTGGGGGTGCGGTCGAGCATCGGGGGCACAAGCCCCGGTAGACGACCTCGGTCTCGTCGATCGCGTAGCCGTGGTTGTCGGCTGCGGTCATGCAGGGTGCCGTGCCGACGACGCAATCGACGTCGGCGATGGCACCGCACGACCGGCACACGACGTGGTGATGGTTGTCGGCGACCCGCGACTCGTAGCGAGCCACGGAGCCCGGCGGGTGGATGCGGCGCACCAGGCCGGCGGCCGTCAGTGCTCGCAGCACGTCGTAGACGGCTTGGTGGGACACCTCACCGAGGTCCTCGCGCACGAGGCCGATGATCGAGTTGGTGTCGGCGTGCGGATGCGATTGCACCGCGGCGAGCACCGCTACCCGAGGACGCGTGATGCGCAGGGAGGCCCCGCGCAACACCCGCCCAAGTTCGGAGGTCGCCGCCACGCTCCGAATTGTGTCATAGATTCTTGAATTAATCCAAATCAGCCGGCGGCGCTGATTTGCCAGTGGGTTCTGGCATGCCTTACCGATCGGGGCGGGTGCCCCAGCCGGTTCGCGCGATACTTCGGCGCGTGGATGAATGGGGCGCCGGGCGCTACGAGGAGACGGCTCTGGAGCTGGCACCGGCGGCGGATGCCGCGGTCGCCGCGCTCGGGTTGGAGGGCGGCGAGCGCGTGCTCGACGTGGCGTGCGGAACCGGCAACGCGGCGGTCCTCGCGCGGGAGGCCGGGGCGCGGGTCACGGGCCTCGACGGGTCGCGGCGGCTGCTCGAGGTGGCCACGGGGCGGGTGCCGGACGGCGAGTTCGTACTCGGCGATGCCGCCCGGCTGCCCTTCGATGACGCGCAGTTCGACGCGGTGGTGTCTGTCTTCGGGGTGATCTTCGCGCGACCGGGCGAGCGGGCGGCGGCCGAGTTGGCGCGCGTCGTTCGCCCCGGCGGGCGGGTCGCGGTCACCACGTGGCCGCCGCGTGGTCCCCTGTTCCCCGCCATCGGGTTGATGCGTCGGGCGCTTTCGCGGGGGCGCCCGGCGGACGGCCCGCCGCCCTTGGACTGGGGGAACCCGGCGGTCCTCGAGCGCACGCTCTCGCCCCACGGCAAGCTCACGGTGAGCGAGCGGCACCTCGCTCAGGCGAGCGCTTCACCCGAGCAGATCTGGGACCGCTGGGAGCGGTGGCACCCGATGTGGATAAGCGCTCGGGAGGGTCTCGAGCCGGCGGGCGAGTGGGACCGGCTGCGGCAGGCATCGATCGCCGCGCTCGCGGAAAGCGCCGCCGGCCCGACCCTCAGAAGTCCGTACCTGCTCGCCGTCCTCGAGCGGCACTGACGTCGCGGCAACACCAAGGCACGAGCCGTGCGTGAGGCGACCGGGCGACACTCGCTGGCGGTCGTCTACGATGCCCCCGGCATGCTCACCCGCGACCTTCGTAGAGCACTCGGGCTGTGTCTCGGGTTGCTCGTCGCCGGTTGCGGAGGCAGCGCGAAGACCTCGGGCACGCTCACGAGCCCAGTCAGCGGCGAGGCCCGCAGCGCCGGCGGGTTTGAGGGCCTGTCGGCTCTGATCGTCTCGCCGGTGGAGCCGGCGGTTCCGTTTCGTGCCTCCGACGGGAGGTACATAGTCACCTATGAGCTGCGCGTGCAGAATCCGACGCCGCTCACGCTCGTGCTGTCGCGGGTGAGTGTCTCGACCGCGGGCGGAGACGTGATCGAGAAGCTCGACCGGGCGCAGGTGGCGGCCGCACTGGCGCTGCCGGGTGCGCGGTCCGGTGTGGCGGCGCTGCAGGAAGGACAGCTCGCCACGCTCTACCTCACGCTGGCCTTCAAGGACCGCGCGAAGATCCCGGATCGGCTGTTGCCTCGAATCACCGTCACGGCGGCGAGGCTGCGCGGCGGCCGCGCCGCGAGCTCGCCGGCCACCGTCCGGGTCCTCAACGCCTTCGCCGTCCCGGTGCTCGGTCCGCCGCTCGCGCCCGGCCGCCGCTTCGTCGCGGCCGACAGCTGCTGCTCCTCGGAGCGCCACCGGCGAGCGCTGCTGCCGATCGGCAACCGCCTGTGGCTGGCGCAGCGGTTCGCCGTCGACTGGGAGCAGATCGACGCCAGCGGGCGGTTCGTCAGGCGTGGCGGCGATCCGGCCAAGAGCGCCGACTACACGATCTACGGGGCGCGGGCGATCGCCGCCGGCGACGCGACGATCATCCACGTGGTCGACGGCCTGCCCGCCCAGAGGCCCGGAAGGCTGCCGGCGGGACTCCTGCCTCACGAGACGGACGGCAACAGCATCGTGGCGCGGCTCGACGACGGTCTGTACATGCTCTACGGCCACCTGCAGGCCGGATCGATCAAGGTCAAGGTGGGCGAGAAGGTCAAGCGCGGCGCGCTGCTCGGCCTCGTCGGCAACAGCGGGAACACGAGCGCTCCGCATCTCCACTTCCACGTGATGGACGGACCGTCTCCGCTGAGCTCCGAAGGCGTCCCCTACGTGATCGACGCGTTCG
>JAXDHV010000020.1:0-3139 GCA_034664295.1 Solirubrobacteraceae bacterium | reverse complement strand
GTCCGCCTGGGTGAAGAACACGTTTGGCTCGACGTAGAGGGTGTGACTCGGATCGACGGAACGGATCGCGGCGTCGACCCGGTTGTAGAACGCGGTCAGCGGGCCGGCGTCGAACAGTGGGCAGCCGACGAGTGGCACCAGGCAGGTTTGGAACAAGGTGCCGGGGACCGGCTCGTTGATGACGTCGTAACCCGCGACTGCCCGGTCGCCGGCGAACCGGGCGGCGACGTGCGCCCACGCCCGGGCGTAATGGTCCTGCAGTCCGACGCCGTCGGCCGCCTTGGCGTTGGCCCAGAAGCGGTCCCAGGTGTGCCATTCGGACGGGTTCCCCAGGTAGTTGCCCGGAAAACCCAGCGCCGGGTTGGGCAGCAGCTGGGCGAGCAGGTCGTCGGCCACCGCCCATGCCGGTGCGCCCTCGCCCTGGTACTTCTCGTTGTAGAGGTCCTGGTGGAAGTCCAGTTGCGAGACGATGCCGTGCGCAGCCAGCGTGTGCACGGTCGTCGCGATCGAGTCGAGATAGGCGTCGTCGAACTGCCCGGGTTGCGGCTCGACGGCGGCCCAGATGACACCCACGCGGACGGCGTTGAACCCGTTGGAGGCGAGGAATGCAGCGTCGTCGTCGCCGAAGCCGTCGGTCGAGGGCGAGTACGGCGCGACCTTGTAGACCTGGTTCACGCCGTGCAGGACCGCGACGCGGCCAGTGGCGTCGGTGATCCAGCGGCCGGCCTGACCCAGGCCCAGCGCCGCGAGGCCGGTGGCGGGGGGCGGCGCGTCGCCGGCGGCCGGACCGGCCAGTGCGGGGAGGGTGAGGAGGGCCAGTGCGGCAGCGATCAGGACAATCCGAACCCGGCGCATGGCGGCTGCCTCTCGAGAAGACGATCGGACGACCGGGCGAGTCTAGAAGTGAAACGTGTTCTACGCAGCTCCAGAGGGTTCCCGGTCGGCCTGAGCGCGCAGTTTGGCTGCCGTCCGCTTGCGCCCGGGGATCTCTCTAGGGGCGCCGGCGCGCAGTTCGACCAGCAACCGGTCGGAGAACTCGGCGGGGGTCTCACCAGGCTTCAGCTGCCCGCCCGCCGGCCGGTAGAACTCGACGGTGACCCGCGGCCGTTTCGGTAGCCGCACCACGTCGACCGACCCGTTGGTCCGGACGCCGACGACCGTTGCTTCCGGCACGGCCTCGACCAGGCGTCCGACACCGCTGCGCGCCCGGAGCTCGCGGCCCAGCGAGCGGGTGCCCTCTGGGAAGATGCCGATGCAGGTCCCGCGGCGCAACTCGGCGATCGCCGTCGTCATGGCGTCCTGGTTGCTGGTGCCGCGCTCGACCGGAATGTGCCCCATGCTGTTCATCAACAAAGCGGTGATCTTCGTCTTCCACAGCGTCGACTTCGCCAGCGCCCGGATCTGCCGCACATTGCGGGCGGCCACGGCGATCGCGATGGGGTCCCAATAACTGTCGTGGTCGGCGATGATGACGACGGGTCCCTCTTCGGGCAGGCAGTCGAGCCCGCGGACGGTCATGCGCGACCAGCGATTGATGATCGGTCCGCCCACGGCCAGGACAACGCGGTACGCGGGGCTCATCGCCGGGCGCTGGGAGGCCATGCCGACATCATGGCGCAGCGAGGCGTGATTCGCCTGTGGTCGGCAGTCCCCTTCGGGCTCCGTAGACTGGGGAGTTCCGTCCCGATACGAAATGAGGGTTGCCGCGTGGCGATCAAGCAGCGCAGCGATCTGCGCAACGTGGCGATCGTCGCCCACGTCGACCATGGCAAGACGACCCTGGTTGACGCGATGTTGTGGCAGTCCGGCGCCTTCACCGCGCACCAGGCCGACACGGGTGACGTCAACGAGCGGGTGATGGACTCCAACGACCTCGAGCGCGAAAAGGGCATCACGATCCTGGCCAAGAACACGGCCGTCGATCACGTGATGCCCAACGGGGAGCGGCTCACGATCAACATCATCGACACCCCCGGCCACGCCGACTTCGGTGGCGAGGTCGAGCGCGGGCTGTCGATGGTCGACGGCGTGCTGCTGCTCGTCGACGCCTCGGAGGGCCCGCTGCCCCAGACCCGGTTCGTGCTGCGCAAGGCGCTCGAGGCCGGCATGCCGGTCGTCCTCGTCATCAACAAGGTCGACCGCCCGGACGCTCGCATCGCCGAGGTCGTCGACGAGACCTACGAGCTCTTCCTCGACCTCGACGCCGACGAGCACCAGATCGAGTTCCCGATCGTGTACGCCTCGGCGAAGGCCGGCCGCGCTTCGCTGAAGCGGCCAGAAGACGGCGGCATGCCGGAGGAGGAGAACCTCCAGCCGCTGTTCGAGACGATTCTCGAGTCGATCCCGGCGCCGACCTACGACGACGAGGCACCGCTGCAGGCGCACGTGACGAACCTCGACGCGTCGCCCTACCTGGGCCGGCTCGCGCTGTGCCGCGTCCACAACGGCACGATCCGCAAGGGGCAGCAGGCCGCGTGGTGCCGGGCCAACGGCGCCATCGAACGGGTGAAGATCACCGAGCTGCTGCTGACCCGCGCGCTGGATCGCTTCCCGGCCGAGTCGGCCGGCCCGGGCGACATCATCGCGATCGCCGGGATCCCCGAGATCACTATCGGCGAGACGCTGGCCGATCCGGAAGACCCGCGCCCGCTCCCCGTCATCACGATCGACGAGCCGTCCATCTCGATGACGATCGGCATCAACACCTCGCCGCTGGCCGGCGGGTCCGGCACGAAGCTGACCGCCCGCCAGGTGATCAACCGGCTCGAGGTCGAGCTGGTCGGCAACGTCTCGATCCGGGTGCAGCCCACCGATCGGCCCGACACCTGGGAGGTGCAGGGCCGGGGCGAGCTCCAGCTCGCGATCCTGGTCGAGATCATGCGACGCGAGGGTTTCGAGATAACCGTCGGCAAGCCGCAGGTGGTCACCCGGCTGGTCGACGGCAAGATCCACGAGCCGATGGAAAGCCTGACCATCGACGTGCCGTCGGAGTACCAAGGCGTCGTCATCCAGCTGCTCGCCCTGCGCAAGGGCCGTCTCGAGCAGATGGTCGATCACGGCACCGGCTGGATCCGGATGGAGTACATCGTCCCGGCGCGCGGGCTCATCGGATTCCGCACCGAGTTCCTCACCGAGACTC
>JAXDHV010000091.1:0-5251 GCA_034664295.1 Solirubrobacteraceae bacterium | reverse complement strand
TCCGTGGAATCGGGATTTCTGCGAGGAGGAGGGGCTGATCTGCGCACCCGACTGGGCGGCCCTGGCCGCTCGCCTGCGCCCGCTGCTCGAGAGCCAGCGTTCGCGCAGCGGCGTGTTTCGCACCGAGTCGAGACCCTGACCCGGCCGCCGCCGGGCTCCGGCCGACGGCCAGGGCCCGGACGACCGGCTCACCGGTGTCCCGCGCGACGAGCCGGCGCCTCGGTCGGGTAGAGTCGAGAGCTTGTCACGTCGCGCGATCACGACGGCCCGCACGTCCGCGGGCCTGGTGGGGGAGTCACTCTGCAAACGAACGTGAAAGCCGTCGAGCTCCGGGATCTCTGGCGCCGATACAAGGTCAACGACGACCAGCGCGCCCGCGAGCGGCTCGTCGTGGCCTACTCCCCGCTGGTCAAGTACGTCGCCGGTCGGATGGCCGCCGGCCTGCCGGCCCACGTCGACGAGGCCGACCTGATCTCCTACGGCCTCGTCGGGCTGATCGCCGCGATCGAGCGCTTCGACCTCTCGCGCGAGATCCGCTTCGAGACCTACGCGATCACCCGCGTCCGCGGCGCCATCCTCGACGAGCTCCGCGCCCTCGACTGGGTGCCCCGGTCGGTTCGCGCCCGGGCCCGGGAGATCGAGCGCGCCCACGCCAAGCTCGAGGCCAAGCTCCAGCGTGTGCCCACCGACGAGGAGATCTCCAAGGAGATCGGCCTGACGGTCGAGGAGTTCCGCGACTCGCTGCTGGCCATCGCCAACTCGTCGGTCACCGCCCTCGACGAGCTGTGGGCGGTCTCGGACGCCAGTGGCGACAGCGTGTCCCTGCTCGACACCCTGCCCGACCAGAGCGCTGCCAACCCCGAGCAGATCGTCGACCAGAACGAGCTCAAGGACCGCATCGCCGACGCCATCTCCCGACTGCCCGAGCGGGAGAAGCTCGTGATCGCCCTCTACTACTACGAGAACCTCACCCTCCGCGAGATCGGCGAGGTTCTCGGCGTGACCGAGTCCCGCGTCTCCCAGCTCCACACCAAGGCGGTGCTCCGCCTCCGCTCCCGCCTCTCGCCGCCCGAATAGGCCCCGGCCGGGAAGGATCGCCCGTCCGCGGAGTCCTGCCCTGCGAAGAACTCGTCGACCGACCGTGGAGGGCTGCGCAGTGACCGGACATCGTCGTCAGCCGGGCCGATCGCCGGACGCGGATGGTCACCGGGGAGCCCTTGGTCTGCTGGGAGCCGTGGTCGCCGTCCTCGCCGTGCTGGCCTGGCTCGGGGCCGGCGTGGCCGCGGCCGCTCCGTTCATCGCGCCCTTCACGACGACCGACACCCTGGCCAGCACCGTCCCAGCCAACGGTGACCAGAACCCCTACGGGATCGTCACCGTGCCGTCGAGCGTCGGCCGCCTCCAGCGCGGGGACATCCTCGTCAGCAACTTCAACGACCAGGGCCCGACGAGCATGGGCCTCCCGACGACCGGCGGGCTGCAGGGCCGGGGCACGACGATCGTCCAGTTCGACGCCGACGGCTCGCATCCGCGCCTCTTCGCCCAGCTCGACCCGGCCGGCTTCCCCGGGGGCGTCGGGCTGACCACCGCGCTGGCCGCCCTGCCCAATGGCTACGTCGTCGTCGGCAGCATGCCGACCACCGACGGGACGTTCGCCACGGCCACGGCCGGTGCCCTGATCGTCCTCGACCCGAGCGGCCGCGTCGCCGGCACGATCAGCGGGCCGCCGATCGACGGCCCCTGGGACATGACGTCGACCTCCACCGGAGCCCAGACGACGCTGTTGGTGACCAACGTCCTGGGCGGCACGCTCGCCGCCAGCCCGAACGTCGTCCACGGGGGCACGGTCGTCCGCATCCGCATGATCACCCTGCCCGGCCGCGTGCCGCGGGTCTTCGACGAGCGCGTCGTCGTCGCCGGCTTCCCCGAGCGGACCGATCCCGGCGCGGTCGTCGTCGGCCCGACCGGCGTCGCCGTCGACCGGCGGGGAACGCTCTACGTCGCCGACTCGGTGGCCGACCGGATCGCCGTGATACCGCACGCGCTGGTCTCGCCGGTCGCAGTGACCGGCGGCGGACGGACGCTGACCGCCGGCGGGCAGCTCAACGACCCGCTGGGGATGACGCTGGCGCCCAACGGCGACATCCTCACGGTCAACGGCGCCGACGGCCGGATCGTCGAGACGACGCCGGCCGGCGACCAGGTCGCCCACGCGACGATCGACTCGGGTAACGGGACGGGGGCCGGCGACCTCTTCGGCCTGACCGTCGCGCCCGGCGGATCCGGCGTCCTCTTCGTCGACGACTTCGACAATACGCTGCGGCTCTTCCACTGACGGCCGCGGGCGATCGGCTTCCCGGCGGCCGCGGGGGGCAAGAGCGCCGAGGGCGGCCAGATGGCCGGCCGCGGCGGCCCCCGAGGCGCCGGTCCGATAGCCGGCCGCGGCGGCCCCGAGGCGGCGGTCCGGATCGGGTCGGCGGAGCCCGGGTCGCAGACCCGGGGCAGAGTGCCGCGGCCGGCGGCATGGTCGGCGAGGCGAGCCTCCGGGGGCGCGAGGCCCGACCGGGTGCGCGAGCCCGGGTGACAGACCCGGGCTCCTTCACACCGGGCTCACCGCACGCGATATGTTCCCTCTCCCCCGAGGAGAGGAGATTGCATGCGATACAGCGCGGACCGCATCCGCAACGTCGCGCTCGTCGGCCATCGCGGCGCCGGTAAGACTTCGCTGCACGAGGCGCTGCTCTTCGAGGCGGGCGCCATCAACCGGCTGGGGAGCGTCGTCGACCGGACCACCACCTCCGACTCCGACGCCGACGAGCAGGCCCGGCAGATGTCCATCTCCGCCGCCCTCAGCTCGTTCGAGTGGAACGGGCGGAAGATCAACCTGATCGACACCCCCGGCGACCCGAGCTTCGTCGCCGACGCCCTCAGCGGGCTGCGCGTCTGCGAGTCGGCCGTCTTCGTCGTCAACGCCGTGATGGGCGCCGAGGTCACAACGACCCGGCTCTGGCGCCGGGCGGCCGAGCTCGACCTGGCCCGGATGATCTACGTCAACATGCTCGACCGCGAGCGCGCCGACTTCTACCGGACGCTCGACTCGCTGAAGGCCGCCTTCGGGCCCCACGTCGTGGCCACCGAGATCCCGCTCGGGTCCGAGCACGAGATCGAGGGCGTGATCGACCTCGTAGACATGAAGGCCTACCGGTATTCGGGCGCCGCCCGCGACAACGCCGTCGAAGGGCCGATCCCCGACGACCTCCTCGACCGGGCGCAGGAGTTCCGCGAGAAGCTGATGGACGAGGTGGCCGAGGTCTCCGACGCCCTCATGGAGCGCTACCTCGAGGGCGACGAGATCTCCCATCAGGAGATCGTCGACGCGCTCAAGGAGGGGACCAACCACGGCTCGATCTTCCCCGTCGTCTGCGGTGTGGCCACCCGCAACCTCGGCACCAACCGCCTTCTCGACGCGATCGTCGAGGACCTGCCGTCTCCGGTCAAGCACGGCCCGCTCGAGCTTCCGGAGGTGACCCTCGAGCCGGTCGAGGATCGCGAGCTGTTCGCCTATATCTTCAAGACCCGAGCCGACTCGTTCACCGGCCGCGTCAACCTGTTCCGCGTCTACCAGGGCGTCATCCGCCACGACACCCATCTCCTGAACACCCGCACCCACACCAAGGAGCGGATCGGTCAGCTGACGATCTTCGCCGGCAAGGGCACCGATCACGTCGACGAGTTCGGGCCCGGCGACATCGGCGCCGTGGCCAAGCTCAAGGAGACCCGGGCCGGCGACTGGCTGGCCGCCCGCGACGAGCCGATCAAGATGCCGGAGATCAAGCTCCCGGCCCCGGTGATGGCCTTCGCCATCGAGCCGAAGGCCAAGGGCGACGAGGACAAGGTCTTCAGCTCGCTGCGCCGCCTCCAGGAAGAGGACCCGACGATCGACCTCCACCGCGACCAGCAGACCGGCGAGCAGATCGTCGCCGGCCTCTCGCAGATCCACGTCGAGGTCATCGTCGACCGCCTGCGCTCGCGCTTCGGTGCCGAGGTCACGCTGAAGCCGCCACGGGTGCCCTACCAGGAGACCATCCGCCGGCCGTCCAAGGCCCACGGACGCCATAAGAAGCAGTCGGGCGGCCGCGGCCAGTTCGGCGACTGCCACATCGAGCTCGAGCCGCTGGCCGCGGGTGCCGGCTTCGAGTTCGTCGACCACATCAAGGGCGGGGTGATCCCCAGCTCGTTCATCCCGGCGGTCGAGAAGGGCGTGCTCGAGGCGATGGACCACGGCGTGCTCGCCGGCTACCCGGTCAAGGACGTCCGCGTGACCCTGGTCGACGGCTCCTACCACACCGTCGACTCCTCGGAGATCGCCTTCAAGCTCGCCGGCTCGCAGGCCATGAAGCAGGCCCTCGAGCACGCCGAGCCGGTCCTGCTGGAGCCGATCATGCTCGTCACCCTGTCGGTGCCGGAGTCGAGCGTCGGTGACGTCATCGGGGACCTCAACGGCCGCCGCGGCCGGCCCCAGGGGATGGACGCCGCCGGCGGCCTGACCGAGATCAAGGCCGAGGTGCCGATGTCGGAGATGCTCACCTACGCGCCCGATCTGCGGTCGCTGACCGGCGGGCAGGGCGACTACACGATGGAGTTCCTCCGCTACGAGGAGCTCCCCGGCCACCTGGCGGGCAAGGTCATCAGCGGGGCGGCCGAGGCCGCCGAGGTGCGGGCCTGTGGCGCGCGCCCGATACGCTCCAGGCGTGGTCCACAGCCGCCAGCTCGACACCAGCCAGGCTCCGGTGATGTGCGCCGTTTGCGGGCGATCTCTGCTCCGCGGCGAGCACGCCAACGTGTTCATCGCGGGGGGCGCCCGGCGTGACGTCTGCGAGCTGTGCACGACCCGCGCCGCCCACGAAGGCTGGATCCGCGACGGCGCCGACGCCGCCCCGGCCCCCCGCCCGCGCGGCGGCGAGCGCGCCCGCTCGCTGGTGGGACGCCTGCGCTCCCGCCTGGAGACGGCCACCCACCCACCCGAGTCCGACCTTGGCGACGAGGCCCCGGCGCTCGGGCGCGCGGCGGCCGCCGAGCCGCGGGAGATCCACGCCGTCCCCACCAACGCCGAGCTGAAGGTCAGCCGGGCGCTCGAGCTGTTCAACCGCAGCGAGCACACGAAGACCGTCTCCGGTGTCGCCCGGTCGCTCGGCGCCCCCGACGTCGCGGTCGCCGCTCGGCCCGACGACGGCGCCCTGGTCGAGATCGT
>JAXDHV010000083.1:0-135108 GCA_034664295.1 Solirubrobacteraceae bacterium | reverse complement strand
CCCCCGGACCCTGGGTCCCCGCCCCCCGGCCCCCGCCCCAAAGATGTGTGGGCACTCGCGCATCCTCCCCAACTCATGCCCTCCGGCTGAAGCTCCTTCCGCCTCGAGCCCCCTGAAGCCCTGAAGCCCGCGCTCGGGGCCTCGCCACAAAAAAGCGGCCCGCTCGCCGGGAGACGGCGAACGGGCCTCTGTCCGCGCGCAGTGGGCGCACAACAGACACTGCCGGACGCCTAGCGGCGTTCCGCGTTCAAGACCTGACTACCCGCGGGGGCCGCCGGTTGGATCGTCGTTGCCCCGCTGGATGCCGCCCGTGGCATCGTGAGACTCACCGCTCGCGTTCTCCTCGTTGCCCACGTCCTCGCTGAGGCCGGTGCCGCTCGTCACGTTGTCGCCGATGCCGGTACCGCTGTCTTCTGCGTCCGCGGGACCTTGGGGATGCGGGTTCTGCTCGGCCATCGTGTTCCTCTCTCTCCGTCGGGTGTGGGATTCCGTGGTACCCACGAGCCCGAGGCGACAAACGCGGTTCACGTACTGGGCCGAGAGGACCGTCGTAGTCGGGCGGATGGAGGATGAACAGCTCGCTTGTCATGTCGGCGTCGCCGTCGACGGTAGGTGGATTCGCGGCCATCGGGCCTCCGGGAAACACAGGTTCGAGACGCGGGGCCAAGTCACACCCCTCGGCCCTCGGCGGGCGCGATTCTGTCGCCGTCGGCCCCACCCCGGGCCGCCCCAGGCCCCCGACCCCCGGGCCCCCAAGCTCCGGCTGCGCCATCCACGAACCGGCCAGTCGTGAGCCCCGGGGATCGAGCCGAATGAGAGGTGCCCCGCCCGGGAGGAGATGGTGACTCTCGGAAGAAAATAGTTGCCGGAGTCCGGCAAGTACCTTCTTTCGAAAGAGTGTGCACGCGCCCCCTGCGCCCCCCCGGGCCCCCCGCCCCACACGTCCCCCCCGCCCGGCCCCCCGGCCCCCCTGGCCTCCCCGGCCCCCGTCAGCCCCGCCCGGCCCCCGCGCCCGCCCGCCCAACCCCCGGCCCGGCCCCGCAGGCCCGGCTTGCCCCGGCAGCGGCAGCGGCAGTCGAGGCCCGGAGCGTCGAGAGCGGCGGACGCTCGTCAATCGCGAGCGCCCGGGGTTCCACCGTCCCGTTGGCGGGCTGGAGAAGGGTCCCGGGCCCGAGCCGGTCGATCGCCTCGGCCCCGTGGATCCGCCGCTGGGCGGCGACGAGCACCTGATAGGCCATCGCGCCGAGCTCGCCGAGCGGCTGGTGGCGGTTCTCGCGGACGCCGAGCTCGGCCTGGGCGAGGCCGTCGCGTCCGACGGCTCGGTAGGCGTCGATCAACATGGCGATCTCGACGCCGTAGCCGACGGGGAAGGCGAGGGCTTCGAGGAGGTCACGCCGGCCGGCGACCTCACCTGCGAGGGGCTGGGCGAAGCCGGCGAGGTCGGGGAGGTGGAGGTTGAGGAGCGGCCGGGCGAGCAGCTCGGTGACCCGGCCGCCGCCATCGGGCGTGGTCTCCTCGCCGAGCGTGAACGGCCGCCGGAACGCGCCCTTGACGAAATGGATGCTCGAGTCGGCGACCAGGGGGGCGAGCAGGTCGAGGAGAAAGCGGGCCGAGAAGTTCTGGGTGTCGGTGTCGAGGAAGGCGACGAGGTCGCCGCGGGCGGCGCTGAGTCCCCGCCAGAGGGCGTCGCCCTTGCCGAGGCAGGGGCCGAACGCGGGGAGGAGCCGGGATTCCTGGAGGACGGCCAGGCCGTGGTCGGCGGCGACCTGAGCGGTCGGGTCGGTCGAGTCGGCGTCGACGATCAGGATCTCGTCGATCAGGCCGGCTTCGCGGGAGGGTGCGAGGGCGTCGAGGAGCGGGCCGAGGGTGTCGGCGACGTTCCGGGTCGGGAGGATCACGCTGATCGTCTGCCGCTTGGCGGCGAGGAGGCGCTCGAGCGAGACGGAGTCCCGGTAGGTCCGGCGGATCAGCCAGTCGTCGAGGGCGAGATCGTGGGCGAGGCCGCGGGCGGCGCGGCCGCGGAGGCGGCCGGACGTGGCGACGCGGACGTCGAGTCGGCGGTGGATCGGGACGCCGTTGCGGGTCAGCGAGCGCTCGAGGCCTTCGTCTTCGAGGGCGGCGTGCGGGTCGAGGCCGCCGATCGCGAGGTAGGTGGCGGCGGTCAGGGACATCGAGGCGCCGCTGAACTGCCAGTGGTCGGGACGGCGATCGTCGGGCCGGGGGATCCGGGCGTGTCGGGCGGCCGCGCGAGCGGCGCGACGGTCGAGTAGCTCGGGGTCGAGGGCGGCGGCGTCGGTGGGAAACAGCTCGACGCGGCCGCCGATCGCCTGGGCGCCGGCGGAGACGGCGCGGAGCTGGACGTCCAGCCAGTCGGCGGCGACTGTCGAGTCGGCGTCGGTCGAGGCGATCAGGCCGTTGAGGCGACCGAGTGAGAGGAGGCGGGACGAGGCGAGATCCATCCCGAGCTTGCGGGCGGCGCCCGCGCCGCGGCCGGGGCCGTCGACGAGGTGAAGCCGCAGGGACGGGTGCTCGGCCGCGGTCTGGCGGGCGACCTGAGGCGTCTGGTCGGTGCAGGCGTCGAGGACGAGGATCACCTCGTAGGCGGCCGGCTGGACGGCGGCCTGGTCGGCGAGCGCGCGCAGGCAGTTGGCGATCAGGGCGGCCTCGTCGTGGGCGGGGACGACGACGCACGCGCGGAGGGCCCCGTCGGGGGGTGGGAGGGGGGTCATCGGGGGAGGGGTCGGAGTCGGGGTCATCCGGGGCGGGTCGGTGCTCGGGGACGGTCGTAGCGATCGATCAGATAGAGGTCGTCGACGAGCTGGTAGCCGTGGACGAGGTGTGTCTCGGCGGACAGGATCCGGTGGACGTCGTCGCCGAGGAGGGGGTAGGTCTTGGTCTGGGGGCGCCAGTGGACGGCGAGCAGACTGCCACCGGGCGAGACGAGAGCCTCGAGCCGGGCGAGGAGCTCGCGAAGGGGGTCGGCGCTCCAGTAGTAGAGGATCTCCGAGCAGACGACGAGGTCGAAGGGCCCGTCGGGGAGGTCCTCGGGGAGGACGCGGTGGTCGACCTGGACGCGATCGAACCCGGCGAGCCGGTGGCGGGCGTGGGCGACGGCGGTGGGCGAAGCGTCGACGGCGAGAAGCTCGTCGCAGCGGGGGGCGAGGAGCTCTGTGAAGACGCCGATCGAGCAGCCGGCCTCGAGTGCCCGGTGAAATCGGCGGGAGTCGGGGCCGAGGGCGGCGAGGGTCTGGGCGTACTTGGCCTGCTCGTAGGGACTGGTCTCGAACCGCCAGGGGTCGGGGTCGGTCTTGTAGAGCTCCTCGAACCAGCCGGGCTCGATCCGGGCGGGGGTCATCGGCCGGCCCCGAGGGCGGGGGTCATCGGCCGGCCTCGAGGGCGTTGAGGCCACGCCGGGCGACAAGGGGATCGAGGCGATGCTGGAGGAGGAGGAGCTGGAGGTCGCGGCGGGCGCGGTCGAGCGAGCTGCCGAGGGCAAACGGGCGGGATCCGCAGGCGCGGGCGGCCTCGTCGAGAATCGTCGTGGCCGCGAGGGAGACGGCGTCGCGGAGGTGGACGGAGAGCTCGGTCAGGGCGTCGGGGTCGGTCTCGGCGGCGGCCGCGGCCATCCAGAGGTCGATCGTCTTGTGGGCGGTGAGCATCCGCCCGGCGGCGAGGGCTTCGAGGTCGCCGGGTCGAGGCCTCGCGCGCAGGGACTGGAGGGCGCCGTTGAGGGCGGTGTCGGCCATGCCGGCCCAGGTGGCGGCCGTGCGGATCGCGTCGCGGGAGAACCACGGGTCGCGGGAGAGCTCGCCGGGGTCACCGAGGACGGCGAGGATGCGTGCTTGGTCGAAGGTGACGCGGTGGCTCTCGGATGCGCGCATGCCGAATCCACGAAACCAGGTCCGGTCGACTTGGACACCGTCGGAGAGGTCGACGTAGACGAGCCATCTGGCGGGGTCGGGGCCGGGCCCGCGGGCGAGGACGGCAGCCCGGTGGACGCCGCCGGCGCCGGAGCAGAAGACCTTGGAGCCTGTGAGGTGCCAGTGGCCGGGGCGGCCGGCGACGATGGCGGGGTCGCCCTCACCGGCGAGGGGGTCGGCTCCCCACAGGCCAAGCCAGAGGCGGCCGGACTCGATCTGCGGAAGGTCGTCTGCGCGGGGATCGAGCAGGCGAAGGCGCTCGACTGCGTTGAGATGGCCGTCGAGGATCCGGCCGACGGAGCCGTCGGCGCGGGCGACGGTGCGGACGAGGCGAAGCTCCTCGGCGTAGGGAAGACCCCCGGCGAGCAGGCCGGCTCGCCCGAGTGCGGCGAAGGCGGCGGTCGGAAAGGCGGGGGCACGGTCGAGTTCGGGTGCGTGTTCCGCGATCTCCGTGATGACCGGCTCCAAAGGGGCGGGCGTGGCGGGCGGGGGTGCGAGGAGGTGGGGGTTCGGGCGGGTCACCGGGAGGCGGATGTTTCCATCATCGCCTGGAGGGAGGCGGGCTGGCAGCCGCGGGCGCGGATCGCGCGGGCGAGGGGGGCGACGAGGCGGGCGGTCTCGAGGCAGCTGTCGCGGAGGGCGCCGGGTCCGAGACCGTCGTGCATCAGGACGACGGCATGGTCTGCGATCAGGGGGTCGACGGAGTCGAGCATGGCGGCGGCGGAGTCGCCGCGCCAGTCGTGGGTGTCGGCGGTCCAGCCGACGATCGAGAGACGGTGGGCGTCGGCGACGGCGGGGCTCCAGGGGGCCGCGGCTCCCCAGGGGAGTCGCCAGCGGGTGGGGCGGACGTCGAGGGAGCGGAGGGTGCGGAGGGCGTCGAGGGTGTCTTCTTCGATGATCGGTCGGGGTGTCTGGGTGTGGCGGAGGTGCCGGGCGCAGTGGAGGCCGATCTCGTGGCCTTGGGAGATGATCGCTTCGATCAGGTGGGGATGGGCGGCGGCGCGGGGGGCGATGACGAAGAAGGTGGCGTGGGCTTGGGCGTCGGCGAGCTCGCGGAGGATGCGGGGCGTCCATCGGGGGTCGGGGCCGTCGTCGAAGGTCATCGCGACGACCCCGGGCGGGTCGGGGGACGCCCGTGCGGGGACGGGCGACGTGCCCAAGGGCTCAGGCGGCTGGTTCGCGGGCTGCGCGGACTTCGATCCGGCCGTCGCGGGCGCGGACTTCGTAGCGGGGGGCCGGCGTGGTGGCGGGCCCTTGGATGATCGCGCCGTCGGTGAGCCGGAAGATGCTCTGGTGCCAGGGGCATTCGATGCAGCCGTCGTGCTGCTTGCCCTCGTGGAGGGGGGCGCCGCGGTGGGTGCAGCGGTCGGCGAGGGCGAGGAGCTTGCCGTCCTCGCGGGCGAGGAGGATCTCGACGCCTGCGGGGGCGACGGCGATCGGCTTGCCGTCGACGACCTCGTGGTCGGCGGCGACGTCGACCCAGTCGGGGGGGCGGGCTTCGAAGACGGTGACGTCGACGCCGAGGCCGAGGGCGAAGACGAGATGGCCGCCGAGATACCCGCCGGCGCCGAGGGCGCTCGCGCCGGCGAGGCTGAGACCGAGACCGCGGATCCGGTTGCCGCGCTGGCGGGCGCGGAGGGAGCCGCAGTAGAAGAGGAGGGCAGTGGTGTTGGCGGCGGCGTGGACGAGCCCGACGCGGCGTTCCTTGGTCTGGGTGTCGCCCCAGTCGGCGGCGCCGGTGAGGGCGGCGGGGACTGCGGTGAGGATGCCGAAGGCGATCAGCCTGTCGGCTGCGGGCCTGGCTCGGCGGCCGCCGACGAAGTCGAGCACGAGGGAGCTCGACCAGGCGCCGATCGGGAGGTCGGTGAGGAGGGGGTGGAGGGCGTGGCCGAGCCAGGTCCCGCTCAGGAGATCCTTGAGGGGACCGGCGGGGAGGGCCTTGCGGATCGCTGCGGTCAGCTTGTCGCCGACGGGGTCGAGCTGACTGGCGTTCTCGATCGCGACGGCGAGGGCGGCGGGGGGTGTCGTGCGTGGGGCAGCCGCGGCGGCCGGCCGGCCCGACGCTCGGGAAGGCCCGCTCACGCGTCGAGCCCGGCGAGTGTCCGGGCGTCAGCCGCCAGAGGTGTGGGGACGCGGGGGGTCTCGAGGACGCACGAGGGGTCGGGGGGGTCGGGGTGGGTGGCCATGGCGAGTGATTACCCGAGGGACGGTCGGTCAAAACCCGGGCGGATGGCGGCGGGGGGTTGGGTTCAGTGGGAAGGGGGAACCGTCCGGGTGATGAGACGGCTTGGGATCGGGATCCGGGGAGAAGACGGCTGATGCGGGTGGTGGTGACCGGGGCGACGGGAAACGTGGGGACGAGCGTGGTCGGGGCGCTGAGCGGGGATCCGTCGGTCGAGGAGATCGTTGGTCTGGCGCGGTCGAACGCCGGAGGTCGAGTTCCCGCGGACGAGGTGGGTGGCGGCCGACGTGGCGGTCGATGACCTGGTGGGACACTTCGGGGGCGCCGACTGCGTCGTGCATCTGGCCTGGCTGATCCAGCCGTCTCGCGACCGGAGGGTGACCCACGGGGTCAACGTGGACGGGAGTCGGCGGGTCTTCGAGGCGGCGGTTGCGGCGGGCGTGCGGAGTCTGGTCTACGGGTCGTCGGTTGGGGCGTACTCGCCGGGGCCGAAGGACCGGGCGGTCGACGAGAGCTGGCCGACGGGGGGGATCCGGACGTCGTTCTACTCACGGGACAAGGCCGAGGTCGAGGGGATCCTCGATCGGGTGGAGGCCGAGAACCCGAAGCTGCGGGTGGTCCGCCTGCGACCGGGCTTGATCTTCAAGTCGGAGGCGGCGTCGGGGATCCGGCGGCTGTTCGCCGGGCCGCTGCTGCCGTCGCGGCTCGTCCGGCGGGGGCTGATCCCGATCGTCCCGAGGGTCGAGCGGCTGGTCTTCCAGGCTGTGCATTCGTACGACGTCGGCGAGGCTTACCACCAGGCGGTAATGCGGGACGTCAGGGGGGCGTTCAACATCGCGAGTGAGCCGGTCCTCGATCCGGGTGAGCTGGGCCGGCTGCTGGGGGCGCGTCCGGTGGGGGTGCCGGCGTGGGCGTTGCGGGGAGCGATGGATCTCAGCTGGCGTCTGCGTCTGCAGCCGTCGCCGCCGGGGTGGCTGGACATGGCGCTCGGCGTCCCGGTGATGGACGTCTCGCGGGCGAAGCGGGAGCTGGGCTTCGCGCCGACGCGCGGGGCGGGGGAGGCGCTGCTCGAGCTGCTGGAGGGGATGCGCCGGGGCGACGGGATACCGACGCCGCCGCTGGCGGCGGGGGGCGCGGGGCGTTTCCGGTCGGAGGAGTTCCTGACGGGAGTCGGCAAGCGCTCGTACTGACAGATGGAAGGGGCTGGCCGATGGCTCGTACTGACCGATCGACCGCCTGGTCCATGGCTCGCACTGACCGGTCGACCGGGCTGGGCCGTCGCTCGTGCTACCGATCGACCAGGGCTTGGTTTGACGGTCGTACTTGAATTGAGGAGGCAGGAGATGGAGATCAAGGACAGGACGGCTTTGGTGACGGGTGCGAACCGGGGGAATCGGCTGGGCGATCGCGGAAGCCCTGGAAGCGGAGGGGGCGGACGTCCTGGCGGGTGTTCGGAGGCTTGACGGAGATCACGAGATCCGGGAGACGGGGAGGCTGCGTGCCGTGCGGGTCGACTTGTCGTCGCGGGAGTCGATCGAGGCGAGCGTGGGCGGGCTGGGCGGCAGGAGGATCGACATCCTTGTCAACAACGCCGGGATCTTCGAGGGTGGGCTGCTCGAGCGGCACGACGTGGGACGGATCTACGAGCTGATGCAGTCGACGCTGGTCGGCCCGATCCATCTGACCCGGCTCCTGCTGCCGGGGATGCTGGCGGGTGGTGGGGGGAAGATCGTCAACAACGACTCGATCATCGGGCATGCGCCGTTTCCGGGGGCGACGGTCTACGCGGCGGCGAAGACGGGGATGCATGGGTTCACGGCGTCATTGCGGCGGGAGCTCGACGAGACGGGTGTGAGCGTGCTCGAGCTGATCACGCCGGGCGTGGACACGGAGATGATGGACCAGGTCCAGGCGCAGCTGGACCGTCACGTGAACACGGATGGCTGGGATCATGTCGACCCGGCCGACTGGGCGGGGAAGGTGATAAAGGCGATCTCATCGGACGCGGACGAGTGCAAGCCGGGGGGAGCGGAGCGATTGGCGAAGCTCCTGCCGAAGGCGCTGCTCGACCTGGCGTCGCGTCAGACGTTCGACCGGTCGGATTCGGCGTGAGTCTTGCGGTGGAGGTCGGGGCTCGATCCGGCGGCTGCTCCCGACGCGGCGGCTGATCCCGACGCGGCGGGTGATCCCGACCCGGCGGGGGGCTTGGGCAAGGTGGCCCGGCGGCGGAGGGGAAGCTCGTACCAGACGAGGACGAAGGTGGCGAGGACGGCGGAGGTGACGATGATTGCGGCGATCGTCCCGAAGACGAAGTTCGAGACGAGGAGCATGGCACCGGTCATCGCGAGGGCGAGGGCGCCGTGGCCGGCGATCGAGAGTCGGTTGGCCGCGTGGACGAGGTGGGCCTTGTCGTCGCGGCGGAACTCGAGCCTGTGGTGGACGGTGGGGGCGATCAGGAGAATCGAGGCGAGGGTGGTGCAGAGGAGGGTCGCGAAGTATGTGTCGCGGTCGAAGGCGGTCATCCGGGAGTAACCCTGGTTGAAGGGGACGACGAGGAGGAAGGCGAAGAGGACTTGGATGCCGGGGAGGGCGACCCGCAGCTCTCCGAGGAGCTCGGTCAGGTTTCGGTCGAGTCGCTCCTTGTCTGTCTCGTGGCGCCCGGCGGTCATCGCACTTGCTTTCGCATCGATCTCTGTCGACGTCCGGTGGCCGGTCTGAGGGGGTCGGGTCCAGTCGGTTTCGTCTTGTCGGCGGACTACCCGCCGTCATCGTGAGCCAAGCGCCGTCGCCGAGGATCGGGCCCGGTCGGGGCGGGGCGGCCGGGTTTCCGGGGAGGCGAACCGGGTAGCTTGGGTGCGTGGCCACGACCCGGACGGTGATCGGCGCGACGCGTGAACGGGTCTTCGAGATCCTCTCGGATCCGTACACGTATGCCGACTGGGTGGTTGGATCGTCGGAGATCCGGGACGCGGACGCGAACTGGCCGGCGGTGGGGTCGTGCTTTCACCACAGCGTGGGGATCTGGCCGCTGCGGGTCAAGGACAACACGAAGTCGATCGGGGTGGATCCGCCGCGGCAGCTGAAGATGCATGCGCGGGCTCGGCCGCTGGGGACGGCTTCGGTTGAGTTGGTGTTGGAGTCGGAGGCCGACGGGACTCGCGTGACGATGCACGAGACGGCGGGAGACTCGCTCTCGTACCTGGCGATCAATCCGCTGACCGACTGGCTTGTGCACCTGCGCAACGTGGAGTCGCTCCGCCGGTTGAAGCGGATCGCCGAGACCGGCGTCGTCAAGGCCTGACCCCGGCCGGGAGCCGGGCCGGGACCGGACCGGGACGGCGGATGCGGATCGGGCGCGCGCGGCGCGACGTCAGCCCGGCGGCCGCGGCTTCAGCCCGCCCATGGAGCCCTCGGGAGCCGGAGTTCAGGCTCGCAGCCTTCGGTCCGCGGCTCGCAGCCTCCGGTCCGCGCGTGGAGCCCTCCCGGAGCCGCGGTTCAGGCTCGCCAGGGCCGGAGGCGGCGGTCGTGGATCAGCGCGCGGGCGGCCGACCGACCGCCCATGCCGTGGACGGCGCCGCCGGGATGGACGGAGGCGCCGGCGATGTAGAGGCCGGGGAGGGGAGTCCGGTAGCGGCAGAGCTCGGGGGCCGGCCGGAAGACGAGCTGCTGGTCGAGCTCGTAGGACCCGCCGGCGAGGTCGGCGCCGACGAGGCTGGGGTTCTCGGCCTCGGTCTGCTGGGGATTGCGGATCGACCGGGCGAGGACGGTGCCGGCGAATCCGGGGGCGAAGCGCTCGAGCTGGGCTTCGATCCGGCCGGCGACATCGTCGTCGGAGGAGTCGTAGCGGGCGGGGACGTGTGCGTAGCAGTAGAGGGTGTGCTTGCCGGCGGGGGCCCGCGTGGGGTCGAAGAGGGTGTGCTGGCCGACGACGAGGGCCGGCCGTTCGGGGACGTCGCCGCGCGCGCTGGCCTGTGCGGCGGCCGCGAGGCTGTTGAGCTCGCCGGCGACATGGACGACCGCGCTCCTGCGGGCTTCGGGAGCAGTCCAGGGGACGGGTGCGCTGAGGGCGTAGTCGAGCTTGAACGCCGCCGTCGAATACCGCCAGATCCGGAGGCGGCGCATCAGGCGGTGAGGGAGGGCATCGTCGGGGAGCATCGCGGCGAGGGGCTTGGCGCTGATCGTGGTGATGAGGTCGCGGGCGGGAACTTCCTCGCCGCTGTCGAGGCCGACGCCGACGACCCGGCCGCCGCGGGTGAGGATGCGGTTGACGTGGGCATCGCAGCGGACGGTGACTCCCTCGCGGGCTGAAATCCGCAGGAGGGCATCGGTGATCCGCTGCTGTCCGCCTTCGGGGAACGGCCAGCCGTGGGAGTGGCCGAGGAGCTGGAGGAGGAAGCCGAAGGCTCCGCTGCCGGCGGTCGACGGGGGGAGTCCGGAGTGCTGGGCGGATCCGGCGAGCCAGGCGGTCGGACGGAGGGCGCCGTCGAAGACGTCGAGTCCGAATGCTTCGACGGATCCGGTCATCCGCCGGGCGAATAGGAGGATGTCGCGGCGGAGGGAGGCCGCGAGGACGAGTGGGCCGCCGACCGGTGGAATCGGGCCGAGGACCATCTCGGCGAGGCGTTGGGCGTGTGGCCGGTACTGGTCGATCAGCTCGCGCCATGGGCGCCCGGCGCCGGGGTGGACGGCGTCGAGCGTGGCGACCGTGGTGTCGAGGTTGCGGTCGAGCGTGATCGCCTTCCCGTCCTCGAACGGATGGGCCATGATCGAGTCGGGCGAGATCCAGGAAACCCCCTCGGACTCGAGCTCGAGCTCTTGGAGGGCGGGCGAGGCGACGGCCATCGGGTTGAACCCGGCGCAGTGGTCGTGGACGAACCCGGGGAGGGTGACCTCAGTGCTCGAAGCGGCGCCTCCCGGACGGGGGGCGTGCTCGAGGACGGTGACGTCGAGCCCGGCTCGGGCGAGATGAATCGCCGCGACGAGGCCGGTCGAACCGGCGCCGATGACGAGGACCCGCTTGTCTCGGCTCAGCTGCAAGGACGCTCCCGGCCGGGGGTCGCAGCGAAGATGAGGAAGGGCGGCATGGCGGGGAACCTACCCTCCAGGCCGATTCGCAAGCACGCCAGCTTCGGGAGGACTCTGCGAGGGGGGAGGACCCTTTTCGAGGCCGCCGCGCGGCCGGACGTGGAGTCGGGGTGCGCCTGACCCCTACGAGGGGGAGGAGGTGTCGGATCGCTGTCGGCCCGTCCGCCCTTGCGACGGACGGACGGGGCTCGAGTCAGCGATCAAGTGGTCGAACACCGAGCGGCTCTTGGAAGACGATCAGGCTCCGGCTGGGGCGTTGTTGTCGTTCCCGCCGGGATCCATCGCGCCTGCGCCGATGCCGGCGTCCGCGCCCTCGGCGTTGGCGTCGCCGCCGCCAGCGGGAACGCCACCGAACTTCGTGTCGTCTCCGTGACCGCCCTCCTGATAGGTCGCCTCGTCCTTGCCTTGGCCCTGGTCGCCGGTGATTCCGCGCGAGCCGGCGTCGGCCTCGCCCTCACGGCCATCGCCGTAGGCGTGCAGGGGGGTGTCCTGGACGTCGGCGGTCTGGTTTCCACTCTCGTCGGGCATTGGCAGCCTCTCTCTCGTAGGGTGCGGTTGTGGTGACTCGTAAGTACGGTCGTGCTGGGGGTTGACCTACCCAACGACGGGGCGGGCAAAACCGTGTCAACCAAGGACACGGGGCCGATCGCGACGCACGGGCGCCAGCGCCGCCCTGACGACACACGGTGACCGGTGGCGCCTGACCGACCGACGGACGGTCACCAGGGGCGCCTGATCGACACACGGCCGCCGCTCTGCCGCCGTGAGTTCAGCTTGACCGCGAAGGCGCGGTCAAGCTTTGGTCATCTGGACGGCGAGCTCGGCCGCAATGATGCCCGCCGGCGGCCGGCGGCCTGCCTTGAAGGGGCTCCCGGCCGAAGTTGCGACCGGCGGCCGACGGCCGGCTCCGTGACGGAGCGGCCGAACCGGCGGCCTATCGCTTAGTTGACCGGTGCTCCGCGCGGCGGGCGGGAGGCGTCGGCCCGAGCGGGGCTCTCGGGGTCACTGAGCGGGTTCTCGTCGTTCCCACCGGGGTCGGCAACCCCTGCTCCGGAGCCGGTGTCGGCGCCGGCGGCGTCCTGATCGCCAGTGGCCGCAGGGGTGCCGCCGAACTTGGCGTCGTCCTCGTGCCCGCCCTCCTGGTAGGTGGCCTCGTCCTTGCCCTGTCCCTGGTCTCCGGTCACTCCGCGTGAGCCGGCCTCCGCCTCACCCTCACGGCCATCGCCGTACGCGTGCAGCGGGGTCTCCTGGACGTCTGCGGTCTGATTTCCACTCTCGTCGGGCATGGCAGCCTCTCTCTCGTAGGGGTGCGTTGTGCTGGGGTTGACGTACCCATCGGCCGGACAGGCAAAACCGGTTGACCGTCAAAAACGGTTGCCGTAAAGAAGCGTTGACGTCGCGTCAGAGGCCGTGGGCCTGGAGCCAGAGCTCGAGGACGCCGAGCTGCCAGAGCTTGTTGCTGCCGAGGGGGGTCCGCTGGTCATTTGGGGCGGCGAGGAGGCGGTCGACGTAGGCGGGACGGAAGACGCCGCGGGCGCGAGCCTCTGGCGAGCGGAGGGCTGTCTCGACGAGATCGAGGAACGGACCTTCGAGGTGGATCAGGGCGGGTACGGGGAAGTAGCCCTTCTCGCGGTCGACGACCTCGACCGGCAGAATCCGGCGGCCGGCGTCCTTGAGGACGCCCTTGCCTCCCTGGGCGAGCTTGAGCTCGGGCGGGCAGGCAGCGGCCAGCTCGACGAGCTCGTGGTCGAGAAAGGGGACGCGGCCTTCGAGGCCCCAGGCCATCGTCATGTTGTCGACCCGCTTGACGGGGTCGTCGACGAGCATCACCTCGGTGTCGAGGCGCAGCGCCCGGTCGATCGGAGCGTCGGTGCCCGGGCGGTCGAAGTAGGCGAGCACGAACTCGCGGCTGGCGTCGCGGTCGGCGAGGAAGTCGGGCTCGACGACGTCGGCCATCTCGGCGTGGGTGCGGTCGAAGAACCGGCCGGAGTACTCGGCAAATCCGGTTCCGGTCGCGTCCCGGAGCGGGGGGTACCAGTCGTAGCCGGCGAAGATCTCGTCGGCGCCCTGTCCGGACTGGACGACGGTGACGTGCTTGGAGACCTCTTCGGAGAGGAGGTGGAAGGCGACGACGTCATGGCTGACCATCGGCTCGCTCATCGCGTGGATCGCCCGGTCGAGGGCCGGGAGGAGGCGGTCGCCGGGGACGACGATCTTGTGGTGGTCGGTCGAGAACTCTTGGGCGACGAGGTCGGAGAACTCGAACTCGTCGCCCTGGCGGTCGCCGACCGCCTCGAAGCCGACGCTGAACGTCGCGAGCTGTGACTGGCCGGCCTGGGCGAGGAGCCCGACGATCAGGCTGGAGTCGAGGCCGCCGGAGAGGAGGACGCCGACCGGGACGTCGGCGACCATCCGCCGGTCTACGGCGACGCGGAGGGCGTCGAGGACGGCACGGCTCCAGTCGTCGGCGTCCATCCCGTCGTGGGCCGGGTCGCGTCGGAAGGCGGCACGCCAGTAGCGGGTGACCCGGGAGTCGCCGGACGGGCAGATCCGGACGAGCGTTCCCGGCTCGACGCGCCGGACGCCGGCGAGGATCGTCCGGGGGGCGGGGACGACCGAATGGAAGGTGAGGTAGTGGTGGAGGGCGACCGGGTCGATCGAGGTGTCGATCGAACCGCCGGCGACCAGGGCCGGGAGGCTCGAGGCGAACCTGACCCCGTCGGGGATGGCCGCGACGTACAGGGGCTTGATCCCGAGCCGGTCGCGGACAAGGACGACATCGCCGGAGTCCCGCTCGGCGATCGCGAGGGCGAACATCCCGTGGAGGTGGTCGACGAAGGCCTCGCCCCACCGGTCATACGCCTTGAGGAGGACCTCGGTGTCACTGCGGGAGAAGAACCGGTAGCCGTCGGCCTCGAGCTGGGCCCGGAGGTCGCGGTAGTTGTAGATGCAGCCGTTGAAGACGATCGCCAGCCCCAGCTCGGAGTCGACCATCGGCTGACGGCCGCTCGACGAGAGGTCGATGATCTTCAGGCGCCGGTGGGCGAGGGCGACCCCGTCGGCGGCGTAGGTCCCGCTCCCGTCAGGACCGCGGGGAGCAAGGACGGCAGCCATCCGCTCGACCGCCGCGACATCGGCCCCGCCCGTGAAGCAGATCTCGCCGGCAATCCCGCACATCCAGAGCGCTTACCGCCTCCTGCGTCGGTTCAAACCCGATCGTCCCGCGGGCGATTCGGAAGCGGGCCCCTCACGAAAGTACTTGCTTGAGTTTGCAACTGCTTTGTCGAGCGCATACCCACACGCTCCCTCGCCGTCGATCGGTCGCCGGCACCCTCCCTCCGACCCGGCCCGGCGCTCGACCCAGTAGCACCCGCAGGTTCAGATCAGCCGGGCGAGCACGGTCGCGGCCGCCGCGAGATCGTCGAGTGTCGATGCCTCGAGGATCTCCTGCAAATCCAGGATTCTCGCGTCGAACCGGTCGAGCCGGTTGACGCCGACGATCGCATGGCACGGGACGCCGGCCTGCCGGGCGCGGGTCGCCGCCTCACCGAGGACGCGTCCGGTCAGGGCGCCGACGTCCAATTCGGCCTCGCCGACGATCAGCGCACGGGCGGCTCGCATCCGGGCGTCGAAGCCGACGGCCTCGAGGACGAACGGCCCGCCGGGCTCGACCGTCGCGCCGAAGGCCCGCGAGAGGATCTCGGCGATCCCCCCCGGCTCGCCCCCGTGTCCCGGCCGGGTCGCGGCGAATTGCGGGCGGATCGGGCAGAGCACGACCAGTCGGACGCCGCCGAGGCCGCCGGCCTCCTCGACCGCCGCGACGAGGCCCTCACCGTCGTCGTCGACCATCGTCCCCCCGGCCGCCACAACGACGACCCCGGCGCCGGTTTGCGCCGCAGCGGCGATCAGCTCGCCGACGGCCGACGAGCTCGTCGTGCGAATCGTCGGATCGATAACCCCAGACCCGGTGGGCGGGCCATCCCCGGCGACGGCCGCCGGCCGCCCGATCGCCGCAAGCTCGACGACTGCGGCCGACCCGTCGCCGAGCACCCCGAACCCGACGTCGACCCCCACGCCGCCCGCCGGCCCGCGGCCGCCCCGGTCGCCGCCCAAGCCCTCCCAACTCCCCCGGCCCCCGCCCAGGCCCCCCGCCGCCCCCGCCTCCCCGGCCGCCCCCGCCCCCCGCGACTCCCCCACCCCGGCGAGCCCCGCCCGCCCCGGGCCCGCCGCACGCCCAACTCCCCCGACATGCACCGCAAGGCTGTCGCCGCCGAGCCGGGTCAGGAGGACCTCGAGCGTCCCGGGCCCGCCGTCGGCCACCGGACACAGATCCGGCGGATCGAGACCCGCAGCCTCGAGGCCACGGCCGATCGCCGCGGCGACCTCGGTCGCCCGGAGCCGGCCGTCGAACCCGGCGGGGGCGACGAGGACTTGCACGGTGCGCCATCCTGCCAGGGATGGAGCCGATCGTGATCGCCGTCGCCGGTCGGGAGGTCCGCCTGTCGAGTCCGGGGAAGGTCTACTTCCCGAAGGCCGGGTGGACGAAGCTCGACCTGGCGAACTACTACATCTCCTGCGGCGAGGCGGCCGTCCGCCACCTGCGGGAGCGGCCGACCGTCCTCAAGCGGTGGCCGGCCGGCGTCGAGGGGGAGTTCTTCTTCCAGAAGCGGGTCCCCGAGACGGCGCCCGAGTGGCTGGAGACGACGACTGTGACCTTCCCGAGCGGACGGACGGCCCGCGAGCTCGTCGCCAACGACGCGGCCCACCTCGTCTGGGGCGTCAACCTCGGGGTGATCGACTGGAATCCGTGGCAGGTCCGCCGGCCGGACCTCGATCATCCCGACGAGCTCCGCGTCGACCTCGATCCGGGGCCGGACGTTCCGTTCGACGAGGTGCGCCAGGTCGCCCTCGGCGTGCATGAGGTCCTCTCAGATCACGGGCTGCTCGGCTTCCCGAAGACGTCCGGGTCCCGCGGGATCCACGTCAACGTCCGGATCCGCCCGGACTGGGACTTCCTCGCCGTCCGGAGGGCGGCCCTCGCGCTGGCTCGGGAAGTCGAGCGGCGGATGCCCCACCGGGCAACGAGCAAGTGGTGGAAGGAGGAGCGGGAGGGCGTCTTCATCGACTACAACCAGAACGCCCGCGACCGGACCGTCGCCTCGGCGTACTCGGTCCGGGCGGTCGCCGACGCTCGTGTGTCGTGTCCCCTCGACTGGGACGAGGTCGCCGATGTCGAGCCGGCCGACCTGCGGATCGACACGGTCCCCGGCCGCCTGGCCGAACGCGGCGACCCGAGCTCGACGATCGACGACCACCCGGGCTCGCTCGAAGCCCTGCTCGAGCTCGCCGCCCGGGACGAGGCCGGCGGGCTCGGAGACGCGCCTTGGCCGCCGCATTTCGCCAAGCAGGCCGGCGAGGGCCGGCGGGTCGCGCCGAGCCGCGCACGCAAGCCGAACGACTGACAGCCAGCGCCCGGCGAGTCGACTCCGGCGGTCTAGCGGCGAGAGTGAGTGAAGAACATGACGATCGCAATGACCGCGAGGAGGAACACCAGCGGATGGATGATCACGCCACCTCCGATCGCGATGATCAGCAGGATGATCCCCAGGATCAGAAGCACGGCACACCCCTTGACGTTGGATTGGTTGACCCGTCCGGACACTCGCCTGCCTGGTCGACCGGCAACTTGTCCCCGTCGGGCAACGGCTGCCTACCCCCGCTGCCGATCGGCGAAGCGCCAGAAGCTCAGAGCCCGGGATGCCTTCGAGCCCCATCGGCGCGACCCGCCCCGCCCCGCCCCACCCAACCCGACCCCGCCCCAACCCAGCCCCGCCCAGCCCAGCCCCCTACTGGTCGAGCTGGTCGGTCCGGCAGTCGGCCGGCGACTTGTCGTCCCGCCAGCGGAGGACCTTTGCCCCGTGGCGGATCCGTCCGTCTGAGGCGTGGTCGAAGCGGACCTCGACGACCAGCTCGGGTCGCAACGCGATCCACTCGAGGTCACGTCCGCCCGACCACCGGGACGGGTCGCCGGATCCCCGGTCGCCGGTCTCGTAGGCCCTCAACCTGCCGACCAGGTCACGCTTCTCCTGGGCCTTGAATCCTGAGGAGTGGCCGACCTCCCGGAGCCTGCCGGACTCGTCGTAGGCCCCGAGGATCAGGGCGCCGACCGTGCCGGCGGCCTTGCCCGGCCGCCAGCCGATCACGACGGCGTCGAGCGTCCGGACCCGCTTGACCTTGACCATCCCCCGCCGCTCGCCCGGGAGGTAGGGGGCGGCCGTCTGCTTGGCGATCACGCCCTCCGCGGTCTGCAGCCAACCCTCGGCGTCCGCCGCCGTCCGGACGACCGGCGTCAACTCGGCCGCGCCCAACTCCCTTGCTTCCAGCCGGCCGCGCCGGACCTCCCACGACTGCTCCAGAAAAACATCGTCGTCCTCGGCCAGGAGGTCGAAAGCCATGTACGTGGCCGGCGTCTCCCGGGCGAGCCGGGCGATCCGCGAGGCGGCCGGGTGGATCCGCTGGCCGAGCAGGTTGAACTCCTCGCCGCCGCCGGCCGCGCGGATCACGATCTCCCCGTCGAGGACGTACCGCCCGGCGGGAAATGCCAGCTCGGGGAAGTAGCGGTCGAGCGGCTTGCCGTTGCGCGACTGGATATGGACGGCTCCGCCGTCGATGAAGGCCAGTGCTCGGAAACCGTCGTATTTCGGCTCGTATGCCCACCCGTCGCCGGTCGGAAGGACGGCTGCGGGCTTGGCGAGCTGGGGGAGGACGGGCGGACTGAGGGGCAATCCCATCGGGGGCGGAGACTAGCTGGCCGGGAGTAGGATGGCCCGACCGTGAGTGACCAGGCGACCGTCGCCGAGGAGGAGTATCTCCAGACCCTCTATTGGCTCAGCGAGGCCGGCCTGCCGATGACCGGGGCGAACATCGCCCGGGCGATGCACCTGTCGGCGCCGACGGTCCACGAGATGGTCGGCCGGCTCGAGCGTGACGGGTACATCACCCGGGCGGCGTCCAAGGCGATCAGCTTCACCGATCTCGGGGCGGCCCACGCCGGGCAGGTCGTTCGCCGTCACCGGCTGATCGAGCGGTTCCTGACCGACGTCCTGGGGATTCCGTGGGACGAGGTCCACCAGGAGGCCGAGCGGCTCGAGCATGCGATGTCCCCGGTCCTCGAGGAGCGGATGCTTGCGGCGATCGGCGACGCGAAGACCTGCCCCCACGGCCATCCGATCATCGCCGGCGGCCGGATCGAGGGTGTCCCGCTGGCGGACGTCGAGGTCGGCGCGACTGTTCAGATCCTGCGTTTCGAGAACGAGGCCGAGGACCTCCTCCACTACCTCAAGGAGACGGGAATCGAGCCGAACCTCGAGGTCAGGCTCGAGTCGTCCGACCCCGAGGAGATCGTCCTGAGGGGGTCGGCCGGCCGGTATGTGATCACGCGGAGCGTCGCCGAGACGGTCTCGGTCCTCGCGGACCCGTCACCGCCGGCCCGGGTCGCCCTGCCGGAGCAGCTCGTGCTCGGGATGGACCGCTACGGCCGCTAGGCCGCGGCGCCGGTGACCGCCCGGGCGGCCTCGCCGATCCGGGCGACGCCGTCTTCGATCTCGGCGGGTGAGACACCCGAGTAGGCGAGCCGGAGGGCGTCGTTCCCACCGTCGAGCATGAAATCTGTCCCCGGGAGGACGATCACCTTCCGTTCGGCGGCCGCTGCGACCAGGGAGGCGGCGTCGATGCCGTCGGGGAGCGTGACCCAGAGGAAGTAGCCGCCGGTCGGCCTGACGAACGTCGACCCGGGGAGCTCGCGCTCGAGCGCGTCGCAGAGGACGTCGGCCCGCTGGTGGAGGGCGGCCTTGACGGTCTCGATCGACCGCTCGAGGGCGCCGGCGAGGCAGAACTGGTGGACGAGGGCTTGGGAGACCATGTTCGGGGAGATGTACGTGCTGGTCGCCCGCTTGGCGATCTTCGCGATGATCGGCGGGCTGCCGATCAGGTAGCCGACCCGGACGCCGGGGCAGACGGTCTTCGTGAAGGAGCAGGCGTAGACGACGTGGCCGTCGTGGTCGAGTGACTGCATCGACGGGATCGAGTCTCCGGTGAAGCGCAGCGAGACGTAGGGGTCGTCCTCGAAGATCGTGAAGTCGTACTCGCCGGCCAGCTCGAGGAGCTTCTGCCGCTTGGCCAGGGAGATCGTGCAGCCGGCTGGGTTCTGGAAGGTCGGGATGATGTGGGCGAAGGTCGGACGCGCCCCGCCCTTGAGGAGGTCTTCCACGGCCGCCGTGTCGATCCCGTCGGACTCGAGCGACACGGCGTGGACCTTGGCTCCCCGCTGGCCGAGGGCCAGGAGGGTCCGGTCGTAGGTCGGGCGCTCGACGATCACCTCGTCACCGGGACCGGCGAGCTCGTCGAAGAAGAACGCGTCGGCCTGCATCGATCCGTTGGTCACCAGGACCTGGGCCTCGTCGACCCCGTGGCGGTCGGCGATCCACCGGCGGAGGGGGACGTAGCCGACGGATGTTCCGTAGGCCGTCGCTCCGGCCGGGTCCTCCGCGAAGGCGCGGGTGGCCGCGGCGGCGAGGCCGTCGACGTCGATGATGTCGAGCGACGGGGCGCCCCGGGCGAAGGAGATCGGAGGCGTTGGCATGGGCCCCAGCTTAACGAGTCGGCCTCGGAGACCGAGCGTCGGCTGGGTCGCCGGTGGCCGGGCGGCGGGCGACTGCGGGCGTGACGGGCGGCGACTGCGGGCGTGACGGGCGTGGCCGGTGAGGTGCCCGCGGAGGGACCGGGCGTCGCGGGGGCGCGTTTCACGACTGAAATGCTCGCGTCACAGAGTGGACACATTCCGCTCATGGGATCGACACGCCGCCCGCTTAGCGTTGTCATCGGTCGCTCTCCGGGGAGGTTGTTCGTCGTTGAGGTGAGTCGACCCGACATCGTTTCAGGCACTTGCCCCCTCTCAAGGAGATGACATGAGCACCGACGTCCAGGCACCTCCGCGGCCCCGGTCGTCGGCCAGGCCACAGAGCTCGGGGGGGTTCGCGCGTGGCCGGTGGATCGATCGGTGGGAGCCTGAGAGCACGGCGTTCTGGAACTCGGGCGGGAGTGCGATCGCCCGCAAGAACCTCTTCTTCTCGATCTTCGCCGAGCATCTCGGGTTCAACATCTGGGTGCTGTGGACGATCATCGTCCTCAATCTCGGTGACATCGGTATCACCCTGTCGATCGCACAGCTGTTCTGGCTGACGGCGATCCCCAATTTGATCGGATCAGCCCTCCGGATCCCGTACACCTTCGCCCTGCCGCGGTTCGGCGGGAGGATGTGGACGACGATCAGCGCGGGCCTGCTCCTGATTCCGGTGACCCTCGTGGCAATCATCCTCCCGAGCGGGTGGCTTCAGCATCATTCACCGGGCAGCCAGTTCTGGATCCTCTTTGCGTGTGCGGCGACCGCCGGGTTCGGCGGGGGGAACTTCTCGTCGTCGATGGCGAACATCTCGTTCTTCTATCCCGAGCGCAAGAAGGGTTGGGCGCTCGGGCTCAACGCGTCGGGCGGGAACCTCGGGGTCGCCGTCACCCAGCTGCTGATCCCCCTCGTGATCATCATCGGCGTACCGGCGGCCGCGGTCAAGCTGCCGGTCCACCAGGTCCACCTCGCGTACGCCGGGATCCTCTGGATGCCGTTCATCGTCGTCGCAGCCTTGTGTGCGTACTTCTTCATGGACAGCCTGACCCAGGCGAAGACCGACACGAAGGCCTACTCACAGGCGGTCGGCAATCCGCAGACGTGGATCATGTCGCTGCTCTACATCGGGACGTTCGGCTCGTTCATCGGGTACTCGTTCGCCCTGCCGCTGGTGATCAAGAACACGTTCCCGGAGTTTCTGGCACACCACGTGTTCATCGCGACATATCTGGCCGGCCTCGGCTTCATGGGCGCGCTGCTCGGGTCGCTGGCCAGGCCGGTCGGCGGGCGGGTGTCGGATAAGATCGGCGGTGCCAGGGTCACGCTGTTCGCGTTCCTCGGGATGGGGATCTTCACGGGGACGGCGATCGCTGCGGTGAACTCGCACAGCTTCACTTGGTTCTTCGCGTCCTACATGGTGATCTTCTTCCTCGCGGGTGTCGGCAACGGTTCGACCTACCGGATGATCCCGGCGATCTTCAGTGCCCTGGCCACCCGTCACGTCGATGCTCACGGGACCGACGAGAAGGAGACCCGTCTGTCGTTCAAGCGCCAGACGGCCGCCGTGATCGGGATCGCCGGATCGATCGGGGCGTTCGGCGGGTTCCTGATCCAGCTGGTCTTTCGTCAGTCGAGCCTCCACGTCTCCGGACTGATCGCCGCGGCGACCGCCAAGGGGGCGAAGGTCACGGCTCCCCTGATGAAGACGATCGCGACCAGTCACGACAAGGCGCTGGTCGCACACGACAAGGTCCTCTTGGCCCACGACAAGGCGGCGGGGCTGCAAAACAAGGTCGCGATCGCCCATGCGAACGCCCACTGGTCGATCGGCGCCCTCCAGGTGTTCCTGGTGGCGTACGTGGTGTTCGCGGTGATCACCTGGTACTGCTACATGCGCCGGTCGTCTGCGACGAGCGGCGTCGCGTCGCTGGCGAGCGCGTCGATCTGAGGAGTGCGGGCGCGTCTTGGGGCGTCTGGGCGCGGCGTGGGATGGGGTGGGCGGCGGCTTTCGTGCTGCCGCCCGTCCGGCGTGCTGAGGGGCGAGGGACCGAGGGGAGTTTGGCAGGTCCCTTCGGGTCGGGGGTGTGTCTGATCTTCTCTGGAAACTACTTTGCTTGAGTTGGCAACTATTTGTCGCACGGCACACTCGCCGCGCCGCGCCGCACCGCGCCGCGCCGCACCTCTGAGCGGAGCCGGCGTTCGGGTGTGACGGTCGTCGGGGAGGCCAAGAAGGACCATCGGTACGACCGGCCTCACCCTAATGGCAGAAACCGCGTCAGGCCATTAACTTACAAGAAATCGCCGTGAAACAGTCGGGTGGTTTCCTCTAGCGCGTCGGGTCGGACCTGCCATCGCAGGCGGGCGACCACACACAACCGGAGGACGTGCGAATGCAAGGATTCACGGGGAAGGCGCGTGCGATGCGCACGCGGGTCTGTGTCGGCGGGGCAGCCGCCGCCATGGTGCTCGGGGGCACGCTCGGGGCCCAGGAGGCACTCCTGCAGGGGGCCGGGGCGAGCGTGAAGCACAAGGCGGCGAAGACGGCGGCGAAGACGAAGCACAAGCACAAGAAGAAGAAGAAGCCGATCACGAAGGCAGTCATGCCGGCCGCGGCCCCGTGCACGGCCGTCCCGGCGACCGAGAGCGCGTTGGGGGCGGTTCTGACGTCCTTCCTCCAGCACGTCGACGCCGCGCACCTGCAGACGAGTCCGCAGGACCAGGCTACGGCGTTGCTCGCCGACTCGAACAACTACGTGCTGCTGCACACGATCCTCGTCGAGAACATGCTCGCCCCGACGGAGACGGCTGTCGGTCAGCTGGGTGATGTCGTGACCGGATTGATCGCGCCGCTGGTCCAGCACGTCGACAGTGCTCACCTGAGCACGAGTCCCCAAGATCAGGTCGAGTCGATCCTGAGCGATCCGGGGAACTACGTCCTGCTTCACACGATTCTCGTCAACAACATGATCGGTCCGCTCGAGTCCCTGCTGAGCAGGGTGGCCAGCGGAACGCCGGGATCGATCTGCGCTCCGGTGGCTCCGGCGGCGACCGGCCCGGCGGCGACGACGCCGGCGACGAAGACCATCACGATGTCGAACTTCAAGTTCGACATGCCGACGATCACCGTCCCGGTCGGGACGACGGTCACCTGGAAGAACAGCGACTCGGCGGCTCACACGGTGACGTCGATGGGATCAGGGCCGCTCAACTCGCCGAACATCGCCGGGGGCGGGACGTTCAGCTACACGTTCACGGCGCCGGGCAGCTACATGTACGTCTGTTCGATCCACCCGAACATGATGGCCACGGTGATCGTCCAGTAGGCAGGGACTCGGAGACGGCGGCCGGTGGCCGCGGAGCAGTCGTCCGCCTCGACTGTCTCGGCCCGATGATCCGGAGGGCGGACGGCCCCGACCGCCGTCCGCCCTCCCGGCTGTTCTGTGCTGTGTCGGTGACCCGATTTGGAGGAGGGGGCTGCTCGTGAGCGTGGGATTCATGTCGTTCATGGTCATTCTCGGCGGACTCGTCGCCGGGCTCGCGGCATGGGCCGTCGTCCTGGCCGTGCGGCCGTCGCCGGTCGGGCCGGTGGTGGGGGCCGATCTCCGGGCGCCGGCCCTTCGGGCCCAGCGGGCCGGGCAGGTCGCGCTCGGCGGGATCTGGCTGGTCGATGGCCTGCTCCAGCTTCAGCCGTACATGTTCACCGACTCGTTCGTCAGCGCGACGATCGTCCCGGTCGCCACGGGTCAGCCGGGGGTCGTCGCCCACAGCGTGAGGCTCGTTGCCGGATGGATCGAGCCTGTGGTCGTCCCGTTCAACGCGGTTGCCGTGGCGACCCAGTTGATCATCGGGATCGGGCTGATGCGACGCCGGTGGGTCCGGGCGGCACTGGCTGCGTCGTTCTCGTGGTCGCTGGCCGTCTGGTGGGTCGGCGAGGGGTTCGGCGGGCTGCTGACAGGCGGGAGCTCGCCGTTGACCGGAGCGCCGGGGGCGGTCGCGCTCTACGCACTGGCGGGGCTGATCGTCTGGCCGGCGGCGGACGCGCGGACCGGGAGGTCGGCTGCCGCGGTCGGCTTGCTGGGCGACCGGAGAGCCAACTGGGCGTGGAGCGGCCTGTGGTTGCTCTTCGCCGGGCTCTGGCTGCTCCCGGCCAACCGCGGGGCTCGATCGGTCCACGACGCGCTCTCCGACGCGTCGACTGGGATCGCCGGCCTCGATGCCGTCGAGCGCTTCATCGCGGACGGGGCGACCGGGCACGGCCAGGTGATCGCGCTCGCCGCGGCGGCCTTGTCGGTCGGGATCGCGGCCGCCCCGCTCGTGGTCGGTCTCCGGCGGTCAGCCCTGATCCTGGCCATCGCGGCGGGCGGCGTCCTATGGATCGGCGAGGGGTTCGGCGGGCTCTTCACGGGCTCGGCGACCGATCCGAACAGTGGGCCGCTGCTGATCCTGATCGCCCTGCTCCTGCTTCCGGTGCCCCCCGTGGCGCGCGGGGCGCCCGCGCAGCTCGCGGGAGGCGGTTTCGTCCGTCGCGGCCCACTCGCCAGTCGGGCGGCCGACCGGCTGCCAGCCTCGTTCTTTTCGACTCGAATCCAACAACGGAGGTAGCCCAGTCATGCACCCAATATCCAACAGGGGCGTCCGCTTCGCGGGGGTACGTCGGGCCCGTCTCGCCGTCGGCCTGGCCGTCCTCGGTCTGTCGGCGTCGGCCGGCGGCATGGTCACCCTGGCAGTCGACGCCGCGCCGGCGGTGGCGAAGGCGAAGTGCAAGAACGCCGGAAGGAAGCACTACAAGACGCCGCACAAGGATCTCGACCGGGACGCGTGCGACACGCGTGGGGTCGACGACGGGGACGGGGCGAAGGTCTGAGCGACCGGGGCGCGCCGCCGCGGGTGACGTCGACGCACTGTCGGACCCGTTCGACTCCCACCGCGCCGGAAGGTCGAATCCACGGAAACCCCCGCCATCCCGGCGCCACCCCGCCCGCCGCCACCCCCGCCCGCGCCCCCCGCCACCCCCGGGCCCTACCCCCCGATCAGCTCGACGACGATCTCGGCGACCTCGGTCGGCGTCCGCCCGACCCGGACCCCACACGCCTCGAGCGCCTCGGCCTTTGCCCGGGCGGTCCCCTTCGACCCGGTGACGATCGCCCCGGCGTGGCCCATCGTCCGGCCGGCGGGGGCCGTGAACCCGGCGATGTAGGCGACGACGGGCTTGGTCACGAACGACTCTATGTACTTGGCCGCGTCCTCCTCGGAATCCCCGCCGATCTCCCCGGACATCACGATCAGCTCGGTCTCGGGGTCGGCCTGGAAGAGCTCGATGACGTCGACGAAGCTCGACCCGGGGACCGGATCTCCGCCGATCCCGACGATCGTCGAGTTGCCGAGGCCCCGCATCGCGAGCTCGTTGCCGACCTGGTAGGTCAGGGTCCCCGACCTCGAGACGACGCCGACGTTCCCCGGGCGGAAGAAGGCGGCCGGGATGATCCCGGCATTGGCCTTGCCCGGGGAGAGGACGCCCGGGCAGTTCGGTCCGATCAGCCGGATCGCGGGCGTCCGCTTGAGCTGGGTGTAGACCCGCAGCTCGTCATGCGCGGGGATGCCCTCGGTGATCGCGATGATCGTCGGGACGCCGGCGTCGGCGGCCTCGAGGATCGAATCGGCCGCGAAGCGCGCCGGGACGAAGATCGTCGCGGCGTTCGCCCCGGTTTCGCGGACCGCCTCGGCGAACGTGTCGAAGACCGGGATCCCCTCGACGTCCGATCCCCCCTTGCCGGGTGTCACCCCGGCCACGACGTTCGTCCCGTAAGCACGGTTGTTGAGCGTGTGGAAGCGCCCCTCGCTCCCGGTTATCCCCGCCACACAGAGGCGAGTCTCCCTGTCGAGGATCACGCTCATCCCGGACCCCCGCCCGCCCCGGCCCCGCCGCCCCCGCCCGCCCCGGCCCCGCCAGCTCCGCCCCCGCCGGCGGCCCCGCCGCCCCCGCGAGCCAGCCGAACGACGAGCTCGGCCGCCTCGTCCATCGTCTCGGCCGTGTGCAGACCGGGCAGGGCGCTGGCCGCCAGCAGCGCCCGCCCCTCCACCCCGTTGGTCCCGTCGAGCCGGACGACGAACGGCACGGTCGGTTTGACGGCGTCGAACGCGCCGATCAATCCCCGGGCGACCTCGTCGCAACGGGTGATCCCGCCGAAGATGTTGAAGAGGACGGCCGTGACCCGCTCGTTTGAGAGGATCACCTCGACCGCGGCGGTGATCGCCTCGGCCTTGGACCCGCCGCCGGCGTCGAGGAAGTTGGCGGGGGCGCCGCCGTGGAGGGCGACGAGATCCAGGGTCGACATCACGAGGCCGGCACCGTTTCCGAGGATGCCGATGTCGCCGTCGAGCTTGACGTAGGTCAGGCCGCGGGCGCGGGCCATCCGCTCCTGGGGATCGTCGTCGGTGAGGTCGCGGAGGGCGGCGTTCTCCGGGTGGCGGAACAACGCGTTGTCGTCGAGCGTGACCTTCGCGTCCAACGCGACCAGCTGCCGCCCGCCGGCGACCCCCGCCTCGCCGGGCGTCACGACCAACGGGTTGACCTCGACCAGGGACGCCTCCTCGCCGACGAAGGTGGCGTACAGCTTGCGCAGGAAGTCGCCGACCGGTCCGACCAGATCGCCGGCGATCCCGGCGTCGAAGGCGAGCCGGCGTCCGTGGAAGGCCTGGAATCCGAGCAGGGGGTCGACGTGGAGCGTCGCGAGGGCGTCGGGGTCCTCCTCGGCGACCGTCTCGATATCGACGCCGCCCTGGCGCGAGAGCATCACCAGGGGAGCCTTGGCTCGGCGGTCGAAGACGACTGAGGCGTAGTACTCCTCGGCGATCTCCAGAGCCGCGCCGACCCAGACCTCGCGGACGATCGCGCCCTTGATGTCCATGCCGAGGATGGCCGCCGCGTGCTCGCGGACGGCGGCGTCGTCTGCGGCCACCTTGATCCCACCGGCCTTGCCCCGTCCGCCGACCCTGACCTGGGCCTTGATGACGACGGGATAGCCCGAGTCCCCGGCCGCGGCGAGCGCATCGTCTACCGTGGTGACCGCTCTGCCGGTCTGCATCGGAATCCCGTGACGAGCAAGCAGTTGCTTGCCCTGGTACTCGAGGAGATCCATCGGCGGACGCGGACTCTAATAGAGGTTCATAATTGCGGGGTCTCCGCTGTTTACCACGCTTAATGCCGACAAAGGATTGACTGCATCCCCATGCCCCTCCCCGCCAAGCCGACCTTCGTCACGTTCGACGTCTACGGAACCCTGATCGACTGGGAGACGGGGATCTGGGACGCGTTCGTGGCCGAGGCGCAGAGGGACGGATTCACCCTCTCGCGCGACGAGCTGATCCCGATGTTCCACGAGATCGAGCGGGAGATCCAGTCCGGATCCTACGAGCTCTACGCCGAGGTCCTCCGGCGGACGGCGGTCGAGATCTCCAAGCGCCTCGGCTGGCCGCTCGAGCCGTCGCGCTCGGGCTTCCTTCCGGAGTCGGTCCAGCGATGGGCTCCGTTCAAGGAGACCCGCGTCCAGCTGGAGAAGCTCGGCAAGAAGTACAGCCTCGGGCTGATCGCGAACATCGACGACAAGCTGCTCGGGCAGACGCGCCGGCACATCCAGACGGACTTCGACCTGGTCGTCACCGCCCAGCAGGTCCGGGCGTACAAGCCGGAGCCGGCCCACTTCACCGAGTGTGCGCGGCGGGTCGGTGGGAAGAAGGGGTGGGTCCACATCGCGTCGAGCTACTATCACGATGTCGAGCCGTGCCTGAAGGCGAAGATCCCGGTGATCTGGGTCAACCGCAAGAAGGAGACGCTCGAGCCGGGCCAGAAGAAGCCGACCGCCGAGGTCCCGAACCTCCGCGAGGCGGCCAAGCTGCTCGGCATCGCCTAGTCGCCGGTCGGCCGGGCGGCCTCCCTCATGCGGGCGATCAGCGTCCATTCAGACGTCATCGTCCTGACGAGCCGGGTCTGGCAGACGACGTGCACGGTCGTCCGGAGCGGTGACGAGTCGTTCGTGATCGATTCGCCGGTCTTTCCCGACGAGCTCGAGCTGCTGCCGGCCCTGCTCGGGCAGGCCGGCTTCGCCTTCAGCGGCCTGCTGGCGACCCACGGCGACTGGGATCACCTGCTCGGGCGCCTGGCCTTTCCGCAGGCGGCGCTCGGTGTCTGCGAGACCACGGCGGCCCGCCTGCGGGGGACGCCGGCCGAGGCCCAGCGGGAGCTGCGGGACTTCGACGACCAGTACTACGTGGTCCGGCCGAAGCCACTGTCGCTCGGCCAGATCGAGGCGCTGGCGGTCCCGGGCTACTGCGGGCTCGGCGAGCGGGAGCTCGAGCTCCACCCGGCGGACGGGCACACCGACGACGGGATGGCCGTGTTCGCGGAGTGGGCGGGCGTCCTGATCTGCGGGGACTATCTCTCGCCGGTCGAGATCCCGATCATCCGGGGTTCGCCGACTGCTTATCTGGCCACGCTCGGCAGGCTCGGGCAGCTGGTCGAGCGCGCGGAGTGGGTGATCCCGGGGCACGGTGAGCCGCTCGAGCGGGCGCGGGCGACCGAGATCCTCGGGGAGCACCGCGACTACGTGAAGGCGATGATCGCCGATCCCGGGGCGGTCAAGCCGGCCTTCGGACGTGGCCGCCCTGAGCAGCGGCGCCTCCACGCCGCGAACGTCGAGCGCCTCGGGTAACCGCTCAGAAAAAAATGGTTGCGTCTCCGGCCGCTTGGGTCTAAGCTCGCGCCTGCGGGCGCTGGGGCTCCCGCAGACTATGGGGCAGCGGATCACGGGGGCAAAAGTGAAGGGTACGTGCAGGCGTTTTCTGGCCGTCTTCGGCGGGTCGATGGTGCTGGCGGTGGTGGCGCTCGGCGGGATGGCCGCTCCGGCGCAGGCGGACCTGTTGGGCGGGACCGTCAACTCCCTCGGTGCGCTGACCGGTGTCCCGGGTACGCCGGCGAGCAGCCTCGACGCGGCGTTCAAGGAGTCGCCGGCGAACCTCGCGGCCGCCCTGGCCTGCCCGGTCGTCAAGGGAGTCGCGGGTGTGACGTCGGGCGTCCCTGTCGTGGGCACGGTGGTCGACCAGTTGCCGACCGTGATCTGCGCCGTGAACATCCTCGGGTACGCCTACCGGACGACATACGTCCGGCCGGACGGGACGAAGGTGGTTCGGATCTTCCACGCCCTCGCGGGTGTGCCGACGCTGCTCGACGTGACGGGCGACGGGGTTCCGGACTTCACGGGGACGCTGACGGTGTCACTGACGTTGAACGGGATCAGCCTGAACGTCACGAGGCTCCTCCTGCCGGCTTCGACGCCGGTCAGCGTCGAGGCGGTGGCACTCGATCCGGCGACGCCGCAGACGTACGTCGGGTTCGGCGAGGACGGGACGACGAGTGGGACGGGCGGGAGCTGGACGACGTCGATCAACGTGTTCGGAATCGGCGGCGGGTCGGTCGACCTCGGGCTGGGGATGAACACCTCGCTCGGGCGGCCGTCGACGCTCGGCCTGCTGGGGGAGGTCCTCTCGGGTAACACGGCGGACGCGCCGACCACGACCAGTCGGGGCGACGTCTTCTTCACGCCGGTCCCGTCGCAGCTGACCACGGAGATCAAGGTCAGCCAGGGGCGCCAGGAGGCGATCGTGACGTCGCCGACGCCGTCGACTGTGAACGCCCACGTGAACCTGATCACATCGTCTGACGAGAAGGACATCGATGGGACGATCGACCAGCTGCCGACGTCGGTCGACGTCGTCCACGAGACGCAGGCCGGGCACGAGACGACGACCTACACGGCGAACGCGCCGGTCAACCAGGTGAACGTCGACTACCACGACCACATGGGCTCGACGATCCCGACGGCTGCGCGGTTCACGGCCAACCACGTGCCGACGGGTCTCACGCTCGACCAGGTCGCGCAGACCACGTCGTTGACGACCGCCGGCGGATCGGTCGGGTCGATCTTCGCGTCGGTGGCCGAGCTCGCCGCAGACGCCGCGGTCGGGAGCACGCCGCCGACGCCGGCGCTCCCGTCGACGCCTGACTTCGCGGCATACAGGGAGAGCGTGGCCGGTTTCACGGCGGAGGCGCAGTTCAGCGGCCTGGTGAGTGCCGTCTACACGGCGTCTCCGGTCAGCGCGACGGTGACCGCGAACACGGCGAACGAGGCGTTGCTGACATATCAGAAGGACATCGCCGGCGGGCCGGCAAAGGCGTCAGTTGACATTACGAAGATCCCGTCGCAGGTGACGGTGGCGATGGACCCGACTGGGAAGGTCACCTACGGGGCGAGCAGTGACATCAGCTCGATCGTCGCGAAGGCGTCGAATCTGCCGCAGTTCCCGACGGTTCCGGGCGGCTCACAGCAGTTGCAGAACGTCGGTGTCACGATCACCGGTGTGCCGCAGGCGCTGTCAGGCGGGATGGCGGCCAACGGTGAGCTGGTCTTCGCGGCGGGGACGGCGGCCGGCGGGCCGGCGGGCGATCCACAGGCTGGCGGTCTGGGGTCGATCGGCGTGACCGCGTCGTCTGCGAGCGCTCCGGCGTTGACGATTCCCGGGACGCCGGACTATGCGGCCTACCGGCAGGACGCGAGCGGCTTCAATGTGGCCGGGCAGTTCAGCGGGTTGGCGAAGATCGACGTCCTGCCGACGCCGTTGAACGCGACGGTCACGACGAACGCCGCGAACGAGGCGTTGCTGACCTACGAGAAGGACACGGCCGCCGGGGCGGCGAAGGCGTCGGTCGACGTCAACAAGATCCCGTCGCAGGTGACTGTGGGGATGGATCCGACGGGGAAGGTCACCTACGGAGCGAGCAGCGACATCACCTCGATCGTCGCGACGGCGTCCGGCCTGCCGCAGTTCCCGACGGTCCCGGGCAGCTCGCAGCAGCTCCAGAAGGTCGGCATCGCGATCACCGGCGTGCCGCAGGCGCTCTCGGGCGGGATGGCGGCCAACGGCGAGCTGGTCTTCGCGGCGGGGACGGCGGCCGGCGGGCCGGCGAGCGATCCGCAGGGTGGCGGCCTGGGGTCGATCGGTGTGACGGCGGCGTCTGCGAACGCGCCGGCGTTGACGATTCCCGGGACGCCTGACTATGCGGCCTACCGGCAGGACGCGAGCGGCTTCGGCGTGGCCGGGCAGTTCAGCGGGTTGGGGAAGATCGATGTCCTGCCGACGCCGTTGAACGCGACGGTGACGACGAACGCGGCGAACGAGGCGTTGTTGACCTACGAGAGGGACACGACCGCGGGGGCGGCTAAGGCGTCGCTTGACATCAACAGGATCCCGTCGACCGTGGCCGTCTCGATGGACCCGACGGGGAGGATCGCCTATGGGGCGAGCAGCGACATCGGCTCGATCGTCGCGACCGCGTCCGGCCTGCCGCAGTTCCCGACGGTCCCGGGGACGTCGCAGCAGTTGCAGAACGTCGGTGTGACGATCACCGGTGTGCCGCAGGCGCTCTCAGGCGGGATGCTGGCCAACGGGGAGTTGCGCTTCGACGCCGGCACGGCGGCCGGCGGGCCGGCGGGCGATCCGGATGCGGCCGGCCTGGGGGCGATCGAGGCGACGGCGTCGTCGGCGAGCGCCCCGAGCCCGACGATCCCGGGGACGGCGAGCTATGCGGCGTTCAAGCAGGACGACTCGGGCTTCGCGGGGCACGTGAAGCTCGGAGGGCCGGGGGGGACGCCGGTCGTCAGCCACGTCGACATCCTCCCGTCGCCGGTCGACGCGACGATCGATTCGAGCGCCCTCCAGCAGGTCGGGATCAACGCCGACCGGAACGTCGGCGGCCGGCAGCTGAACGTCAGCGGGACGCTGGCGAGCACGATCTCGGAGCTCCACCTGTTCCAGACGAACGACTCGAGCGGGACGTCGTACGAGCTCGACAGCGGCGGTGGCGCGGTCCAGAGCTTCACGCTGAGCGGGACGGCCGGCGGGGGCGCCCTTCCGCACGGGGTGACGAGCTTCGGCTTCGGTCTGCACGACGTCCCGCCGGCGGCGAAGGTGACGATCGGCAGCGGGGCGAGCGACCTCGTGTCGGCGAGGTTCGGCGCCTTCGACACAGGCCACAACTTCGTGCCCGGGCCGATCGGCGAGATCACGGCGTCGATCAACGGCGGGTCGGCGCCGACGAGCTACACCGACAGCCGTGGGGTCGCGTACACGGGGACCGACGGGCTGCGGGCGGCCCTCGACAGCGCGAACAACATCATCAACGCCGGGTTCGACCTCCACGGACTGCGGGGGCTGTCGTTCGGGAGCCAGCCGTTCACCCAGGCGGGGATCGACATCGACCCGGCTAGAGGGCGACCGATGGCACTCGGATTCTCCCAGCAGCAGGCGAGCGGGCCCGACCTGACGGCGACCGGCATCATCGACAAGCTGCCGGCGAACCTGACGCTGAAGATCCAGCCGTCGGCTGACGTGCCGATCCAGTACTCGGCCGGAGGCGTGATCAACGAGCTGGAGGTCCAGACGAACTACGGGATGTCCTCGGGCGTTCCGAAGGCGATCGTGCGGGTCAACAGCATCCCGAAGAACTTCACGGTCTGCTTCCGGACGGACGGCCAGCCGCCGTCGTGCGAGCCGTCGAACGCGTTCGACGCCGGCAACGGAAACGCTCACCGGCTGATCGGCGCGGCTTTCGAGACCGACCAGTCGGCAAACCCGTCGGTCCACCTGGATGCGTGCTTCGACTCGGGCAACCCGTGCGGGACCGGGACGAAGGAGCTGACGGTCGACGTCCCGAACATCCCGAACACCCTCGAGATGGAGTTCGGGGCGACCGCCCAGGTCGGGAGCGGGCCGGACTTCCAGGCGACGTGCATCGACCCGTACAACCACTTCAGCCTGGCTCACCCGATCGACTCGGCCGAGAACGCCGCATCGATGATCGGCTGCATCGCGTCCTTCCCGGTCACCTGGCTGGCGGCCGTGATCGGCGGGACGGGAGCCTCAGCCCAGGCGTGGATGAACACGGCCGGCCAGCCGCTGAACGCGACAGCCGTCTACACCGACCCGGTCGGCGGGATCTTCACCCAGCCGGTGGTCCTGACGTTCACGCTGCCGACGTTGAGCGCGGACAGGTTCTACACCGACGACGCGGTGACCCTCGGCGGGGGGTTCACGTCGACCCACTCGGGGACTCTCGCGTGCGCCGGTGGCGGGCTCAACCTGGCCACGGCGATCGGCATCCCGGTCCACAGCTTCGACATCGGCTTCCTCGTCGACCCGATCAACTCGATCATCAGTGACCTCAACGACCTGCCGGACGTCGACATCCCCTCGATCCCGACGAGCGTGACGTTCGGCGGCCAGAGCGAGCCGATCAGCTTCGACCTGATCCCGAGCTTCTGCTGAGGCTCTCGGCCGCCCCAGCGCGTCTGCTGAGTCTCGCCCGCCCGAGCTTCCGCTGAGTCTCGCCCGCCCGAGCGTCTGCTGAGTCTCTCCCGCCCCGTGGGCCTCGGCTGGGCTGACCCGGGGGTCCGCGGCGCGAGACTCAGGCATCTCTGAGGCGCCGCCCACCGGGCTCCCAGCGCCGCGCCCGATCCTGGTTCCTCACCGGTCAAACGAGGAAGGAACCTTCAAGATGAAAAACATCAAGCAGTCGAGCCTCGCGGTCGCGGCGGTCTCAGCGATCGCCGTTCTCGGGGTCGGAGTCGCGGGCGCGGCCACGAGTACGACGCATGTCCGTAGCGCGGCCGGAGTGGGCGGGAATTCGGGCGAGACGGCCCTCACGGGCACGACGCTCAGTCAGGCGTCGGCTGCGGCGATCGCAGCCGTCTCGGGAGGGACGGTCGGGCGGGCGTCGGCCGAGAACGCGAGTGACCCTTCGGGCGCGGCGTACGAGGTCAAGGTGACCAAGACCGACGGCAGCAGGGTCGAGGTTCTCGAGGACTCGTCCTTCAAGGTCCTCTCGACCAAGGCCGACGTCGGCCGGGGGCCCGGAGGACCGGGCGGTCGGGGGCCGGGCGGTGGCAACCCGAACGAGACGGTGCTGACCGGGACGACACTGAGCCAGGCGTCGGCAGCGGCGGTGGCGGCAGTGCCCGGAGGGACCGTGGGTCGGGCGTCGACCGAGGACAAGAGCGACACGTCGGGCGCCGCGTATGAGGTCCACGTGACGAAGGCCGACGGGAGCCAGGTCGAGGTCCTCGAGTCGTCGACGTTCAGCGTCCTCTCGGTGAGCGCCGGTCATCAGCCGGGCCACGGCGGGCCGCGGCCGGCGTCGACGACCACGACGACAGGGGCGTAGCCGGAGCGTCGTGAGCCGAGGCGCCCGTCACGGGCGCGTCCGCGCCGGTCGGGGCCCGCGAGGTCCGCGACCGGCGCGGGGATCGTCTCGTCCCCGATCGGTAGCTGTTGCGATCGCCGGCTGACCGCTCAGCGCAGCTTCTCCCTCTCACCCGCCCTCTCCTCCGATTGATCGAGGCAGGCGACGGCGGTGGGCTCTCTCGAGGGGGAGTTGTCGCTACCACTCTTCGAACTAGTTGCCGGACTCCGGCAACTAGTTTTCTGAAAGGTCTGCGCCTCCTTGCCTTCCCCCGGAGTCGCCCCCCAACAGCCCTCCCTCCCTCCCTCCCTCCCTGCCTCCTCCCCCCTCCGTTCCTCCCTCCCTCGCTCCCCCCCCTCCCTCGGCTGACCGCTCAGCGGAGCTCTTGGATGCGGATCAGGTTGCCGGCGGGATCGCGGACGGCGCAGTCGCGAACACCGTACGGCTGGTCGGTCGGCTCCTGGACGACCTCGGCGGCGCTGGCCTGGACCCGGTCGAACGTGCCGTCGAGGTCGGGGGTGGCCAGGAGGATCACGGCGTAGCTGCCCTTGGCCATCATCTCGACGATCGTGCGGCGCTCGTCCTCGGTGATGCCGGGGTCGGCGGCCGGCGGGTGCAGGACGATGGACGTGGCGGGCTGGTCGGCGGGGCCGACGGTGATCCAGCGCATCCCGCGGTATCCGACGTCGTTTCGGACCTCGAAGCCGAGGGTGTCGCGGTAGAAGGCCAGGGAGGCGTCGGGGTCGTTGTGCGGGAGGAAGCTCGCGTGGATCGTGATGTCCATGGCGGTCACTCTAGCCGCGGCTTTGGGACCGGGGCTTCTCGATTCCTGATCGGTCTGGTGACCTGTTTGGCGACGCACGACGGCATCCCGGGCGTCGCGCGAGCCGTCTCGCGCCGGTAGGTGCTGGGCGGGACGCCGACCAACTCGGTGAAGCGAGTGCTGAAGGTGCCGAGCGACGAGCAGCCGACCGCGAAGCAGACCTCGGTGACGGTGAGGTCGCCACGACGCAGGAGCGCCATCGCTCGCTCGATCCGCCGGGTCATCAGGTAGGCGTACGGCGACTCGCCGTAGGCGAGCCGGAACTGGCGGCTGAGGTGCCCGGCCGACATGTGCGCGCCGCGGGCGAGCGCCTCGACGTCGAGCGGCTGGTCGTACTCCCGGTCGATCCGGTCGCGAACGCGGCGCAGCCACGCGAGGTCGCGCAGGTGCTGGGCTTCGGCCGGACTGCCGGTCATCTGCGAGATCGTGCCATATACGCGAGGGCCTCAGCGCGGGCGCAGTCAGGTGCCGACGTAGGCGGCGAGGTGCTCGCCGGTGAGGGTGGACCCGGCGGCGACGAGGTCGACGGGTGTGCCCTCGAAGACGATCCGGCCGCCGTCGTGGCCGGCGCCGGGCCCGAGGTCGATGATCCAGTCGGCGTGCGCCATGACCGCCTGGTGGTGCGCGATCACGATGAGCGACTTGCCGGAGTCGACGAGCCGGTCGAGCAGTCCGAGCAGCTGCTGCACGTTGGCGAGATGGAGGCCGGTGGTCGGCTCGTCGAGTACGTAGACGTCGCCCTTCTCGGCCATTTGGGTCGCCAGCTTGAGCCGCTGGCGCTCGCCGCCCGAGAGCGTGGGGAGCGGCTGACCTAGGGTGAGGTAGCCGAGGCCGACGTCGGCGAGTCGGGTCAGGATCCTGTGCGCGGCGGGCGTCTTGGCCTCGCCGTCGGCGAAGAAGGCCTCGGCGTCGGTGACTGGCATCGCGAGCACCTCGCTGATGTCCTTGCCGGCGAATCTGTACTCGAGTACGTCGGCCTGATAGCGCTTCCCGTCGCACTCCTCGCAGGTGGTGGCGACGGCGGCCATCATCGCGAGGTCGGTGTAGATGACGCCGGCGCCGTTGCAGTTGGGGCACGCGCCTTCGGAGTTGGCGCTGAACAGCGCCGGCTTGACGGCGTTCGCCTTGGCGAACGCCTTGCGGATCGGGTCGAGCAGTCCGGTGTAGGTCGCGGGATTGCTGCGCCGCGAGCCCTTGATCGCTGCCTGGTCGACAGAGACCACGCCGTCCCGGCAGGAGACCGAGCCGTGGATCAGGGAGCTCTTTCCAGACCCGGCCACGCCGGTGACGACGACCAGCACGCCGAGCGGGATGTCGACGTCGACGTCCTTCAGGTTGTGGGCGCTGGCCGCGCGGACCTCGAGCACGCCCGATGGCGTTCGCACCGACGGCTTCAGGTCGGCGCGGTCGCCCAGGTGCCGCCCGGTGAGCGTGCCACTGGCCCGCAGCCCGTCGACGGTCCCTTCGAAGACCACCTCGCCGCCGTCGGTGCCAGCGCGCGGGCCGAGGTCGACGGCGTGGTCGGCGATCGCGATCGTCTCCGGCTTGTGCTCGACGACCAGCACGGTGTTGCCCTTGTCGCGGAGCGCCAGCAGGAGATCGTTCATCCGCGCGATGTCATGCGGGTGCAGGCCGACGGTCGGCTCGTCGAAGACGTAGGTCACATCGGTCAGCGACGACCCGAGGTGGCGGATCATCTTCGTGCGTTGGGCCTCGCCGCCCGACAGGGTGCCGGTCGGCCGGTCGAGCGAGAGGTAGCCGAGCCCGATCTCGACGAACGAGTCGAGGGTCTGCTGGAGCGAGGCGAGCAGCGGCGCGACCGACGGCTCGTCGAGGCCGCTCACCCATCTGGCGAGATCGCTGATCTGCATCGCGCAGGCGTCGGCGATGTTGACCCCGTCGATCTTCGATGACCGGGCGGCCTCGTTGAGCCGGGTGCCGCCGCAGTCGGGACATTGGGTGAACGTCACGACGCGGTCGACGAAGGTCCGGACGTGCGGCTGCATCGCCTCGACGTCCTTTGACAGCATCGACTTCTGGATCTTCGGGATCACGCCCTCATAGGTCAGGTTGATGCCGTCGACCTTGATCTTGGTCGGCTCCTTGTAGAGCAGGTCGTGGAGCTCGTGCTTGTTGAACTTGCGGATCGGCTTGTCCGGATCGAAGAAGCCGCAGCCGGTGAAGATGCGGCCGTACCAGCCGTCCATGCTGTACCCGGGGATCGTCAGCGCGCCTTCGTTGAGCGACTTGTCCTCGTCGTAGAGCGCAGACAGGTCGAAGTCGGTCACCGAGCCCGTGCCCTCACATCGCGAGCACATGCCGCCAGCCCGCGTGAACGAGCGCTTCTCCCTGGTCGTCCTGCCGCCCTTCTCGATCGTGATCGCGCCGGACCCGCTGACCGACGCGGTGTTGAAGGAGAAGGCGTTGGGCGAGCCGACGTACGGCTGCCCGAGTCGGCTGAAGGCGATCCGCAGCATCGCGTTGGCGTCGGTGACGGTGCCGACCGTCGAGCGGGGGTTGGCTCCCATCCGCTCCTGGTCGACCAGGATCGCGGTCGTCAGGCCGTCGAGCACGTCGACCTCCGGCCGGGCGAGGGTCGGCATGAAGCCCTGGACGAAGGCACTGTAGGTCTCGTTGATCAGCCGCTGCGACTCGGCGGCGATCGTGCCGAAGACCAGCGAGCTCTTGCCCGAGCCGGAGACGCCCGTGAACACCGTCAGCCGGCGCTTGGGGATCTCGATGCTGACGTCCTTGAGGTTGTTGACCCGCGCGCCGTGCACACGGATCAGGTCGTGCCTGTCGGCAGCGTGCAGCGCAGGCGATTGCGTTTCCGTCGTCGTGGCCATCCTCATCTTGTCTCCATTCTGCTAGGCCGGGCCTGTACGGTCGTATCAAGGACGAACGGGGAGGCGCGAGATCTACGGTGACCCTAGCTCTGGCTCGGTGACCCGCGCTTCTCGATTCCTGCCCGGTCTGGCCACGTGTTTCGCCCGCCCGGCGGCCTTGCGGAATCCCGCTAGACGCGCCTTCCGTAGAAGAGGTCCCGACCTCCGGCGCCCTTGCTCTCGGCGCTGAAGCCGAGCGACTCATACAGGCCCCTCGCGCGAAGGTTCCCCTCCTTGGTGTCGAGCTCGATGCGCCGGGCTCCGCGGGCTTCGGCCCGGTCGAGCGCCGCCTTGACCATCGCCCGGCCGAGGCCCTGGCGGCGGGCGGCCTCGGTGACGAAGAGGTCCTCGAGCCAGCAGTCGTAGGCGGCGACCCAGACCGAGAAGCGGTAGCGGAGCTGGCAGACGCCGACCGCCGGGGTGTCGGCGTCGAGCGCTCCGAGCAGGAACTCGCCGTCGCCGCGCTCCATGATCAGCTCGACGCTCGCGAGGAAGGCGTTCTCCGACGGCCAGTCGCCGCCGTTCCAGTCGCGGAACTCCACCAGGAGGCGAGCGACCGCCGGCGCGTCGTGGAACTCGGCGACCCAGACCGCGGGATCGGCCATTCGCCGGTCGCCTACGCCTCGACCGATGCGATCACGGCGAGCGTGTCGCCCTGGGCGACCGAGGCGCCGACCGCGACGCGGAGCTCGGCGATCCTGCCGCCCTTGTGGGCGACGACCTCGCTCTCCATCTTCATCGCCTCGATGACCGCGACGAGGGCTCCCTCCTCGACCAGCGAGTCCTTGTCGACGAGGACCTTGAGGACGATGCCCTGCATCGGCGAGCGGAGCTCGTCACCGGTGTTCGCTGGCGGGCCGCCGCGCGCCGGGGCTCGCTCGCCTCGCGCTCGGCGCGGTCTCGCCGGCGCTGCGCCACGCCCGGTCGTCCCCGACATCGCCGCCCCGCCCGGCACCGCAGGACGGCCGATCACCTTGACATCGAACCGGCGCCCGGAAACCTCGACCGTGTAGTCGGCTGTCTCCGCCGCCCCGCCCGCCGCATCCGCCCCGCCCTCGGCGCCCGCCCCGCCCTCGGCGCCCTCGGCACCCGCCCCGCCCTCGGCGCCCTCGGCGCCCGCCCCGCCCGGCCCGCCCTCGGCTCCCGCCCCGCCCGCCCCGCCCGCCCCGCCCGCCCTCGGCGCCGCGGGGAAGGCGAGCTTCTTCAGCCACGAGCGGTCGCCGATCAGGTCGCGGCAGGTCTCGCCGTTGGCCCACTGGTCGGACTGGAGGATCGCGCGGTGGAAGGGAAGCAGCGTCTTCAGCCCGCCGATCTCGTACTCACCGAGGGCCCGGAGCATCCGCCGGGTGGCCTGCTGGCGATCGACGTCCCAGACGATCAGCTTGGCGACCATCGGGTCGTACATCGGCGAGACGTCGGACCCTGGGCCGACACCCGAGTCGACGCGGACGCCGGGGCCGCTCGGCTCGCGGTAGGCGGCGATCCGGCCGGGGGCGGGGGCGAAGTTCTTCGAGGCGTCCTCGGCGTTGATCCGGCACTCGATCGCGTGTCCGCGGAGGACGACGTCATCCTGGGCGTAGGAGAGCGGCTCGCCGGCGGCGATCCGGATGCCGGTCTTGACGATGTCGATGCCGGTCGTCATCTCGGTCACGCAATGCTCGACCTGGACGCGGGTGTTCATCTCGAGGAAGAAGTACTCGCCGTCTGCGAGGAGACCCTCGACGGTCCCGGCACCTCGGTAGTCGACCGCCCGGGCGGCGTCGGTCGCAATCGCGCCGATCCGTTCGCGGAGGGCCTGGTCGACGATCCACGGGGCGGCCGGCGACTCCTCGATCAGCTTCTGGTGGCGGCGCTGGATCGAGCAGTCGCGCTCGCCGAGATGGATTACGTTGCCGTGAGCGTCGGCGAGGACCTGGACCTCGACGTGTCGGGGGTCGGGTAGGTAGCGCTCGAGGTAGACGGTCGGGTCCCCGAAGAACTTCTCGCCCTCCCGAGCGGCGCCTTCGAACGCGGCTTTGAGCTCGCCGGCCGACAGGGCGACCCGGAAGCCCTTCCCGCCTCCGCCGCCGGCTGCCTTGACGGCCACGGGATACCCGATGCCGCCGGCGTCGATGATCTCCTCGGCAGCCGACAGGCTCTCGACTGGCTCGGTCGTGCCGGGGACGATCGGGACACCGGCTGCGGACATCAGCTGACGGGCGCGCGTCTTGGACCCCATCGCGTCGATCGCGGCGGCCGGCGGGCCGATGAAGACGATCCCGGCGTCCTCGCACGCGCGGGCGAAGGCAGCATTCTCGGCGAGGAAGCCGTAGCCCGGGTGGATCGCGTCCGCCCCTGCGGCTCGAGCTGTTTCGAGGATCCGCGTGATCTTCAGGTAGCTCTCGGCGGCGGTCGACCCGCCGAGCGCGTAGGCCTCGTCGGCTCGGGTGACGTGGAGGGCGTCGCGGTCTGGGTCGGAGTAGACGGCAACGCTTGCGATCCCGAGCTCCTCGAGTGCCCGGATGATCCGGACGGCGATCTCGCCGCGGTTGGCTACGAGGATTTTCGAGAACATCTGGCCGCAGCTTAGGCCCTGCGGCGGCCGGGACCGCTACGCGGCGACGTCCAGCTGGGCCGGTGTCACCGGCGACACGGTAGGTAATTGGGCCAATGGCGGCGGGCCATATCGCGTGATAGCTTGCCGCCGGCGGTCGCCGGTGATGTGGACATCGGGTCCCGGTCGACCTCGGAAGCGTGACCATGGCAATACTGGGGGAACGGGGATGACTCGTGACAGGCTGGTCGGCACGCGGGCTCGGGCTGTGTGTGCCGCGCTCGCGGTTATCGTCAGTGCGGGGACTCAGATAGTCGTGCATGTGTCGGTGGCGTCGAGCCAGGCACCTCTGACGCGGTGACGTTGAGCGGGGGTTTGGTTGATGGGTCTACGTCGGCGGGGTTGGCGGGCCGGTCGATTGATTTCACGGTGGGCACGCAGTCGTGTTCGGGGACGACGGATGGGGCGGGTAATGCTTCGTGCTCGGTGACGCTGGCGCAGGCTCCGGGTGGCTATACGGTCGAGGCGGCCTTTGCCGGCGACTCGGCGTACACGGCGAGTGGTGATAGCAAGGCGTTCACGATTCGCCGGAAGGCGACGAAGACGAGTTATGGGGGTCCTGGGTCGTCGGACTTCTACGATGCGTTCGCGGCTTCGGCGACCCTGGGGGGTCTGACGGGCGGGGGTCCGGTCGTGGGGAGGACGGTCACGTTGACGCTCGGGACGGGCGATAGCTGCAGCGGCGTGACGGACGCGTCGGGGAGCGTGGCGTGTTCGATCACGCCGACGCAGGCTGCCGGCGCGTAGAGCGTCGTGGCGTCGTTCGTCGGGGATTCGTTGTATCTGGCGAGCGCGGACTCGAAGCCGTTCACGATTACGAGGGAGGAGACCGTGACGACTCTCGTGGCGGCGCCGGCGGGTTCTTCGAAGTTCGGGCAGCCGGTGAGCTTCATGGCGGTCTCGGCGGCTGACGGTCCAGGGGGTGCGCCCGCGCCCACGGGGTCGACGGCTTTCGTGGTCGATGGAAACGCGGTGGGGTCAGCCGGGCTGGGGGGCGGGTCGGCGAGTACGGCGACGTCGTCGTTGCGGGCTGGCGCGCACGTGATCTCGGGGTCATACTCGGGTGACGGGAACGTCCTGGCGAGCTCTGGGGTTCTGCCTTACACGGTGACGTGCGACGTGAACGTCAACGGGGTGCATGAGGGGACGCTGGTCGTGAGGACGACGACGTGCCTGGCGGATGGGTCGCACGTCACTGGGACGATCATCGTCAAGCCGGGGGGCGCGCTCGATGTCGAGGGCTCGACGGTTGACGGGGCGATCGGGGCGACGCAGGGCGCTGGGGTGATCCGCGTCTGCGGAAGCGCGATCGGTGGGGCGGTCGACATCAAGAACTCCGGGGGGCTGGTCCTGATCGGGGCGTTGGGGAGCGCGTCGTGCGCGCCGAGCCAGGTCGGTGGGGCGCTCGACGTGAAGAACAACACGCACGGCGTCGAGACGGTCGGCAACAAGGTTGGTGGGGCGACCGCGACGGCCGGGAACTCCGCGCCGGCGACGTATTCGCTCAGCCACGCGAGCCCGGCATCCCAGACCAGACCAGGGGCCCCGGGCGGCCCGGCGCTCTCAGCCGGGTCGACGTCCAAGCCGCTGACCCGGGCGCAGTACGTCAAGGCGATCGAGGCCTGCAACAAACTCAAGAAGTCCAGGGCTCAGGCGTGCGTGGCGGCGGCCGCAAAGCGACATCCGCTCGCGAAGGTGAAGCCGCCTCGCAAGCATTGACCCGTCACGCCGCGAAAGTGTTGGTGCGGGGAGTCGCGCCCGGACCGGGTGAAAGCCCGGCACGGCGCCCCGGTTCGGCCCCTACTCGACGAAGGGATCAACGTCCGCGGCGGTCACTTTCAGAACCTCTGCGCCGTGCTTGCCCTGTTGATTTTCGCCGGTCTCCCCATCTCCACAGCAGCGGGCTCGGGGGCGGGGCGCTGCTCGCGTGTGCTCGGCATGCCGGGGGGGTCAGCGGCCGGGCGGCTGAGGGCAAAGCGGCCGCCCGGACGGCGCTGCCTGACTGCCCGGGGGTGGTGACGGCGCGACCGGTCCGGGAGGCCGTCCGCGGACGTCGAACTGGCCGGGGACGAGGCCGTCTGCTACCGCGACGGCCACGAGTTCGGTCGGGCTGTGGACCCCCATCCGGTCGATCGCGCGACGGACGTGACGGTGAACCTGTCCCGGGGAGATCGAAAGGCACTCGGCGATGGTTCGGTAGCGGTGTCCGTCTGCCAGCAGCGCGATGACCTGCAGCTGGCGAGACGTCAAGCGACTGAGTCGAGCGACCGCGGAGGTCTCGGACGTCGCGGACTCGACCGCGACGGTCGCCGGCCTATGCACGCCGGCCGGCGGGACCGCCGTGCTCCCGCGAGACTGATCGGCCTCGGCGCCCGGGCAATCCGCGTCCACCGGTCGAGACGACCCGGATTCCCGCTCCGGGTTCTCGAAGATCCAGGCCCTGACCCGCAGCAACGGGCTGGACCTCGACCGGCGGGCAGCGTTGAGGCAGAGGATGTGCGCTGCCATCCGCTCGGGAATTACGGCCGCCATGGCGGTCCAGAACGGCAGTCCGATCCACAGGCCGGCGATCGCCACGGTCCGGGTCTGGCCGAGGTCGCCCCCCACGACGTGGGCGACGAGGTTCGCGACAAGTACGAACAGACAGTAGAGCAGCGCGCGCCGCAAAGGCGCCAATGTGGCGACCACGACGAGGATGGCGCCGGCTGACCACCACAGCTCGTTGCGCAGGGGCGAGACGACGGACATCAGCAGCGCCGCGATCAACACACCGACCAGCTCGAAACCCGGGTGACGGCGCACGAGGAGGTACATTGCGCGCGCCCGCCAGATCGCTGCCGCCGTCAGCACCAGTACAGCGAGCCCGGCGACCATCCCGCGGACGGGTGTCCCCGCAGCCGCGGATGAGTCGCGGACTGGGAGGAACGCGAGTGCGAGGACCGTCGAGATGCCGACGAAGCCCAGCGCCACCATAAAGACCCCATGGTGAAAGCGCTCTGACAGTTCGACGAGCTCGGCGCCGCAGCGGACGAGATCACTACCCGGCTGGTCCTCGGACTCGACGAGATCGCCGCCGTCCGGCTCGTTGAAGGCACGCGTCCCCTCACCGCTCACCGGATCACCCGCCTTCGCGAGGCTTGCGAGGCGCGGCGATCACCGCGAGCTCGGGCAGCGTGCGCGCCCCGGTCTTGCGCTTGGCTGCACGGATATGTGTCCGGATCGTCGCGAGCGACACCCCCCAGTCGTAGGCGAGCTGCTTGGGCGCCATGCCGCTCGCCAACCCGTCGACCACCCGCAGCTCGACAGTCGTGAGTCGATGCCTCGGCGGCGGTGCCGGGAGCATGCCCAGACGGCGACCCCCACCAAGCTGGATGGCCTGGCCGAGTGCCGGTGTCAGCGCGGGTGTTCCATCGCGAATCTCGGCGAGGACACCACTGATGTCGCCCAGAAAGCGCATGTACAAGCTGGCTAGCCCGAGGAACACGGCTGCCGTGAACGGATAGGCAACGAGCTGGCCGAGGTCGTCGGACAGCCCCCCGGGCGACGGAGCGACCAAGACCGCGGCCGCGTAGACCACCTCGAGCACCCCGGCGCACACCCACACCATTCGCGGCCGGGCGACCACGACGGCCACACCGATCACCGTCTGGCTGATCGCCAGATAGGGACCGTCGACGCCGTCCGCTAGCGCGGCCGCCAGAGAGAGCACAGCGACGATCACGATCAGCCAGGGGCGGGCACGCAGCGCAGTGCAGGCCGCCTGCCGCCGCCACAGCGCGCCGACGAAGCTGAGCACGAACAGGACGCCGATCACGAGCCGGCGGATCGGAGCTTCCGCGGGACTCGTCATCGCGAGAACGAAGTTTCCCATCGCGACCCATAGGCCGAGGGCAATCGCGATCGCGAAGACCCGCATCGACACGGCGGCTTGCGCGTGATCCGGGACCGCCACGGGTGCGGAGCGGACCCCGGGGTCCGCCGACGCACTTCGCCTCGTCAGTTGGCCAGAGCCGGGCGTCACCGAGCGCATTTTGCCAAGCTCATGGCTCCGGTGGCCGCCATTATCACTTTTCGGCCCCCCCAGAGCACCTGCGTCAAATCCAGCTGCGCGCCTGCTCGGCCGGCAAGGTGGCCGCCGTGATCGAAGGGCTGCTGCGCCAGTGCAGCGACGCCTGTGCGACTACCTCGCTTGTCCCGAGCTGTGCCGCGAGATCGACGAGCGCCCGCAGGTCGTCGAGCAGGGAACCGCGCCAACAAGGTCATCATGTCCGGCTGGGCGGGTCGCCTGACCGAGGTGGACCGCCGCGTTCGAGCTCGACCGCCATCAACTGCGCCACATCGACGAGTCGGACCCTGGCGACGGTCCCCGCGGGATGCGTCGGGAATTCCTCTTCGCGCGATTTCACCGGAGGTCGTTCTGGGCCGCGCGCGCTGGCAGCGTTCCAAGGCAAAGGCGCGAGCGGGTCGGCCGGCGGGCACCTGTTTGGGTGCAAACGCGATCGTGGCTACAGTCCGCCTGGTGTTGCGCCGGACTCCGAGCAGGGTCAGCTCACCCGCCCAGACGCCCCGGCCGGGGGAGTTCCTAGCCGGCGATGGGATCCGCGGGGTCGGCATGGTCTGCATCATCATCGCCCACCTGTCGGGCGCCGCGCTCGTCGTCGATGGGGCGTATCCGGCCGGTTTCAAGGCCGGCTATGGGGCGATCACGGGCAGCGTGCTGGCCGGGCTCCAGCTCGCCCTCCCGCTGTTCTTCGTTCTCTCCGGCTACCTGATCTCCAGGCCGTTCGTCCGGGCCTTCCTGCTCGACCGGCCCCGCCCGTCGCTGGTCGCGTATCTCCGCCACCGGTGCGCCCGGATCCTCCCAGTCTTCTGGCTGCTCGGCGGCCTGATGCTCGTGTACTTCGGCGCCCTCGGGAGCAGCTTCCCGCAGATCCTCGCGCTGTTCGGGCTCGCGCAGACATACCTTCCGCCGAACGGGTTCGACAACTTCCTCGGTCAGGCGTGGACGATCGACATGGAGGTCGCCTTCTACGTCAGCGTCCCCCTCGGCGGGGTCCTGCTCGGGGCGGCTGTCCGCCGGTGGGCGGCCCGCCGGCCGGGACCGTCGAAGCTGCCGAGCATGGAGACCCGGGCGGCCGTGCTGGTCGGCGTGCTGGCCGGCCTCACGCTGGTCAGCGCGTGGCTGCGATCGGTCACGATCACGAGCCAGTTCTGGGCGCTGAGCCCGCCGTCGACCTTCTACTACTTCGGCCCGGGCGTCGCCCTCGCCGCGCTGGAGGTCCGCTACGGCGCCGCCCTCGGCCGGGGGCGTGCTGCCCGGCTGGCGAGCGTGCTCGGCGTCGTCGCGCTCGCGACCGCGGTCACGCTCGCGGTGATCGCTCCGTCCCAGGACGACCACCGGCTGACGACCTTCCCGGGGGCGGTCGCCGTCACCCTGGGAGCGGCCTGCGCGTTCGGCGCGCTGCTCGTCGTCCAGCTCGCCCGCGGCGGGTGTCCCCGCCTGCTCTCCCATCCGGTCGCCCGGTGGCTGGGCGCGCGTTCGTATCCGGCGTACATCATCCAGAGCGCGGTGATCGCCGAAGCCCTGCGTCTCAACATCGGCCATCCCGGCGGCCCACGGCGGACCCTCGTGGAGCTTGTGGTCTTCGCCCTGCCGATCACGCTCGCCGCCGCGGCGCTCGTCCACGCCTGGATCGAGCAGCCGATCCTCGACTGGGCGCACCGCAAGCGGGGTCCCCAGCGCGTGTCACGGGAGCCGACGGTCGGACCGGCGCGAGAGCCGGCGGAACGTCCGCGTGCAAATGCTGACCCGACGGCGGCTCGCGGTCTGACGACCGCCACGCCGGACAGGATCGGCGAGTCGTGAGTCGGCCGGCCGGCATGCGGGTCGCCGTCGTCACGGGAGCGTCGAGCGGCATCGGCGAGGCGGTCGCTCGCGCGCTCGCGCGCAACGGCCTCGGGCACCTGGTCCTAGTCGCCCGGCGGAGTGACCGCCTGTCGGCCCTGGCCGCGAGCCTCGACGGTCCGGCCAGCTTTCTCGCCGTCGACCTCACCGACCCGAACGCGCCGGCGCGGGTTCGCGACCACGTCCTGGAGGTCGGGGGAGGCCGGCTGGACCTGCTCGTCAACAACGCCGGCGCCGCCTGGCGGTCGCGGTTCGCCGACGGCGGCCACGCGAACGTCGCCCGGACGATGTCCCTCAACTTCGACGCCCCGGTCCGCCTGACGGAGGAGCTCCTCCCCCTCCTGAGGGCTTCGGCCCCGAGCTCGATCGTCAACGTTGCGAGCACGGCATCCCGGGTCGCCCGGGCGGGGACGGGGGCCTACGCGGCGAGCAAGGCGGCGCTTGCCGCGTGGACCGACGCCCTCCACATCGAGGAGGCGGCCGCCGGCGTCCACGTCGGCTTGGTCCTGCCGGGTTTCATCGCGACGGAGGGGTTCCCGTCGACCGAGCTCCTCGCCGGCCGGGCGACCCGGTGGATCGTCTCCACCCCTGAGAAGGCCGCCGACGCCGTCCTCGCCGCGGGTCCCGGCCGGGTCGCCGAGCGGTACGTTCCCCGCGCGTACGGACTCGCCTCGGCACTCCGAGTGCTCGCCCCCCGCCTGGTGCGACGCGCGCTCCAGTCGGGGACGGCCGATCTCTTCACCACGAAGACCGCAGGCGACCGGGAATAGCCGGCCGGCGGGGTCAGGCCGGCTGGACCTCCCACGCGTACGGCGCAGAACTCGTGCCGAGGTACCCATTGTCATCAGGGGCCAGGTGCCAATGGCCGTCGCGGTTGCGCAGGTAGACCGGCTCGCCGAGCACGACCGGGCCATCTGAGGGGACCATCTTGATCAGGTACCACTGCTGCTCGGGGTCACCGTCGGTCGCGGTGTAGTAGTACGCGTCATTCCCCTTGTACTTGCCCAGGCAGGCGAAGCTCCCGGCCGCCGATTCCGTCGTCCAGATCTGGACTGCGTCCTTGTTCGACAGGTTCTGCCCGCCGCTTGGGAGACGCAGCTGCAGGGCGACCGGGTCAGCTCCATGCCTTGGGAAGTACTCCTGTCTCGCCGACGATGCGTCATACGTCTCTTCGAGGGCTGACACGAACGTCGGATCGGACGCGCCCGGGGCCCGCGCCTTGAGGTGGATGTTGGTGGACGGCACGATCGGCTGGCCGGATCGCTTCCAGGAGGCGACGTAGTCCGGCATCGACGACAGGTGCTTCCACTGGAGGCTGAGGCCGGTGACTCGGCGATCGTCGTTGCGCCCGCCGACGGCAAAGAGTGACGTGCCCTCCCAGTCATGGCCCCTGGCCGAGTATGGCTGCCCTCCGGGGCCGCCGCCTCCGACCGTGCGCTGCTTGTTCGTCGTGAACTCGATCGCGTCGAGATGATCTCCGTGTCGTCCCGAGACCCCGACGACGTACTCGTCGTCGGCCAGCTCCAGCTCGGCCACGTCTCCCTGGCTCTGGTCGCCGTGAACGCCGCCGGACTTGCCGTCGTAGAAGATCTCCAGAGACAGGACGACACCGCTGCCGTGATGCAACCTTATCTTCGTGATCCGCGACGACAGGCTTTCCGGGGTGTCGGCGAACGGCGACCCGAGGAGCGCACTGCCGCCCCACGGACGCTCGTCGGTGAGCCTGTACTCCTTGACCGGCGGCGGTACGCTCGGGTCGATGTACTTCCACAGACGCGCGACGGCCAGGACCGACTGCAGCCTCTCGACGAAGTCGCCCTCGATCCACAGTACGCGATCGGCGGCGACCGCTTCGGCCCGCTCTTCGCTTCCGTCGCCGGAGTCCTCGTGGCTGAACCCGTCCCCGTAGTTGTCGGTGACGGTCCACTTGGACTTGGTCGAGAAGGCACCGTCGGCGATCTGCGTCTCCGACGTCTGCAACAGGCCGAATCGCCAGGCGAGCAGCCTGTCGAACATGTCCTGTGCTGCATCCGTGTATTTCGCGACGCTGTCGTGCAGCTCCTCGAGATGCATCGCCGCGTCCGGATCGCCCTTGGGGTCGATCTTGTCGAAGTAGAAGGCCTGTTCGGCGAGCGCAGCGATCATCAGCGTCCCGAAGGTCGTGAACAGCGGGAACATCTTCTCGGGATTCTTCTCGCTCCAGTAGTCGCGCTCGAAGGTGTCCAGCTCGCTCAGCAGCGAGACGAGGCGTGGCCCCTTCTCCGAGGACGTAAGCGAAGTCTTCCCGTACTCGCTGGCCACCTTCTTGAGTCCTTCGAGGCGGCTGGTCAGGCGCTCGATCTCGGCCTTGTCGATCGCTCCTTCGACCAGCGCTTCAGCGTACTTCTTGATGCTCTTCCAGGTTTCTTCCGACTTGTCCGCCTCAGGCCAGAACAGGCCGACGATGTAGCTGATGAAGCCTCCGACAGGCACCCCGTCGATATCCAGCGTTTCGATCAGACCCAAAACGCCTGAGCGCAGCTCGTCGTTGAAGGGCGGCAGCTCCTGGGCCATCTCTGCCTTTCTCTCTTCGGAAGGGAAGCTTCAGCGGCGGGCTTCACATCAATCGTGAGACCGCGTCCGCACCGGTCACTGCGAAGCAGGTGACAGGACATGTCCGGTGGTCGAAGTGTCGCACGAACAGGCTTGTCCGCGCCGAAGCGACGGGTCCTCGGAGCTTGCCGCCTGGATCCGCGCCAGGCGTGTCGTTCGGCGGGCCGACCTGCCTCTTACGAAGCAGCGCGAACCCGCCGCAGTGGCGGGGCGCCGAAGTGACGGCCGGTCTCTCGACGTCGACGTCGTCCATGCCGCGCAGGAAGGTGCTCAACCGCCCTGGGGCCGAGTCGTCGTCCGATGAAGGTACGTTGCCTCCGCCACGGCGATCGCCGGTATGACAAAGCACAGGTCGCACGGGAGAGAGCCGCCCGAGATGCGACGTGGTCATCGTCGTCGCCATCAACCGCGCCATGGAGCGGGCCGGCGTCGACGACCGCGCGGCTCACTCCGAGCTCCTGGTTTGGGAGGGAAAGGTGAGGGATTCGCCCCCTAGCCTCGATTCGCTGGCAGGCGGCCGTTGGTGCTGTGGTGGGGTGATTGGTCGCTGCGGGGCGGTGTCAGCCCGCGATCTTGCGGTTCGTGGGCCTGTCGGGCGGCGAGTTGGTCGCTGCGGCCGGGTCGGCGGGCCTGTTTCGGGCGCCGGCCAGCGCGGGCTGGGCCCGAGGCGTCGCGCCGGGAGGGGCGAGGCGGACGCGGGCCTGGGTCATCCGACGGCGGGAGGTTTTCGAGGCGCTCGAAGGCGCGGATGATCGCGGCGACCCAGGGCCAGTCGTTGGGCAGGTGCAACGTGGTCGTGCGAGTATGGCGGGTGAGTTGGCCGGCGACGTGGAGGATGCGGTAGCCATGCCGATGTCGGCATGGCTACCGTTATGCCGACCTTGCGGTTATGCCGATCTTGATCTGAAATCGCCCGCAGATTGGGGTGATCGCGGTGATCGGGGTCGGCATGATCGCACCCAGTTGGTGGAGCTTGCTCTTCGTGATCTGTCAACGGAGGGGAGCTGGTCGTGGAGGGATATTCCGCTGGTCGGGTGCAGGGTTCGTTGGCGCCGTATGCCGCCGGGTTCGTCGTCGATTTGGTAGCGCGGGGTTATCGCCCGCGGTCGGTGAGCGGCCAGTTGGAGCTGATGGCACACTTGAGCCGGTGGCTGGGCGAGGCGGCCGTTGAGCCTGCCGGCCTGACCGGGGACACGGCCGAGCGGTTTCTGGCGGTCAGGCGCGGGAGCGGGGTCAGCCTGAGGAGTTGGCGTGCGCTTGGTCCACTGGTCGGCTATCTGCGCGGTCTCGGGGTTGTCCCGGAGGCTGCGGTCGCGATCGACGCGCAGGTCGAGCGACTGCTCGCTGACTACCGGGGTTATCTGCTGCGCGAGCGGGGGCTGACGGCCGGCTCGGTCGCTCATTGGGAGCGCGTCGCGAGGTTGTCCTGGCTGAGCGCGCGGAGCCGCTTGAGGACTCGCTTCGACAGTTGACCACGGGAGACGTGACGGGGTTCGTGGTGGCGCGGTGCGCGCCTGGGCGCTGCTCTGGGTCCACGGCGAGGGTCCTGGCGGGCGGGTTGCGGTCGCTGCTTCGGTATCTGCTTGTCGCGGGGTTCACGTCGATCGGGTTGGCGCAGGCGGTGCCACGAGCCGCGGGGTGGCGGTTGAGCTCGCTGCCGCGCGCCTTGGACTCAGGACGGGTCGCGCGGCTGCTCGAGAGCTGCGATCAGGCGACCGCTATCGGAAGTCGCGATCTCGCAATCCTCGCGCTGCTGGTGCGGCTCGGGTTCCGCGCCGGCGAGGTCTCCGGGTTGTCTGGATGACATTGACTGGCTGGCCGGGGAGGTCACGATCCGCGGCAAGGGATCAACGACGGAGCGTCTGCCGCTGCCGCATGACGTTGGCGTGGCGCTGGCCCGTGAAACCCGAAACCGCCCTTGTAATTCCCCGACGCGCGTTCCTTCTCGGAATGCGCGGTGATCAACGTCGCGTCGATATCGATCGTCAACCCGGCGGGTGGCCCGGTCAACTTCCAGACCCGCTCCCGTGCCTTGGCCTGCGCGGCACGCAGCCCAGCCAGCAGCACGGGATCATTGGCGATCTTGTCGATCACCCGGAACGCCGTCGAGTCCGAGGCGACCGCCCCGAACAACACGGCCTGATCACGCACCGCGCCCAAGTCACAGACCGCGTCACCGCCATCGGCGAGCATCCCCGCCAAATCCCTGATCACCTTGCCCGGATCAATGACCACGCCGCCGCTCCTTGACGGCCACCAAACCGTGCGAGAGCGCCCGCGTGAGGCCGACCTTCTCAGCGACCTGACCGAGCAGCGCGCTACCCGCGTGCGACACCAGACCCGCTCCGTCCGACGTCACGACTACCTTCAAATCGCGGCCTTCGTGGCGCACCCCCAAGGTGATTCCTCCTGAGCTCGGCTTCGGGGTCTTCAGCAAGCCAAAGAATCCCTGCTCAGCCGGACGTTTCCGCGCCCCCACACCAGGGGGCGCGATTCGTCTCACTGACCGCTTACTGCACGCGCCAGGTTTAGCGATCAATCGAGGCTACCCAGCCCGACCACACACAGAAGGTCGGACACTCTGTCGGCGAGGACAGCGTCAGGCGCTCGAGGATCACCTATTCGGACAGGTCGAAGGTCAGGTAGTTCGTCGGATTCTGCCCGCTGTCGTTACCGCCGGTGAGATGACCGTACACGTAACCCGTAGGGGTGATGATCTGGCTCACCGAGTTGTGGCCGACGAGCGGGATGCTCCAAGTGAACTCGATCGTGATGAGCTGATCGTTGACCGTCACGGCGTAATTGGCCCACCCGGCTGCGCTATCATGACCGGCGTTGCAAAAGGTTCCCTCCCCGCCCGATGGGATCTCGGCCGGCGGCGTCTCATCGTTCTTCCAGCCCACGCTCTCGTCGTATCCCGTACAAAGCATCGGCGCCCCAGTGTCGTTCGTGATGACACAGGTGTAGGAAGCCATCCCAATTCCCTTTCGATCGTTGACACACGCTTGCGACCCCCAGCCGCCATACATCGCTTCCTGCCGTTGGTCAATCGCGCCGATCTACGCTGAGCCGCGGATGCAACATGAGAATTTTTGTGGCACCGGACGCACCGCACACCGCCCCCTTCACACCCACAGCCTCTCGGTAGGCCCGGACCTCTCCCTACCTCACCGCGTTTCGCAAGGTCCCCGGGCTCGTCAGCTAGCTAGACGCTCACGGGACAGGATGGGCACGGCCGTACGCCGCCGGGGGGCGTGCTCGGAAAACGGCTCTTGACGTTGTCCGCGAAGATCCCCCAGATGTGCTCCGCAAGCTTCGCGTTGAGCCTCCCTAGCAGGGACGAGGCCCCGAGGGGGCCCCACGCGTCGATGACCAGCGTCCGCGACGAAATCTCGGCCTCGTTGGTGTAGGTCTGAAACTGGAAGCGGATCGTGCGTCCGCTGCCCTCGGGGTGTCCACCAAGCGACCGCACAGCAAAACCGTCGGGGGCAACTGCGATCACCTGTACTCGACCGTCGGGCGCCAAGGAGGTGGCGAGGCTGCAGCGGTCTCCGACGTGCAGCTGACGACCGCAGCCCGTGAACGTGAAGTAGTGGCTGAAGTTCGAGTTCAGCTGCGTCATCATCTGAGCGGGCGTCCAGTCGGTGAAGTTTGCCCGCTGGTGCTTTGTGCCGTTGCGCCAGAGCTGGTAGCGGAAGTGGTAGGTCCCGTAGCTGCCCGGGTTGACCGGTTCGGGCAGGACCGAACCCGGCCGCGGACCAGGTCGCGGCGTCGGTGGTCCGCCAGACCCGGCGCAGGTTGACATATGGGCGGTGAAGGGCTGATCCGGGGTTGCGCCGCGGGCCGCCCGGCAGAAGACGAAGCGCAGTCCTCGATCGAGGTGGCCGACGCCCAGCGCGTTGGCCGCGAGGACCGAGGCGCCGCCGCGTGCGCCGTCGGCGGCCGGGTCGAGCGAACAGCCGGACCCGCCACTTGCGATCGCTACGCACGTCTTGTCTTGGGCGCTCGCTCGCGGGGCGGTGGTGGCGAGGGCGGCGCAGCTCGCGCTCAGCACGAGAAGGCCGAGGCCGGCGCCCGTTAGTCTGGGACCGATGAGGGATTCCATCCTGGCTCCTTGGATTGGTGAGCTTCGTGCGGCCTGCTGGCCGCGCTACGTCTCGTAGAGCCCGGCCCAGCGAGGTCTGGGTCGCGCTGATGAGTGGCGGGGCGTGGCCCGACCGCGGCCTCCACGCCGATTACCGGTCAGCCGGCCGAAGGGGAAGCTGCGGCCTGGCCGCGTTATGCAGGTGTCATCGTTGCCCGGGGCGTTGCAAGGGACCGCGCATTGGCTTGCTCCTCTGTCCTTTGTCCTTCGTGCCGGGGTCCGGCCGATCCATCGAATTTACCCTGTGTAAAGGCTTTTATCAAATGTCTTACCAAGAGTTTGTATCAAGTTAAAGCTTGGGAGTTCGCCAGTGCTTGACCTATGCTGTAGAAATTCGGGTCGTGTCTGGACTTCCACAGGACGGCGAGCGCTTGGATGGTGGTCCCAAGGCAGCCCGTGCACGAACGGAGGCGGCTGTGCTGCATGCCCTTCGACGCCATGGCTACGCCAATGCTCGTGGCTTCCGAGACGACTCCGTCGTCGGACTGAATCGAGCGTCGCTGGCCGATGCCGCGGGTGTTTCGCGGCCGTCGGTGAGCATCGTCGAGGCCGCCTTCTCAGACTCTCTGCTCGACAAGCGGCCTGGACTGCCTCTGCGCCTGAAGCCCGGAGCCGGCTACGCCCTCGGCGTGCAATGGGGGCCGCGGCACGCACGGGTGGCGATCGCCGATCTCAACGGGCAACTGTTTCCGATTCGCGACGGCTTCGAGAAGCGGTTCCCGTTCAGAGAGCCGCCCAGCCCTTATCTAGACTGGACAGCCGACGCGCTCGACAGGCTCCTCGAAGCGGCGGGGGTGCGCCCGGAGGAGATCATCGGCCTTGGTATCAGCCGTGCCGCACCAGTCAACAAGAGGACGGGCGTCGCGCATTCGTCGGGTCTGCCCAACAAGGAGTGGCGCGATGTCAACGCGGCGGATCAGCTGGAGCGCCGACTCGACTGGCTCCGCGGTGTCCCTAGCATCACCGACAACGACGCGAACCTCAGCGCCGAAGCCGAGCACACGTTCGGGGCAGTGCGGGACCTCGACGATTTCGCCTACGTGAAGTGGTCGGACAGCGTCGCAGCGGGCCTCATGCTCGGAGGCCATACGTATCGCGGAGGCGATGGATACGCAGGACAGTTCGGGCATCTGCTGATTGATTGGCGAGACAAGCAGGGTGAGGATGTCGAGTGCGTGGTCTGCGGCAGGCGCGGCTGCCTCGAAACGAAGGTCGGCGTCGCCAACATCGCCGCGCAGCTCGGCATCGAGATCCACGAAGGAGACCGGATCGCGGGACGTCTCCTCGATCTTGCGACGCGGGACGTCAAGGTCCGCAAGCGACTGGAATACAGCGCGGAACTCATGGGCGAGGCCCTCGCTCCACTCGTGGACACGCTGAACCCCGCCGGCCTGGTTCTGGGTGGATGGCTCGGCAGCGACATACACGACCACAGCTACCTGCTGAGCATCCTTCGGCACACGCTCGAGGACCACGTCATGGGCTTCGGACGCGGTATCGTGATCCGGCGCCCAAAGCTGAATCGCAGCGCCGCTCGCGGCGCTACCTTGCGAGTCATCGCCGAACGGCTGATGGCCTGGGCTCCTCGCGCGCGCTGACCAACCCACCGGGCGCCGGACCGGCCGCAGACCTGACTGTGCGGAGGGGTCGCCGGTCAGGACGGGGCGTGAACCCGAACGCGATACTCCAGCATGCCGCGAGCCTCGCCGACGATACGCCACGGCCACTCGAGAAACCGGCGCGCTCGGCTCGTTCTTCGGCAGCGACGCATCACGGCAAGGGCCGCTCCGGCGCACGTGCGCTGGCTCGGACCCGATTCCTGCTTGACGAGCTCTACGCACCAAGCGTGTCACTCGAGGGCTGCGACCCGCCGCGCAGGCGGTTGGACCTTCACCCGACCGGCGGACGACCGGCTGGCCGGGTGTCCGCTTTCCGTTCGGTAACTCAGAAATCCTGCCTCACGAATCCAGCTGTGGACGATCGGCGGGAGCAAAATAGCCGCGGTGACCAGCTGCGAGGATGGTATGGAAGCCTCACTGGAACCCACGGCCGCGGCGCCGACTCCACGTCACCGGCCCGGCCGTGCTCTCTCGACGCTGTTCGGACCGCGGCTGCCGGTGTGATCTCGGTTCCCGCGGGCCACGGGCCGAGCCCGGGTGGTTGGCAGTCGCCGCGGGCCGTCGCGCTGCTGAGCGCGGCTGCACTCGCCGGGGCGACCTTCTGGGCCCTTCACGTCGCGCCGCGCCGGCGCAGTCGCGAGGCCCTGACGCCTTCCTCTGCCGTGCAGACCTCGGAGTCGGATCGCCAAGCCACTCGCGGCGGGCGGGTGAGGGCAGGGCGGGGCGTCCCCGCGGAGCGGCTTCGTCGCGATCGTGCTGGCCACGGCGAGCGGTGATCTGCGATGCGATCGGCAGCGCCCGCGGACGGTGGGCGCGCTCGCGGCGGCGTCCTTCGTCACCTCCGACTCGTCCGGGCCGGAGGCCCTGCTGACGTCGTGGCAGCCCACCATCATGTGAGAACGCTCGATCGCGCTTGGCAGGCCTTGTCGTGACGAGACTAGCTCGCGATGGAGGCCTTGTCGGGGGCCCGTCGTTGATCGCGCCCGCGGGTGGCACGTATCAGCGAGTTGCCATATCCGGAAGCCTCAGCGGCACGGGCGGCGGGCGCGCGATCTTCGTCGACCAACGACAACCTGCCGAACACGGTCACGGGGGCCCGCACCGACCAGTGCGCCGAATCCTGATCGACCGCGGAGGCCGATCTCCTCGCCGGAAGACTCCGTAGAGGCATAACGCCGGGACATGCGCGCACCACGGACTATCCGGACAAACTACTCGCAAGTACTTCTCGAGACAGCGAGGCAACGCAGACCCCGCCGGAGGCGATCAGCTGCTACGGCTCCGCCCGATCCGGGCGGGGAAACGAACCCGTCTCGCAGGGCGCCACAACTCCGCCCGCGGAGCCCAACTTCGCCCACGGGGCCCGACTTCGCCCGCGGAGCCCACTTCGCTCCCTACGCCGCTGCCCCCGCCCCCCCGGTCAGCATCCCCGCGCCGACCGTGGCATTTGTCGCCTCGTCGATCAGGATGAAGCTCCCTGTCCGCCGGTTGCTCGAGTACGGGTCGACCGCCAGGGGAGCGCTGCACCGCAGCGTCACGCGCCCGATGTCGTTCAGCCCAAGCTCGCTCGGCCCGGTCTCCCGCTCCAACGTGTGGACGTCGATCCGGTTGACGACCGACTCGACCCGGACGGCGGCGCTCCGGCTGGTGTGCTTGATCGCGTACCGCCCGCCCGCCCGCAACGGCGTCTCGTCCATCCAGCAGAGGTCGGCCTCCAGCTCCCGCGAGACGCTCGCCGCATCCTCGGGATGACAGATCAGCTCCCCCCGGGCGATGTCGATGTCGTCCTCCAGGCGGAGCGTCACCGACAGCGGTGCGACGGCCTCGTCGAGCTCGCCCTCGAACGTGTCGATCCCCGCGATCCGCGTCCGCCGGCCGCCCGGCAGGACGACCACCTCGTCGCCCGGACGCAGCGCACCGCTCGCCAGCTGGCCGGCGTACCCCCGGTAGTCGCCGACCGCCGGCTTGACGACCCACTGGACCGGGAACCGGGCCGGGACGTCGTGCGGGTGGTCGTAGGAGACCTCCACACCCTCGAGGTGCTCGAGCAGGGTCGGCCCCTCGTGCCACGCGAGTCGCTCGGACCGGTCGACCACGTTGTCGCCCTTCAGGGCCGAGATCGGGATGTACGTGACGTCTGAGACGTCGAGCTTCTCGGCGAACCCCGCGAACTCCTCCACCAGCTCGGCAAACCGGTCGGCCGAGTAGTCGACGAGGTCCATCTTGTTGACCGCGACGACCAGATGGGGGATGCCCAGGAGCGCGCTGATGAACGCGTGCCGCTTGGACTGCTCGACCGTCCCCTTGCGCGCGTCGAGCAGGATGATCGCGAGATCGGCGGTCGACGCCCCGGTGACCATGTTCCGCGTGTACTGCTGGTGGCCCGGGCAGTCGGCGATGATGAACCGCCGCTTCGGCGTCGCGAAGTACCGGTAGGCGACGTCGATCGTGATCCCCTGCTCCCGCTCGGCCCGCAGGCCGTCGGTCAGGAGCGCGAGGTCGAGCGTCCCGTCGCCGCCCCGCCGGCGCGACGCGTCCTCGACATGGCTCAGCTGGTCTGCGAAGACCTGCTTGGAGTCGTAGAGCATCCGCCCGATCAGCGTGCTCTTCCCGTCGTCGACCGACCCCGCAGTAGTGAATCGCAGGAGATCCAAGGTCATCGCCGGCCCCCTGCCTGCAACGCGTCGGCCAAGTAGGTGATGGCGAACAATGAAGTCACAGCCATCACCATCAGAAGTACCCGACCTTTTTCCGGTCCTCCATCGCCGCCTCCGAGACCCGGTCGTCCGCCCGCGTCTCGCCCCGCTCGGTGATCATCGTCGCAGCGATCTCGACGACGACCTCGGCGATCGTCGCCGCCTGCGAGCGGACCCCGCCCGTGCAGCTCATGTCGCCGACCGTTCGGTAGCGAACCGTCTCCGCGAAGACCTCCTCGTCGGCCGCGAGCTCCTGGCCCGGCCGGTGGGCGTAGAGCATCCCGTCGCGCTCGAAGACGTCCCGCCGGTGGGCGAAGTACAGCGACGGGACTTCGAGCGCCTCCTGCTCGATGTACTCCCACACGTCGAGCTCGGTCCAGTTGGAGATCGGGAAGACCCGGGCGTGCTCGCCCCGGCCGATCCGGCAGTTGTAGAGGTTCCAGAGCTCCGGCCGCTGGTTGCGCGGGTCCCACTGGCCGAAGTCGTCCCGGAAGGAGAGGATCCGCTCCTTCGCGCGCGAGCGCTCCTCGTCCCGGCGGGCGCCGCCGAACGCCGCGTCGAAGCGGTGCTCCTCGATCGCGTCGAGCAGGGTCGTCGTCTGGAGGCGGTTGCGCGACGCCCGCGGCCCCTGCTCCTCGGTGACGCGGCCCCGGTCGATCGACTCCTGGACCGACGCGACGATCAGCCGTTCGCCGAGCTCGGCGACCCGCCGGTCGCGGAAGTCGATCGCCTCGGGGAAGTTGTGCGACGTGTCGATGTGCATCAACGGGAACGGGAACGGTCCCGGGCGGAAGGCCTTCTCGGCGAGTCTCAGGAGGACGATCGAGTCCTTGCCGCCGCTGAACAGGAGGACAGGCCGCTCGAACTCGGCCGCGACCTCCCGCATCACGTGGATCGCCTCGGACTCGAGCGCCCGGAGGTGCGTCAGGCGCAGCGACGAGGCCGAGACCCTCATGGGTGCTCCCGGGCCGGCGTCGGGATCGGGCCCGGCACGAGCAGCCCGCGCGCGCGGTAGACCGCGAAGCCGGCGACGGCGAGACTCAGCGGGACGCCGAGGATCACGAACGGCGACAGCGGGAACCCGGCCTTCGAGAGGAGGGCCAGGCCCGAGGCGAGCAGGACGATCCCGAGAATCGGCCGGAGGGCCGTCTCGGGGAGCTTGTGGGCGTACTGCGTGCCGATCCAGACTCCCGGGAGCGACCCGACGAGGATGTTCCCGGCCAGGCCGAGGTTGACGTTTCCGTCGAAGAGGTGGGCGAGGCCGGCGACCCAGAGGAGGATCGCCGCGTGGAAGACGTCGGTCCCGACGATCCGGCGGGGGTTCAACTGGAACCAGAGGATCAAAACGACCGCGATCAGCGACCCGCTCCCGGCCGAGGTGACGCTCAGCACGAATCCGATCACGAGGCCGGTCACGACGGCGACGACGTGGTCGCGGCGGGTCAGCTGGATGTCCTCGCGGTGGACGACTCGCTTCGACAGCAGCTCGCGGATCAGGACGGCCGCCGCCGTGACGATCAGGGCGCCGGCGACCAGCACGAGGACGAGGTTGTCGAAGCTCTTGCCGCCGTAGGCCGACCGCAGCGCGTTGAGTGCCAGCACGCCGATGATCGCTCCGGGGATGCTGCCGACGGCCAGCCACATCACGGTGCCCATGTGGACCGACCCCCGCCGGAAGTGGCGCCACCCGCCGAGCGTCTTGGTCACCGCGCCGTAGATCAGGTCGGTCCCGATCGCGACGACAGGCTTGACCGAGAAGACGAGGATCAGCAGAGGAGTCATCAGCGACCCGCCGCCCATGCCCGTCGTCGCGACGAGGAGTCCCACGCCGAATCCGAAGAGGACGATCAGCGGATCCATTCAGGAGTCCCCGTGCAGACCGCACTCGGTCTTCGCGCTGCCGGCCCACCGGCCGTCGCGCCCGTCGCCGGGCAGGGTGCAGGTCGCGCAGCCGATCGACGAGTAGCCGTCGTCGTGGAGCGCGTTGTACGGGAGGTCGTGTTCGTGGATGTAGCGCCACACCTCGCGGTCGGTCCAGTCGGCGAGCGGGTTGACCTTCCACAGGCCGTTGCGCTCGTCCCACTCGATCTTGGCCGCCTCAGCCCGGGTTGGCGACTGCTCACGCCGCACGCCGGTGATCCACGCCTCGGCACCCAGCAGGGCGCCTCGCAGACCGTCGGCCTTGACGCCAGCGGTCGAGCAGCAGTGCTCGCTGGTCCACTCGGCGCCCGACGGGTCGCGGACGTCGTGGATCTCGACGTGGACACCCCAGCGGTCCTCGAAGGCCCGCCAGGCGGCGCGGGTCTCGTCGAAGAGCACGCCGGTGTCCAGCGTGAATACGCGAGCGGCCGGGTCGAGGGCGATCAGCATGTCGAGAATCACCGACTCCTCCTTCTGGAAGGAGCATGCCATCACGAGGTTGGGATGGAAGCGCTCGACCGCGTAGGCGAGCACCTCCTCCGCGCTGTGGCGCTCGAGGTCGGGCGCGATCGCGGCGGTCGTCATACCGCGCACTCGCCCTCGCCCCGGATCACCTGGTAGGGCTCGGACCGGTTCCAGTCGATGAAGTGGTTCATCGATTCGAGGCTGAACTCGACCGGGAGCGTGAGGTCCTTGACGAGGGCCTCGAACGCCGGGACGCCGACCCGCTCGACGAAGGCGTTGAACTCCTCGGCGTCCTCACGCTCCGACTCATACCAGCGAATCCACCGCTCGACCGCCTCGGGGACGCGCTTGGCCGGGAGGCGAGCCTTCAGGCGCTTGCCGTAGACGACGTCGCCGCCGACGTAGTTGCCGGCGAGGTGGGGGATGTACGCGGGAATCGTGTGCTCGCCGACCTTGATCGACGCCCCGTAGAAGCCGATGTTGGCGATGTGGTGCTGGCTGCATCCGTTCGGGCAGCCGCTCATCTTGATGTGGATCCGCCGGGTCAGCTCGTCGGTGATGTTCATCTCGTCGATCCGCTCCTGGATCGCCCGGTTGAGGCCCATCGAGCTGGTGATCCCGAGCTTGCAGCTGTCGGTCCCCGGGCAGCTGACGACGTCAGAGATCTCGCGCGGGCCGGCCCCGCCGAGGCCGAGGTGCTCGAGCGCGCGCCAGACGTCGTAGACCGACTCCGCGTGGACCCACCGGAGGACCAAGTTCTGCTGGACGGTGACCCGCGCATAGCCACCCGAGTGGTCGCGCATGATCGCCGCCAGGCCGCGGAACTGCTCTGGCGAGAGGTCGCCGCGGGTGACCTTGACCTCGACCGTGACGAACCCGTCCTGCTTCTGCGGGCGGACGTTCGACCCGACGAACCGGTCGAACTGGCGCGAGTCGCCGTTCGGCGTCCCGGCCACGCCGGTCGGCGCGGGTCCGGGCTGCTCGTCGTGGACGAAGAGCAGCGGCTCGATCTCGAAGTTCCGCTCGGCGACCCAGTCGCCGCGGAGCTCCTCCTCGACGAGCTCCCGGAAGGCGTCGATCCCGATCTTGTCGACGAGGACCTTGATCCGCGCCCGCGCCCGGTTCTTGCGCAGCCAGTCCTGGCGGTCGAAGATCCGCAGGACGGCCTCGGTGACCTTCAGGTAGTCGCCGTTGTCGGCCTCGACGAAGTCGTAGAGGGTCGGGGCGATCCGCGGCATGATCGACGTCCCCCCGCCGATCCTGATCTCGAAGCCGCGTTTGCCGTCGCGGATCCGGGGGATGAACCCGCCGTCGTGGATCCCGACGATCGCGACGTCGTCGTCGGTCGCCGAGAACGCCGTCTTGAACTTCCGCGGCATCAGCTGGCAGACGTCGTTGCGCACGAAGTACCGGACGTACGCCCCGACGTACGGCGTCGGGTCGAACAGCTCGCCCTCGCAGACGCCGGCCCACGGGTCGCCGGTCACGTTGCGCATCGTGTTGCCGCAGCCCTCCCGCGACGAGAGGCCCGACGCGCTGATCTCCCGGATCAGGGCAGCCGCGTCGGGGAGGGGGACGTGGTGGAGCTGGAAGTTCTGGCGGGTCGTGATGTGACCCTTCTCGAGCGGGACCCACCGCTCGACGACATCGGCCAACGTCTCCATCTGCTCGGGGTTGATCCCCCCGAACGGCAGCTTGATGCGGATCATCTGCCGGTCGGCCTGGCGCTGTCCGTAGACGCCCTGCTTGAGGCGGAAGCCGATGAACTGGACCTCCTCGAGCTCCCCGCGGATGAACTTCGTCGATTCCGTGTCGAAGTCGTCGAACTCGCGCTCGAGGATCGGAATCACGTGACCCGGGACGTCGGTACGGATCTCGGGGCTGGCGAGCGAGCCCCTGGCGGCGGTTGGTGAGCTGGGCTCCATCGGAAGTCCTCCTGGGTGGCTCGGGGCGTCCGAAGCGTAACACATGAAAGGCGGGCGATTTATCGGTATTTCGCTCCGCGGGCCACCTCGATTTTCGCACAGAATCAGTCCGGAAACCACCCCTCCCGTACCAACCCCTGCCGCACCACCCCTACCGCACCCCCCTACCCGAACCCGGCCTAGCGGATCAGCGTCACGTGAATCGGGAGGTCGAGTGCGGCCCACGCGCGGTCGGCGCTGAGCACCTCGGGCGGGCTGGTCCGAACGGCGAGCGCCAGGCAGCACCGGTCGCCTAGCGAGAGGGCCTGGCCGCCCGGGAGCGACCGCATCGCGCCGGCAAGCTCGGCATCTCGCGCGAGCACGGGCTCGATCGTCACCCCGGCGGTGATCAGCCGCTCGACGAGCCCCCTGGGATCGGCGTCTGCGTCTACCAGCTTGCCGACGATCTCGGCGAGGTTCGCAGTCCCGAGCGAGGCGCCGGGGAGGGCCTGCGCCACGAGGTCGGCGCCAGGCTCGTCGTGGATCAACGCGAGCACGGCGGACGCGTCGAGCACGCTCACCAGCGCTTACCGGCCGGTCGAGGGTCGAGCATGATCATTGGGAGCGGCCGCGGCGTGAGCAGGGTCACTCGAGGACAGCTGCCGCCCGGCGCTCGGCCAGCAGCTCGTCGACCAGCGAGCGGGCCTGCGGGATGACGGCGCCGATCCGCCGTAGCGCGGCCACGGCATCGGATTGCCGCTCGAGGACCAGACGACCGTCGGCGAGGTGCAGATGGAGCCGGTCGCCCGCCGCCAGGCCGAGCTCCCGGCGGATGTCGGCCGGAATCACGATCCGTCCCTGTCGCCCGATCACGATCGTGGCATCCATCACCGGATCATGCCACACGGTGAAGCGTCGTAGGGCGATGCCGGCGAGCTCGACCGTCGCGGCGAGCGCGGGACGACCTCGACGCGCGTGTGAGGAGCAGCTCTACCTCCATGTCGGTCGCGACATCTCGACGCCAAGAACGCCGTGGTGAAAGCGCCCCAACCCCTGAATCACGATCAGGTTTCTGGTACTTTGCTCCGGGCTGACGCTGCTGGGGCCCAGAGCTGGGCCCACGATCCGCATAATTTCCGTACAGAAAGTGGACATGAATCGTACACGCGCCGCCGTTCCCCTGGTCGTGCTCGCCTCGGCGCTGGCCGTCTCCGCCTGCGGATCGTCCGGATCGACGTCCAAGCAGATCAAGCTCGTCGCCTACTCGACCCCCCAGGCGGCCTACGCCGCCCTGATCAAGGGCTTCGAGGCGACGCCGGCCGGCAGGGGCGTCAGCTTCAGCCAGTCCTACGGAGCATCCGGCGACCAGAGCCGGGCGGTCGCGAACGGGCTGCCGGCGAGCGTCGTGAACCTCTCGCTCGAGCCCGATGTCTCCCGGCTGGTCGGCGCCGGGATCCTCCCGTCGAGTTGGAATCAGAACCCGACGAAGGGCTTCGTCACCGATTCGGTCGCCGTGATCATCGTCCGCAAGGGCAATCCCAAGCACATCACCGGCTGGGCCGACCTCGTCAGGCCCGGTGTCCAGGTCCTCACGCCCAACCCGTTCAGCTCGGGCAGCGCCCGCTGGAACATCGCCGCGGCCTACGGCGCGCAGATCAAGCAGGGGAAGACGCCGGCCCAGGCGCGCGCCTACCTGACGGCCCTCTTCCACAACGTCACAAGCCAGGACACGTCGGCCCGCAACGCCCTCCAGACGTTCACCGCCGGCAAGGGCGACGCCCTGATCGACTACGAGACCGAGGCGCTCGCAGACAAGGCCAAGGGCGCGGCGATCGACTACGTGATCCCGGCCCAGACGATCCTGATCCAGAACCCGATCGCGATCACCAGCTCGGGCGACACGCCGTCGACCAGGGCGTTCGTCGCCTACCTCCTGTCGCCGGCCGGGCAGACGATCTGGGCTGCGAACGGCTACCGCCCGGTGACCCCGGGGGTCGTCGCCGCCAGGAGGTTCCCGGTCGTCCCGGGGATCTTCACGATCGACGCGCTCGGCGGCTGGCCGGCGGTCACCAAGGAGTTCTTCGACCCGGCCGTCGGCGTCGTCACCAGGATCGAGCAGTCACTTGGCGTCTCCACGAGCAAGTAGGCCGGCCCGGGTGGGATCGGCGACGCGACGCCCGGCCCGGCGGCGGCCGGTGGCCGGGATCGGTCGGGGGCTGATCACGATCTACCTGTCGATCGTCGTCCTCCTCCCGCTCGCCGCTGTGCTCGCCCGGTCGGCGGACGGCGGCCTCGGGGCGTTCTGGCGTTCGGTCAGCGCCCCCGAGGCGACCGCGGCGATCCGCCTGACGGTGATTCTCTCGCTGGTCGTCGTCGCGATCAACGCCTGCTTCGGGACGCTGATCGCCTGGGTCCTCGTCCGCGACGAGTTCCCCGGCCGGCGGATCGTCAACGCCGTGATCGACCTCCCGTTCGCCCTCCCGACGATCGTCGCCGGCGTCGTCCTGCTCGCCCTCTACGGGAAGGGCGGGCCCGTCGGCATCGACGTCAGCTTCACCCGCGCGTCGATCGTCCTCGCCCTGCTGTTCGTGACCCTCCCGTTCGTCGTCCGCTCGGTCCAACCCGTCCTGATCGAGCTCGACCAGTCGATGGAGGAGGCCGCGGCCTCGCTCGGCGCCCGGCCGTTCACCGTCTTTCGGCGGATCGTCCTCCCCAACCTCGCGCCGGCGATCATCTCCGGAGCGGCGCTCAGCTTCGCGCGGGCGATCGGCGAGTTCGGGTCGGTCGTCTTGATCTCCGGGAACCTCCCCTTCAAGACGGAGGTCGGGTCGGTCTATGTCTTCAACCAGATCGAGAACGACAACGTCTCGGCCGCCGCGGCCGTCTCGATCGTCCTCCTGCTCGCCGCCCTCCTCACCGTCGGCGTCTTCAACCTCGTCGGCCGCCGGACGTTCAGCTTTGGCCACTGACGCCGCGGCGCCCATCCTGACGAGGTCGGCCGAGCGCTCGCGGCGGACCGCCCGCCTCGGCGTGCGCACGATCGCCCTCGGCTATCTCGGCCTGCTTCTGCTCCTGCCGCTCGTGATGATCTTCTACCGGACCTTCGAGCACGGGCTCGGGTCAGTCTGGGCGGCCGTCACCCAGCCTCATGCGATCCACGCGTTCTGGCTCTCGATCGAGCTCGTCGCGATCACCGTCCCGTTGAACACCGTGTTCGGGATCGCGGCTGCGATCGCGCTCGAGCGCCAGCGCTTTCGCGGGCGGGGTCTGCTCGGCCTGCTGCTCGATCTTCCGTTCGCGATCTCGCCGGTCGTCGTCGGCCTCGCCCTGCTCCTCGTCTACGGCCGGGCCGGCTGGTTCGGGACGTGGCTCACGACACACGGGATCACGGTGATCTTCTCGCTTCCCGGGATGGTCCTCGCGACGGCTTTCGTCTCGCTGCCGTTCGTCGCCCGCGAGACGATCCCCGTGCTCCGCGAGGTCGGGACGACCGCCGAGCAGGCTGCGTCGACGCTCGGGGCGACCGGCTGGCAGACGTTCTGGAGGATCACGCTCCCGGCGATCCGCTGGGCAGTCGTCTACGGCGTCGTCCTGACGACAGCCCGGGCGCTGGGTGAGTTCGGTGCGGTGAGCATCGTCTCCGGGAGGATCGAGGGTGTCACACAGACCCTGCCGCTCTACGTCCAGGACCGCTTCGAGAATTTTGACACCACGGGGACGTATGCGGCCGCCGTGGTGTTGGCGCTGCTCGCACTGGCGACGCTGGTGACGATGAACCTACTGACACGAAGGAACAGGGGGACAGGCTGATGGCAATCGAGGTTCGCAACGTCGACAAGCGGTTCGGTGACTTCGTAGCACTCGAGGATGTGTCGATGACGGTCGCCGACGGGTCGCTGACGGCACTCCTCGGCCCGAGCGGGAGCGGCAAGTCGACGCTCCTGCGGGTCATCGCCGGGCTCGAGACGCCTGATCGCGGGGAGGTCGTGATCGCCGGGGAGGACGTCACTCTGACGCCGGCGCGGGAGCGTGGGGTCGGCTTCGTCTTCCAGCACTACGCGCCCTTCAAGCACATGACAGTCGCTGAGAACATCGGCTTCGGCCTGAGCGTCCGCAAGCGCCCGAAGTCCGAGGTCGCCGCCCGCGTGCGCGAGCTGCTCGGCCTTGTCCGGCTCGACGGGCTGGCTGAGCGCTACCCGTCCCAGCTCTCGGGCGGACAGCTCCAGCGGATGGCGCTGGCCAGGGCGCTGGCTCCCGAGCCGGAGGTGCTCCTGTTGGACGAGCCGTTCGGCGCGCTGGACGCCCAGGTCAGGGGTGAGCTTCGGGAGTGGCTGCGGCGTCTGCACGACGAGATCCACGTGACGACGATCTTCGTGACCCACGACCAGGAGGAGGCGATGGACGTCGCCGAGCAGATCGTCCTGATGAACGCCGGTCAGACGGTCCAGGCGGGGAGCGCCGAGGACCTCTACGAGCGTCCGACCAACGAGTTCGTGATGTCCTTCATCGGACCGGTCAACCGCCTCGGCGACGACGCGTTCCTGCGGCCCCACGACATCCAGATCCTCGCCCACGACGACGGTGATGCGACCGAGGCCCTGACCGAGCGGATCGTCCATCTGGGCTTCGAGGTCCGTGTCGAGCTGAGACTCTGGGACGGCCGGGCGATCTGGGCTCAGCTGACCCGCGAGCGGGCGGCCGAGCTCGAGCTCGAGGAGGGGCAGATCGTGTCGGTGCGCTTGGGCGCGGCTCGTGTGTTCGCGTGATGTGGCGCCGGATCGCGCTTCGGTCGGTGAGCGCGTAATGTGGCGCCGGATCGCGCTTCGATCGGTGTGGCCGGGGCGTGCGTGTGCGATGCGTCTTGTTTTCGCAAACTGCTTGCCGGAGTCCGGCAAGTACTTTTCCTGAGAGACCCCACACACTCCCTCCTCCGTCCCCGGTAGTCAGTCGCCGGTTGCCCGGACCGTCGGTCGAACGCGTCCGGCCGACACGGCAGGGCGCCGGTGCCGACGGATCTGCTGAAATGCCAGCTTACGCTCGGTAAGCGATGATTTCCCGAGCACGGCGCGTCTGCATGCCGGAGACCGCCGTCGGCCGGCCGCCGGCCCTTCACCCGAGACCAGAGAGACCCCTTCATGCGCAAACTCGCCAGCTGGTGCGTCGCCCATCGCCGCACGGTCGTCGCGATCTGGGTCGTCGGCCTGGTCGCCCTGACGGCGATCAAGTCGTCGGTCGGCAGCGACTTCCGCGACAGCTTCAACCTCTCGGGGACGCCGAGCTTCGACGCCCAGCATCTCCTCCAGGCGTCGGCCCCGTCGGCCGCCGGCGACTCCGAGCAGGTCGTGATCGCCGCGAGGCAGGGCACCGTCCGCAGCCCGGCGGTCCGCGCCCCGGTCGAGGCGATGCTCGGCCGCCTGGCCAAGCTCCCCGATGTCGCAAGCGTCGTCTCCCCGTACGCGCCGGCCGGTGCGGGCCAGATCTCCAAGGACGGGAAGGTCGCCTTCGCGAAGCTCAACCTCTCGAAGGAGGCGATCAAGATCCTGGTTCCCGAGGCCAAGCGGATCGTCGCTGCCGCACAATCGGTGAACGGCCCGGCGGTCGAGGTCGAGGTCGCCGGCCAGGTCGCCCAGGAGTCCAACGGGATGGCCGCGAGCGGGACCCTGTTCGGTGGGATCGCCGCCCTCGTGATCCTCTTCTTCGTCTTCGGCTCGCTCCTCGCCGCCCTGATGCCGCTCGTCACGACGGGCATCGCCCTCGGTGTCGGGACGGCCGTGATCGGGCTGCTGTCCCACCCGATCGCGATGGCGTCGTTCTCGTCCCAGCTGTCCCTCCTGATCGGCCTCGGCGTCGGCGTCGACTACGCCCTGTTCATCGTCACCCGGATGCGTCAGGGCATCCAGCGGGGCCGGAGCGTCCCGGACGCGATCGTCGACTCGCTCGACACCTCCGGTCGGGCGGTGATGTTCGCCGGGATCACGGTCTGCATCGCCCTGCTCGGGATGTTCGCGCTGGGTGTCAGCTTCCTCTACGGCGTGGCGATCGCCGCGAGCATTACGGTCGCGTTCACCGTACTCGCGGCCCTCACCCTCCTCCCGGCCCTGCTCGGCTTCGTCAAGCTCAGGGTCCTCCCCCGCCGCCAACGCAAGGCCCTCTCGGCCGGTGGCGGCGGCCAGCAGCTCCTCGGGGGCTTCTGGGTCCGGTGGAGCGCGGCGATCAACAGGCGGCCGGTCGTCTTCGCGACGGTCGCCGGCCTCCTGATGCTGGCGATCGCGATCCCGTTCCTCTCGATGCGGATCGGCTCGTCAGACGCCGGGAGCGACCCGGGGAACACGACGACCCGCAAGGCGTACGACCTCCTGGCGAAGGGCTTCGGTCCCGGGTACAACGGTCCGCTCCTGCTGATCGCGAAGATCGACAACCCAGCGCAGAAGGCCGACTTCGAGAAGGTCCGGGCGGCCGCGGCGAAGACGTCGGGCGTCGTCGCCGCGAACCCGGCCGCCTACATCCCGTCGAAGGTCGGCGGCGGGTCGGTGGCGATCGCCAGCGTCTATCCGAAGGGCTCGCCGCAGGACGTCTCGACCACGGACCTCCTCCACCAGCTGCGCAACCACACGGTCCCCGAGGCGACCGGAACATCCGGCGTGAACGTCCTGGTCGGTGGACAGACAGCGATCTTCGAGGACTTCAGCCGGATCCTGTCGGCCAAGCTGCCGCTCTTCATCGGCGTCGTCGTCCTCCTCAGCTTCCTCCTCCTGACAGCCGTCTTCCGGAGTCTCGTGATTCCGGCGATGGCCGCCGTGATGAACCTCCTGTCGGCGGTCGCCGCCTTCGGGGTGATCACCGCCGTCTTCCAGGACGGGTTCGCCGCGAGCGTGTTCGGGATCGACAAGACCGGCCCGATCGAGGCCTTCGTCCCGGTCCTGATGTTCGCGATCCTGTTCGGCCTGTCGATGGACTACGAGGTCTTCCTGGTGACCCGGATCTACGAGGAGTGGCACCGGACGTCGGACAACCGCCTGGCGATCTCCCGGGGCCTGGCGGCGACCGGCCGGACGATCACGGCGGCAGCCCTGATCATGATCGTCGTCTTCGGGGCGTTCATCCTCGGCGGCGAGCGGATCATCGAGCTGTTCGGGCTCGGCCTGGCGAGCGCGGTCGCCCTCGACGCGCTGATCGTCCGGTCGGCGCTCGTCCCCGCCCTGATGACGCTGACCGGAGACGCGAACTGGAAGCTGCCCGGGTTCCTCGAGCGGATCCTCCCCCGCCTGAACGTCGAGGGGAGCGTCGTCTACGACGAAGCCGACGACGGCGGGGCCGGCGAGGGCCGCGAGGGCCGCGAGGGCGGCGAGGGCCGCGAGGGCGGCACGGGCGGCGCGGGCCGCGAGGGCGACGACGATGTCCCGGTCAAGCCGCCGGCTCCGACGGCCCCCCCGGAGCCGGCGCCGGCCTGAGCTACGCTGGGGTGATGGCCGAGCCAGTCAATTCCGAAGGCCGCCGGACGGTCGAGCTCGAGATCGACCTGGAGTCCGATGAGACGGTCGACCCTCTCCAGCTGTTCCTCAACGACATGGGCCGGACGCCAGTCCTGACGGGCGCCGAGCAGGTCGAGCTGGCCAAGCGGATCGAACGCGGGGACCTGGCGGCCAAGTCGCGGATGATCGAGTCGAACCTTCGCCTCGTCGTCTCCCTGGCCCGGCCGTTTCGCAACCAGGGGATCCCGTATCTCGACCTGATCCAGGAGGGAACCATCGGCCTGGTTCGGGCGGTCGAGAAATTCGATCATCGAAAGGGGTTCAAGTTCTCGACGTATGCGACCCCGCTGATCCGTCACGCGATGGCCAAGGCGGTTGCGGAGAAGTCGCGGACGGTCCGCCTGTCGGCGGGCGTCCTCGAGAAGCTCAACAAGATCCACGAGGCCGAGAGGACGCTCGCGACGAAGCTGCGGCGCGACCCGACGGCAGCCGAGATCGCCGAGGCGACCGGGATGAAGACGGGTGAGGTCGAGTCGATCAAGGTCTGGGGGCAGACGCCCGTCTCGATGGAGCGACCCCTCTCGGAGGATGAGGACGAGCGCAAGGCCGACGAGCTGGCGGCCGAGGACCGGGCCGACGCGGATGTCAGCCGCAACGACCCGGCCGAAGCTTCGACGCTCGGCCTGCTGAGCGCCCTCGAGCGGAAGGTCTTGGAGCTGCGTCACGCGGTGGGCGGGGGACACCCGCTCGGCGTCAAGGAGATCGCCAGGATGCTCGACCTCACCAGCGAGGAGGTCCGGCGGATCGAGGCCGACGGGCTGGTCAAGCTCGAGGTTCACCGCGCGTCGGGCTAGGCGCTCAGCGTCGACGACCTCCCGATCCCTGGCAGGCGGCCCTGTGTCTCGGCGCAGGCCGCGTTGGCGGAGCCGCAGCGCACGTGAAGGTCGTCCACAGGCACGCGCCGCTCCCCGCGCCGGCCCCGGCCCCCGCGCCCCCGTCAGCCTCCGCGCGAGCGCCCGGGCTGGCCCCATCCTCCGGGCCAACAGCTCGGCCCGCGGCTGGCGTGCTGGCGTCGAGGAAGACTGACAGCGCCCGTCGCAGACGGGCGAGCTCGTCGGTGAGGGCGGCCGTCCGACTGCTCAGCTCGATCTCGATCTCGAGGATCCGCGCCTCGACGTGGATCTGGAGCGCTGACGCGTCGAAGGTCACACGGGCTCCTACAGCGTCGGCAGCGAGGAAACGTTGCCCGGCTCGGTCGAGGCCGCCATCAACTCGATGGTGGTCTTGAGGCCGTCGATCTCGAACGTGACGGCGGTCGCCTCGGCCGGCGCGGTGTAGAGACCGCTCGCGGGTGCTGCGGTCTGGGTCCGCCCGTCGGTGAATGTGAACGTGACGTGCGTGACACTGTCGGGCACAAGTCCGACGGCTTTGCCGTAGGTAACGAGAACCGGCGCACCGCCTGCCGTGTTGCAGTTGAGGCCGGCCGTCCCGTTCGCGAACAGCGCTGCGAGGCAGACTCCGCCGTCGATGCGGGGGATCAGCAGGAGCGTCCGCCGACGGTCGGTGGCGACGACGCGCCCGTTGGCGGGTAGGAGCTCGGGCATGTCGACGGCGATGTTCATCGCACGCACGACGTTGTTCTCCGCGTTGTCGGCGGGTGTCGTCGGTCTGTCGAGTGCCTTGTACTGGTGTCCGAGTTGCGCGAGGACGGCGCTGACCTGCGCAGGGCTCGCCGCAGCGTCGGCCTCGGCCGGAGAATCGGACGTCTGGGTGAGGGCCATCACGGTGGTCACGGCCGCGGCTGCGACGAGCGTGGACAGCAGGTATGAGCGAGGGATTCTAGTAGGCAAAGTAGGAGTTGCTGATGTTGTCGAAGGTCGATGAGTTCGGGTTGAATACGGCGCCGTGATAGTAGGAGCCGGAACAGCAGCCGTTGGCGTAGAAGCGGGTTGTCCCTGGGCCGCAGGTGCTCAACGCGAAGACGAGTGGTGGACCGCCGAACGAGCCGGCATGACCCTGGTCGAAGCCACCACAAGCTGTGTGGTCTGACACGACTTCGGTGTAGATGTCCGACGAATGGGCAGTCGTGCTGGCGTATGAATTGCCGGCAGAGAGGCCGCCGTTGTATATGTGGTCCGTGGCGGCGAGGGCGACGGCTGCGACACTCAGCGTGGCTATCACAGTCGCCAGGGCGACTTTCGGGGTGCACGACCGAAATGGTGCGAATCGATGCATACGCATCAGGTCCTTTGGGTCATCAGACAATGACGTGTCGCGGCACACGGTAGGGTCCGAACGGGAGGTTGTCAACACACGCGGTTGCACATCACAGTGCCCTTTCGATTTGCATGTCTTCACTGAGTGTGTCATCTGCGGGCGCGAGTGAGTGTCGACCCCCGAAGGACCGCAAAATCCGCACTCTAGTGTCATTGGCTTGCCCGGTATTGCCGAGCGGGCGCACGCCGGCGGCCGTCAGGATCCGGTCATCGGAATCTCCCTCGCCGTGGGCTGCTCCGGCTTGGGGCCATTCACCGGATCCTCGTGCCGTCGGTCGCATACCAACGGATCGAAGCATCTTCGTAGGCGCCGTTGGTGACGGCAGTGTCGATGTGGAAGGAGTTGCTGGTGACCGGTGCGGTGATCGTCTCCCCGGTGCGCAGCGGGACTCCGACCTTGGCGATCCCGTCGGGAACGAGGCCGGTCAGGGTGAGGCGTCCGGCGCTCTGGCCTCCCATGAAGATCCGGCCGGCCTCGAGATCGGCGACGGTCCCGCACTTCTGGCCGTATGCCGTCGCGCTCGTATCCGGTACACCCCCGACCGTGGGGGGCGTGCCGTAGAACAGGCAGAGGACATTGGCGGTGGCCTGGGCAGGCCCGCCGTAGCCGGGGGCGTTCGCCACGTCCCGGTCGATCGGCACGAGGACGGCGATGGCGTTGGCCGGGGTGTCGAGGACGCGGATGCCGTCGAGATGGACGCCGTCGTTCACGTTCGGGCTGAGGACCGTGAGCATGGCGTCGACCCGTGGGCTGCGATCGGCGTCGGTCTGGGGGCGGCGCAGGACGCTGAGTGCGGCCAACTCGGCAGGCGGCACGGCGGCGGCGGTCGTCGTTGGATGGCCGTGTGCATCGCTGCCGACGATCGGTGACCATGGAGCGGTCGCGGCGATGGCCGTCCCGGTGGCGAGCGCCGCGATGATCGCGATCAGGCCGGCCCGGCGCGAGAGAAGGATTGGCCGACGGCGTCGGTCGCGGCGGTGGACGGGCACGCCGGGCGCAGTCCTGTGGGCGACGGCGCGGGCGAGCGACATGTGGACTTCGGGCAGGAGCAGGTCGGTGGTCATCGGGTCCTCCTGGGGGTTCATTGCGGCGCCTCGAGCAGAGTGCGCAGGCGGGCGAGTCCGCGACTCACGCGCTTGCGGACGGTGGCCGGGGGAATGCCGAGCTTTGAGGCTGCGGCCTTGTAAGAGCGGTCGTCGAGCACGTATGCCTCGACGGCTTCGCGCTGGTTCTCCGGCAGGGCGTCGAGTGCATGCCGAAGCTGCCGACCGGCTGCGCGGGCGTCGATCAGCTCCTCGACACGCTCGAGCGCCGCGTCGCTCGAGATTGCCGGCTCGGCGCCGAGGCGCCGGCGGGCCTTGACCTCGGCCCGGCCGGTGCGCAGGGCGTGAAGAAGCTGGTTGTGGGCGATCCCGAGCAGCCAGCCGACCGCCGGGCCGCCGTCGTCGCGGAACCGGTCGGCCTTCAGGAGGGCGGTGGCAAACGTCTCGGCGACCAGGTCGGCGGCGAGTTCGGCCTCGCGGGCGCGGCGCGCGAGGAACGTCGCGATGATCGCCTCGTGGCGGCGGTAGAGCTCCTCGAACGCCGCGGCGTCGTGCGGCGCGCGACGGAGGAGTTCGCCGTCGGTCGGCGGGGTCGAACGCGTGCCCATACCTCTTAACATGCAGCAGGGCGGGATCTGTGACCCGGTGGGCTCGCCGGGGACCAGGTGAACGCCGGTGCCGGTCTGGCCGCCGGCGCTCGTGCTCGCGATCTACTGGACGCGCGCCGGCTGGCCGTCCCGCCTGTCGGAGCCGGGGCGCGCAGTGCGCTGAGCGGTTGTGATCCGATTGAAATCCGACGCCGGGGACCGCACCATATGGACGGCTCGGGGGTTGTGGGAGGCAGACGGAAGACCTCAGCACCCGAACCCAAGGAGCCTCATGTCCCGCCTTCGAAACGGACTCGTGTTGGGCGCGCTCGCCCTCCTGGTCCTACCCGCGCTGGCCAGCGCCCGCCCGGGGCAGCGCAGCTTCAACCAGACGTTCCCGGTCGCGTCCAAGCTGTGCACGAACATCGCCAACGGAGCCGGACCGGCCAAGCTCCGGGCTGACGCGACCCAGATCAAGGCGCTGTGCGCGACACTGCTGTCGTCGTTCACGAATGCCGAGTCGACCTACTTCTCGACTGTCACGCCCCTGCGCCAGGAGGTCATCTCACTGAACGCCAAGACGCGTCTGGCGTGCGCGACGCGGCCGTCGCCGACGTGCAAGTCGACCCGCAAGGCCGACCGGGCGCAGATCCACGCGATCCGGGCCCAGGTCCGCTCGGCCGGGACGACCTACCGGACGGCGATCCAGACGGCCCGCCATACGTTCTGGAACGCGATCCACGCCCTCAAGGGTGGAGCGACTGTGACCGCTGACACGGGGACTCCCCTCGTGCCGACGGTCACCCTCCCGGTCGCGCTCTAGCCGAGACGGTCAGAGCGAATTCGCTCTGGGCAGTGGCGGTCCTGCCCCCGCGGCGGGGCCGCTGGCGTGCCTGGCGAGGCGGTGGCCGGGGGAGGGTACGGTGTGTGTCTCTCTCAAAACTGTTGCGTACGTTTGCAACTATATTTTGAAAGGGGGTGAACGCACTCTCGTCCCTCCCCCGGCCCCGCTCGCCGCCCGCCTCAGGCCCCCGCGCCGCCTGCGGCGCGTATGCGGCGGCGGCCCCGGCCCGGCGATCGGGCTGCATCACAGGGGCGCCTCGGCTGGATTGGTCACGAGCGGTGGGAGTGGGAGCCAGTTCGGGGACCGCACGATGTGTCTCTCAAGAAAGTAGTTGCCAGACTCCGGCAACTAGTTTTCCGAAGTGTGACCACACATCCCGAGAGCCACGAAGCGACGGCTCGACGTCGGCTGAATCCTCAGCAAGCCGGAGGCTCCGCGACCGGTCAGAGATCGTGGTACGCGTAGGAGCGGGGTCTAGCGTCGCCGGAAAGTCGAGCGACGTTTTTCTTTCTGACCACGCGCGGCATGGCGGGCAGCGCGGGGCAGTTCGTTTGGCGGGCTAGACGGCGTCGACGGCGAGCTCGGGAGTGTCGAGTCGGGCATGATCTGGCGGCCCGGAGGGGGCGTGCGTGGGTGCTTGGATGTCGCGCCTGGTGCGGGCGAGGTGGGCGACGAGGCCGAGGAAGACGAGCAGCGCGATCGCGCTGACCCAGCCGTCGCCGAAGCCGAGGCCGCCGTCGTGGGACTTGCCCAACCAGTCGGCGATCGAGGCGCCGAGGGGTCGGGTGACGACGTAGGCGGTCCAGAAGGCGGTGATGGGATCGAGGCGGCGGCGGGCCCAGGCGATGCCGGGGAGGGCGATCACCACGGCAAAGAGGACGGCGGACTCGAGGTAGCCGAGGTTCAGCTCGATCGCCGTGAGATCGCCGGCGGCCGTGCCGAGCGCAAAGGTGCCGAGGACCGCGGTCCAGTAGAAGAGCTCGCGGCGGGTGGTCGTGATGCTGTGGATCGAGAGGGTGCGCTCGGTCCGGTACCAGAGGAGGAACACGGCGGCGAGGCCGAGGGCGAACAGGGGCGTGGTGACGGAGTAGGGGACGTGGCCGCCGCGGTGGATGGCGTCGGCGGCCATCGTGCCGAAGACGGCGACCATCATCACGGCGAGCCAGTAGGTCCAGGCGTGATAGCGGGGGCTGCGTAGCTGGAGGCGGAGGGTGATCGACAGGCCGAGGATCCCTATGGCAGCGGCGAGCGGGATGCTGTGGTGGCCGAGGAAGTCGGACATCGACTCGCCCATGCCGGTGGTGAGGATCTTGATGAGCCAGAAGAGGGCGGTGATCTCGGGGACCTTGGCGGCGAGGGGGCCCAGGCGGCCAGGTGTGCGAGCGGGCGGCTCGGGACGTGGGGTCGGCGTCATGGGGTCCTTTGGTCGCAACTTGACGGACAGGGTCGTTGCGGCGGAGGTCGCAAAGGCGGCGAACGTTGAGGACCGCTGCTGAGCGGGAGCTTAACTCCCGGTTGCAGTCGTGTTTCGCTTGGGCGGCCGTCAGGAATCGTTCAGGTTTGGGCGCCATCATCATTCCTGAATGACTCCGGTGAGGATCGGCATCTGTGAGGACGACGCGGATCTGCGTTCGGTGCTGGGCCGGGCGTTGCGGGCGGAGAATCTCGTCGTCGTGTCGACGGCGACCGGCCACCAGGCGGTGGAGGCGTTCTCGAGGAACCCGCCGGACCTCCTGGTCCTGGACATCGGGCTGCCGGACGCGGACGGCCGGGATGTCTGCCAGGCGCTTCGCGCGCACGGGGTGATGGCGCCGGTCCTCTTCTTGACTGCGAGGGCGGCGCTGACCGATCGGTTGTCGGGATTCCACGCGGGAGGCGACGACTACCTGGTGAAGCCGTTTGCCCTGGCGGAGCTGATCGTCCGCGTGGATGCCCTGCTGCGGCGGGTCGACCGGGACGACCGGGAGTCGACGGTTGACGGGGTGCGCCTGGACCCGTCGACCCACGCGATCCACAGCGGGGCGCGGTCGGAGGCGCTGACGCCGACCGAGTTCCGCCTGTTCGCGGCGCTCGCGGCGCGCCCGGGAGAGGTCGTCCGTCGGCGGGAGATGGTGGCGGCGTGCTGGCCGGATGGGGCGATCGTCCACGACAATACGCTCGACACGTTCGTGGCGCGGCTGCGGCGGAAGCTCGGGAGGCTCGAGACCGGACAGCGGATCCTGACGTCCCACGGCGTGGGCTACACCCTGCGGTGAGGCGCCTTGGGATCCGTGGCCGGGTGACGCTGGCGGCGGTCGTCACGCTGGCCGCGGGCCTTGCGGTTCTGACGCTCGCGGTGACGCTGCTGCTGGCGAGCCGCCTCGACCATGACGCGGCGTCGGTCCTGCGGACTCGGGCGGCGGCCGTCCAGACGACGCTCGAGGTGACCGACGGGCGGATCCGGGTTCGGGAGGCTTTGAACGACAAGCTGCTCGACAAGGACACGTGGGTCTTCGACACTGCGGGCCCGGTCGAGCGTCCTGCGGCGTCGGGCGGCACCCAGGCGGCTGCGGGCGAGCTTGCCGGGGTTGTGGGCGTGAGGATGCGGACGGTCGGCACTACGGAGCTCCTCGCCGAGCCGGTCTATGGGCCGGGGGATCACCGTCGGGTGGGGACGGTTGTCGTGGGGGTCGCGCTCGTCCCCTACCAGCACACGGATCGGATCGCCGTGGCGGGGATGGTCCTGCTCGACCTATTTGTCCTGATCGCCGGGTCCCTGGTCGCCCGGCGAGCCGTTGGGGTGGCGCTCCGGCCGGTCGCCGACATGACGGCGAAGGCGGCCGAATGGAGTGACCACGACCTCGATCAGCGGTTCGATCTGGGGGCTCCGAGGGACGAGCTGACGGGCCTGTCGGCGACGCTGGACGCCCTGCTGGCGCGGATCGGGGCCAGCATCCGGCACGAGCAGCGGCTGTCGGCGGAGGTGGCGCACGAGCTCAACACCCCGCTGAGCGGCCTGCGGGCCGAAGCGGAGTTGGCGCTGCGACCGTCGGCGAGTCGGACCGAGCTCCGGGATGCCCTGCACCAGGTACTCCGGTCGACCGACCGGATGTCGGCGGTGATCAGCACCCTGCTGAGCGCGGCGCGGGGAAGCTCCGAGCACTCGCCGGGTTCGAGCGACGCGGGCGAGGCGATCCGGGTGGCGGTGGACTCGGTGGCCCAGTCGGCTGCGGCGAAGGGAGTCGAGATCCGTGTCCGCTCGCCCGAGCAGCCGCCGCTGGTCGGCTCGGATCGGGACATGGTCGCGCAGGCGCTGCACCCGCTGCTTGAGAACGCGGTGCGTCACGCAGTACGAAGAGTCGACGTGTCGCTCGAGCGAAGGGAGGGCGACGCGGTGTTCGAGATCCGTGACGACGGGTCGGGCGTCGATCCGGCGGAGGCGACGCAGATCTTCGAGCCGGGAGCGAGCACCGAGGGGGGTGCCGGCCTGGGCCTGCCGCTCGCGCGGCGGCTGGCCCGGGCGTGCACGGGTGACATCGTGCTGGTCGAGGGCGAGCGGGGGGCTTGCTTTGAGCTGCGAATCCCGGCGATCGACCGGTGGCAGGCAGAGCCACCGCGGCCGAAGGCCGTACCTACGCCGCGAGGCTGAACGGCGGATAGCGGTCGGTCAGGAAGCCGACGTAGGCCTCGACCCGGAGGGTGTAGCGATAGGCGCTGACGAGGAAGTCGCGGATGCCGGCGGGATACTTGCCGGTGATGAGGACGGCGAAGAAGCCGGCGAAGATGCCCAGGAACGACGCGAGGACCAGGGCGATCACGGCGAAGTACTGGGGGATCGCGAGGAACCACTTGTACAACGGCTTCCAGCGGTCGAGGTGCTCGGGGTAGGACAGGCGGAGCGTCGTGTGGGGCTCGGCTGCGTCGTCCTCGGAGGAGACCGTCAAGTCGAATGGGGGATAGTCCTCGTGCATGAAGAGGGCATAGCTCATGGCGCGCCATTCGTAGCGATAGGTCATCACGATGGCGTCGAAGAGGGACCGGGGGATCTGTTCGGTGAACAGGACGGTGAAGAAGCTGATCAGGGTGAGGACCTGCCGAAGCCCGCGGAGGGCGTAGGCGATCAGGAGGTGGGGAATGGCGAGCAGCCACTGGACGAGTGGTCGCCACCGGGCGATCTGAAGGTCGGCGTGGAAATCGAGCTGGACGGATGCGGCGGAGGTGGACACGGTGCTCCTTCGGTTTGGCCGGCTTGGAGAACGGAGGGGACGCGGGGGCTATCCGGCGGGGGTCATCGTGATCACGAGCATCCCCCGGACGCGGCCGGCCTCGAGACGACGCATGGCGGCGGCAGCCTGGTGGAGCGGGTACGAGCGTCCGGTCATCAAGTGCCTCGGTCTCGACCAGCGGCGTGGACTCGAAGCAGGATCTCGCCGTCGCCGACGGCGGGCGTCTCGGTCTCTCTGTAGCGGAGCAACGTCGGCCGGGCCGTAGGCGTCCTGGCGACCGCGTGCGTCGTCGGCCCCCGGAGCGTTGGTCGGGCCGACCGGTCGCAGGTTTCGACTGGCGGCGGCGGCCGGTGGATCATGCTCGTCGCTGCCATGGTCGCGCCTCCTGGGATTGCGCATCTGGACAGCCTCACCCGTACATCGTAAGGTTCTGTCGTGTCGAAGGCTACCCGTACGTTGTAAGATTGTCAAGGAGAAAGACCGTGGGAGCGAAGAAGACGACGACGAAGGGGCGCCCACGGGTCCCTGTCACCCGCGATCGGGCACTGTCGGGTGCGGTGGCGCTCGCCGATGCGGAGGGCATCGGATCGTTCACGATGCGCAAGCTCGCTCAGGAGCTTGGTATCGAGGCGATGTCGTTGTACCACCACGTCGCAAACAAGAAGGACATTCTCGACGGGATGATCGAGATCGTCTTCGGCGAGATCGCGCTGCCGTCGGAGGAGGCGGACTGGAACACGGCGATGCGGGGGCGGGGGAGATCGCTTCGAGCGGTCCTCACGCGGCATCCGTGGGCGATCGGGATCATGGAGTCACGTTCGTCGCCGGGGCCGGCGACCCTGCGCCATCACAATGCGATGGTCGGCTGCTGCCGGGAAGCGGGCTTTTCGATCGAGCTGACGGCGCACGCGTTCTCGCTCATCGACAGCTACATCTATGGCTTCGTCCTGCAGGAGGTCAACCTGCCATTTGATGAAGTCGACGACCTGGCGGAGGTCGTCGAGGCGATCATGCCGCAGTTGTCGGCCGACGAGCATCCGCACCTGCTCGAGCTGACCAGGGAGGTCGTCCTCCAGCCGGGATACGCGTACGGCAACGAGTTCGAGTACGGCCTGGGCCTGATCCTCGACGGTCTCGAATCATGTCGCCACGGGGCAGCCGGTCATCTGCCGTCGTGGCCGGAGTCGCAGGCTGCTTCTGCGTAGCGGCTAGAACGTCGGCGCGGAGCATTGGCCGAGCCTCGTTCCGCCGTTCTTGTTCGGCTGTCCGCCGTCGACCGGGGGCGGGGTGTTGCCGTCGCAGGCCAGTGAGCCGCCGATCGTGTTCCCGGCGATCCGGGGAGCGCTCGTGCCGCCGCTCGTGCTGACGTGGAGCGAGCCCGAGAGCGTGTTCCCGGAGAGGTCGAGGCCGGCCGAGTCGTTCGAGAAGACGATCGCGCCGGAGGAGGTGAGCTTGTTCGTGCCGCACTGCTTGGACGTGTCTCCGATCATCACGAGATCGGTGCTCCCGGTGACGGCGACCGAACCGCTGATCGTGCTGGAGCAGACCTGGAGCCCGTTGGGGCCCTGGTCGGCGCTGAGGGCTCCGCTCACCGTGGAGAAGCAGACGGCGGTCGGCTGGCCGGCTTTGGCGATCACGGGGCCGCCGACGGTCGAATGGGAGACGATCAGCTCGCCGCCGGGGGAGCCGTCGATCGCACCGCCGACGCTCGACTGGGTGACCAGGAGCGACGTCCCGGGCGTCACTGCGATCGGGCCGGCGACGTTCGCGTTCTTGACGACCCAGGTGCCGCCCGCGAGGTGGAGGAAGCCCGACACGGTGCCGGTGATGACCTGGCCGGGGTCGGCGGTCAGCGTCCCGGTGCAGAAGGCATGGGCGACCATGACGGTGTCGACGATCGTCGTCTTGGCTCCGCCGATGTCGAGGACCGGCACGGTGATCGTGTATTTCCCGGACTTGAGGTAGTCGTGGTCGCCAAGGACGGTGAAGGGGCCACCGGGTAGGCCGGTGATCGTGCCGATGCTCGTCGGCGTGCCGTCGCCCCAGTCGATCGTGGCTGAGTAGTCGGCGACCATCCCGTGGGGATCGGCGTCGGTGAAGGTGCCGACGCTCTTCTGGGTGAAGGGGAGCCCCTCGGTGGCGGTGACGACGACGGAGGTCCCGGTCAGCGCGGCGTCGGTGATCGCTGCGGTCGACGCCACGTTTGCGGTGTTGACGGCGTTTGCGACGTCGGTGATCGTCACCTTCGTGCTGTAGGGGCCTTCCTCGTCGTAGGTGTGGTTCCCGGCGACGGAGAACGTCGTGACGGGCCCACCTGGCTGAGTGACCGTCCCGGCGGTGGCCGGCGTGCCGTCGCCCCAGTCGATCGTCGCCGCGTACTCGGCCGGCGTCCCGGTCGGGTCGGGGTCGGTGAAGTGGGCGACCGTCGGCGTGAGGGGCGCGCCCTCGATCCCGGTGATCGGGGCCGGGGTGGCGGAGATCGGCGGATAGATCACGACGGTCTCGGCCCCACAGGGGGATGCGACGTCGTAGTTGGCGCCATCGCCGGGGTAGCTGGCGATCCAGCGATAGGTTCCCGGGTTGAGGACGACGAGGTTGCCGGAGACGGCGACGCCGCCGGAGAGGTTTCCGGTCGCGGTCCCGACAACCGACGAGCAGGCCGTGTCATTGGGGCCGTAGAGCGTAAAGGTCACGATTCCCGAGGGACTGGCGCCGCCGGCCAGGGTGGCGGTGTCGAAGATGTTGGCGCCGACGTGGACGGCCTTCGAGGGGAGGGTCGAGATCGTCGGCTGGGCCTTGGCGTTGCCGAAGTTGTTGCCCGGGTGGTCGAGTGTGCTGGGATCGGGGTTGGGCACGATCACGATCGCGCCGGGAGCCGCCGTCTGATGGTAACCAGCCGGTACGTCCTCGGTCAGCGTGTACGTGCCGGGGCCACGGTCCGGGTGGCTGGCAACATCAAGCGAGAACGAGTAGCTGCCATTCCCTGCGGTCGTCGTAGTCGCCACCAGGTTGCCATTGTTGAACAGGTGGATGACCACGCCGCCGAGGGATGACTCCGTGCCGTCCTGGACGCCGTTACCGTTGCGATCGTCGAACTTGATGCCGCTGATCGTCGGAATCGGCGAGACGGTCGGACGATCCTTGGAAAAGTTCCCGCACGCGAGGGCGATGAAGCCGCCGTTGGCATAAAGGACGCTGATCACATCCGTGCTCACGTTGCCTTGGACCGGGCCGAAGGTGACGCCTCCCGGGCACGGCACGCCGATGTGGCGTGTCGTGGAAAGGCAGCCGGCCCAATCGGCCGTGCCGGCGTTGAAGCTCGGGACCACCTGAGCCCACATCAGAAAGTTCAGGTCGAAGTGGTTGCTCGCGAAGTAGGATGCGAATCCCCTCAGTTCTGCGGGGGTCAAAAGGGATCCAGCTGTGGGACAGCTCGCGCTTCGGGCGGTGTCGATTACGTCAGAGGCGCGCTCCAGCGTAGTTGACGCGCATTCCAGCGCAGTTTGATCGACATATTGGACCGGCGTAGCCTGAGCCGTTGAGCACATCCCCGCCAAGACCATGACGACGGTGGCGAGACACATCCATATGGAGTTACGGCGGTACTGCCTGACTTCCAAGGCACCGCAAGTCCCAGCGTGTCTCCGACGCATATCGCATTCCCCCACGTGTGATGATGAGCCGCGGAATCACCACGGCTCTGGGCCTGTGCCGTCTGCGACGGCGCCAACTGTCACCCTACACATGTGTGTGCCTTTAGCGCAGTGAGGCAACCCCGCCCACCAGGTTACGCCGTCGAGCCTAACGCTACGCAAATGACATGACGATGTAAGTAAAGTCCTGAGTATCGCGGCAGGCGCCGCCCGCAAATTCGCTCAACGTGTCTGCCGGGCATCCTCTTCGAGCGTCAACGCCACGACGCGAATGGTTCCCCTTCCCGACCCGGGAGATCTCCCCCGATCGCTTGCAGCGGACAGACAGAGTTCTGGTCAGGCTGGCGATAGCCCCGGAGGGTCGCCGTGCCCGGGCGACTCCCGCGCACTTTCACCGCGTAAGGAGGCGGCGGGCCGCTCGCCGGCGCGATCGGCGCCAAGAAGCGGTCCCGAGCGGATTCGGTCAGGCGCGGCTCAGCGGCTGGATCTGCTCCAACGTGGATCCGATGCGGTCGCGTTCGGCTTCAAGGTCGTAGCGACCCTGGAGATTCAACCAAAACCGCTCGGTCGTCCCGAAGTACCGCGCAAGGCGGAGTGCGGTGTCGGCGGTGATGCGCCGCTTGCCATGAACGATCTCGTTGATCCGACGGGGAGGGACATCAATCGCAAGAGCCAGTCGGTGCTGAGAGACCTCGAGCGGCTCCAGGTACTCCAGCATGAGGATCTCGCCGGGGTGGATCGGAGACATGATCGGAGTGGCGTTCATTCGAAAGTTCCCTTCTCACTTCTAGTGGTAGTCGACGATCTCGACATCCTCGGGGCCGGCATGGGTCCACCGGAGGCAGATGCGCCATTGTCGGTTGATGCGGACGCTGTAGATCTCCGCTCGATCGCCGCGGAGCTTCTCCAATCGGTTTCCGGGGGGAATTCGAAGATCGTCTAGTGCATCCGCCGCGTCGAGGATCAGGAGCTTTCGTAGGGCCGCTCGCTGCGTGTTCTGGTCGAGTCTGCGGACCGGTTGCCGATGCCAGACCGACTCGGTGTCCTTGTCTCGAAACGACTGCAGCACCCAGCCGGATGATAACGCGACGCGTTATGAACGTCAAGCGTTATGCAGTGGGAGAACGTCACCTGTTGCCACGATCATTCAGGCGCTCGCCTGGCCGGGCGTCAGGGACTCAACTTACGCGGCGCGCCTGCTGGACCCGACAAGGACGTCATCGGAGGTATCCCTTCGCCGAAGTAGTTGCTTGCGTCTGGCAACTAGTTTTTGCTGAGGAACACACCCCTCCCGCGTCCCTCGCCGGCCCGCGAGACAGATCGCCTACGGCCCGCCACTCTCGGCCCCCGGCCTCCGGCCCCCCGCCCTGGCCCCCCGGCCCCCCGGCCTCTCACCGTGTCTGCCAGGCATCCTCTTCGAGCGTCAGCGCGACGACCGACTCGGGGAGCTCGCCGCTGGCGATGTCGGCGACCGTCACGAGCTCGAGGACTGCCCGGAGGTTGACGCGCAGGGCGATCCAGACCTTCGCGAGCGGTTCGGCCGCCCCGACGTAGGAGACCTCCTCCGGGCGCTGGCCGCGAACCCCGACCAGGGGACCGTCGACGGCGCGGATGATCTGAGCGAGTGTCGTTTCGCCCGCAGGCCGCGCCAGCCAGTAGCCGCCGTCCGGCCCGCGTTGGCTGCGGACGACTCCGGCGCTCTTCAACTGGGTGAGGATGTTCTCGAGGAAGGAGATCGGGATGTCCTGGGCCTTGGCGATGTCGTCCATCTTCCGGGGTGATGCCTGTTCGGCATGGGCCAACTCGACGGCCGCCCGCACGGCGTAGTCGGACTTCGCGGTTACTCGCACGTCCACTCCCCACCACGGCCGACCCGCTCCGGCGCCGGCTCCGGAGCGGGTGCCGGCGCGCGGTCGACGCCTTCGCGCAGGCCCGCCAACACCCAGCGACCCGGCTCCCCCGTCCCGGCCGCCGCCGGGGCCTCCGCCGCGCCCGCCCCCCAAGCCGCCCCCGCGCCCGCGCGGACCGACCGGCCGGCCCCCGAGGCGAACTCCAGGGCTCCGACGATCGCGGCGATCTCCTCGACGGACGCGCCCGGCACGATCAGTTGTAGCTCGGGGCGGGAGTCCACGGCTGGGGATGATCGCACGCCCGATAGGCTGCCTGACCGGCCGCCCGTCCGAGCCCGGCAGACGATCTTGTGATTCCGGTGATCAACCATGACGCGGTGCTCGCGGCGGTCACCCCGGCCGACGCGATCGGGCTGGTCCGGGAGGCTTTCGTCCGACATCACCGGGGCGACTGGGAGATGCCGGCCAAGGTCTACCTGCCGAGCCCGCCGTACGGAGATTTCCGGGCGATGCCGGCGCGGGGGGAGGGGATCGCCCTGCTGAAGTGGGTGAGCTCGTTCCCCGGGAACGGCGCGAATGGCGTGCCGACCGTCAGCGGCGTTGTCGTCCTCTCCGATGCCACGACTGGTGCGCCGCTCGCGGTGATCGACGCTCGCGCGGTCACCGCCCTGCGGACCGGTGCGGCTGCCGCGGTTGCCGCGCGGGCCCTCGGCCGGCCCGATGCGGCGACGGTCGGCCTGATCGGGTGTGGCTTGAACGGGGCGTCGACCGCCCGTTGCATGGTGGCGGCCGGCTATGGACCCGGCATCTGCGCCGATCCCCGGCCGCAGGCCGCCCGCGCGCTCGCGGACGAGCTCGGCTGGGAGGTCGGGTCGAAAGCCGACGCGCTTGCGTGCGACATCGTCTGCTGTGTGACGCCGGGCGCAGAGCCCGTCGTCAATACCGGAGATCTCCGGGCGGGGATCCACTTGAACATGCTCGGGGCGGACGGGTCGGGCAAGGCGGAGGCGACGATCGATGCGGTGATCGGGTGTCAGTTGTTCTGCGACGAGTGGGAGCAGGCGTCCCACGGCGGCGAGTTGGCCGGGGCGTGTGCGGCCGGCGTGGTCACGCGCGAGCAGGTCACCACACTCGGCGCCGTGCTGGACGGACAGTCACCAGGCCGGACCGACCCGCAGGCGATCACGATGTTCGATTCGACCGGCCTCGCGATCCAGGACCTCGGCGTCGCGGTCGGCGTCCTCAGCGCTTGGCGCGAAGGTCGAATCGACTCACAGACGGTCTCGATCTGAAGCGCAACTCCGTCTCCGGCGAGGCGTTATGACTGTCATGAGCTGCCCACGCACCATGTCGCACACCCTGACGCGCAGTCTCCCACGACTCGCCTGCCTCGCCGTCGGTGCCCTCGCCGCGCCGGCCGCCCTGGCGGCGCCGGCCCAGGCGTCGGACACGGTCCTCGCTCTGGCGCCCAACGCCTCTGGGATCACCGCCTACGCGGGCCAAGTCGTGATCAGCCAGCTCGACGTGGCCACGAACAAGTGGGCACTTGTGCTTTCCCAGAACGGCACCCTCAGTCCACTCCCGGTGCCCGAGCGGACGGTTCCGTTCGACGCCGACGCCGGGCCGGATGCGGCCGGCAACCCGGTCGTCGTCTACTCGCGTTGCGCCCACGAGCCGACGGTCGGCGGCGGCGGTCTCGCACCGACGCTCGACTGGGAGACGGCCACCGGCTGCGAGCTCTATGTGCTCCCCTTGACGGGCACGCCGACCGAGCACAAGCTGACGGCGGCGAGCGCTCGCGGCGAGTCGGAGACGACACCGTCGATGTGGCGGGGAAATCTCGCGTTCGTCCGCCACGCGAGCAGCTCTGCGGTACCGACGATCGAGTACCTGGCCGCCGGCGCAACCAAGCCACGCCACCTCGGCAACGGCTCAGTCCCAGCCTGCCATCCCGACCCGACCGGCAAGAACGACTACTGCGCGTTCACGGCGGCGCACGAGACGATCGACCAGCTGGACCTCGGCCCGACGCGGATCGCCTACCTCTGGCAGATGGTCGGCGGCTCGGTCGATGGCACGGGGATCGGCTGGGAGCTCAGATCGGCGACGCTGGACGGAGCACGCTCGACGCTGCTCGACTCGGGCCTGATCAGCGGGACCTGCGGCTTCGACCTGCCGAGCGGCGCGACGGCGGCGACCAGCCAGATCTCCTACCTGTATGCGCAGGCACCGTGCGACACGACGACGACAAGCTTCGCGACCGTGAACCCAGTCACCGGGATCCGTGCCTTGGCTCCGACGCCGCGCGGACTGGCTGCCGGAGCCGTCCGCGACGGCAACACGATCTACTGGCTCCGGGTCAGCGGTTCGGCGGCCGACGTCCCGGTCCCCGGGGGGAGTTCGTGCTCGGTCGCGACAACCGCCTGTGAGCTCGTCACCTCGACGGTCCCGCAGTTCCTGGCCCAACCGGCGCGCGAGCAGAACCCGCCCGCGGAGATCGATGTCGTCAAGTCGGGCCTCGGCTACAGGTGGATCGCCGGACCGGCCGGCACTCGCCTGCTCCTGCCGCCGGCGAGCGTTCCCTGCGCGCCGTCCGCGGCTCCGGCCCTGGTCTACTTCTCGGCCCAGTGGAGTCACGGCAAGCATACGGTGCGGGTCTCCCGCCAGGACCCGCATAAGGCATCACACGGGGTCGGCTCGATCACGCGGAGCTTCGCGAGTGGCACCTACCTCTTCACGCGGATCGCCGGATGCGGGTCGTCGACTCGCATCACATATGCGGTGACGACGGGCGGCACGACACAGAGGTTCGGCTTCAACCTGGTCCGTCAAGGGCGCTGACCGCACATTCATGTGACGCGCGGTCCCGGCCGATGGGGGTCATGTGCGAACGACATCAGAGCGTTCGACCGGGCGACGCAGACTGCGGCTCTTGCTCCCGCTCCCCCTCGCATTGGCCGTGTCGGCCGTCTCGATCTGGTCCGCGGCTCCCTTCGCCGCGACCGCCGGGGCATCCGCACCTCACGCGACGACCTCGGCACAGAAGGCGCGCCCCCACCATCGTCACAAGCCGAAGCACAAGGTCCTGAAGCCCAACGTCCCGAAGCTCACCCCGGGCCCGCCGGCCTCACCGGCACCGACCCCTGCACCGCTGGCCGCCTGCGCCGACACCGAGCTCGTCCCGGCGCCGGAGAACGTCGATCGGCTCGGCGCAGCGATCCTCTGCCTGGTCAACCAGGAGCGAGCGGTCGCCGGCATCGGGCGGCTCCGACCCGTCGCCACGATGACCGCCGCGGCGACGGCGCACTCGCTCGAGATGGTCGCCGACAACTATCTCGCCCAGGTAAGCCCCGAGAACATCGGTCCCGTGCAGCGGTTGACCCAGGCCGGCTACATCCGTCCGAATGCCGCCGTCGACATCTCGGAGAATCTCGCCGGGGAGACCGGGACGGCCAGCACGCCGGCCGCGACGGTCGCGGCCTGGATGAACTCTCCGTCGTCACGCGAGGTCATCCTCAACGCGGCGTACACCGACACCGGCATCGGCGTGACCGCTGCGGCGCCGGCGATTACTGGCTCCGGCCCCGGAGCGACCTACACCGAGGACTTTGGCGTCACGTCCTGAGATGGGCTGCGAGCGGCGGCGCCTCTCCTAGGAGGCCCAAGATCCCGTGGCCCGTTCAGTAGGGAAGACCCAGGTTCGCGAACATCGGAAAGTGCCGGACGTTGCGTGTCAACAACCGTAGGTCGCTGAGCATCGCGGTGGCCGCGATCACGAGATCGGCGCCGTCTATCGTGCCGTGGCTCGGGAGCCACCGACGCCCCAGCGCTCCGGCCTTCTCGGCGACCTCGGTGCCGAGAGGATGCCAGACAAGCGTCCCGAGCAGCAGGCGGGTGTCTTCCTCCTCCGAGGACCGCATCCCCGCGAGAATCTCCAATTTCGTCATCTCGCTCGCATGGAGAGGGCTCGCCGACCGCTCCGCTTCGAGCAGATCGGCGGCGCCTTGGTGGCCTCGGAGGTAGTCGATCAGGACGGACGTGTCGACCAGAGCGCTCACCGCGGCCGGCGCATTCGCGATCCCGAGCGCACCCGCTCCACCCAGTCGGCCCCGTCGAGATCGCGCTCATTCCAAGATCCGCGGGCCCTCCGCATCGCATCGAGGTCAGCCTCGACGGAACGCTCGGCCCCGTAGACGCGCTCGATCGCGTCACGGATCAGGGCCGACATCGAACGTCCGGTGCGCGTGGATTCGGCTTGGAGAGTAGACCGCTCGCTCTCCGTCAGAGAGATCTGAGTTCGAATGATGATGTAAGGCTACATCACAGCGGAGACGGCGATCGGCGAGCGCCTCAGAAGCATCTCCCGGCCGCTGATGACCCCGCTCGACCAAGCGCTCCGCCTCCACTTGGGGCTATAGCGCTACAACTCGGGCAGCTGAGCGTCCCCGGCCCCGGCCGGAGTGCTGCTCCAAGGCCGCCGTCGAAGTGCACGAACTCGACGCGCCGCACGTGCGGAGAGATCTGCCGGATCGCCGTCGACCGCGTGCTGCCCCGCCGAGACGCACAGCGCGAGAAAGAGCACCGAGCCTCCGATCCAGACAGCCACGAGCACACCCACGATCTCCCACACGAGCAGCTCGTACCCTTCGGCCGCAGCGGCAAACCATACGCGGCCGTCTTGCACCGTTTCATCCGCCCGCGGATGTCCGCAAGACACGAAGGCTAAAGCGGAATGTTCCCATGCTTGCGCCGCGGCCCTGCGACCCGCTTGGTCGAGAGCATGTGGAGCGCCGCGATCAGCGTCGGCCGGGTCTCGTGGGGAAGGATCACGTCGTCGATGTATCCCCGCTCGGCCGCGGAGTACGGGTTGGCCGACCGGGCTCGGTAGTCGTCCATCAGCTTCTTGCGCCGCCGATCAGGTGTCGGACTGGCGGCGATGTCGCGCTTGTAGATGATGTTCACCGCCCCTTCCGGCCCCATCACCGCGACCTCCGCGGTCGGCCAGACGAAGTTCAGGTCGGCGCCGAGGTGCTTGGAGGACATCACGACGTATGCCCCGCCGAACGCCTTCCGCGTGATCACGGTGATCTTCGGGACCGTCGCCTCGGCGTAGGCATACAGGAGCTTCGCCCCGTGGCGGATAATCCCCCGCCACTCCTGATCGGTTCCGGGAAGGAAGCCTGGGACGTCGCAGAAGGTGACCAAGGGGACGTTGAAGGCGTCGCACGTCCGGACGAAGCGGGCGGCCTTCAGCGAAGCGTCGATGTCGATCACCCCGGCCAGTGACTGCGGCTGATTGCCGACGATCCCGATCGAGAGCCCGTCGAGCCGGGCGAACCCGCAGACGATGTTCGTCGCGTGGTGCTCGTGGACCTCGAGGAACTCCGCGTCGTCGACGATCAGCTCGAACACCCGGCGCATGTCATACGGCTTGTTCGGGTTGTCCGGGACGACCGTGTCGAGCTCGGCCTCGCAACGGTCGGGCAAGTCGCTCGCCACGACGCGGGGAGCGAGCTCGAGATTGTTCTGGGGGAGGAAGGACAGGAGGTAACGGGCGTCCTCGAGGCAGGCGTCCTCGTCCTCGGAGGCGAACTGGGCGACGCCGGACCTCGTGTTGTGGGTCATCGCGCCGCCGAGCTCCTCGAAGCCGACCTCCTCACCGGTCACGGTCTTGACGACGTCGGGTCCGGTGATGAACATGTGGGAGGTCTCCTTGACCATGAAGACGAAGTCGGTGATCGCCGGCGAGTAGACCGCCCCCCCGGCGCACGGGCCCATGATCAGCGAGATCTGGGGGATCACGCCGGAGCAGTGGACGTTGCGGTGGAAGATCTCACCGTATGCCGCGAGCGAGACGACTCCCTCCTGAAGGCGGGCGCCGCCGGAGTCGTTGATGCCGATCACCGGGCAGCCGGTCTTCTCGGCGATGTCCATGACCTTGCCGATCTTCTCGCCCATGACCTCGCCGAGCGATCCGCCGAAGCGGGTGAAGTCCTGGCTGAAGACGCATACCTTGCGGCCGTCGATCAGCCCATGGCCGGTGATCACGGCGTCGGCCAGCGGACGGGTCCTCTGCATCTCGAAGTCGTGCGTCCGGTGGCGGACGAAAGCGTCGATCTCGTGGAAGCTCCCCGGATCCAGCAGCTTGTCGATCCGCTCGCGTGCCGTGTACTTGCCCTTCGCGTGCTGCTTCTCGATGTCGGGCCCGTCGGCCTGGAGCGACTCCAGACGAAGCGCCTCGAGGTGCGCGAGGCGCTCGAGGTAGGTCTGGGGGGCCCTTTGACGCATCGGGCCTTGATGCTAAGCCCTGCCTACCCCCGAGAATGCAAGGCGGCTGGCGGCAAGCGGGGCGGCGGCCGATCAGGCGGGGCTTCGGAGCAGGCCGCGAACGCCGGCGACATCCGGGACGACGTGGGTCAGCTCTCCGATCGCAGCGAAGGCGATGTCGGCCGAAACCAGTGTGGCTGCGGAGCCGACCGCGGCGGCGGCGAGCACGGCATCGAACGCGCCGAGGCCTTCGACGCGCCGAAAGAGCGTGAGGCCGGCTCGAAGGTCTGCGGTCGTCACCGCGAGCAGGGGCGTCAGGAGCTCGACGTAGTCGCCGGCGAGGCCGGCGGCATCGGCGCGCCCGCATCGCCTCGCGCGCACGTGCGCGAACTCCTGGATGACCTCGACCGTGGTGGTCGCGGCGAGGCGTCCGTCGGCGATCGCCGAGACGAGCTGGCGACAAGGCTCGCGGAAGTGATGATCGGCGGCCGTCGCGTAGACCAGGACGGTGGGGTCGAGCACGATCATGCGCGGCGGGCACGAAGGGCGTCGAACTCGTCCCGCAGTCCCGCTGGGTCCGGGACGGGCATGCCCGGTGCGTCCAGCAGTCGCTGGGCGGCGGCCCGACGGTGTTCATCGCGTGCCGGCAGGCCCCGGTCGATCGCTTCGCGAACGACGGCGGCGACTGACGTGCCTCGGTCTGCGGCCAACGACAGCAGGCGCTGGTGCCGTTCGTCGTCGAGCAGGATCTGAAGACGATGATCCAAAGGCATGCACATACAGTAGCATGAGCAGGTGTTGGCTCGGACCTTCACGGAAGTGCTTGCCGGAGTCCGGCAACTACTTTTTCAAGAGAGAGTCATCATCTGCTCCCCCTGAGGAAAGGGCGGCCGGTCCTCCTGCCTCGGCCGTCCCCAGCGCGACTCGCTGAAGCTCCTCACCCGTCAGGTGGACGGATGTACGAGTCGTGCTCTGCCCGGACCCCGTCGATAGACGTTGCAGGCGCCATCTGCGCCTGTCTGAAGCGGTTGACGGGAGCGCGGTCGAGTGAAAAAGGGACGCATGCAGCGGACGCAGCAAAGACGCGGGTTGCTGGCATGCCTGCTGGTCCTCCTCGGAATCACCCTCCCGGCGGCCCCTGCCCCGGCCACCCCGCCGGCCCCCGCCGCCCCCGCCCCGCGAGCCCCCGCCCCGCGAGCCCCGGCCCCGCAAGCCCCGGCCCCGCAAGCCCACGCCGCCGACACCTCCTACGGTCCGCTCTCCCGGGTCGCCGCCTCGGCGACCCGCGCGACGCTCCAAGGCCGCGACCTGACCGTCCAGATCACGCTCAAGAAGACCGCCGGCGTCCGCCTCTCGGTCGTCCAGGGCGAGTCGATCCGCGGTTACGCCAAGCGTCTGCTGAAGCCCGGCCGCTACCTCTTCAAGGGCCGCCTCTCGTCCACACCGACCGGCTCCGGTCTCCAGCTCCGGGTCACCGTCCGGCTGGTCAGCGGCCGCCGCGGCCGCCAGCGCTACCCGCTGAAGATCGTCGCCCCGGCGCCCCCCGGCGGCCCGACGATCGTCCCGCCCAACCATCCACCGACGGGTATCTCCCTGTCGGCCACGACGATCCCCGAGAACCAGCCTTCCGGCACCCGGGTCGGCACGCTCACCGACACCGACCAGGACACCGCCGACGCCCCGACGTACACCCTCGTCGCCGGAACCGGCAGCGCCGACAACGCGTCGTTCACGATCACCGGCACGACGCTCAAGACCGCCGCCAGCTTCGACCTCGAAACCAAGTCCACCTACGCGATCCGCGTCCGGGTCGAGGACGGCCACGGCGGCACCTTCGAGAAGGCCTTCACGATCGCCGTCACGAACGTCGACGAACCGCCGACCCTGACGGCCGGCGCGAGCGTCTCCTACACCGAGAACGACCCGCCCACGCAGATCGATCCCGCGCTCACCGTCGCCGATCCCGATTCCGCCCGGCTGACCGGCGCGACCGTCGCGATCACCGCCAACCACAGCGCCGGCCAGGACCGGCTGGCCCTCCCGGCCCAGCCGACGATCACCGCGACGTTCGACGACGCCGGCGGCGTCCTCACGCTGACCGGCACCGACACGCTCGCCGCCTATCAGGCCGCTCTCCGCGCGGTGACCTACGAGAACTCGAGCGACAACCCCGACGGCGCGGCCCGCACCTTCACCCTCCTCGCGCGAGACGCGACAGGTTTCGGCCCCGCGGCCTCGAGCACAATCTCCGTCACGCCGGTCAACGACCCGCCGGCCCTCACGACGACCTCCGGCTCGCTCTCCTTCACCGAGGGCGCCGCCGCCACCGCCGTCGACGCCGGCCTCGGACTGACCGACCCCGACTCGCAGATCGCCAGCGCGACCGTCACGATCTCGGGCAACTTCGCGGGCCCCGAGGACGCCCTCGCCCTCCCCGCCCCCCCGGTCCCCCCGGTCCCCCCGGCCCCCCCGGCCCCCATCACCGCCGTCTACGACGCAACGACCGGCACCCTGACCCTGACCGGAACCGCCGACGCCGCGGCCTACCAGGCGGCGCTCCGCTCAGTGACCTACCGCGACAGCTCCAACAACCCGAGCACCGCCCCCCGCACCCTGACCTTTAAGGCCACCGACTCGCCCGGCGCTCAGAGTCCGCCCGCCCAGCGGACCGTCGACGTCGGCGCGACCGACACCCCGCCGACGCTCGTCAACTCGGCCGGGTCGCTCGCCTACACCGAGAACGATTCCCCCGCCCCGATCGACTCCGGCCTGACCGTCACCGACCCCGACTCGACCGACCTCGCCGGCGCGACGGTCCAGATCACGGGCAACCACGCGGCCGGCGAAGACGTCCTCGGCCTGCCGGCCCAGCCGACGATCACCGCCACCTTCGACGCCGCCACCGGCTCCCTCACGCTGACCGGCACCGACACGCTCGCCCACTACCAGGCGGCCCTCAGGGCGGTGACCTACGCGAACACGAGCGACAACCCGTCGACCGCGACCCGCACCGCGACGTTCACCGCGCGTGACGCGGGCGGCAGCGGCGCCCCCGACACGCACACCATCACGATCGCCGCAGTCGACGACCCGCCCGTCGCCGTCGACGACTCGGCCTTCACGACCGAGGATCCGACCACCCCACTGTCGATCCCGGTGCTCGCCAACGACACCGATGTCGACGGCGGCGCCCACACGCTCACCGGCTTCACGCAGCCGGCCCACGGCGTGGTCATCGACGACGGCGGCGGCGTCCTGCTCTACACGCCACCGGCGAACTTCTGCAACTCGCAGCCGGGCGGCGTGCCGGACACCTTCGGCTACACGCTCAACGGCGGGTCGACCACGACGGTCTCGGTCAAGGTGGTCTGCGTCGACGATCCGCCGGTCGCGGTCGACGACGCCGCGACCGTCGTCGAGGACTCCGGCGCCACCCAGGTCGACGTGCTCGCCAACGACACCGACATCGACGGCGGTCCGAAGTCGATCCAGGCCGTGACCCAGCCGGCCAACGGCACCGTCGCGATCACCGGCCCCGGCCCCGGCCCCGGCACCGCCCTGACCTACACGCCGAACCCGAACTACTGCAACAGCCCGCCCGCCACGGCGCCCGACACCTTCACCTACACCCTCAACAGCGACCCCACGCCCGCACCAAGCGCCACGGGAACGGTCTCGATCACCGTCACCTGCGTCGACGATCCGCCGGTCGCCGTGAACGACTCGGCCAGCACAACCGAGGATCCGGTCAACCCCGTCTCGATCCCCGTCCTCGCCAACGACACCGACGTCGACGGCGGCGCAAAGACGCTCGCAAGCTTCACCCAGCCGGCCAACGGGACGGTCATCGACGGCGGCGGCGGCGTCCTCCTCTACGCGCCGCTCGCCAACTACTGCAACAGCCAGCCGACCGGGACGCCGGACACGTTCGGCTACACGCTCAACGGCGGATCGACCGCGACTGTCTCCGTCGACGTCTCGTGCGTGCCCGACGCGCCAACCGTGACGACGACGCCGGCGACGCTGACCTACACCGAGAACGACCCGGCGACGCCCGTCGATCCCGGCCTCACCGTGACCGATCCCGACCCCGCAGCGGCGGTCACGGGCGCAACCGTCAAGATCACCGCCAACTACGCAGCCGCCGAGGACGTCCTCGCCCTCAGCGGCGGCTCGCACCCGGGCATCACCCCCTCGCTCAGCGGCGACACGCTGACCCTGTCGGGAACCGCGACCGACGCGGCCTACGAGGCGGCGCTGCGCGACGTGACCTACGCCAACACCTCAGAGACGCCGTCCCCGGCCGCCCGCACGGTCACCTTCACGCTGACCGACGAGACGGCGCTGTCCGGGTCGGCGAGCCGCAACATCGCCGTCGTACCCGTCGACGATCCGCCGGTCGCGGTCGACGACGCGGCGACCGTGCTCGAGCAGGCCGCCGCCACGGCGGTCCCCGTCCTCGCCAACGACACCGACGTCGACGGCGGCCTCGAGTCGATCCAGACCGTCACGCAGCCGGCCAAGGGCACGGTCACGATCACCGGCGCCGGCAGCGGCCTGACCTACAAGCCGGACGCGAACTACTGCAACGACTCGCCCGGAGCGCCGCCGACCACGCCGCCCACGCCGGCCACCTTCACCTACACGCTCAACGGCGGGTCGAGCGCGACGGTCTCGATGACCGTGACCTGCGTCAACCAGGCGCCCGCGCCGGGCGACGACACGTTCTCGGCGACGAGCAGCGCGATCGGCAACACGGCGCTGATCGTCAACGCCCCCGGCGACCCGGCGCCGACGGTGAGCGGCCCGAGCAAGACGGTCAACGCCAACATCCTCGCCAACGACTCAGACCCGGATGGACCCAATCCGCTGGCCGTGGTACCGGGCACGTTCGCCACCAACGACGGCGGGTCGGTGACGATCCAGAGCGACGGCGACTTCGTCTTCACGCCGGCGCCCGCCACCAGCTGCACCGATCATTCGGACTTCTTCGACTACACGGTGACCGACGCCAACCCAGGGACTCCGGGCACCGCGGTCGCCCGCGTCACGATCCAGATCACCGGCTGCGTCTGGTACGTCAACAACAACGCGCCCGGCAACTCCGGCACCTCGACCGCGCCCTTCGACACGCTCGCCCAGGCGCAGACGGCCTCCGCGGCCGCAGACACGATCTTCGTCGAGGCGGGCGACGGCACCAGCGCCGGCCTGAGCGCCGGGATCGCGCTCAAGGACAACCAGCAGCTGATCGGCGAGGCGGCCGCACTCCAGGTCGGTCCGGACGTTCTCCAGGCGGCCGTGCCGGCGAATCGCCCGACGATCACGAATTCCAACGCCGACGTCGTCGGCCTCGCGTCGGGCAACACGGTGCGCGGCGTCCAGCTCGACCCGGCCGGTTCCGGCAACGGGATCGCCGGCGGGGCGGGCGACACGGGCGGGACGATCGACGACGTCAGGATCATCGACTCGGGCACCCCGAGCTCGCAGGCGGAGCTCGCGCTCGCCGGGACCTCAGGCACGTTCGACATCTCCGACCTGAGCGTCGACGCGGCGGGGTCGGCCGTGGGCGTGCGGCTCAACTCGAACTCCGGCGTCGTGAACTTCAAGTCCGCGGGGACGATCGCGATCGCTTCGTCCGGCGGCCGGGCGCTGGACGCGAGCGCCACGAACATGGGCGCCGGCAGCGTGTTCGACGCGCTCACCGTCACGGCCTCGGCGTCCGGCGCGCTGAGCATGGTCAACACGTCGGGGACGACGACCTTCGGCGGCCTCGACCTGCACACGACGTCCGGCGCGACGGCGGCCTTCCTGCTTCAGAACGCGGGGTCGGTCACCGTCCCGGCGACCGGGACGGCCGACGTCACCGCTGCCGGCGGCCCGGCCGTCGACGTCAGCGCGACGAGCGGTCCGTCGCTCGCCTTCGACAACGTCAGCTCGTCCTCGAGCTCCGCCAGCGGCATCTCGCTCAGCGGGCTCGGCACGGGGACCTTCAGCGCGACCGGCGGCACGATCTCCCAGGCGTCCGGGACGGCCGTGGCGATCACCGGCGGCTCGGGCGCGATCACCTACGCCGGTCAGGTCAACGACGGACCCGGCGCCAGCGCGCTGGTCAGCGGGCGTACGGGCGGCACGGTGACGCTGAGCGGGACGATCGCCGACGGCGCCGACGCGGGCGGCGGGATCGCCATCACGGGCAACAGCGGCGGGTCGACGGTGCTCAGCGGCGCCTCGAAGACGCTCAACACCGCCGGCGCCCCGGCGATCGCGATGACCAGCGACACCGGTCACACGGTCACGATCTCGGGCGGCGGCCTCGCGATCGCGACGGCCGGCGGGAGCGGCCTCAGCGCAGACAGCGGGACGCTGAACGTGACCGGGAGCGGGAACTCGATCGCGACGGCGACCGGCGGCGCGCTGCTGCTCGACAACACGACGATCGGCGCGAGCGACCTGACCTTCCAGAGCATCTCGGCCAACGGGGCGAGCAACGCGATCCGCCTCAGCCACACGAGGACGAGCGGCCGGCTCGTCGTGACCGGAAACGGCGGCACGTGCACGAACGCGGACACGACCGGCTGCTCGGGCGGGACGATCGCCAACGCGAGCGGCGGCGACGACGCGTCGGCGACGCCGACGGGCACGGGCATCGTGCTCAACGACACGCTCAACCCGTCGTTCACGCGGATCCGGATCCACGACGCGTCCAACTATGCGATCCGCGGCACGACGGTCTCGGGCTTGACGCTCGCCAACAGCGTGATCAACGGGGCGAACGGCACGAACGGGACGACGCCGATCGATGACTCGAGCGTCTGGTTCGACAACCTGACGGGCTCGGCGAGCGTCACCGGCACGCACGTCAGCGGCGGCTTCGAGGACAACTTCCGCGTCGTCAACACGTCGGGCTCGCTGAACCGGATCACGTTCGCCTCGGACACGATCGGCGACAACAGCGCGGCGGGCGGCAACGACGGCATCCTGCTCGAGTCCTCGAGCACGGCGGGCCAGCTCCAGGCAACAGTGCAGTCCAGCACCTTCACGGGAGCCGGCGGCGACCTCCTGCAGTACGACCACAACGGCTCGGGCAGCGGCGACCTCGTCCTGACCGGCAACGCCTTCTCCAACAACCACCCCGGGATCGCGACCGGCGGCGGCGGCCTGACGCTCGCCAACGGCGGGACGAGCGGTCCGACGACGATCGCCATCACCGGCGCGAACACGTTCAGGGACGCCGTCGGCAACGCGCTGACGATCGTGAAGTCGACGGGTCCGTCAACCCAGACGGGGACCTTCTCGGGCAACACGATCGGCGTCGCCGGGAACACGACATTGGGCTCCTCGGGCGGCGACGGACTGAAGCTCCAGACCGTCGGGCAGGGCACGCTGACGTGGAACGTGGCCAGCAACCAGATCTACGGGTTCGCGAACTTCGGCGTCGACGTGCTCGCCGGAGGCGGCGCCACGGCCCAATCGGGTACGGTCAACGTCACCGTGACCGGAAATACGATCGCCAACCCGGCTGCGATCGGCGGTTTCCCGACCAACGGCCTCCAGTTCAACATCGGGACGGTGTCCACACCGGCGCCGGGCGATACCTACAACGCCTGCCTTCAGATCGGCGGGCCGGGTGCGCTGGCCAACACGGTGAACGCAACCGGGACCAACGGCGCGCCGGACATTCGCCCGCGCCAGCGTCAGGGGACGACGATCCGCCTCCCTGGCTACGGGGGCTCGGCGACCGACGACGCGGCGGTGGACGCGTTCGTCGCAGGCAACAACAAGACGAACCCGGTCGTCCTCGCGAGCCACAACTCGACCGGCTTCACGGGCGCCGGCACCACCTGCCCATAAGGGAGACGAGACGTTGGCTGAGCCGTTCTTGACCGAGATCCGCGTCATGTCGTTCGGCTTCCCGCCGAAGGGCTGGGCCTTCTGCGACGGCCAGCTGCTGCCGATCGGCCAGAACCAGGCGCTCTTCGCGCTGCTCGGCACGACATACGGCGGCGACGGGAGGGTCAACTTCGCGCTCCCGGACCTGCGGGCTCGGGTGCCGATGAACATGGGCTCGGGCCACACCCTCGGCGAGCGGGGGGGCGAGGACGTGCACCCGCTGACCATCGGGGAGATGCCGGCGCACGCCCACACCGTCCAGGCGTCGAGCGCCGCGACGGGCGGCAGCGCCACGCCGACCGGCAACTACCTGGGCGGCGCCAACAACGTGTACCGCTCGCCGTCGGGCGGCAGCCAGACGACGCTCCGCCCGGATGCGGTCACGACCGTCGGCGGGAGTCAGCCGCACCAGAACCAGATGCCGTCGCTGGCGCTCAACTTCTGCATCGCCCTCCAGGGCATCTTCCCGTCACGGAACTGAGGATCAAACTGTGGGTCAGCCATTCGTCGGGGAGATCAGGATGTTCGCGGGCAACTTCGCGCCGGCGGGGTGGATGTTCTGCGAGGGCCAGCTGCTGGCGATCTCCGAGGAGGAGACGCTCTTCAACCTGATCGGCACGACCTACGGGGGGGACGGCCAGAGCACGTTCGCCCTGCCGGATCTGCGGGGGCGGATCCCCAGGCATCCGGGCAACGGCGTCGTCCTCGCCGAGACGGCGGGCGCGGAGACGGTCACGCTGAGCACCAACCAGCTCCCCGGCCACACCCACCCGCTGGTGGCGATCGGCGACCAGGCCGGCAACCAGGTGACTCCGTCGGGGAACCTGTTGGGGCAGTCGTTCAACGTCACGCCGTTCATCAACGATGCTCCGACCACGAGCCTCAACGCTGGCGCGATCGGCCAGGCGGGGGGGAGTCAGCCCCACGCCAACTTCCAGCCGTACCTGTGCATCGATTTCATCATCTCGCTGTTCGGGATCTTCCCGAGTCAGAACTAGGAGCGCCATGGACCCGTTCGTCGCCGAGATCCGCATCTTCCCCTTCAACTTCGCGCCGACTGGCTGGGCGCTGTGTCAGGGCCAGCTGTTGCCGATCACCCAGAACACGGCGCTCTTCTCGCTGTTGGGGACGACCTACGGCGGGGACGGGAGGACCACCTTCGCGCTCCCGGACCTGCAGGGGCGGCTGCCTATGCACCCGGGTCAGGGTTCTGGCCTGTCAGCCCACTCGCTCGGTGAGATGAGCGGCTCGGAGACGGTCACGCTGCACACGAGCGAGCTCGCGACACACGCGCACGGTCTGCGGGCGGATGCTCTGGACCCGGCGGACACGAACGTCCCGAGCCCGAGCGCGTCGCTGGCGCTGTCGACCGGCGGTGGGCTCTATCAGTCGAGCACGAACACGCAGCTCGCGCCACAGGCGCTCCCGTCGGTGGGCGGCGATCAGCCGCACAACAACCTGCAGCCGTATCTGACGCTCAACTTCTGCATCGCCCTGCAGGGCATCTTCCCGTCGCGGTCATGACCGGGTCCACAGAGGTGTCGTTGACGCGGCGCCGGCTCCTCCAGGCCGCCGCGGTCACCTCCGTCGCGATGGCCGGCCTCGACTTGCTCGAGGGGGCGGGCGCCGCGTCGTCGGGGGTTGCGGCGCATCTGCGCCGAGCGAGCTTCGCGCCGCTCACCGGCCAGACGCTCGCAAGCTCGGTCGCCAACCTGAGGCTCGACGAGGTCGCCGACGTCGCCGACAGGGCGCTGGCCGGCCGCGACGACGTCTTCGTCCTGCGGCTCAGCGGCCCGGGTCGGCCGGCTCTGGAGCAGGGGCTCGCGGAGCTCTCCCACCCACAGCTCGGCGGCTTTTCGATGTTCGTCGTCCCGATCGACGATCCGTCGGCGCGTCAGCGCTACGAGGTGACGGTCGACCGGTCGGTCAGGCTGGCCACCGCGCAGACCGACGCCCCGCAGCCGCTGGCAGATCGTCTGGGGGCCGCCGCGGCCGCGACGCCGCCGGTGCTCGGCACCACAGGGACGAAGGTCCGGACCCCGCTCGTGCAGAGCGCCCACCTGGCGCGGCGGGCCGGTCGCCTCAGCGTGGAGCTCCGCCTGGCGCCCGATCGGCAGTTCACGGCGGTGCGGGCCAGCCTCCTGCGCGGCGACCGGGCGCTCGCCCGGGGATCACGCCGGCTCGACGCTCGCCAGGCGGCCCGCGTCCCGCTGAGCCACGAGCCGCAGCGCGTCGGCCCGGGTCAGTACGACCTGCTCGTCACGGCGACCGACCGGCTCGGGCGCCACACGTCAGAGCGCCGACGCGTCACGCTTGGCTGACGCAGGCAGGACGCGACGGCCGGCGCATGCTTGCCGTCGAGCGCGGGTCTTGCCGATATATAGGAGCGCGCGCGGCGGGAGCAGGTGAACGTCCCGGCGCTGCGCTCGTGGCGCTCGGCCGCCTGGGCGTCGCCTCGCGCGCCGAGCCGTCGACGATCAAGCGAGCGGTGCTGGGCTGTCGACGATCAAACGCCGTCCGGTCCATAGCCGAGCAGGGACTCCCGCTCCGCGCGATCGAAGCAGGACCTAGTAAAAGCCGTCACTCGGAAATCCGGTTCCCAGCAGCGAGCGAAGGTGGTCGGTGACGCGGAGGGCGTCCGGGCGGTTGACGCACCCCGAGATCCGAAGTGGAAGTCCGGTCATGCCCCCGGCACGCGTCAACGAGCCATGCCAACACCCGCCGTCCCTGGTCAGCGAGTACAAGATGCCGGCGTCACTCGCGTCGGACGTCATCAGCTCGCAGCGCCAAGAGACGCCTCGCGCCGCGTGGCACGAGGCATAAAAGCTCGAACCCACGGCGCCCGCGACGGAATGGCTCAGCGCTCCTCGAGAGGTCGTGTCGGGAAGCACAAGGTAGGCGGCCAGCGCCGCTAGAATTGCCACCAGCGCGGCGGCCGACCATCGTCGACGTCTCATCGGCTGAATCGTACGATTTCCGCGGCGCGAGACTTCAAGCGGTTCGTGGAGGACCGAGCGGCATCGGGAGTGGTGTACCAGCCGGCTCCACGTTCTGCCGCGGTCGCCGTGGCGCGCGGACGTCTCGTGGCTGCCGCGCTTGTCGCGTTCGCGACCGTCGACGTGGGAATGGGGCTCAGCCTCGGGAACTTTGTCGTCACGGCGCCCTTCTCGCCGTCTCAGCGGCTCTCCTCGGCGCGCCGGGGGCGTCGCCGGTGTGTGTTTCGTGTTCCGGTCGGTCTGGGTGTGGCGGCCCGACTGGCTAACGCGCGTTGATGGACGAATTGGTGACCATTTCGCCGCGTTTACTCAGACGACCCCGAGCGTCCGACACTCGGCGCTCCCAGCGACGAAGTCGACTCCGCAGCGACGACACCGATAAGTTCCCTCGTGACCGACCGTCTAACTAACCGCCCGCCAGCTTCAGGTACTGGCGCTTCTCGCTGATGGCCATTGCTACGTCGGCATCGGCGAGTGCCTGTCGATCTCCGCAGCACAGGTCCATCGACACGTGGCCAACGCTACCCGTCGATTGGGCGGCTCTAACGCGAGCGAACTGGTCGCGGTAGTCCTCGCAGAGGGTCTGATCCCGCTCGCGGGACCAGGCGCGCCGCCACCCGACCCCCGCGGCAGCGCGCCCGCTCCATGACCCGGCAAGCCAGAATTATCGGCTGTGGCGTGATCGAGCCCGGCGGCGAGTCCTATGCATCCTATTCATCACTACCAACATGGCCCCGGTCAGCGAACCGGGGCCATGCGGCGACGCCTCTAGCAATGGCCCACCGACGTCTGATGCCCGACCTGGCTGGCGTTCATCCAGTTTGTGCCGGTGCCGTAGATGTCATGGACCTTGAACCAGCGGTTGGTGCCGTTCCACCACTGGTCGTCTGTCCAGCAGACCATCGAGACGGCCGTGCCGCGAGGCATGTCGAAGAAGTATCCGCCCGTCGAGGAAGTCGTCGACGTCAGACACGAAGACGCGTTGCAGTATGAGGGGCCGTAGGCGAGCGCCGCGGGCGTATCCGCCAACATCGCCCCGGCGAAGACCGCCGCCGCAGCTGCTGCCGCTACGGCCCCTCTCTTGAATCGCATAACTCGCCGCCGGTGTGCACACGCCGGCTTCGCGTGACCGAGTTGCGTGGTGCTCATGGATCGTCCCTTTCGAGTGAATTGCCTAATATTGGCGGCTCATATGCGGCCCGCGCCGGTCGCCGCCGCAGTGCGTGGCCAGGTCGTACTGCGATGGTGCGAGTTCTTTCTGACTAGTCGGGGTGAGGGAAGAGCGGAAGTTGGCCCACTTCGAGCGGCTGGCACGAAGCTAGAGGCTCCGGTCAGTGCGCGAGATGCCGGCGCCGCCGCTGAAGTTGACGTCGATGAAAGTGAAGTGGCCAGTCGTCTGGGTGTTGGGCGCCGGTGAGTTGGACGTCGTTGCCGGTCGCCCGCGAGTCCGCGCATTTCGTTGGCGTCGGCGACGCCTATCAGGGCGTAGGAGCGTGTGCTGCGTGGCCAGAGCCGGGGGGATCTTTACGCGTGGGGGAGTCCCTCGCATTAGGAGGAGGGAGTCTCGCCCTGCGAGCGACGTTTAGCGACGTCGCGGCGGCTCCTGCGCTCGCTCCCAAGGTCAGCGAACACCGACGGTGATGACCGCGGCGAGGCGCGTTTTGGGAATGACCGCCCGTTGCTGTAGGGGCGTGTTGCCCAGGCGCGATCTGCGGCGCGGTTTCGGCTGGAGGCTGGGGGCGGCGTTGCGGTCGGCTCATACGGGTTCATCGTGGGGCAACGATCGGCCCTACTGAGGCCGTGAGCAAGGCTGAAAAGTGATATTTGCGGTCGCGAGGCCCGGTTGTGGCTCACAATGCGCGCGCTATGGCGGCCTCGTGGAGGTGATCCCCTTCAGCGACCCCGCCGTGCTGACTCGCGCTGCCTGGCCGTCTGGGGCTATTGGCGGCCCCGCGAGTACCGCAACCTGCGCGGACTGCACATCGCCGACAGCGCCCTGCCCCAAGGCCGACCGGAGGGACCCTCGGCCGGTCGCGCCTGCGGGACGGCTTGACAGGCAGCCGTTTGGCTGCATATAATCAAAGGCAGCCAGATGACTGCCTATTCGCAGATGGATGAGATCTTCAGGGCGCTCGCCGATCCGAGCCGGCGGCTGCTGCTCGACAGCCTCAACGGCCGCAATGGCCAGACCCTGCGCGAGCTGGGCTCGACACTCGAGATGGCTCGCCAGTCGGTGAGCAAGCACCTTGCCGTCCTCGAGGCGGCCAACCTCGTCACGACCGTCCGCCGCGGCCGGGAGAAGCACCACTACCTCAACGCCGCGCCCATCAACGAGATCGCCGAGCGGTGGATCACGCGCTACGACCAGGACCGCGTCCACGCGCTCGCAGATCTCAAGAGAGCACTGGAGGACACCCCCATGGAAAGACCCTCGTTCGTCTACACGACCTACATCCAGACCACGCCCGAGCGCCTCTGGCAGGCGTTGACCGACCCGGCCTTCACCGAGCGCTACTGGGCAACCACGTTCGACTCCGACTGGAAGCCCGGCTCGCCGATGACCTGGCACACGCGCGGCCTGGCGATCGCCGACCCAGAGCAGGTCGTGGTCGAGTCCGAGCCGTACAGCCGACTCTCCTACACCTGGCACACGTTCACCCCCGAATGGGCCGCGTCGCTGGATCTCACCGACGACGCCCGCGACCGCCTGGCCGCCGAGTCGCGCTCGAAGGTCACCTTCGAAATCGAGCCGCTCGGCGCGCAGGTCAAGCTGACGGTGATCCACGACGACCTCGAGCCCAGCGGCGTGACCGGCTCGCTGATCAGCCACGGCTGGCCGCGCGTCCTGGCCAACCTCAAGACCCTGCTCGAGACCGGTGAGCCGCTCCCGGACCTACAGCAGAACACGCCGGCCAGGCTCGGCCTCGCCACCGCCCCAACCGCAACCACGAGGAGACATCCCCGATGACCGCCACCACCCACCCCACTGCCAGTCGCCCCCAGTGGCTCGCTGCCCGCCTCGAGCTGCTCGAGGCCGAGAAGGAGCTGACCCGCCGCAGCGACGACGTCGCCCGCCAGCGCCAGCAGCTCCCGTGGGTCCCCGTCGAGAAGGACTATCGCTTCGAGACCGAAGCCGGCGCCGCGTCCCTCCTCGACCTCTTCGGCGGGCGCTCACAGCTCCTCGTCTACCACTTCATGTTCGGACCCGACTACACCGGCGGCTGCCCGTCATGCTCGGCGATCGCCGATGGCTTCAACGGCTTCGCCGTCCACCTCGAGCACCACGACGTCGCGATGATCGCCGTGTCGCGCGCCCCGATCGCCGCCCTCGCGGCCTACAAGCGACGCATGGGCTGGACCTTCCCTTGGGCCTCGTCGCTCGACAGCGACTTCAACTTCGACTTCAACACCGCGTTGACCGAGGACCAGCAGCGCTCGGGGACCGTCGACTACAACTACCGCCCGACCGACACGACGTGGCTGCGGGACGCCGGCGAAGCGGGCCCGGCTGCCGAGCAGGCCGCGATGACCGGTACCGACACTGCCACATACCTGCGCGAGCAGCCCGGCATGAGCGCCTTCGCGCTCGAGGACGCAGTCGCCTACCACACCTACTCGGCCTACGCCCGCGGCCTGGACGGCCTGTGGGGCATGTACCAATGGCTCGACCGCGCACCCAGGGGACGCAACGAGACCGGGCCATGGTTCCGCCGGCGGGACGAGTACTAGGGATTCTCGCGGGAGAACGGGCGGTGGTGGGCGGCGCCGAGGTCGTCGAGGACGCCCGTCAGGACGGCCAGCGTCTGCTCGTCGTCGAGCGCCGGTTTCGCCGGGATCTTCGAGCGCGGGTGGCGGGACGCGGTGATCGTCTCGGCGCCCGGCTTGTCGAACTCGGCCGTCGTCGTGCTCACCCGCGCCGGCTGGTCGGCCGGCTTGGACGCCGCGAAGGCCAGCGCCGCCAGGCGGACCGGCGGACGGTGGTCGGGATCGACCGGACGCGTGTCGGCGCTCGGTGTGGCCCGCGTCCCCGGCTGCTCGGCCGCGGTGCGATTGGCCTCAGCCTCGGCCTTGGCGGTCTGGGGCTGCGGGCTCGCGGCTTGCGGGCTGGGGGATGCGGAGACGGTGGGGGACACCGCCGCGTGCTTGGGCCGCCGGCGGAAGACCCGCGCGAAGAAGCCTCGCTTGCGCTCCACCGCCTTGCTGGTCGCCACAAGCTCCGCCTCGGACTCACCCACCGGCTCGGCCGCCTCCGCGGCACGGGCCGCGGCGGCCCGGCGCTGGCGCTCGCCTTCGGCGTCCGCCTCGGCCTCGGCCTCAGCCCGCAGCGCCGCTTCGATCTCCGCTTCTCGCTGGACCTCGGCCAGGAGGGCCGCCTCGATGGCCGCCTCCCGCTCGATCTCTGTCATGTCGGGCGCTGTGAGCGCCGACTCGCGCTCCAGATCATCGTCGGTAATCATCTCTTCCTCGATAGCCGGGGCCGTCGCCCTCGCGCTCAGCCGGACCTTCGTTCCCCAGCCCGACGGCTCGATCTCGACCGTGCCGCTCGCGCGTTCGCCCTCCCAGGCGACGGTCGTCTCGGGTACCAGACGGGTGATGCGAATCTCGCCGAACTCGCCGAGCCGCCTGGCCAGCGTCTCGGGATTGCTGAGGTCGGCCCACAGCTCGGGCGGGGACTTGACCAGCGTGCGCTGAACGGTTGGACCTGTTTCTCCCATCGCCCGAGGATTCGTCCGTCGCCGGCCGATTCCTCCTGCCTGCTCCCGGTTGGGCGCGACCTTGCCGATGTGCTTCGCAGCTACAAGTCGGGCGTCTGCCTTCGCGCCGACAAGCTTAATTCCCAGTCAACGGCTCGCGTGCTGCACCTGATGGCAGCCATCTAGGATCGGGCTCTGCCCACATCGCGGCCCCGAATAAACGACCTGGCGGTCGAAGGGGCCGCCTGCTTGGCGATGAGCACGCGCGCCGCCAGCGTTCCCTGGACCAGCTGGCCGACCACGGCTTTCTCGACCGGGCCCTCGATCCCGACGGGTTCGACAGCGAAGCGCCACCGGTGCATGGCGCGGCTTCCCGGAGGTGCGGCGCTTTAGCGGTCGCATGCCGGCCAGTCTGAAGCGACAGGCGACCGCCGGCGGCTACGCGCAGTCGAAGCGCCCGCGACCGGGTTTCGCAGACGCTTTCCGTGCGACGACGGCCGTCCAAGGTCTGCAACCGGCCACCGATCGGCTCGGCGAACCCCCGAGCAGCCTTAGCTTAGGAAGCGTAGATGATTAACCTGCTGGGTCGGGCTCCGATGGCGAGATTGCGTAGTTCCACTCGGGGTGGAACGTGTCTGGCGTCAGGTTGACGGCGGCGAGGTCCTCATCGGAGACTTGGACCTTCTTTGGGTAGTCGTGCTCGCGAGCCGCGCGAACACCTTCAGGCCAGAGCTGGTCGTGGTCGCAGCGATTGAGTTGATGATCACCTGGTAGCTGATCAGCGGGCGCCCGCGCCAGTTCTGGCTGATGTGACAGAACAGACGATGCTCGATTTTGTTCCACTTGCTGGTACCGGGCGGGAAATGGCACACGCGGATCGTCAGGCCGGTCTCGTCAGCGAGTTTCTGCAGCTCGGTTTTCCAGAGCCGGATGCGGTTGCCGTTCCCGCCGCCGCCGCAGTCGGCAGTGATCTGCAGGGCGCGGGCACCGGGGTAGCGCTCGCGCCCGAGGTCCTGCCACCAGGCGCGGATCGACGCGACAGCGAGTTGAGCGGTCTCGGCGGTGATCCCAACGTTGACGAAGCCCTCGTTGGACGCGATGTCGTAGACGCCGTACGGGATCGCCTTGCCGATCGCCTGGCTCGGGAAGTCGTGGGTCTTGACCCGGATCGGGTCTCCCGGCCGTCCGCCATTCACGCCCGGCATTCTTGAACTCGCCGACGAGCTCCTTCTTCTTCGTATCGATCGAGATCGCCGGCTCGCTTGCGGCGATCGCCGCGCCTACGCGCTCGTTGATCAGCGAAACTGCGCGTCGCGATCGGGATGCTGCGCGCCCTCCAGCGTCTTGCGGTTGGACTGCAGGCTGTACCCCAGCGAGCGCAACAGGGCCGCGACCGTCGTGAAGTGAAGCTCGTGACCTTGCTCACGCAACTCCCCGGCGAGCTTGCGCACACTCTTCGACGTCCACAACAGCACTTGCATCGGATCGCCACGACAGTCCTGCGCCACGAGCCGTTCGAGCGCCACGATCAGCTCTGGGTTGGTCTCCCCAATGGGCTTGCGACCGCCGACACGCCGGCGCACACGCCCATCCTCCAGACGCTCACCCGAATCGATCTCGCGGATCCCCTTACGGATCGCGTTCTCACTGATACCGCCTCGCCCGCGCGACCGCCGCGACGCCACCACGACCAGGCACCCGCGCTTCGGACGCCGCCCAGATTCGCCGTCCCCGCTCGCTCAACTCCGGCGCCAATGCCCGGAACCGGTCACCGATCACCCGCTCGTCAATCACACCCCCAAGTTCTACGCCCCGGGGACATAATCCTTCACGTTATTTCTCTACGCTTCCTTAGCCTGCGTTTTGGGTTCATTACTACCGCGAGCCGAGGTCTCTCCGGCTCTACCCAGCTGCATCGGGACGGACCAAGCTGTGACGGCGAGGGTGTCCTATGTGGCCGGGCAGGAAAGATTCGCGAGGCGCCGCCCCTCGCTCTGGCTGCTCTCCGGGCCGCGACGATACTCGGAACCGGGAACGTGACTGGCTCCGCTGCACGACGTGCAGGACGCGAGTTGCGCGTCGGCCACATTGAAGGTAGTGTCGACACGACGTGACGCCAGACGACCCCAAAGCGCCTACTTCTCGCCAGGGCCAGATTCAAGCCACAGCACCTGCCGCCGGGACTGTAACGGATGACTCGAGCCTGCCTGACCCTTCTCACCGGGCGATGTGGGTGCTGGGCGGCCTGCTCATCCTCGCAGCGGCCCTTGCCTTCGTTCTCAACGCGCTCCACTGGACGAGCCCGGCCTATACGCCAACCGGAGCAAATTTCAGCGTGGTGGCGGGTTTCTATGTCGCTGCGCAGGTCATTGAGCGCCTCTTGGAACTCGTGTCCCCGCTGCTCCCGCCGAGTTGGGAGTATGACCCTCCGCTATCCGGAGTCGCCAAAGCGGCACAGATCAAGGCTGATCGCGCCACGGTGATACTGGGCGCAGCTACCGTCCTGGGAGTGATCGGAAGCTGTCTGTTTGGGCTCTTTTTCCTGGAAACGATCGGGATGCACGTCGACCACACAATCGATGCGTTTGTCACCGGCGCCACAATCGGGGCAGGCACGAAGCCGCTGCATGACCTGATCAGCCTGATCCAAAACCAAACGACACCCACCACGGGCACGGGCACCTCGGCCTAAAGCCCGAATCCGCCGACGGGTCGAGTTCCGAGCCGGAGCACCGAGCGGCCGTCGATCGGCCTTTCGGAAAGCTACGCGCCACGATCTGCACGACCCTACCGAGCTGGCTGCCCAGCCGGGATACTACGCTGACCCCGTGAGCGCAGCTCCAGCACCGGGCGCTCGACGGTCCAGCTGGCACGAGCCGTCCTCCTGATGCCCCGACGACCCCGTGACACCAGAAGGAGGAGGCCAAGCGTCTCGGATCTCGTTGCGATAGGCGCGCTCGCCGTGAGCTCATATAGCTTGGTCCAGGCGCGCCAAGCACTCGACGTGAGCCGTGCGATGGGCGAGCAGCAGCTCTCCTCCAGCCTGGAACTATTTGATCACAGTTGCCTGCGCGACTGGACCTTAGAAATCACCGTTGTTAACACGGGCTTTCGGCCGGTCACCATCACGGACGTCTTCGGTCCGCCCCGCGTAGCCTCCCAAGGCCTACCGCACCGCCACATACCAGCCAATCAAGGTCTGCCACACCTCTTGATGGACGGCGAAACGCTCATGTTGTTCTACGCCTATCCGGACATCAAGACCAGCGACAAAGTCATCGTGAGGGGCGCGGTAGGTCGCACGCTCGATGTTTCGTTCGGACAATTCGTTGATCAGGACCGCCACTTGCGTCGAGCACTTCCGCCCTGTATCCCGCCAGCGGCCAAGCATGTCCTCTGAGTCGACCCAATGCCGGCGGATCGGCGTAGCCCTACCGGGCGGTATCGTTGACCGGTGGCAACGCTTGTGCTCGGCAGCCCACCGCCGGAGCTTGAAGCTCTGATCGAGCGGCGCCGCCGCGCGGGCGTCGACCATCTCAACGAGGTCTGGCAGGGTGTGCTCCACATGGTTCCCGGCCCGACCTTCGAGCACGCTCAGATCAGCCAACAACTCGCCGAGCAGCTGGGTCCTCTGGCGCGCGCCGCCGGGCTCGCGGCCACGATCAGCGAGTTCAACCTCGGCGAGTCCGAGCAGGACTTCCGCGTCCCCGATGGGGGGCTGCACCGGCCGGGCGCATCCGGCGTCTGGTTGGCGGCCGCGCTCGTCCTCGAGATCCTCGCGCCAGGCGATGAGACCTGGGACAAGCTCCCGTTCTACGCGGCTCACGATGTCGAGGAGATCGTGATCGTCGACCCCAGCGACCGGAAGATTGCCTGGCTCGGGCTGCGTGACGGCGAGTATCACCCGCTCGACCGGAGCCTGCTGATCGAGACGGGACCGGCCGAGCTCGCCGAGCGCCTCGACTGGCCGCAGGCCAGCTACTCAGCATTGCGACATCACACCACTTGCGATCGAGGCCCGGACCGCCAGTTCAACGGTCGGTGCCGACCGGGCTTCAGTCGGTTGGCGGCCAGTCGATCTGCTCGGCCAGCCTCCGCCCGTCGAGGTCGACCAGGCCGCTGCGTTCGACCCGGACGTATTCGCCCCCGCGGAGCGCCCGCCAGTCGACCGAGCGGGTGGCCGGATCGACGATGATCAGCTCGTCGACCCGACACTCGGCGTAGAACTCGAGCTTCTCCCAAGTCTCGTCTTCCGGAGACAGGATCTCGACACCGGCTGCCGCCGTCGGTATCCATGTCCCGCGCGGCCGGCCGCGGTGGAGCCCGAGGTCGGGGACGCGGTAGTTCTCGGCGACACCGAGGTTGAAGTCGACGCTGACGACGAAGCCCGCCGCCCGAGCCGGTCCATCGAGCAGGATGGCGAGCTGCTGGGCGATCAGCGAGTGCGCGGCTCCCGGGGCTGGGACCATGTGACGAACACCCTCCCACACCTCGTCGTGACGGTCCACGCCGTCCCGGCGACGGCGATCGAGCAGGGCCTGCAGTTGCTGCGGCGGGGGATCGAGAATCAACGTCCGCACGGACTCAAGACTACCGTAGACGGTAAACCGTATACCGACTTGGTATTCTGGTTGGTATGAGTGGAGCGATCTGGCTGATATGAGCGTGCAGATCGCCGTGCGACTCGAAGAAGACGACCTGCGTCGTCTGGACGCCGCGGTCGCCCGGGGGGTCTTTCCCAGTCGCGCGGCCGCCATGCGTGCGGGGCTGACGGTCGTCCTGCGCGAGGAGCGCGAGGTCCGGATCGGCGAGGCCTACCGGCGCGCCTACGCCGCGGCGCCCGACGACGTATCGGTCGGCCTGGTCGGCCTGCGCCTGGGGGTCGCGCTGATGGCAGATCCAGGCGATCGGGGATCGGCGAGCGACCCGCCGTCGATGTGACGCGGGGAGATGTCTACGACATCGACTGGCCCGGCCTCGGTCTTCGCCCCGCTGTCATCGTGACGCGTCCGATCGCGATCCCACACCTCACCAACCTCACGGTCGTGCTCGTCACGACCCGCGTCCGCGGCCTGCCGACCGAGGTCGAGCTCGGTGAGGCCCACGGCCTGGTCGAGGGCTCGGTGGCCAACTGCGACAACGTCCTTACGGTCCCCAAGGCGGCCCTCGCCCGGCGGCGCGGCGCACTCGGGCCGCCCGAGTCACGCGAGCTCGACGACGCCCTTCGGATCGCCCTCGCGCTCGACTAGTGGCGGTCCGGGCTGTCGACCGGGAGTTGTGTCATCCGTGGCTCCGGAGGTAGGCGATTAGCACGCGGGTCTGCCGAGTGTCCTTTGCTCGCTCGAGATGACACTCACGACACGCCGTCCCGGGGGTACCGAGCGTGCGGAACCTGCTGGTGCTGCGGCGCTCGCCGCCGAGCGAGTCGATCAGGAGTCGGTCTGTCTGCGCTTGAGCACCGGCCCGAACCGGCTTCCCACGCCCCGCAGGACGTAGGCGTCCCGGTTCGGCGAGTAGCGCATCACAATCGCGGTGAGACGCAAGGTCCTTGGGCTGACATGGTGTCTTGGGCGTGCGGTGTCTCTCATTCAACGAGGCTAGCGCGATCGTCCACGCTTTGCGAGGGTTGGTGGCGCCATCTGCCGCAGCGCCAGCGCCGGGCGCTCGACCAGCAGGTAGCTGAACGTCGCGGCGACGATTGCGAGCAGCAGTCCGGCGCCCGCGAGCTCGAGCGTGCTGAGCGTCCCCGAGTCGCCGAGCCCGTGATCGTGAAGCGCGCGGATGATCGGGTAGTGCCAGAGATAGACGCCGTAGCTGATCACGCCGATCAGCGCGAGCGGGCGGAGCATCAGCACGCGCGCCGGGAGGCCGCCCCGGCCGACCACGCCGGCGGCCGGAGCGACGAAGACGGTGGCGATCGCGATGTAGCCGAGGTTCTCGATCGCGAACCGGCCGGCCGGTTCGTGGGGCGGAAAGAGCTGGCTGGGCACCAGCAGCGCCAAGGCGACCGCGCCGAGTCCCGCGGCAAGCCAGCAGGCGGTCGCCGCGAGCGGGCCGCCGGGGCCGTGATCGACTGGGAGACCGCCGGCTTGGCGGCGGACGCTGAGCGTCGCGAGCAGCATCCCCCCTGCGAACCACCCGATCAGCGCCGGCGGCCAGACCGTCGACGTCGAGGTCGGCTCCGCTTGCGTCGCCCAGACGCGGAACGCCGTCGACGCGACGATCACGCCGAGCAGCGCGAGCAGATGGGTTCGGCAGGCTGACGGACGATGGAGGGGAAAGCGCACGGAGGAGGCGCTCAGCGGACGGCGGGCCGCGACCAGTGCGAGGATCGGGAGGACGGCATAGAAGACGACCTCCACGTCGAGCGTCCACGCCGGCGGTAGGCCCAGCGGTTCGGTTCGCAGGCTGTAGATCTGGAGGAAGCCGTAATAGCGCCACCAGTCCCCGCTGAAGACGCCGCTCAGGCCGGGGTAGATCGCCAGCAGGGTCATCGCCAGCCAATAGGCGGGGACGATCCGCAGGACCCGGCCCGTCGCATACCGACGCAGCCTCGGCCGGCGCGCGAGGCCGGCCTGGGCGGCGAGGAACGGCCGGTAGAGGACGAAGCCCGAGACGACGAAGAAGACGGGGACGCTGATCGCCAGACGGTCGGCCAGCGGCCCCCACCATCGGGCTCGCTCGGCTCCCGAGAACTCGCTCGCGTGGAACCCGAGGACGGCGATTGCCGCTAGCGCACGGACGCCGTCGAGTCCCGGGAACCTCGGGTGGCCGGTCAGGCGGCCGGCGCCGTCCGCGGGCCCGTCGCTCAGGAGGTCTGGGCCGTCATCAGGAAGACGGTGACCAAGACGAGCAGGCACGCCACCAGGCCGACGATGTCGACCTCACGGCTGAGCGAGACGTATTCCTTGCCAAGAGTCCCGTCCCGGCCGCCGGCGCCGGTGGACAAGTCGCGCTCGGCGAGCGTGGCCAGCTTGCCCTGCCGCGGTCCGAGGTAACCGCCGACGAGTCCGCCGAGGACGATCGCCGCGCCGATCCCCCACTGGACGTAGAAGGCGCTGAACGAGTGGAGCTTGCCCGCCAGGTAGAGGCCGGCGACGATCACGACGAGGAGGCCCGGCGAGATCAGGATCTCGCCGATCTTCTTCTGCATGCGGTGAAACCACGGCAGGCCGCTGGGGTCCATGCGCCGGCCGAACAGCGAGATCAGCGGGAAGGCGAAGATCACGCCGAACGCGATCACGACGAAGGCGATGTGGAGCGCGAGCACTGCGGTGTACAGCGTCAGGCCGAGCGTCATGCCCGAAGCCTAGCGCTGCGACTACGGCGCGGCTACTGGCCCCTGCGCCCGACCATCGCGGGAATCGTGCGGGCGAGGATCTTGATGTCTCCCCAGAGCGACCAGTTGGCGATGTACAGGTAGTCGAGCTTGACCATCTCCGCGAGCGGGACCCGCGCCGCGCCGAGGATCTGCCACTGTCCGGTGATCCCGGGCGTGAGGTGGAGGCGACGGCGATCGGTGCCGGTGATCGTCTCATCCTCTTCGAGGATCAGCGGGCGGGGACCGACGAGGCTCATCTCGTTGCGGATCACGTTGATCATCTGCGGGAGTTCGTCGAGGTGCGTCCGGCGCAGCCACCGCCCGTCACGGGTGATCCGTGGATCATTGTCGATCTTGAACAGGCCGACAGCCTCGTTGCGTTCGGCGAGCGCCGGCTTCAGCGCGTCGGCACCGTCCACCATCGTGCGCAGCTTGATCATCGAGAATGGCTGACCACCGCGACCTACACGGGTCTGGCGAAAGAAGACTGGCCCTGGGCTGCCGCGTTTGATGGCGATCATCGCGACGAGCATCAGCGGGCTCATCAGGACGAGTAGCGCGGTGGCGCCGACAAGGTCCAGCGTCCGCTTGAGCAGCGCCGATGACTGCGAGAGACCAAAGCGCGGCACGCCGAGGAGGACGATGCCGCCGAGGTCGTCGAAGACGACCGAGCTACCGACAGTCGCGAGGATCCCCGGCAGCAGGCTGACGCGCAGTCCAGTGGCCTTTGCCGCCCTGATCACGTCGACGATCTCGGTGCTGTGACCCTCGCCAGGGGCAATAATGATCCGCTGGATGCCGTCCTGCTCCACGAGGTCCTCGAGCCGAGCGCGACGGTTGATGACCTGGTCGAGGGGCTCCCAGCGAACGAGCACGAGGTTGCGGTCGTCCGCGAGGCGGGCGGCGAGACGGCCGAAGACCTGGTCTCCCCCAAGCAAGAGGCAGCGCTCGGGCGGCGAGGTGAATGCGGCGATACGGCGGGCGAGCATTCGACCACCGGTGAGGCTGGCCAGCAGAAGCGCCCACAAAGCCACGAGATCGGCAGTGCTGGGGGCCCCGACGACGAACACTTTGCGCGTGAGCCAGACAGCTAGGGCGATCAGGGTCGCGAGATGGAAAAGGCGCGGCATCTCGTCGAGGGTCGACTTCGAGACGACCAGCTCGTCGCGATCGTAAAGCCCCTGGAGTTTGCCGACGATCACGACGATCGGGAGGGCCAGGACGAAGACCGGACGGAGCCGCTCTCCGCCGAACGCTTGGAGGGCGATCGCGGCGGAGGCGGTCGTCGCGAGCATGTCGCTCATCGCGAGACCCCGACGGTAGTTCCGCTCACGAAGATGGACCTCGGCGAGCGCATCCCCCTCGGTCCGCCGTCGCCGCGTCCCGTCCGGATTGCGCGGCCGGGGCCGCGATCCTGCGGGCGTGGTCGTTCGCACGCGCGCTGCAGTTGTTTCCGGCTCCAGTCCCGTATTCCTCATTGCATGTCCTGACGTCCCGGGTTTCGAACTAGCGGTCCGCGGAAGGCCCTGAGTGGGGCTTGCACACCACAAGCGACCATTCGAGTATAGGCGTCAGGCATCTGCCATCAGGGCCAACCTGCGCGGCGCCCGGTCCACCTGCCACGCGGTGGGATGTAACACGCTGGAAACGTTCGAAAGAACACGACCACAACCCGGGCGCATGCATACAGACCGATAACTGCTGAATGACGAGGCACGGATGCTAGGCGATTACGCGGTAAGCAGTTTGGTCGCGGCGATCTGGCCCGACGTGGACGGACCCGGCATGACAGGATCATCATTGTCCGACGATGAATTCCCTTGAGCCTGACAAGCCCGTCCGCCCCGCCAAGATCGCGATAGCCCACGACTATCTGAATCAGCGCGGTGGGGCCGAGCGAGTGGTCCTTGAGATGGCCGAGATCTGGCCTGACGCGCCGATCTACACCTCGCTCTACCGCCCAGACTCGACGTTCCCAGAGTTTCGGAGCCACGACATCCGCTGCTCGTTTCTGGACAGACTGCCGGTCGACCGCAGGTTCCGGGCGCTGCTGCCACTCTTTCCGGTCGCCTTCAGCCGCTTCGGCGCGCTTGATGCAGACGTGGTCCTCTCGAGCTCGAGCGGGTGGGCGCACATGGTCCGCAGCACGCCCGCGAGCTTCCATGTCGTCTACTGCTATACACCGGCCCGCTGGCTCTGGGGAGAGGAGTACCTGGGCACGTCCTCGGTGAAGCAGGCCGCGTTTCGTCCTGTGCGCGGGGCGCTGCGAGCGCTCGACCGGTCGGCTGCTCGGCGAGCCGACCTCTACATCGCGATCAGCGAGACGATCAGGGAGCGGATTCGCGCGACCTACGGGATCGATGCTCGCGTCGTTTCACCTCCCGTCAACGTCGAGCGCTTCACTGCCCGCCCCCGCGGCGAGCGGCTGCTCGTGGTCTCCCGGTTGTTGAAGTACAAGCGCGTCGAGATTGCCGTCGCGGCGGCGACGCGCCTGGGGATCGACCTGGACGTCGTCGGCGTGGGGCCCGCTCTTGGCGAGCTACGTTCCATCTCCGGACCGACGGTCGCGTTCCACGGGAAGCTCGACGACGCGGATGTGGTTGACCTGATGGAGTCCTGCCGGGCGTTGTGCTTTCCGGGTACTGAGGACTTTGGCATCACGCCGGTAGAGGCCCAGGCGGCCGGCAAGCCGGTAGTCGCGTTCGCCGCGGGAGGCGCACTCGAGACGGTCGTGGACGGGTTCAGCGGGACCTTCTTCGACCGCCCCACGGTGGAAAGTTTCATCGCAGCGCTCGAGCGATGCGATCGGATCGAAACTGCCCCCGCCGACATCGCCCGCGCGGCCGCTCGATTTGCGCCCGCTGTATTCCGTGCCGCCCTCGCGGCCGAGATCGATCGTGGGCGAAAGGAGCGGGCTTGCCAGCGCGGGCCGAGCCGCGGATTCGACTATTTCTCGGCAACCACGAGCACGCGGTAGGAATACTTTCGCAAACTGGTGCGGCCGACGAGTTGATCCAGACCCCGGCACACGGACCCGCCGAGTCGGTTGCGGTAACGGAACACCTGCCGGTTGAAGAGCTCGAAAAAGTCAACGACCGGAAACTCGCCGCGTACTCGGGCGAAGTTCCGGCCAAGGATGCTCCAATCGTCGGCCACGAGTGGTCGCTCGTCCTCCGTTCCGAGTCTCGGGATGCCGAAGCGGCCCGCAAGATGGTCGCGCGCGAAATTCAGCACCGGGTTGGCGCCGGAGTTCTCCAGGAACACAGCGCGGCCCCCCGGCGCGAGGATCCGAGCCAGTTCGGCGGCAGCCGGCCGCAGGTCGACGTGATGGAGGATCCAGCGCCCAACGACCACATCGAAGCTTCCATCCGGCAACCCTGTCTTCTCGACGGGGGCGGCGACGAACTCGGCCGTCCGTCCGCCCCCGAAGCGCTCGACCCGCTGACGTGCGACATCCAGCATGCCCACGGACAGGTCGAGACTCGTAACCTCCGCGCCGCGCGCCAGCAGCGTAAGCGTGAGGTCGCCCTGGCCGCAACCCAGGTCGAGAACCCGTGTGCCGGGACCGATACCGGCTGCGGCCAGCACGGCCTCGTCGTAGTGCGGTGGCTCGGTCACCGGGAGTGCCGCAGGATCGAGTTGCACCGCGAGATCGTCGTGGAAGATCTGCTCCCGCTCCCATCGCTCCTCGAGATAGCCGAGGTCGTGGAGGCTGGGAGTCGGCGTGCTCATCTGCGCACCCATCTTGGCACAGGCAGGTACCGATGGCCGAGGCGCCGATTCGCTATCGCCCCGTCGTACACGGCGAGCATCGCCGACGTGTGGCGCGCGCGGGAGAATCTCACGTTGGCCTCGGCTCGCGCCGCAGCGCCCCGGTCAGCCGGCCAGACTGCGAGCGCCTCGACGGCGTCGGCCCACGCTGAGGCATCTCGACCTCTCACCAGCAGTCCGCCGATCCCGTCCCGGAGGATCTCCCGCGGGCCGCCGACGCTGGTCGCGGCAACCGGCACGCCCATCGCCATGGCCTCGACGATCGTGCGCCCGAAGGGCTCGTCCGTCGAGGGGACCAGCAGGACGTCACTAGCCGCGAGAATCAGCTCGGGATCACCGCGCTCGCCGAGGAAGTGAACGCGATCCCCCAGCGCGCGGGTCTCCACCAGCGCGTGGAGGGTTCTTTCGAACGCACGGTTGTCAAAGCGCGTCGTGGGACCGAGGAATTTCGTCTCACCCACAACGAGCAGGTGTGCGTCCCGTCCGCGGCGACGCAGCTCCGCTACCGTCTCGATCGCGACGTCCTGACCTTTCCACGGAGTGATCTGCGCGATCACGCTCAGGACCAGGTCGGAACCCAGTCCGAGCGTCGAGCGGCAGTCTGCCTTTCCCGGCAGACTGCTCGGATCGAAGCGCTCCAGGTCGATCGCGTTGTCGACCACGGAGATCCGCCGCGCTGCCCAGTTCTGGCCACCGAGCGTGACTGCGACGTGACCCGAGATGCCAACGAGACCGTCAGCGCCGACGATCAGCGCTCGAGCCACGAGCGCGCCGGCGCGTCCAGAGGGCAGCGCGTCGCGGCAGTGCACCACGACGGGACTGATCCCGCAGGCGGCGGGAATCGCGAGCAGCCCGGCCCGGGTCGAGTTGGCGTGCACGATGTCGGGACGCCGCTCGCGAACAATCGCGCGGAGCCTTCGCGCCGCGTCAGCCATCCTTCCGAGGCCGATTGGTGTGTGACGGGGATGGAGCCTGAACGTGAGCTGGGTGGCGGGGATCGGGAGCACCTCCAGTCCGAGTTTCCTCGCCCGATCTGCGAGCGGGCCGGACGGGCAGGCTAGGGCCAGTTCGTGTTCCCCTCGGAGCCCTTGTACCAACTCCAGGAGTGAGCGTTCCGCGCCGCTGACGGCGCTCGAAAACTCGACCAGTAGCACCCTCAACTCATGCCCCGCGCAGCAGCGATCAGGACGTCCTCGACCTTCGGCACGATCTTCGACCACGCGAATCGTTCTGCCCACTCACGTCCGCCGTCGCCGAGTCGGGTCGCGAGATCGCGATCGAGCAGAAGCCTCGTGATCGCCTCGGCCAACGCCACGTGGTCCTCGGGCGTGACGAGGAGGCCCGTCTCGCCGTCCACGACGGCGTCGAGCGCTCCGCCAACGTTTCCGGCCACGACCGGAGTGCCGTGGGCCCCGGCCTCCAGGTAGACGATCCCAAACCCCTCGCCGCCCGAGCCAGCCCGGAGGCGGCTCGGCATCGCGAACACCGTCGCGGATGCCAGCAATGTGTCGCGCTCCGCGTCGTCGACTCGTCCCGTGCACCGCAGCGCATCGCTGCAGCCGTTGGCGCGGGCTAGAGCCTCCAGCACGGGCTGCAGATGACCGCCACCGACGAAGATCATCGTCGCTTCTGGCACTCGGCTGCGGATCAGCGGCAATGCGCGAACGAGGACGTCGAAGCCCTTGTAGCGATCCTCGAGTCGGGCGACACAAACGATGACGGGCTTGCGGTCGCGCGGCGTGCTCGCTGCCCGAGCGGGCAGGTCGATGCCAGGGGGTATGGCGTGCACGCGATGCGGCTCGGCACCGGCGGCCAGGGCGAGCGAGCGCCCGTGCTCTCCGAGCACGATGCTGGCGGTGGCGTGGCGGACGGCAAACGACGTCAGCCGCGTGCGATGGGCCATCTCCTTGGCGTACAGGTACTGCACGAATGGGATTCCGCCCAGGACCGCAATGCGGGCCGCTGGAGCAGCGACGATGTGGCCGCTGAGCACCACGTCGGGTCGGAAGCGTCGCACCTGCGCCAGCGCGGCGGCGTTTAGCGCCGCGATCGTCCCGCCCCGCACGCTCGTCGTCGAGACGCGCCAAATTTGTACGCTGTTTTCCTGGGTGATGCTCGCCTCGTCGGCGAACGTCAAGACCCGGAAGCGAACCCGCGTTGCATGACCTACGACACCGGCGAGCAGATATTGGATGCCGCCCCGGGCGGGCGGATAGTCGGGCGTTATCAGGAGGACCCGTGGATCCAGGCTCATGAAGCGCGCCTCGCGTCGGCCCACACGCCGAGCGTGAGCAGCGGCCACAGAACCGCACTCTCGTCGGCTTCATCGCTCACGTGGCGCGCCACTCGTCGCGCGACGTCTTCACGACGGAAGAGCCCATCGTCGAACAGCATCGAGTGCTCCGCGAACTCAGACAGGAGCTGACGTAGCGGGCCGCGAAGCCATTGCGCGAGCGGAACGCCGAAAGCTCGCTTGCGGCGGACCGGAAGCTCAGGGGCGACCTGCGCGAGCGCGCAGCGGAGGAGCCGCTTGCCGCCGCCAGCCGTGTGAACCGAAGGCGGGATCGACGCGGCGAACTCCGCCAGTTCACGGTGAAGATACGGGGTGCGCAGCTCGAGGGACACGAGCATCCCGGCGCGGTCGGCCTTCTGGAGCACGTCATCCTGGAGCCAGGAGACCTGGTCGAGGCGCATCATGGCGGCGGGCAGCGCATCCGGACCCTCGACGCTCGTAACCTCGCGGATGCTGTGCTCGATTGCGTCAAGGTCGATGACGTCGGCGAGCGCCGGTCCGTACAGCGAGGTCCGTGCGTGGCGGCGCCCGCTCGTCACCCAATCGAGATGACGCTCGCTCGTGCTCAGGGGCGCGAGCACGTCGGCTAGTCGGCGCCCGCGGCCGCGCGTCACCGAAGTCACGCCCAGCGCACCAGCCCGCCGCAGCGACGCCGGAGCGCGACCATCGAGCATCTGCGCTCGCGAGAGCCAGCCGTATCGCGGGTAGCCTCCAAACAGCTCGTCTGCCCCCTCCCCGCCCACGGCGACCGTCACTTCCTCGCGGGCGAAGTCGGCAACCGCGTGCAGCGCGACCAGCGCCGGGTCGGCAATCGGCTGGTCGATCTCGCTTAGCAGACGAGGAGCTCGGCTCGCCACCGCGTCGGAGGTGAGCACGAGCTCTCGGTGCTCGGTTCCGAGCGCTCTCGCCGTCGCCCGCGCGACATCCAGTTCGCTGTCGGTGCCCGTGTCGTAGCCGACGGTGAAGGTCTTGACCGGCTCGTCGGAGAGGCCTGAGGCGATCGCCGCGAGCAGCGTCGAGTCGAGCCCGCCGCTGAGCAGGACGCCAAGGGGAACGTCGGCGAGCATTCGCCCGCGGACCGATCCCTCGAGGAGGTGGAGCGTCTCCGCGACGAGGTCGTCCTCGTCCTCTTGGCGGGGCCATCGCGCGGGCGTCGGCGGCTCCCAATAGCGCTGGAGCCGCGGAACGCGGCCTACGGAATCCCATAGAAGCAGGTGACTGGCCGGAAGCTGGCAGACGCGTCGCGCAATCGAGCGCGGGTTGCGGACATAGCCGAGGACGAAGAACTCGTCGACGGCTACCGGATCGAGTTCGAGCGGAAGGCCAGAGCCCGCCAGCAGGGCGTCCAGCTCGGAAGCGAAGCTCAACTCGCCGTCCCGCACTGTGTAGAACAGCGGTTTCTCGCCGAAGCGATCGCGCCCTACGATCAGCCGTCCGGCTCGTTCGTCAACGATCGCGAACGCGAACATACCCTCGAGGGCATGGACGAAGCCGTCACCGTATTCCTCGTAGAGATGCACGAGGACCTCGGTGTCGGCGCGAGTTCGGAGCGTGTGGCCCTGGCGGCGCAGCATCGCTTGCAGCGCCCGGTGGTTATAGATCTCGCCGTTGAGTACCGCCCAGATCGTCCCGTCCTCGTTGGAGATCGGCTGATGGCCGCCCTCGACATCGATGATGCTTAGACGCCGCGCGCCGATCGCGAGCGCGAGGGGCTCGCTCAGGTACGACCCTTCGTCGTCGGGGCCCCGACGAACCATCGCGGCATTCATGGCGTCGACGGCGAGCTGAGGGTGCGGAGCCGAGCTGCCGCAGATGCCGCACACGACCCGAATCAAATCAGGTGGTGGATGCTGGCGCTGTCTGCCAGCCAGGCGGCTCGAATCGGACCGTCGGTCCGTGTTCCCGGGCGTCGGATCGCGAGCCGGAACCTGTACGATGACTCGGCCCGAGAACTTCAATCGGCGGCCGGCGACACCCGGCCAGCGATGTGGCTGTCGGAAAACCGGACGCCTGTACGGCCCGCTTGAGACGTCTGCGTTTCAGCCTGTGGATACGAACGTCGCCAATAACCCACGCTTCTCGGACTACCTCCGCCCCGTTTGGCAGCGGAAGTGGCTCGTGGTCGCCGTGATCGTTCTCGCGACGGTCGGGACCTACGCGAGGGCCGCTCGCCAACCCAAGGTCTACTCGGCCGGCACGTTGGTCTTTTATCAGCCGGCTGGCGATCCGCTAAACAGTGGCGTCGCCTTTGCGACCGACCGCACCCTCCAGGACGTTGCGGGTCTGCTCTATGCGGAGACCCAAGCCCAAGCGGTGGCCAAGCGAATCCACTACGCGGGCTCACCGGCCGCGCTTCTCGCGGCGGTGACGATCTCCGACAAGACCGGTCAGGACTTCATCGCAATCAGCGCCAGCTCACGGAAACCCATGCAGGCGGCCATGATCGCAAACGGGTACGCCCAGCAGCTCGTCGCCATCACCAACGCTGATGAGCAAACGGTGATCGGTCAGGAGCTGACCGGCGTCAAGCAGCAGCTAGCCCGCATACCAAACGTCGTGGCCAACCAGTCTGCCCGTGCGACCCTCTTGGGGCAGATGTCACGGCTCCAACTGGCACTGGCGGTGCCGACCGGGACGAAGCAGGTCAGCCCCGCCGTTGCCCCATCATCCCCTTCGTCACCGAAGCCGTCGCGGGACGCGATCTTTGCCTTTGTCCTCAGCCTGATTCTGGCGATCTCGGTCGCTTTTGGCCTTGAGCGATTCGATCGACGGCTCAAGCGCCCCGAGGACCTCGAGCGTGCCTATGCTCTGCCGGTGTTGGCCGTGCTCCCGCACTCCGCCGACCCGTCTCCTCGAAAGGACGGTGTCTCGGGTCTCGGCCCCGGCTTCCACGAGGCGTTCGGACTCCTGCGGACGAACATCCAATTGCTGACGCTCGACGAGCCGCCACGAAGCATAGTGGCGGTGAGCGCGATCCCCGGCGAGGGGAAGTCCACCCTGGCACGAAACCTCGCGATAACGATGTCCGAAGCGGGCAAGCGCGTCGTGATCATCGAGGCCGACCTGCGCCGACCCATGCAGAGCGGCCTCTTTGGATTATCGGCGGGACCCGGACTCACCGACGTGCTCACCGGGATGGCAGAACTGGACGACGTGATGCACGAGGTTGCCGTCAGAGCCCGCGGGATCGACGCGCTAGTGCGGATGAACGCAGCCAACCTTCCCGACACACCTGCCGACGGTTACCCGGTGGATAGCGCAGTATCCACGGTGTCCGTCGTCCTGGCCGGAACCCGCCCCGCGAATCCCGCGACCGTTCTCGAGTCGCACCGGCTCCGGGAGGTGTTGGACGACCTGCGCGATTCGTACGACCTGTTGATTTTGGACTCTGCTCCGCTGCTCTCGGTCACGGATTCAGTGCCCTTGGTTCGCTACGCCGACGCGGCAATCGTAGTGGGGCGTCTAGGCCTAACAACCCGCGACAGCGTTCGCAGGATGACTGCGTTTCTCGAGCGGATGCCGGGGACCAACCTGCTCGGCGTCGTGGCCAATGACCTCTCTGATCTAGATTCCGGCGAGTACGGATATGGGTACGGATATGGATATGGGTATGGGGGACGCGGCGACGAGCCACGTGCCCCCAAGGTGAGGCGCCGCAAGCGCGCCAGCTACTCGTAGATCCGTCGAAGAATGTCGGCGAGTCACGCGATAGGGAGCCGGGGGAAGGTTGTGGGCGCGGCGCGCACAGCAACGCTCGGAGTAAGTCTCGCTGGCCTGACGATCGCGGTGACGCCTTCTCTTATCAGTCACGGGGTGGTGCGGATGGTCGCGCTGATCGTCGTCGCGGCGGGAGTCGTCGCCTTGGCGTGGACTCGGCGAACAGGGTTGGCCCTAGCCATCCTGATGCTCTATCTCGGGTTGTTGGACGGCTTCCTCAAGCTGGCGAGCGGATCGAGCAGCGTGGCGCTTGTGCGGGACGCGCTGCTGTACGCGATCGTGGCCGGGGTGCTAGTCCGCGGGCAGGTGGAGGATCGGCGCCTCTCGCTACCCCCCCTCTCCGGATGGATCCTTGCTTACGTTGCCTTCGTCCTCGTGCAGATCGCCAACCCGAGCGGCGGGACCTTCGTCCACTCGCTGGCCGGCGTCAAGCCGCACCTCGAGTTTGTGCCGCTGTTCTTCTTGGGCTATCTGGTGGTCCGCGACGCGGCCGCGCTTCGTAAGTTCGTTCTCCTGCTACTCGTGATTGGAGCCGCGAACGGCGTCGTCGGATATGTACAGTTCCAATCCTCGCCGCAACAACTTGCCAGCTGGGGTCCTGGATACTCGGCTCGAGTCCTCGGCACCGGCACCTTTACCGGCGGAGGCTCGGCGTTCGTAGACTCGGCAGGCATTCAACGCGTACGCCCGTTCGGGCTCGGGAGCGACATCGGCGCCGGGGGTGCGTTTGGCGTCTTGGCGTTGGGCGGCATCTTCGCTCTGGGTTCATTTGCCGCTCGGATTCGAGACCGATTGGTCGCGGCGATCTTGTCTGTCGGAGCTGTCGCCGCGATCGTGACCTCTGAAGGGCGCGGGGTAATCGTTGCCGCGGCGGCGACTGTCCTCGCATACGGCGTTATGACCGCGACGAGCAGCCGTCGCTTGGCGAGTCTTGCCGGATTCGCCGTGGCGGCTGTCGTGGCCTACTTCGTGGTCACGGCCATTACATCCGGAGCTGGCGGAGGTGCCTTTCGTTACCAGGGTTTGTCGGCGTCCAAGATCGCCACCACGACTACGTCGAACGGAGGGCGTCCTGGGCAATTGCATGCGATCGCCGACGCGGCCATCCACTACCCTCTCGGCGCCGGCCTCGGGACAGGCGGCCCAGCGACTGTGACCGCCGGGGCGTCCCCGCTCACAGGCAAGCTGAACACGGAGAGCGAGTTCAGCTTCCTCGTCGTTGAGACCGGTATTCCCGGCCTTTTGGCCGTCATCGGCTTCACGATTGTGGTGCTCGGTCTCGGCCTCGCCCGCTGTCGAAGCGAGCCCGATCTTCATGCCCGAGTCCTTCTGGCGGCGGTGATCAGCCCGCTCCTCGGGATGTTGATCTCGTTCTACGCCGGACCGGGCACGGTCACAGTCCCCGATGGCCCCCTATTGTGGTTCGTGGGCGGCATCGTGGCCTACTGGATGATCACACTTCCGCGGGAGCGAGCCGGCTTGGCATCGCCGGCGACCTGAACACGTGCAGCGTCCGGACCGTTGGGTGCGGGTTACAGGGCCCTGCCAGCGTTGAGGACCTCGAGCGCAACATCGCAGGCGACCGGCCAGTCGTGGTGCTGTTCGTAGAATCGTCGACCTGCGGCGCCTTGGCGCTCCCTCCTCCGTTGATCCAAGGCGAGGTGCAAGGCGGCTTCGCCGAAGGCCACGGCGTCGGCGGCCGGAGTTAGCATGAAAGCATCGCGCGCGGAGCGCATCGCCGGACCAGTCATCGTGCCGTCAGTACCCACGACCGCGATGCCGTGTTGGAGGGCAGCCATCAAAGTCGTGCGTCGTGACGAGACGCCGTCAACGAATGGGGCTAGGTAGAGGTCCGCCGCCGTCAGACATTCGGCGACGGCGGGCGCATCAAGGCGCCCAGGGGAAATTACCCGGACGCTGCGCTCGATTTCCGGAAACGCCGGCGGATGGGCGCCAAGATTCAGTAGCGCGACGGGCATCCCGCTACTCGCAATAGCGCTTACGGCATGCTCGACATGGCCGTCGAGCCTGGTCACGTGCCGGATTCCGAACGTGGCGACACAAAACGTGGAGGGATCGAGTTCGAGTCGGGTTCGCGCGAACTCCCGCCGGCCGCGGACGTCAGGGAGGTTCGAGCAGATGGGTATCTTGGCCGCCGGAACGCGGGTCTGGTGGCGGAGCGCCGCAGTCCACGCGTCAGTCGACGCAAACGCCGCCGTCGCTGTGCGCAGGACGGCGTGGAACTGAACCCGCTGCCAGGCCCCCATTGCGGTCCCGCGGACCCCACCGAGGTCCACGTACCGCTCGTGGAACACGACTCCCAACACTAACTCCGGGCGCCGAAGCCGCAACCCGGCGAGCGAAGGCGCCAGCCGCGGCGCAAACCCCCAGCGCCCCCATGAAAATGGATTGTAGTGGAGCAGCACCGCGTCCGCATCGCTAACTGCTGATACTAGGCTCGAGGCCCCGCGCTCCGACGAATCGCCGCCTCCTAGCTCTCGTGTCTTCCAGCCGGATGCGCGGCGCACCACGAGCTCGATGCTCAGGCCGTGCAAGCGCGCCAAAGCATCACCGAGCCCGACCGCGTAGTCGAGGATTCCGTCGTTGTAGCTCCTGGTCGAGCACACCATCGCGATCCGTGCTGGCGGCTTCACGGTGCGGGAGACACCGGGCGGGTTGATCGTCACGCGGCCCCGCACCGTGATGGCCGGTCCGGGCCCTGCGGTATCAAAGTCCGTGGGCCTCCAGAGCCGAGGGTTCGACCCTCTGCGTGACCACGCGGCTCGCTGGGCGTTAGAGTCGGGACGCGGTGCTCAGACACGTTGAACGGGGACGGCGGGCACGGCGACGACGTGGGGCGCCCACCACTCTGAGTTTCTAGTCATTCCGGTCTCGAGCCACGACACCATGAACCCAGCGTCGCGCAGCATGATCTCTACTGGGTGTTCTGTGGAGTGGAAGGTGCGGTGAATCTCGCACACAACCCGTGGCGCGTACGTCGCCAGCGTCTTGTGCATGCCAATGATGACGTCCTCCTCCGCTCCTTCGACATCGATCTTCACGACGTTGGGCGGACGGGCGCCGCCGCGCACCAGAGCGTCAATGCTGACCACACGCACCTCGATGCCGCCAGCGCGCGAATCTTCGATCAGCCGCGCATCCTGCGAAACTTCGCTGGTCGGGTCAAACCGGGCGGTGCCATCCTCTCGACCCACCGCTGCCTCGATCACGGTGACGTTGACCAGCGCATTCCGTTCCACATTGGATCGCAGGGCGTACGCCGTGGTGGGGGAAGGCTCCACGGCGAAGACATGGCCCTCCGGTCCCACGAGGCGGGAGGCAATGAGGCTGAAGAAGCCCACGTTCGCGCCTAGATCGTAGAATACGTCACCCGGGCGCAGCCATGATCCGAGTAGGTGTTGAGTGTCGGGCTCCGCAACACCAAAGACATAAGAAGGGCGGGAGCCGCGCAAATTGATCCGCATCCCAGCCGCCGGTCCGTAGCGAATCACGTGCTCGCGCTGGCGCCAGCTACGAGTGGAGCGGGCGATCAGCCGGCGGATCCGCGGATCGTTGGCGGCGGCCTGCGCTATTCGGCCGACCATCAGCAGCGATCGTCCCAGGCGTGCGTTCTGAGGGGGTGGAGGCGCCATTCTCTATCGCCGTCTCGCGGAGCCTGAAGCCAGTTGCGTCGCACGCTGGGCTGCAAAGCGGTGAATTGCCGAGCGGTACGCCGCTTCGTGGCGCTCTGCCGCACGCTCCCATGTGAATTCGACGGCCCTTTGCCGGCCGGCGGCTGCGAGCGCCGCCCTGCGCCCAGCGTCCTTTAGGAGGCTAGCGAGCGTGCCACCGAGGGCAGCGTCCGCCACGACCACGCCGTCGCGTCCATCACGCGTAATAAAGCGGGCCCCGGGATTATCGGTGGCGACGACCGGCAACCCGCGGGCCATGGCCTCGACGTACGGAAGGCCGAACCCCTCGTATCGACTCGGGAGGCAGAACACCCAAGCGCGGCGGTAGAGCTGATCCAACTCCGCATCCGACGGGTTCTGAAACCATCTCACTGACGGGGCCTCTTGGCATGCGTCGCTCACGCACCACAACTCGGCGGTCGGATGGCAGGGAAGTACATGCCGAAGGAACTCGTCTCGCAGCAGAGCGCCCCTCTTGCGTCCCGTCCAGGTCCCCACGAACAAAATGGACGGGTGCTTACTCCGCTCGTCCGTCGCGTTCGCCGCCGCTGCCGCCCCCGGCAAGTATCCGTGGAGTCGATGTACCGGTCCGTCGCCCGGGATCATCCCGTATGCTTCCGTCGCGAGCAGGCATGAGAGCACCTCGAGAGGTACGAGTGCAGCCTGGGACAACATCCGCCGGACTCGTGTCGCATACCGCATCTCATACAGGGCGGAACCGTAGAGCGTGCGGACCGTGGGGCGACCGCGCCGGACGAAAAACCAGTCGTCGCCGTGAAGGTGAATAACCTGCGCGTCTCCGAAGCCCACCCCGTTGAGGCGAGCGGGTGCGACCAGCATTCGCGCCAGTTGGTGGGTGGCAGTGCTTTGAGGCAACAGCTGGACGTGGTCGTACAGAGAGTCGCGAGGGGCCGCCGAGTATGACCAGAGTCTGATCGCGTGGCCCCGCCGGACAAGGACGTTCGCCAACCGGTGAATCAACACATCGACGCCACCCGGCTTGCGCCCGGGCGTCGGAAGCGAGGAGGTGTACATCGCGATTCGAAGCGGATCCGAGTTCAAAATCTAATCGGCCGCCTCATCGGGCCGTCAGCGCGACCGGGGGGAGCGCTGCCAGTCAAGCGTCCCGTGACCAAGTGGAGCCGATCAGTGGGTGTTCCGGGTGGCAGGCCGGTCAACGTAACCCCCTTGGCGCGATCCATCGCGCGAAGTCTTGAGCATGATGGCAGTCCACGGGCGCTCGATCATCGATCCGATGCACTGCCTTCAAATAGTATCAGCGTGAACGACTCCGCGGCGCCTGCGGTGCTACCCTCGAGCCGAAGGTTCCCCCGCTTCTCCGTCCGTGGGAGGGCTGCAACCACTGCAGGTGTCCTCCCGAGAGCTCGGTCGACTCACAAAATGCGCACTGTTACCGATACATTCCGAGCAGCGCGGACGCGCCTTTTCCCTATCGTGGCTCGGGTCGTCGGCATCCGTGCCGCGCGGTACCTGCGGACCGTGGCTCGGCCACTCGGCGTCGGCGCGGCGTGCACGATACGCGCTTGGCCGCATCGCTTCGGGGTGCACGTCTCCCGATACGTCCCCGGACAACTGGGCCTAGATCTGGGGAGAGACATCCAAGTTGTGCTCGGCGACGTCACGCGACCGGTCGTCTTCGACGTGGGAGCCAACATCGGCCAGTCAATACTGACCTTCAAGGGCCTGCTGCCCCGGTGTGTGGTCCACTCGTTCGAACCCAGCCCCGCCGTGTTTCGACGCCTAGAAGACTACACGCGCGGTGTTCGAAACGTCCGCAAGGTCAACACCGCCGTCGGCGCGGAGAATGGCGAGATCCTGCTCCTCGAGAACGAGGATTCAGAGTTGAGTTCGGTTCTACGCCCCGGCACACCCGGGTGGGGAAGCATTGTACGTGAGACTCATGTCGAGATGATCACCCTCGACGCGTACTGCGCAACAAACATCGTGGAGCGGGTCGATTTACTGAAGATCGACACGCAAGGCAACGATCTTGCGGTCCTGATGGGTAGCCGGGACCTGCTCGCTGCAGGGCGCATTGGCGCAGTACTCATCGAGGTGATCTTCACTCACTGGTACGACGGCGCGCCGACGTTCGACGAGATATATATGTTCCTTGTGGACCGAGGCTTCAGGCTCGTATCGCTCTACAACTGCCAGACCTATGAAGGCGCGATGCGATGGGCCGATGTTCTGTTCGTGAGATCCCCCAGCTAGAAGGCCCCTGAGGAAGTGGCCTGTGGCGGCGGTCATCGGAGCGGTGGTTACCGTCGCCGGTGAGTTCGGCGCAGGGCTGGGGGTCGAGAGATGGCGTGATTGCGGCAATGGCCGTTGGTCTGGGAGGCGCGTGTTGCCTGTGAGGTCGGTATCCGGCGCGGTGGCCGGACTTGGGCTGTCAGGCTGATCAGACGGCCTGGGTGGCGAGGCGCCGGCCGATCGGCGTTGTGGTTCATCAACGCTGCAGCCCACGCGGCCTGCTGGTGATCGCTACGGTGTGGCCGGCCGGGCAGGTGACTGTGCCGGCGGTCAGGTCGATCGGGAACTCACGTTTCCCGAGCCCAGCTTTCTGGCTGCCGATGTACCGGCTCTTCCGGGGCCCGTAGCGGTGCGCGAGCGGGCCGAGAAGCCGCTCGATCCGTGGCCGCGTGCGTCGCGGATGCTCTGCGGTCGCGGGATCGGCGAGCAGTTCGCGGGCAGCGATCATCCACGGCTCGCGTTCAGAGGGCCGGATCTGTCGACGCGGCGCGTTCGGGCAGCACCGCGGCCGCAGCGGGCAAACACCGCACATCGCTCCGCGGAGGTTCGCACGCTTGATTCATTTCGTCGACGTTGAGCAGGCCCTCAACGACGCCGCCCTCAGGGACCGGCGGGAGAACGTCGACCCCGCGCTCAGCGAGTTCTGAACGGACCACGCCGTTGCGGTAAGCGGTGTCGCCGAGAATCCGTTCCGGGCGGTGTTCCACGGGTTGCTCGTCGATCAGGATCTTGGCGTGTGGACCGTCAGTCTCGCAACCCGGAGCGACATCAAGCCGGACCGGCGAGCTGGTTAAGGAGCAAGAAAAGCCGCTCGCGATTGCCCGGGCTGAAATAGGCCTGCCTCACGGTCTCGGCGCCCTCGTCCTGGCTGCCTTGGAGCGACTCCTCGCGCCACGCGGATGCCAGCACGCGCGCTCCGTCTCCGATATCTCTGCTCGCCCACGGTATGACGAATGGCTGGAGGCCGAAGAGCGGGGCTAGACTGCTGTCATACGGGGCGTGGACAAGCAACGGCCGGGCGGCTTGGACGTACGTCGCCAGCTTGGCCGGAAAGGACGTTCGCCTGATCATACGGTCGCGTAGTCCGAATGGGTAGCCGACATACAGAGCGAACGATCGCCGCAAGAGATCGATGCCGTCAGGTTCCGCCAAGTGTCCGGTGAAGGTAACGTCGACCCCGCCGGTTCGGACCGCAGACTCCAGACGCGCACTCCGCGCGCCTACGACGACGAGACGGGCGGGGACGCCGACCAAGGCCGACGCTCGCGCCAGCATCTGGGTGAGATCGGCAAATTGGTGACGACCATACACGCTGCCAAGCAGGCCGATGGTCAGACGGGTTCGGTCTCGACGGACATCGTTGACCGGGACGGGTTCGTCCAGCACTCGATGGATGACGATGCTGTCGCGGCCGGATCGCCGGGCGATCAATGCACGCATTCCACCGCCGATCGCGTCCAACGAGGTCGCAGCCGCGATCGTTCGGTCGAATTGCACGTGCAGCCACGGCACGAGCGGGAGCTGGCGACGGCCGCGAAACGCAGTGCCCCACGCGGGCTCATCGTGAATGCTCACGTGCAGGCCACGGGCGGAAGTTTTGGCGAGCGCGGGCAGCCACGGAACGAGAGCTCCGTGGGCCACGGCCCAAATTGCGGAGGCACTGTGCGCCTGGGCAAGCTCGTCGATGCGGCGGGCAGCGACGATCGGAGGCGTAAGCCAAGGCCGTCTGCCCGCCCTGATCTGCGCAGTCGGCCCGTCGTAGCCCTGTTCCGCGGCTTCCAGGCTTGCCCACACGACGCGGCTCTCCGACCCCCGCAGCAGACTCCGGACGATCACCGCGCCTCCTCCCTGATTGCTTGGGGCGAAGGAGGTCACGACGAGCAGCGGCGCGTTCGCGTCGAACGACGATAGCTCGGTCACGCTGACAGCCAACGCTCCGCGTTTGCCTCGAAGATCTCCCGCAGGACATCGTCTACGGTGTGCTTGAGTTGAAACGCGGGATAATCCGCGCAAAACGCCTCAAGATTCGATATCCACCAGTGATGATCTCCCATACGCGCGACATCGCTAAGCTCCCAGTCTAGGGGCTTTCCCACAATTCCCTCGCACCTCGTGATCGCCTCGAGCACCGACACACTGCACCCGCGGCCGCCGCCGAGGTTATAGACGGCTCCTGGACGCGGCGCTCGGTGAAACAACCACATGGCCTGAAACACGTCCTCCGAATGGATATTGTCGCGTACCTGTTTGCCGGCGTAGCCGAAGATCGTGTACTTCGATCCTGTAACCGCGCATTTCATTAGATAGCTAAGAAAGCCGTGGAGCTGCGCCCCTGCGTGCGAGGGGCCGGTCAGGCACCCGCCCCGGAAGCAGACCGTTGGGATACCGAAGTAGCGCCCGTACTCCTGCACCATGATGTCGGCTGCCACCTTCGACGCTCCGAAGACAGAGTGCATCGACCGGTCGATCGACATCGTGGTCGGCACGCCGTCGAAATACTCATGCGTCTCTGGAAGATCAACCCTCGTCGGTAACTCGACAAGCGGGAGAGCGTTGGGACGATCCCCGTAGACCTTGTTGGTCGACATGAAGATGAACGTAGTGTCGGGGCGCTCATGACGCACTGCATCTAGGAGGTTCAAGGTGCCGGTGGCGTTTACGGCAAAATCGACCTGGGGGTCCCGGGCGGCCCAATCATGAGATGGCTGCGCAGCGGCGTGAACGACTATTTCGAGATCTCCGCGGCTCGCACGTACCACTCGTCTAACGGCGTCACTGTCGCGTATATCCACATTCAAAGAGCGAAACGTGTCGAAGGTTGCCACTAGCCGATCTGTCGTTCCTTGGGTTGAAGCGTCCGGTCCGAAAAAGCGCGCCCGCATGTCATTCTCGAGACCGATCACATCGTATCCACGTTGTGCGAGATGGGTGACGGCCTCAGAGCCGATCAGGCCTCCCGAGCCGCTGACGATGGCGAGAGCCACAGCTACGCCGCCCGTAGAAGGATGTTGTCGTAGCCGTAGGCGTCTTTCAGTACGTGCGGGACGAGACGGCCATCGCGGTATTCGAACGGTGTGTAGCCGTAGTCAATCACATAATCCAAGAGGGCCCTGCTGCGCGCGGCGCCGACAATCCCAAAATCGCCGACTTCGATGGTCACGATCGGACGCTTCACCTTGAGTACCCCGGACATTCCCTGCAAGATGTGCCACTCGGCGCTCTCTGCGTCGATTTTGACAAAGTCAGGTGTCCCGGCCAAGTCGGCATATTCATCGAGTCCGAGCGCCTGAACCTTGATCTTCACCCCAGCGACCCCGTCCGGCATGCCCATCCGGGGCGCCAAGAGCGAGTTATACATCGATAGCTTCGTACCGAAGTCGGTCATGTGCAACATCTCGCGCTTGTGCCACAGCGCCGCGTTATTGCACGTGACGTTCGCCAGATCTCCCGTGTTCTGTAGAAGGCGGGAGAAGCTGCTGGGCGTCGGCTCGAAGCTGTGGACCGTCCCAGACGGTCCCACGAGCAGGCTGGCGAGGCGCGTGAAGTATCCGTAATGAGCTCCGACATCGTACACGCGATACCCAGGCTGCACAGTAGCCAGCATAAATGCGGACAAGCCCTCCTCAAAGAAGCGATATCCGTAGAGCTCGCACGAAAGTGGCTCTGGGAGGACGACGTGCATCCGGTCGCCCCAAAACGTGCGTGCCGTGACGGGAAAGTGACGTCCACTCAGGCGCGATACCCTCACGGCCGCAAGTCGCCATCCCATGGACACGGCTCGCCGCCCCGTGGTGGCGCGCCTCAAGCGAGCATGCTCCGTGAGCCGCTCGAGAAGATCTGTGGTGTTCGCTGTCGACAGCAGTGGGAGGGACCGGAGGATACTGACCCTAGGAACTGCACTCCATGGGACGCGCTAGGACCGACGCCCGAAGTATACTTGGCGAGGCCCCTCCAGTCCGTTCCAGCGAGGCCGCGAGCCCTGCGCTACCGATGCGACTGACTGGGTCAGGGGCGATTAGGAGCTACCATTAGACAGGCGACGCTGAGGCGGGGCGTGTCCGAGCGTTACCGCAATATGCGATCGAACTTACTCTTCAGACGCTTACGCGCGTCCGCACAACCGGTGTCCCGTAGTGACCGGCCGGAACCGCGCGTAGCCGTGTTCGCGACCCTCGGTGAGGGTTCGCGGGACGAGGGTCGAATAGTCAGTCTCACGGCGTCCTTCGGCCCGACGGTCTGGCCGTTCGAGCGGGCGAGCAAGTGGCGTTCGTCGCTTCACTTGGTAAGAAGGCTCCGATCCGAGCGTCCGGATGTCGTCGTGGTGGAGGGAACGTCGGTCGCCGCGGGGGCGGTGGTGTTGGTCGGGCGCTGCGTGTTCAAGGTACCTTTCGTTGTGTCCAGCGGTGACGCCGTGGGACCGTTCATCCGGCTGATCGCGCCGAAGCTAGGTATATTCGCAGATCTCTACGAGATCATCCTGTGCCGGGCGTGCGCCGGATTTATTGGGTGGACCCCTTATCTCACAGGCCGAGCGATCACGCTCGGAGCGCCGCGCGCGATGACCGCGGCCAATTGGGCTCCGCCGCAACCCGTACGCAACGGGGATCGGGAGACGACTCGGGACGAGCTCGGAATTCCGCCGGAGGCGATTGTGTTCGGGCTCGTCGGCTCCTTGAACTGGAGCGAGCATGCAAGGTACTGCTACGGCTTGGAACTCGTTCGCGCCGTGAGGCGGACGTCCCGACGCGACGTCCACGTGGTGCTCGTGGGGGACGGCAACGGACGCGAGCGTTTGGAGGCGGCTGCGGGGCCTGAACTCGGCTCGCGAGTCCACCTGACGGGACATGTGGAGCGAGAGGAGCTGGGTCGCTACCTCGCAGTGCTGGACGTCGGAAGCCTGCCCCAGAGCGTCGACCGCATCGGCGCATTTCGATATACGACCAAGCTCAGCGAATACTTGGCGGCGGGTCTGCCCATCGTGACCGGGCAACTTCCTCTCGCATACGACCTTGGCGGCGACTGGCTGTGGAGGCTCCCTGGAGACACCCCGTGGGCCGAAACGTACGTTGACGCATTGGCAGCTCTGATGTCCGAGCTCACAGTCATTGAAGTGACTCAGCGGCGAGCATCAGTGCCTCGTAACCTTCCCGTATTCAACGAGGAGCTACAGAGGCGGAGCGTTGAGGGGTTCTTGACCGACGTCATAGAGCGTGCGGCCCGGGACCCGCGGCGACGCGGCGCAGAGTTCCACCGCCGGAGCGGCGCGCACGCAATTGAGACCCCGCGCGTTGCCGGATCAGCTAGGATTACCGGGGACTGACGTCCGGGGGCGATATCGGCGTTCCCATCTGGTGGTGCCGCCGAGTTTCTCAAAGACCTTAGACTCAGCGGCAGCGCCGGGAAGGACCGGAAAGTCTGGCCCCGTCGGCGAATCCAATGCCGACGGCTCCACCGTCCACGTCGCCCCGACGGGCGGTCAACGCTTGTTCGGCCAAGCCGATGTCTAGTAGTCTCACCGCGTGATAAATCCGCTGCCGATTCCGCTTCCATCCTGCGCCCCCGATTGGCCTGAAAGTTGGCTAATGTCGCTCGCCTTCGACAAGTTGGAACTCGCTGCAGAGGCGCGAAGTTGCCCGGATCCGGGGTATGTGCGTGCTTACCGGCAGCGTGTCGCCGTGGCGCTTGCTCTCGTCGACGAGTGCGGGTCCCCCGGCGCCGAGATCCTAGACGTCGCGGCGGCGCAAGGAAACCTCACGATTGCCTTGGCTATGCGCGGCTATCGCGTCACTTGGAATGACCTTCGGGCTGAGCTGGCAGACTACGTGCGCCTTAAGCTAGGTGACGCGCAAATCTCATTCTGTCCTGGAAACGTCTTTGAGATCCAAGCCGGGCCCTTTGACATTGTGCTGGCGACCGAGGTCATTGAACATGTCGCGCACCCGGACGAGTTCCTGCGGCAGCTCGCGCGACTCGTGCGGCCGGGCGGTTACCTCATCGTCACAACACCTAACGGCGGCTACTTGCGCAACGAGCTCCCGCGGTTTTCCGACTTCGGTGATCCGAGCGTCTTCGAAGCATCACAGTTTAAGCCCGACGCGGATGGTCATATTTTTTTGCTCCACCCAGATGAACTTGACTCCCTGGGACGGGCGGCCGGGCTTGAGCTTGTGCGGGTCGTACACAGCACCAGTGTCATATCCCGCGGGTGGCTGCGGACTGGCTTTCTCAGCCGTCGCTTACCCGAGGGGATCCTTAACGCGATCGACGCTGGCATCACCGGATCTCCGGCCGCTGTTCGAGACCGCTTGACAACAAACCTCGCGGCCATCTACCGCTGCGCCGAGTGAGGTCTCGATCGACGGAATTCTCCAAGCCTAACCTCGATCTTTCAACAGCCGTCGATTGACGCGGGCTCGGGAATCGCGGAAACGTGGAAACGTCCGCCTGAGCAGGGACAATGCGAGGTGTGAACGCGCAAGACCCCTGGCTCAGGAGGACACCTTCATGGTGAAGGCTCGGACGTCGCTTGACAAGGTAGTCGTGACGGCGGACGGCGAGG
>JAXDHV010000055.1:0-4792 GCA_034664295.1 Solirubrobacteraceae bacterium | reverse complement strand
TCGCGAGGTGCTTACGCATACGCGGGAGTGCATTTCCGAGATCGGACTTGCGAACTCGGCCGCCGAACTGCGACCGCCGGCGACCGTGGTTCTATGTCGCACCGCAGCCTCGGCCGGCTACTCGGCGCTGATGGGAGCCGCGATGGCCACGAGTCAGGACTTTGCGACTTGGACCTGCGGTGAACGCTTGTTGCCGCGTTTCCTCTTGTTCTGCCTCCGTGCGATGCGTTCGGACTTGCTCGGGCGTCTTGCGATGGGGTCGACGCATCGGACGATCTACTTTCCGGACATCGCGTCGATCCGGATCCCACTGCCGCCCGTGGGTGAGCAGCAGCGGATGCTCGACCTTGCGGACGCCCATCTCGAGCCGCTTGGGCCGCTTGAGCTGGCGGTGTCCCGGCAGGTCGCGCTACTCCGTGAGCGTCGGCAGGCGTTGATCACGGCGGCGGTTACCGGCAATCTCCGCCTTCCGGATCGGACGATGACGACGACCGCCGCCGCATGACGTCAGCAGGCGCACATCTCGAGCAGGCGCTGGAGGCGACGATCGAGGCGCACCTCGTAGGGCACGGTTGGCATCCGGGCGCGGGCACCTCCTACGACCGAAACCTCGCCCTCGACACCGAGGAGCTGTTCACTTTCATCGGCGCCACCCAGCAGGACGCCTGGGAGAAGCTGATCGCCCGCCACGGCGGGGACCAGACCACCACGCAGCAGAAGTTCAAGGCCCGCCTCGCCGACGAGCTCGGCCGTCGCGGCGTGATCGACGTGCTGCGACGCGGGGTGACCGACCTCGGCATCAAGGTCGACTTGGCGTACTTCCGTCCGGCTCACGGCCTGACCCCGGTACTGGAGCGGCGCTACCGGGCCAACCGTTGCTCGGTCACCCGCCAGCTCCGCTACGCGGCCGACCACGACGGCGAGCTCGACCTCGCGCTCTTCGTCAACGGTCTCCCGGTAGCCACGGTCGAGCTCAAGAACCACCTCACCGGGCAGACGGTCGAGAACGCCAAGAAGCAGTACCGCGAGAACCGGTCGCCGAAGGATCTGATGCTCTCGGGCAAGCGCGTGGTCGCGCACTTCGCGGTCGATCCGGCGCTCGTGTTCATGACGACGCGGCTGCAGGGCGCCTCGACGCGGTTCCTGCCCTTCAACCGGGGCACTGCGGAGGGCGGGGCCGGCAACCCGCCGAACCGGGGAGGGCATCGCACTGCGTACCTGTGGGAGGAGGTCTGGGACAGGGACAACTGGCTCGATCTGCTGCACCGCTTCGTCCACGTCGAGCCGGGGACCGGCAAGGGAACGACCGGCTCGGTCATCTTCCCGCGCTACCACCAGTGGGATGCCGTTCGTCGCCTCGTCGGCGATGCTCGCGCTCGTGGCTCCGGGCAGTCCTACCTCGTCGAACACTCAGCGGGATCGGGCAAGTCGAACACGATCGCATGGACGGCCCATCAGCTCTCAAACGTGCACGACGCGCAGGACCACAAGGTCTTCGACAAGGTCGTCGTGATCACCGACCGCGTCGTGCTCGATCGTCAGCTGCAGGACACGATCTTCCAGTTCGACCACAAGCCGGGCGTCGTCGAGAAGGTCGAGAAGAACTCCGCGCAGCTCGCCGCCGCGCTGACCGGCGGCAGCGCGCAGGTGATCATCACGACGCTCCAGAAGTTCCCAGTCGTCCTCCACCAGGGCGCCGAGCTGAAGAGCGGTCGCTACGCGGTCATCGTCGACGAGGCCCACTCCAGCCAGACCGGCGAGGCGTCGAAGGATCTGAAGCAGGTGCTCGGCTCGACCGCGGAGCAGCAGCTCGAGGCGGCCGAAGCGCAGGAGGCCGCTGTCGATGCGGACGAGCCGCAGGATCTCCTGGCGGCGACGCTCGCCGCGCGCGGCCGCCAGGCGAACCTGTCGTTCTTCGCCTTCACCGCCACGCCGAAGGCCCGCACGCTCGAGCTCTTCGGCACCCGCGGAGAGGACGGCAACTATGCGCCGTTCCATCTCTACTCGATGAAGCAGGCGATCGAGGAGGGCTTCATCCTCGACGTCCTCAAGGGCTACGCGACGTACGGGTCGTACTGGAAGATCGCCTCGGCCGCCGCAGAGGACCCGGATGTTGACAAGGCCAAGGCGGCGGCGCAGCTGGCGCGGTTCGTGTCGCTGCACCCGACGAACCTCGCACAGAAGGCCGAGGTGATCGTCGAGCACTTCCGCACGCACACGCGCCGGAAGATCGGGGGTCGCGCCAAGGCGATGGTCGTCACCCGCAGCCGCCTGCACGCCGTCCGCTACAAGCTGGCGATCGACGCCTACATCCGCGAGAAGGGCTACGGCGACGTCCACACGCTCGTGGCGTTCAGCGGCAGCGTCGAGGATCTCGGCGGCCCGTACACCGAGCCGCGGATGAACGGTGGTCTGGCCGAGAGCGCTCTACCCAAGGCGTTTGCCGGCGATGACTTCCAGCTGCTGATCGTTGCCGAAAAGTACCAGACCGGGTTCGACCAGCCGCTGCTGCACACGATGTACGTCGACAAGAAGCTCGAGGGCGTCAAGGCGGTTCAGACGCTCAGCCGCCTGAATCGGATCTACCCGGGCAAGACCGACACGTTCGTCCTCGACTTTGCCAACGACGCCGAGCAGATCCAGGACGGGTTCGCCCCGTTCTTCGAGGCGACGATCGCCGAGCCGACCGACCCGAACCTGCTCTACAACGCCGCCGCCCGGCTCGACGAGTTCGCCGTCATCGACCGCGACGAGGCTGCGGCCTTCACGACCGCGTTCCTGGGCTCGGCCGAATCCGCGAATGCGCGGCTCTACGCGCTGCTGGACCCGGCGATCGAGCGGTACGCGATGCTGGCCGACGACGACGCCCGCGAGGGCTTCCGCGCGGCTCTGACCGCCTTCGTCCGGGTGTACGCGTTCCTCGCGCAGATCGTGCCGTTCGCCGACGCGGATCTGGAACAGCTCTACACCTACAGCCGCTTCCTGGCGCTGCGGCTGCCGCGCGAGCAGGCCGCCGGCCTCGATCTCTCCGACGACGTCGTGCTCACCCACCTGCGGACCGAGCTCATCGGCGAGCAGGACCTGTCCCTGACCGACGGCGGCGGTGTCATCCCCGGCTTCACCGGCGAGGGCACCGGCGGCCACGACCCCCAATTCGCCAAGCTCTCGGAGATCATCGACACGCTCAACGAGCGCTTTGGCACGGAGTTCACCGAGGCTGACAAGGTCTTCGTCGACCAGATCGAGCAGACGTGCATCGAGAACGAGGCGCTCGCCACCCAGGCCCGCGTGAACTCCCCGGAGAACTTCAAGCTCGCCCTCGACAAGGTGTTGGAGGGCCTCGTGATCGATCGCCTCGACGCCAATCAGGAGTTCTTCGGGCGGATGATCGACGACCCGGCCTTCGGCGCGATCGTGCGCGACTACCTCGCCCAGAAGGTCTACGGGCGACTCAACGCGACCGAGCAACTCCACCTGGGGATCTAGAGATCGGGTGGCTGGCGGCACGGAGCGCGTCCTCGAGCTGATCGGCCGGGACGCCGTACTCCTGCGCGACGACCTCGAGCGACTCGCCGGCCTGGAACGCCCCGAGCACGTCCTCGAGCTTCGCTACCCCGTGGGAGAAGATCGGCTGAGCGAACCCTCGTCGCGGATCGGCGACGACGTCTGCCGCTCCATACCGCGGGAGGTGGATCAGCTCGGCATATCCGTCGCCGCCGAATTGCACGCGCTGGAGGTACTCCTCGATCACGCTGGCGAACACGTGCTGTCCCTTGCGTACGACGACGAGCTCGCGCGCGCTGCGCGCCTCGGGTATCGCCGGCTCGCTCGGCGAAGTCGTAGTGCACCTCGGCACCGTCGGTGTAGAGCGACTGTAGGCGAGTACGTGGTCGAGGCCGAACGTGTCGCGCAGGCGGTCGAGCGCGGGCCGGATCCGCTGGAGCGATCCGCCGGCCCGGCGGATCGCTGCGAGCAACATCCCCTCGGCCAAGCCGACGAAGGGGATCGTCGCCCTGCCGACGGCGGCCGGCAGCATCGCGGTGAGAAGCGGCGCGCTCGTCACCGCCGAAGAGCTGAAGGTTGGCGAGCGTATCCACGGACCCAGGTTGAGAATGTCGACGTCGGCACGCCGAGGTACACCGCCGCCTCCGGCACGCTGTAGAGCGGCACTCCGAAACGATCGGCCAGATCCATCGCCGTCCCCGTGTGATCTACTACGCCGTCAGGCTGGCGCGGTGCTGGGCGTGGGCGTAGAGGGTATCGGGAGCGATGTCGGCGGCGTTCGGCCAGACGATCGTCCCGGCTTCGGGGTCAGCGCTCAGCTTCCGGAAGTAGTCGAGGTCCCGCAGCGGCTCGAAGATCCCACCCAGCTCGGCCAAGTACGCGAGATCCACGTCGCCGGTCGTGCCGTCCTCGAACCGGACGTGCACGACGTAGGCCTCAAGCGGCCGGGCTTCGGTCAAGAGCGGCGTGGTGCGCATGAAGCAACAAGAGTAGATCGTTCAGCGAAGCGGATCCACGGCTCGCAGAGGCTGATGCCGCTGGGCGAGTTCCCAGTTGTCGAGCAACTCGGCCTCGTGCGCGCTCGACCACTCATGGACCATGCGGAGCGCGCGGGGCGGGAGCCCGCCTGCGATCACGGCGCCAGAGCCGATGCCGATCGAGGCTTCGTCGTCGCCGTAGCGGGCGTGGAAATGCGGACGGCCTTGGTGCTGGCTCTCGTCGAGTACATCCAAATGCTGATTCCGTAGAAGAGGCTGATTCTCGGCATCTCGTCGTTCCCCCTCGAGTC
>JAXDHV010000063.1:0-2595 GCA_034664295.1 Solirubrobacteraceae bacterium | reverse complement strand
CCGCGGGCGTGGCCACGGGCAGCGCCAGCCTGGCCGGCCTCTTCGCCCAGGACGTGAGCGCGCAGGTCGGTGTGTTCCTGGCCAACCCGAGCAACGGCGACCTGGCCGACGTGGTCGTCGAGGTCGTCGCCCAGGGAACGACGGCGACGGCGCGCGGCCAGCTGGTCGCGGTCAGCGATCCGACCTTCGGCTACGAGTTCCGGTTCGATCCGCTGCCGACGGTGTCGATCCCGGCGGGGACGACGGTGACCCTGAGCGAGTTCAAGCTCGACGTCGGGGCAAGCGCGACGGGGCCGGGGACGCCGGTTGTGCACGGCAAGTGCGCGCACGGGCGGGCGGCCAACGGCCACTGCAAGAAGGCCAAGAAGAAGAAGGCCAAGAAGAAGGCCAAGAAGAAGGCGAAGAAGAAGACGACGGCCAAGAAGGCGGCCACGACCACGGTGACCCACAACCTCATCACCAACCCGACCACCTGCACCGGCTCATGGCCGACGCAGCTGCGGGTCCGCTACGCCGACCACACGCAGACGCTGGACGCCGCCATCGGCTGCAGCACCTGAGCCGGGGGACTACTCCGGTTCGGCCGGGATGACGAGCAGGGGCCGGCTGACGTGCTTGACGAGGTCGCCGGCCACGCTGCCGCGGACGGCGGCCTGCAGCCAGGAGACGTCGCGATGGCCGACGACGATGACGCTGGCCGCGCGCTCGTCGCCGAGGGCGGCCAGGGCGTTCCAGACGCCGTGCACGCCGTCGCCCATGACGATCTCGGCCTCGGCATCGAAGCCGGCCGCCCGGGCGAGCTCGACCCCCTCGGCCGCCACGTTCGCCGCCCGCGTGCGCGCCCGCTCCTCGAGCACCTCGGTCAGCGCCGGGTCCTCGAGGAAGACCGGCTCGATCGGCAGGGTGAGGCCGGCGCCGAGGGTGGGCGCCGGCGGGGCGCTCTGCGGAGCCGAGTAGACATGCACCACCAGGGCCGGGCCGCGGAGGAGCTCGCCCGCCCGGGCGAGCGCCTGCCTGGCCTGCGGGGATCCGTCGTAGGCGAGGAGGATCGGGCCGGTCATCGCGGCAGCTCGGTCGACTGGCATCATCAGCTCGCGGTGGCGATGACCCGGAACGAGTTCAGTGCTTGGACGATCGCGTTCCATACCTCCAGCGACTCGTCGGTCTGGGGCGAATACGCCGCCTCGACGACATAGAATCGGTGGGCGCTGTCCGCGAATAGAAACGCGCGATCGACCGCCAGGTCTCCAGTCCTGCCGTTCACGAGCGCGCCGCTCGTGTGCAGCGAGGTACTTCCCAGGATCATGCCCTTGTCCGTGTCGGCCACGAGCTTGTCGAGCGGCGGGTAAATCGACGTGACCGCGCTGAAGAAGGTCGGGAACGACACGGGGGCGGCGCCCAGCAGGGTCTTGTCGAACACGGTCACCTCGACGGCGTCGACGAAGTCCAAGGTCAGCCCGCCGCCCGGCGACCCGTCCGCCAGCGGCACCGTCTGACCGAGCACCTGGGCCGTCGACCGGGCAGTGAAGCCCACGCGCAACGTCGGTCCCGTCGACATCCGCACCCAACTCGCGGCAGCCAGCATCCGGTCGAGCGGCGTCGTGGGGTTGATTTGCGGAAGGTTGCGAACGCCCTTGATGCGTAGCTCCTCCGCCAGGCTCGAGGCCTTGGAGGACACCCACGCGGCGCCGCTCGGCTTGCGGTAGGCGAAGCCGAGGGATGAGTCGACGTAGTAGGTCCTCGGGTCCAGCGCCTGAGCGTCCGCTTGAGCGACCACCGTCTCCGAGACCGGCTTGATGGTCAGGGTCGGTCCGTGGGGCAGCGTCAAGCTCACGTCCGCCTTCGAGCCTCCCTTGACTGCGGCATACGCCACGAACAGGCAGCCGAGGCCGAGAAGCAGCGCCACGAGCCACCCGAGGTTGAACGAGCGCCTCGCCGACCGGGGGCGCGAGGCAGGTTCGGCACTCGCTTCAGGGCTCATCTGGCCAGAGTGTCCTGGCTGGCTCGAACGATTGCAAACAGGCGGCCCCTCCGCCGGCCGCTACGACGAGGGGCCCGGCGGTCGCCGGGCCCCTCGGTGCTTCCAAGCTAGCAGCGCGTGAGCGCTGCTTACATCATTCCGCCCATGTCCGGCATGCCGCCGTGGCCGCCGTGGCCGCCGTCGTTCTTGTCGGGCAGCTCGGCGACGATCGCCTCGGTGGTGAGGATGTTCTTGGCGATCGAGGCCGCGTTCTGGAGCGCGGACCGAGTGACCATGGCCGGGTCGATGACGCCGGCGGCGACGAGATCTACGATCTCCCCGGTCGCGGCGTTCAGGCCGTGGCCCTTCTTGGCCTTGCGGACGTCGTTGACCACGACCGAGCCCTCGAGCCCGGCGTTCTCGGAGATCTGACGGAGCGGCTCCTCGAGCGCCCGCAGGACGATCCGGGCGCCCGTGCGCTCGTCATCGTCGTCGTACTCGTCGATCTTGATGGCCACCGATGCCTCGAGCAGCGCGACTCCGCCGCCCGGGACGATGCCCTCCTCGAGCGCGGCGCGGGTCGCCTGGAGGGCGTCCTCGACGCGGTGCTTCTTCTCGCGCATCTCGGTCTCGGT
>JAXDHV010000062.1:0-223012 GCA_034664295.1 Solirubrobacteraceae bacterium | reverse complement strand
CGAGGAAGCGGGGGTAGGCCGACCATCCGGCCAGGATCACCTTGGGCCGGTGCTCCCGGGCCAGGCGCTCGACCTCGTCCATGTCCACAAGGCTCGTCTCACGGTCGACGTGGTAGGGCACGATCTTGTACAGCCGCCCGGAGAAGTTGATCTTCATCCCGTGAGTGAGGTGTCCGCCGTGGGCCAGCTCGAGTCCCATCAAGGTGTCGCCCGGCTGCAGCAGTGCCTGATAAGCGGCGGCGTTCGCCTGGGCGCCCGAATGTGGCTGCACATTGGCGTGCTCCTCCCGGCAGATGATCATCCCGGCCCGGGGGCCGCCGATCGTCTTGTGGGTCGTGGTGGTCACGACGTCGGCGTAGGGCACCGGGCTCGGGTGGACGCCGCCGGCGACGAGCCCCGCGAAGTGGGCCATGTCGACCATGAAGAGGGCGCCGACGAGGTCGGCGATCGCCCGGAACCGCTCGAAGTCCTGGATCCTCGGGTATGCCGACCAGCCGGCGAGCAGGAGCTTCGGCCGGCGCTCGAGGGCGATCCGCTCGACCTCGTCCATGTCGATCAGGTAGGTCTCGGGCGAGACCTCGTACGGGGCGATGTCATACAGCCGCCCCGAGACGTTGCCCTTCATCCCGTGGGTGAGGTGCCCGCCGTGGGGCAGCGCGAGGCCCATGATCGTGTCGCCGGGCTTCAGCAGGGCGTGGTAGACACAGGCGTTGGCCTGGGAGCCGCTGTGGGGCTGGACGTTGGCGTGGTCGCCGCCGAAGACCGCCTTGGCCCGGTCGATCGCGAGCCGCTCGATCACGTCGACGTTCTCGCAGCCGCCGTAGTAGCGCCGGCCGGGATAACCCTCGGCGTACTTGTTTGTGAGCACCGAGCCCTGGCACTCGAGCACCGCCCGTGGAACGAAGTTCTCAGACGCGATCATCTCGAGCGTCTGCTGCTGGCGATGGATCTCGGCCTCGATCGCATCGGCGATCTCCGGGTCGACTTCGGCGAGTGGACGCTCGAAATAGTCGGCGGGTAGGTCGGGCATGGGGTCGTCCTGTCGTGAGAAGGTCAGCGAACCGTAGCACCGCCCCCGGGGACATCGACTTGCGCGGCGCGTCAACGACGGGCGGTCAGCGTCCCGAGCAGGAGTTCGATCGTCCGCTCGAGCTGGTCGATCGTCGCGTCCTCGACACGGGTGATGCCGACCGTGCGGTTGAGCCATGTGTTGATCTCGGCGTGGGTGCGGCCGTCTCGCCGCCGGAGGTCCGAGACGAGCCGGTGGCGCTGGCTGCGCAGGCCGGCGCGAACCTCGAAGTTCGCCTTCGGAGCCGCGGGCTCCGCGGCCCGCGCGTCGGCCTCGGCCCGCCTGGCGGCGGCCGCCGCTGCCGGGGCAGGCTTGGGCGGTGCGCCGAACAGCGTCAGCTGGGGTGCGACGTCGGCGCTGAGGGCGACGAAGTCGGGGGTCGGCGACCGCTCGGTCCGGCGGGGCTCGCGGGGCTCGTCGAAGATCCCTTCGTCGTCCTCGACGCGCCGGCGTGACTGGCGGAGCTCGCCCTCGACGGCGGATGCGTGAGCCCGGAGGATCGGGTCGGCCGGGAGGTAGAGCCAGCTGGCCTCGATCGGCCGGCCGGTGATCGTCCGGACGAAGCGACCGACGATCTGGCGGAAGATCAGCGGGGTCTTGGCTGCCGTCGCATAGACACCGACCCGCAGACGGGGGATGTCGACGCCCTCGGAGACCATGTTCACCGCGACGATCCACGGGTCGGTAGACGCGGTGAAGGCCGCGAGCTTGAGGGCCGCCCGGGCCTCGGTGTGGAGGACGACGACAGGCGCTCGTCCGGTCGTCTCGCGCATCAGCTTGCTGATCGCCAGCGCGTGGGTCCGGTCGGCTGCGATCACGAGCCCCCCGGCGTCCGGATGGCCGCCGGTCCGGAGCTCGAGCAGCTTGGCGTGAGCCTCGCGGAGGATCCGCGGGAGTCCGTCGGGAAGCTCGGTCGAGGTCGCCGTCCGGTAGCGGCGGCTGGCCTCCCGCGTGCTGAGGACGGTTTCGAACGACGACTCGATGACGTCGTCGCCGCTGCGCCACGAGAGCGTCCCGTCGTAGGTGATGAACCCGACCCGCCGGCAGACGCCGTCGCGGACGGCTTCGGCGTAGGTGTAGGAGACGTCGGGCAGCGAGGTCCCATCCACGTCGTAGCGGACGCCGGGGATCGGCGTGGCGTCGGAGCGGAAGGGCGTGCCCGAGAGGAGCAGCCAGCGCCGGGCGTTGCGGAAGACCGCCGCGAACGCGGTTCCCCAGGCGAGCTCCTCGCCGAGGTGATGGGCCTCGTCGGCGATCACGAGGGTCTGGGGTGTGATGCCCCGGCCCCAGGCGGCTGGGTTGCTGGCGAGGCGGGCGTAGGTGATGACGACACCGTCGAAGTCCCCGGGAGGCCGGGCGGACCGGGCGTCCGGGGCGAGGTGGACACCGAGCCTGCCGGCGGCGCGGGCCCACTGGCGGGTCAACGGCGTGGTCGGGCAGACGACGACGACCCTGGTGACCGTGCGGGCGGCGAGCAGCCGGCGGGCGAGCTCGAGTGCCGGCCGGGTCTTGCCGGCGCCGGGGGCCGCCGAGATCAGGAACGGCCCGCTCGCCCAGTCCTCGAGCTGCTCGAGGGCGCTGACCTGCCAAGCGCGAAGCGGGCTCTTCGGTGGGCTGGTGGCGCTCGGCATGGTCCGCCATGGTGGGGGATGGACCGGACGGGATCGGCGGCAGCGCGGGTCGACCGAGGACGAAGACCGTCAACCAGAAATGACTCCATGCGTCCGGCAAGCATTCCTCAGGAGAGACACCTCACGCACCCGGCGGTACGCGCTCGCGCGCCGCCCCGATCCTCTAGTCGCCGACCGCCCCGACAACAAACGCGAGCGCCGCCAGCAGACCCCCGTTGAACCGGCCGCCCGGCAGCCGGGCGACGAGATGGTCGCCGGGGACATCGAACATCGCCCACCCGAGCTGCTCGGCCATCGCCCGCTGGCGGACGGGCGGCACGCTGAGGTCGTCCGCGGTCACGACGACCGCCCCGGGCATCCGCAGCTCGGCGAGCCACGGCCTGCTGTCGAACCGTCCGAGCTCGCGCCCGGCCTCGGCGAGGGTCGCCGGAGCACAGCGCCCGAGCTCGCCGATCAGCCAGCTCGCCGTCGGATCGTCGGCCAGGCCGTTGAGCCGCATCATCGTCGTCCAGAAGCCGAACGGCGCCAAGGAGACCACGACTCTCGCGAGCCCCATGATCCGCCAGAGCCGCTCGAACTCGCGCCCGCGCCACTCGGGCGTCGTCGCACACAGGACGAGCCCACCGACGAGGTCCGGCCGGGCGCGTGCCAGCAGCTGGGCGATCGGCCCGCCCATCGAGTAGCCGACGGCGATCACCGGGCCGGCCCCGAGCGCGTCGATCACGGCGGCCGCATCGATCGCGCAGTCGACGAGGCGAAACGGCGTCGCCGGGCGGATCCCACGGCCATGGCCCCGGTGGTCGAGGGCGATCACGCGGTAGCCGGCGTCGATCACCGCCTGATAGACGTGGATCCAGTTGACGTCGGCCGTGACCATCCACCCGTGGAGGAGGAGGACGGCCGGTCCGGTCCCACCGGAGTCGCGGACGAAGAACTCGCCGCGGGAGGGGACGTTGACGGTCAGCCCGGGGGGCGGGTCACGCGGGGGATAGGCGACCCCGGCGGCGAGCGCCCGGCGGTGGCGGGGGGAGGGGATCAGCGCCCGGAGCAGGAGCCGGCCGAGCGGCGGGATCTCGGGTGCCTCGCCGCCGTGCTCGAGATCGCCGACAACCGCTCCTAATGAACTTCTGAAGCCGCCGCTTCGGCCGCTTCGAGCTGGCGCTCGACGAGGTCCAGCCCGCTGTCCCAGAAGCCGGGGTCGGCGAGGTCGATCCCGACCAGGGCGCCGAGCTCCTGCGGGCTGCGGGACCCGCCGGCGGCCAGCAGGCCGAGGTAGCGCTCGGCGAAGCCCTCGCCCTCCTCGAGGTGGCGCTGGTAGACCGAGAGGGCGAGGAGCTGGCCGTAGGCGTAGGCGTAGACGTAGCCGGGGACGTTGATGAAGTGGGGGACGTATGACCACCAGCAGCGGTAGTCGTCGGTCAGCTCCACCGAGTCGCCGAGCAGCTCGGTCTGACTCTGGACCCAGAGGTCGTTGAAGCGGTCGACGGCGAGCTCGCCGTGCTCGCGCCGGTCGGTGTGGACGAGGCTCTCGAAGCGGTTCATCGCGACCTGGCGGAAGACCGTGGCGATCGCCCCCTCGATGTCCTCGGCCAGCAGGGCGAGCCGGGACGCGGGGGTCGGGGCGGCTTCCAGCAGGCGGCCGAAGGTCAGGGCCTCGCCGAAGACGGACGCGGTCTCGGCGAGCGTCAGGGGGGTGTGCTGGTGGTAGATGCCCTGCTCGGCGGCGAGCGCCGCGTGAACGCCGTGGCCGAGCTCGTGGGCCAGGGTCAGGACGTCCCGCCGGCGGCCGGTGTAGTTGAGCATCAGGTAGGGGTGGACCGACGGGACGGTGTACGCGCAGAAGGCGCCGCCGCGCTTGCGCGGGCCGGGCGGCGCGTCGATCCACCCCTCGGAGAAGAAGCGGCCGGCGAGCTTGCCGAGGCGGGGTGAGAAGGAGCTGTAGGCGTCGAGCACGAGGTCGGTCGCCTCGGTCCAGTCGACGCGGACATCCTCGGTCGAGACGGGAGCCATCCGGTCGTAGTCGGCGAGCTTGTCGATCCCGAGCAGCTCGGCCTTGAGGGTGTACCAGCGGCGGGCGAGGCCATAGCGGTTGCGGACGGCGTCGATCAGCGCGGCGACGGACTCGTCGGTCGCCTCGTTGGCGAGGTTGCGGGCGGCCAGCCAGTTGGGATAGTGGCGCAGGCGATCGTCGGTCGCCTTGTCGGCGAGCAGGGTGTTGAAGACGAAGGCGCGGGTGCGCAGGCCGGGCTGGAGGGCCTTGGTGACGGCCTGGGCGGCCTCGCGACGGACGTCGCGCTCGGGGGAGGAGAGCCTGCTGAGCGCCATGTCGAGCGTGACCGTCTCGTCGAGCTCGACCTCGAGCGAGGAGGTCAGCTCCTCGAAGAGCCGGCCCCACGCACTGCGGCCGGTGAGCGCCTTCTCGGAGAAGACGCGCTCCTCGGGCTCTGAGAGGAGGTGGGGGCGATAGCGGCGGATCGTGCGGAGGTGATGGCGGCAGAAGTCGAGCCCGTCGCCGCCGAGCAGGTGCTCGGCGCGATCGTCGTCGAGGGCGGCCCACTCGAGCTCGAAGAAGAGGAGCTTCGTCTCGAGCGCGGTCGCTCGCTCCTCGACGCGCTGCATCAGGGCGCCGCGGTCGGGATCGGCGGTGTCGGTCGAGAAGCGGAGCTGGGCGTAGGAGGCGGCGCGGCCGACGAGGTCGTTGATCTCCGCGAGCTGCGCCATCGCGGCGGCGAGCCCGACGGCGTCGATCTCGGCGAGCGCGCCGCGATAAGTCTCGGCGAAGGCGCCGGCGAGCTGGTCGGCCCGGCCGAGCGCCTCGTCGACGCCGGCGGGGCCGGAGACGAGGTGATCGAGGTCCCATACGACTTCCTGGAGCTCTGACGGCGGGTTCACGCGGATGCAGACTATCGGGCGGCCGGGACGCGGCCGGCGCAGGCCGCACGCGGCATCAGACGTCGGCGGTGCTCAGCTGCGGGCGGACTCCCAGGAGAAGCCGCGGACGGCGAGGAAGACGCCGACGATCGCCCAGGCGACGATCACGGCCAGGGCCCCGAGGTGGTCTCCGAGGCCGCCGTGGTGGGCGACCATGCCGCCGCTGAGGCCGGAGATGATGTGCTCGAGCGGGAGGACGCGGGCGATGTCCTTGACGAATGTCGGCGAGTGCTGCTGGTCGAAGAAGACCCCGGAGACGAGGATCACCGGGAGGAAGACGGCGTTTACGATCGCCGGGGCCGAGTCGAAGTTGGGGATCGCGTGGGAGAGGGCCACGCCGAGCGCGGCGAGGCAGATCACGCCGGCGAACGCGAAGACGACAAGCTCGATCGGGTTGGGCGGCCAGCCGATGTTGAAGACGAGGCGGCCGGCGATCACGATGATGACGAGCTGGATCGCGGTGTTGGTGACGGCGTTGAGGCCGACGCCGCCGAGGTAGGTCGGCGTCGAGAGGGGGGTGCCGCGCATCCGCTTGAGGACACCGTGCTCCCGGAGGAAGGTGATGTTCATGGCGAGCGCGGTGAACGTCGTCGACATCACGCTCATCGCGGCGATCCCGGGAACGATGATGTCGAGGTTCTTCTGGTCTGAGTGGAAGATCGCGCCGAAGAAGGCGAGGAAGACCAGGGGGAGCAGGAAGTTGAAGAAGGCGGCGGTCGGGTTGCGCCAGAACATCCGGCGCTCGAGCCGGTACTGGCGCCAGAGGAGGGTCAGCTGGTCGTTCATTCGGCGGTCAGCTCGAGATAGACGTCTTCGAGGCTGGGGCGGCTGACCGAGAGGTCGAGCAGGCTCTCGCCGCGCTCGATCGCAGCCGCGGTCAACCGGTGGAGCAGGCGGGTCGGGTCGTCGGTCTCCTCTGCGATCAACCTGCCGGCGGCGTCGACGTAGCTGACCTGGTAGCGGGAGATCCCCTGGACGCCGAGCTCGGCGGGCGAGCCGATCGCGAGGATGCCGCCGTCCTTGATGATCGCGACCCGGTCGGCGAGCTCCTGTGCCTCGTCGAGGTAGTGGGTCGTAAGGAGGACCGTCTTGCCGAGCTCCTTGAGCGAGCGGATCGTCTCCCAGGCGGCGCGGCGGGCGGCCGGGTCGAAGCCGGTGGTCGGCTCGTCGAGGAAGATCAGCTCGGGATCGCCGACCAGGGCGAGGGCGAAGTCGAGCCGGCGGAGCTGGCCGCCGGAGAGCTTGCGGGTCCGCTCGTCCTGCTTCTCGCCGAGCCCGGCGAGCGCGATCACCTCGTCGATGTCGCGGGGATGGGGATAGAACCGCGACCAGTGGGTGAGGGCCTCGCGGACGGTGATGTGGCGGTACATGCCGCAGCTCTGGAGGACGATCCCGACCTGCTGGCGCAAAGCGGTCGACCGGAGCTGGGGGTCCTCGCCGAGGACGCTCACGGTGCCGGCGGTCCGCTCGCGGTAGCCCTCGAGGATCTCGACCGTCGTCGTCTTGCCGGCGCCGTTGGGTCCGAGGAGGCCGAAGACCTCACCCGCGGCGACGGTGAAATCGATCCCGCGGACGGCTTCGTGCTCGCCGTAGGTCTTGCGCAGCCCGCGGACCTCGATCGCCGGCTCAGGGGTGCTCATCCGGTCCAATGATGACAACAACCCGTCGGCCCGACGAGCAGCGCGGGAGGCGCCCGCCACTCCGCGAACCCCGGGAGCCCGGCCGCGACCGGGCCGACCGAGGACAATGGAGTCTTGCGCGGCGCGTGCATCGACATCGGCTCGAACACGACGAGGCTGCTCGTCGGGGAGCTCGACCCGACGGCCGAGGGTCTCGAGACCGACCGGCTCCGGGTCGTGGCGGTCGAGCGGGCGTTCACGGCGATCGGCGCGGCGATCCGATACGACGGATCCCTGCCGGCGGCCAAGATCGCCGAGGTGGCCGGGGTCGTCGCCGGGCAGGTGGCCTGCGCCCGGCGGCATGGGGCTGGGACGATCCGGGCGGTGGCGACCGCGGCGGTCCGGGCTGCGTCCAACCGGGCCGAGCTGACGGCTGCCGTGCGGCGGGAGGCCGGGATCGAGATCGAGATCCTCAGCGCTCGGCAGGAAGCGCGGCTCGCCTTCGTCGGGGCGCTCGCGTCGGTCTGGCCGACTCCGGTCGGGAAGGTCGCTGTGGTGGACGTCGGCGGCGGGTCGACCGAGCTCGTGATCGGGACGAACGCGGCCGGGCCGGGGTGGTCGACCTCGCTCGGGGTGGGTTCGAGCTCGTTGACGGAGCGCTGCGTCCGTCGCGACCCGCCTTCTGCGGAGTGCCTGACGGCACTCGAGCGGGAGACGGCGGCGGCGTTCGCGGGCCTGAGGCTGCCGCCGGTCGGGCTGGCACTGGCGATCGGCGGCTCGGCGACGACGCTGCTCTCACTCGACGGGGACCAGGTCGACCCCGAGTCACTGGCCTTCCTGCTGGCCGAGCTCACCGCCGAGGCGGTCCTGCCGACGGCGGTTCGCCTGGGCCTCCACCCCGACCGAACGCGGCTGCTGCCGGCCGGCATCATGCTCCTGATGCGGGCGTCCGAGCTCGTCGGACGGCCGCTGCGGATCGCCCGGGGGGGCCTGCGGGAAGCGGTCGTGCTCGACTTGGTCCGCTGACTCGCCCCCGTTGCGTCCGCGCGGAAGAGTCCGCCGCCTGGTGCGCGCGTCCGTCGTGCCGCTGACGCTCAAGCCAGACGGGTCAGCAGTCGAGGACGGTGATCGCGAACTCGGCGGCGAAGTGCGAGCCCGGCTCGACCCAGCGGAGCCCACAGCCGCTTCGGAGGGCGTCGACGGGGGCGGTCATCGGCTCGAAGCAGACGAAGTCGGACGCGGCGGGGGCGAACACGTGGGCGACGGTGTAGCCGTCGACGAGTTCCACGGTGAGGCGGCGGCGGTCGTCTGCGACCACGAAGGAGGCCGGTCGGCCGTCGGGATGGTCGAGTTGGTCGAAGGAATCGTCGAAGGAGCGGTCGCCGAGCCTGCCGGAGAGCTCGCCAGGCGCCAGCGCCTGATGGTCGCCGGTCGGGATCCCGCGGGCGTCGAGGATCGCCCGGCGGGCGACGGGCAGCTCGATCGACCAGGTTCGCCGGGCGGAGTCGCGGAGCCGAAGGTAGGGGTGGAAGCCGAAGGAGACCGGCACGCGGTCGGGGCCGGTCGGGGTGAGCGTGAGCCGGATCGCGAGCCGGTTCGCCTGGACGGAGGCGTCGAGCGCGAGGCGGTGGGGGAAGGGGAAGCCGGCGAGCAGGGCTGGGTGGGCGGCGAAGTCGAGCTCGGCCAGCAGCTGGGCGGCGCCCGAGTCGGCGTGTGTCTGTGTCACGGTCCAGTATCGGCTGGCGGTCAGCAGGCCGTGCATCGGAAGGCCGGTCGCCGAGTCGGGATGGGCGGCGGGCGACGCCGGGTCCATTTCCACGTGGCGCGGTCCGGCCGTGTAGGTCCAGCCGCCGAGCCGGTTTGCCCAGGGATGGAGGAGCGGGATCCCGAAGCTCGAGCCGCGCTGCTCGTAGGCCGCGGGGCCGCCGCGCAGGTCGAGCAGCTGGTGGCCGTCGTGGAGCAGTGAGCAGCAGACCATCCCGAGCCCGGGGAGGAAGGTCGCCTGGAGCCGGCGGTCGGCGCTGGTCAGGGTGAGCGCCGGGTGGTCTTCGACCCGGCTGGCGAGGACCTCTGGAGGGCTGGCCACGCGATCAGCGTCAGAGGTCGTCGTTGTGAGGCGGGCGGCGGGCGATGGTGGAGCGGACTCTATGTCGCGCGGGACCATGGAGGCGTGATTTGCGGTATGAGTCCGGGGGTGGACGACGAGGACGACTGGACGGGGACCCCGCCGGAGGGCCATCACACGCGCGACCAGGCGCGCCCGGACTTCTGGCGCAGCCAGTGGCAGGCGTCGGTGGCCGGCGGGGTATTGGTGCTGGTGATCGTCGTCCTGATCGTGGTGTTGCTCCTCCGCTGAGCGTTCGTGCGCCGGCTTGCCGTCGCCGCTCGTTCGCCCTCGCGCTTGTGCTCGCCGTCGTTCTCTTCTCGTTCCCCTCTCGCTCTCCGAAGGGTGGGTGGAGGGACTTCGACGAGAAGTGTTTGCTTGCGTCTGGCAAGCATTTTTGCGAGACGCAACCACACGCACTCGCCCGGCCGGCGGGCCGGCCCCCGGCTACCGAAAGGTCGGCCCCACCGGCCGGATGTCCCGTGCCTAGATGCCCTGTCAGCTATATATCCGATAGGATATGAACATGGCCGCCGCGTCCACCTTCGAAGTGCTGGCAGAACCCAACCGCCGCCGAATCCTCGACCTGCTGCGAGGTTCAGAGCAGCCGGTGGGGGCGCTCGTCGGGCAGCTCGACGTGAGTCAGCCGGCGGTCTCCAAGCACCTGCGAATCCTCCGGGAGGCGGGGCTCGTCGGGGTGCGAGGGGACGGCCAGCGCCGGCTGTATCGGGTGCACGCCGAGCCGCTGCGGGCGATCGACGAATGGCTCGAGCCGTACCGGGAGATGTGGTCCTCCCGCCTGGATGACCTCGAGCGGCATCTGGCCGAGATGACCGAGAGCGACGATTGAGAGGGAGCATCCGATGTACGGAGGACTCGAGCGACTCGACGACGGGCGCTGGCAGCTTCGCTTCACGAGGAGGTTTCGCCACCCGCGCGAGGAGGTCTGGCGGGCGGTCACCGAGCCAGAGCACCTGGCCCACTGGTTTCCCACGACGATCGAAGGCGAGCGAGCGGCCGGTGAGCGACTGCGGTTCTCGTTTGCGGGGGGTGAGGCGCCGGCGTTCCAGGGCGAGATGCTTGTCTTCGAGCCGCCTTCGGTGATGGAGCTTCGGTGGGGCTCGGACATCATCCGCGTCGAGCTGGCGTCGGCCGGCGAGGGCACGGTTCTGACGCTGCTCGACATCCTCGAGGAGCGGGGAAAGGCAGCCCGCGACGGCGCCGGGTGGCATGTCTGTCTGGACGCACTGGCAGGCGACCTGCGTGGGGAGTCGCCGGCGCGGGGATCGGTGGAGACGTGGAACGACGTCCACCCGAGCTACGTCGAGCGCTTCGGACCCGAGGCAGCGACGATCGGTCCTCCCGGCACGGGCGGATAGCTGGTCGCCTTCGGGTAATCACGCCGTCCCCCGCGCGATCCACCGTTCCCGTGGCCGAGTCTCACCGCGCCCCACGCGGGCGGCGTGGCGCAGGCCGGCGCACCAGCGTGACGAGAAGGTGACAATGTGACAGATCGCACACACTGCGAGGGTCAGATCATCTAGCGTAGGACCCCCTGCCGCTTCCGTCTTCGGAGATTGGACGTCACTCGATGTCGATCCAGCAAGAGCCTTCGGTCGACCCCGGAGCGGTCGACTCCGTGATGAATGTCGCCGCCGCGTCGATCTCCGTTCAGCTGCTCGGCGGGTTCAGGCTCGTCTGCGGATCGGAGGAGGTGGACCTCCCGCTCAGCGCTCAGCGTCTGATCGCGTTCCTGGCTCTCCAGCAGGCCCCGCCGCTGCGCCTCTACGTGGCCGGCGTCCTGTGGCCCGACACGAGTGAGAAGCGCTCCTACGCCAACCTGCGGGCCGCCCTCTGTCGCGCGCGGCGCCCGGCCCCCGCGATCATCGAGGTGCGGGGCGCGACCCTGCGTCTCGCGCCAGGGGTGACGGTCGATGCGGACGTGGCGGCTCGGCTCGCGACCGATCTGCTCGAGCACACCGGCACGCAGCCGCCGGTACACGGCATCCGCCTGCTCTCGGCGGACCTGCTCCCCGACTGGTACGACGAGTGGCTCGACGACGAACGCGAGCGCGTGCGCCACCTGCGCCTCCACGGACTCGAAGCCCTCGCCGAGCTCCACATCGCCGGCGGCGAGTTCGGGCTCGCGGCCGAGGCTGGCCTGACCGCGCTCCACGGCGATCGCCTGCGTGACACCGCACACCGCATGGTGATCCGGACCTTCATCGCCCAGGGCAACCCAGCGCAGGCGATCCGCCAGTACCGCAGCTACGAGCGGCTGCTGCGCCGGGAGCTCGGGTTGGCGCCCTCGACCCAGATGCAGGAGCTGGTCGGATCGGTCCCCGAGTTCGCGCACGCGCTGTCTGCCGGGGTCAGGGCGCCACGGCGATCGAAACCGTCCCGCGGCCGCCCTTTGCATCGGTGACGGTGATCACATCGGCCACGGCCGCACCGGTCGTCCCGGCCTTGTAGGCCCCCGACGCGGGGTCGATCGACGGTCCGCTGGTGCCCGCTGCGACGATCTCGAAGCTGTAGGGCGGCGTGCCGCCCGACGCCGCGACCTGGGCGGCGCCGCCGGCCTTGAGGCTGGGCGGCGTCGCCGTGACGGCGATCGGCTTGACCGTCACCTTTGCCGTGTAGGTGCGGCAGGCGTACTGGAAGGTGACCGTCTCGTCCTGTGGCGCCGCAATCGCTCCCCGACCGGCGACGAACTGCTTCTTTGCGGCGTCGTAGCGACTGCCCGGGACGAGGCTCGTGCTCGCCCCGCCCTGGGGGTCGAGGTCGAAGGTGAAGTCGACCGTCGCGCCGACGAAGACGTCGGCCACCAACGGGCTGATCGTCGGCTCCTTGACGACGATGTCGATCGACTTGACGACCCAGTCGACTGCGGTCAGGCCCTTGTCGCCGTAGGTCGAGAACGGTGCCCCGGCGGGGTTGTAGTGCGCGCGGATCTCGATCGTGTCGGTCCCGCCGGTCTTCCCCGCCGTGTACGACAGGCCCGCCACCGCGCCGCCTGAGTTGTTCGTCTTCAGGTTCAGGCTGTAGGTCGCGCCGTCGTCGCCCTTGATCGAGATCGCCTGGCTCTGACAGACGAAGACGCTCGTGTTCACGTTGACGCCGATGTCCTTGACCTTGATCTGCTGGCTCTCGGACTCGCCGCTGACGGTCCCGGTGACCGCGTAGGTCCCCGGGGTGGTTGCGTGGAAGTACAGCCCCTGTCCGTTGACGACCTTCTCGGTCGCCACGTTGTTGTGCTTGTCGAGGTCGATGTCGTTGACCGGATCGGCGGGGTTGAGCTCGTTGGCGGCGATCGGCGGGGTCCCCGCGCCGGTTCCGGTACCGGGCGACCCGGGGGGCAGCGGCGCGTTCGGAGCGATCGTCCAGGTGACCGAATGCGAGCTCGTCGGAGCCCCCGGCCCGAATGGCCCGAACGGTCCGCCCACGCCGATCACGCGCGTGAACTGGCCGACGAACAGATCGTCGTTCTCGACCTCGACCACGGTGCCGTAGGTGTGCCCCGAGGATGCGCCGGCATTACGCTCGAACCACGACTTGGCCTGCCCGCCGCGGAAGAGCATGTCCAGCTCGTAGATGCCGACGCCGGGCAGCCAGTTGTCGAAGCTGATCGCCTGCGTCGCGATCTCCGCCCAGCGCTGTGGCAGGATCGTCTGCCACCAGGTCGCGGGGTTGATCCACTTCTCGAAGTCCGCCGGCTTGACCTTTCCGGCGGTCAACAGCCAGACCAGGCTGCCGACGGTCGCCCGCAGGCCGCCACCGAGGTCGATGTGCTTCCACCATTCGGACCGGTCGAGCAGGTCGTGGTCGCCCTGGAGCTTGTTCTCGATCAGGCGGGCGATCAGGGGCAGCGGCAGGCAGTGGAACAGGGGGCCCATGTACGCGTACTGCGCCGTGTGCTGCATCTCGTGCTCGCGCAGGGCCCGGTGCAGGGTCAGCTGCACGTCGGGGTCGTTGGGCACGACGTAGCGCTGGAAGGTGTCCTTGTCGTTGCCCGAATCCACGATGTCGTTCACGAGCACGACGTTGCCGAGCGTGAAGGCCCGGCCGACGCTGACGAAGCTCCCGTTGAACAGCGCCCACGGCACGCCCTGCCGTGCGGATGCGTCCAACCCGAGCCAGAAGTGGTCGCGATCGTCGAGGTCGAAGGGATTCTCCGGGTTCCCACCCGTCTGGGCCGATAGGCCCCAGGGATACGACGTGAGGTCCCACTTGTGGCGGGCGGCGGCGACGAAGGGCCAGGCCAGCCAGCCGACGATCTCCATGATCAGGTTGAGCACGACGATGATCAGCCCGAGCACCGTGTTCGGCAGCGCCCAGGTCAGGGAGGACGGGATCGTGAGGAAGAACCACCATGCGCTGTGGCCGTCGAGGTCGATGTTGTTGATCGGGTCGCCGAGACAGAACGCGTATCGGTCACCTAGCAGCGGGGTCTCGTCCCAGTGGCTCAGAACGGTCCGCTGGGGGCCCTCCCCGCCCCACGGGTCGCGCCGCTGATCGGCGCGCAGGCGCGGGTCGGTCGCATCGAACGTGTAGGTGTCGGGGGTCGTGAACGACCGGGTCTGCGGATCGAAGTCGCGTGAGCCGAAATCGTAGAAGCCGGTCGCCCGATCGCGGTGACGGCGCATGTAGGGACCCGGGGCGCTGACGTCCAGATGCCCGCGCCGGCGACCGGTGACGCTCCCGTGGGCGTCGGTCACCGCCCAGGCTGAGCCGGCGTGATCGAGGTGGTACCACGCGGCGGCGGGCGCGCCGATCGGTCCGTCGATGCGCGCCAGGCAGCGCGTGCCCACGCAAAGGTAGGTCGCGCGCGCACGACCGTGCTGGTCGGTCTCGGCCAGCAGGTTGCCGGCGCCGTCGTAATGGAGCAGGGTCGTGCCGGCTTCGTCCTCACGGCACACGCGGCGCCCGGCAGCGTCGTAGCCGTAGCGCACGAGCGTCCTTCCGGCGCGCTCGACCTCGACAAGCCGGTCGTGATCCCCGTAGCGGTAGAGCGTCGAGGGCTCGCCCGGCGCGTGGCGGGCGCAGCGGTTGCCGCGGTCGTCGAAGTCGAAGCTGGACCCCGCGGGGGCGAGCGCCGCGTCGACGAGGCGGTCCTCCTCGTAGGCGATGCTCTCTGCGCCGAGGCGGGCGATCCGCCCCTCCGCGTCGTAGGCGATCTCGAGGTCGAGCGCCGGCTCGTCGCCGGGTACGCCCGCCGTCACGCGAGTCGGCCGGCCGGCGGCGTCGAACCCGTAGGTCTCGACGACGCCGTTGTCGAGCACGGCGACGTTCGCCGCCGTCTCGAGGTAGACGTGGCCCGACGCCGCCAGGATGCGCAGTGCGCCGCGCTCGCCGTGTTCGAAGTGCAGCCAGTCCGACGATCCCGGCGGGAGCAGGGACGTCGGTCGGCCCTCGGCATCCCAGACACAGCGGACATCCTCGCCGGGCGCCGATCGCGGCGCAGGCGGATCTGGCCGCACGTGTCGCGGCGACTCGCGCACGACGACCGGCTCGTCGGCTTCCGCGACGGGGAGGCTAAGCCCGAACGCTGAGATCGACCTCTGCATGCACCCCCTCGATTCCGCCGGGGATCGCGGCGATCATCGCCTTCAGCGCGTCGAGCACCTCCTGCAGGACGGTGGTCGTCTGGTCGGCGAGTCGCTGGAACTGAGCCTTCAACTCGTCGGAGATGCCGCTGAAGTCGAGGCCGGCCAGCCCTGTCGCGACCGGGGCATAGGCCGCCTGCAGGTCGGATTCCAAGCTCGCCGGGCTCACGGCGAGGACGTCGGCGACGGCGGCGTCGTAGGCGCCGCCGACGGTGCTCTTGAGGACTTGCAGGGCGTCGAGCACCCCGTGCATGCCGCTGCGAGCGGCGGCGAGCTTGGCAGTCAGCTGCGAGTCGCCGACGATCCCCGCGAGGCTGAGCGAGTCGAGGGCGCTGCGGATCGGCGCGTAGACCGATGCGTTGAGGTCGGCCTCGAGCCCGGCGGGGTCGAGCGTCATGAGCTGGGCGCGCAACGGGTCGTAGACCGCGGCGAAGGCGCGGCGCAGCATCCCGGCGAGGGCTTCCTCCATGCGGCCCTTCAGCTGCTCGGCGACCTTCGGCAGCTCGGCGGTGAAGACCTCGGCAAAGCCGATCAACTTGACCGCGAGCGCGTCGAACTCCGCGTTGACGGCGTCCGCCAGGTGCTTGGGGTTGGCTGCGTCGAGGTGGGCGTTCAGCCCCTCGATCGTGACCGGTTGGCGCAGGAAGTCCGGGAGCAACGCCGACAGGCGCCCGGCGACCGTCCCGTAGTGCGCGGCGATCCCGCCGAGCTCGAGTGAGCCCGAGCTCGCCAGCGACCCACCGCGTAGCGAGCCGAGCGTCGCGCGCAGCGGCCCGAGCACCGATTCCGGGTCGGCGCTCACGGTGAGCGTCAGCAGCTGGGCGTGGTTGCCGGCCGCCGCCCCGCCGCCGACGGCCGCCGGGTCGATCGCGTCCACCGCGAGCGCGACCCGGCCGTAGCTCGGCAGCAGATCCCCCAGCAGGGCGGGGTGCTCGCCGACGTCGAAGCCGGCCAGCAGACCCTCGACGTGCATGTGGACGTGGGCCTGGAGGTTGCCCGGCGAGAGCGCGTCGAGCGTGTCGACCAGTCCCGAGCGGATCTGCTCGAACGCCGCGATCAGGACGCCCGCCGGGATCTTGCCGATCAGCCCGGTGACCTTCTCGTAGAGGTCCTGCACCGGTCTGAGGATGTCCCCTGGCCGGAAGCCGAACTCGCCCCCGATCGCGGCCTTCCCGCTGACGCTGTCGACGAACGCGGTCGTCGATCCGGCCGATCCGAAAGGCGTTGCGAGGCCCGAGAGTCCGGAGACCGCCTGCTGGAGCCACTGCGAGGTCATCGTGTCGAGCTCGTCGAGGAAGGGTGTGACGTCGAGCTTGCCGACCAGCCCGATCAGATCGGCAAAGGGGGCGTGGAGCGGCGCGAGCAGCTTGTCGGGCGCAACCGAGGCAAGCGCGGTACGAGCCTCCTGCAGCGGCGCGTCGAGCCCGGCCAGCAGCTTCGCGGGGTCGAGTCCGTCCAGCTTGGCGCTCGCCTCCTCGAGCTCGTGGATCACGGGGTCGAGCAGGTCGGCGGGATGCAGCGCCGTCAACTTGGCGGTGATGTCGTTGAACGGCGCGACGAGGGGCTCCAGCAGGCCGGATGGGCTGAACTGCGAGAGCGCCTTCGTCGCCTCGGCGAACGCCGCCGTGAACGCGTCGAGCGGGCCCGTCGGGACGATCGCGCTGCCGAGCGCGTCGTGGACCGGCTGGAGCGAGATTGATCCCAGCAGGCCGGTCAGCGCCGACTTGAGCTCTGAGAGGACCGCGTCGGGCAGGGGCGCGACGTCGATTCCCGCGAGGGTCTTGGTGATCTGGCCGATCGCGTCGACAGCCCCCGCGGCAGCGGCCTCGAGGTCGATCTGGCCGAGCTCGCCGATCAGGTCGTGCAGCGCCTTGACGGCCGCGCCCGCGTCGGTGACGAAGCTGGCGACGCCGCCCGAGAGTTCTCCTATGAGCTTCAGGGCGTCGTCATGGAGTCCCTTCAGCGACACCGCGCCGGCCGCGGCCTTGACCGCGGCAGCGACTGTCTCGAGCGCGTGCTGCACCTCCGTGGCGGCGCTCGTCACCGGGCCGATCGCCGCCGAGACCCCGTCCAGCGCGCCCACCAGTGTGGACCGGATGCCGGCAATCGCGTCCGTGGCCGGTCCCAGGACGGACGCAACGCCGCCGAGGGCCGTGCGGAACGCCTCGCGGATGACCTCGAGATGGATGCCCTCGATCGCGTGGCCGATCTGTTCGAAGGGCTGGCGGACCATCGCCTCCAGCTCGGCGAGCCCGCCGTCGGCGAAATCGTGCTCGACGAATCCCGTCCACCCCCGCAGCTGGGCCGCGACCTGCTCGGGAGTGACCGTGTCCGCGAGCAGGCTGACCTGGCGGAGCGGTTCGATGACGATGTTCAGGAAGGCCCCGGTGTCGGGTACGTGGAGCTCGGGCACGGCGGCCAGCGCGGCCTCGATGGGGGCCAGGAGCGCGCTGGTGTCAAGGCCGGTCAGCGATGCCGTCAGGCCGCTCGCCAGCGACGAGACCGAGGTCGTGTAGGCGTGGAGGCTCGCCTGGTAGGCGGCGAGCGTGCTCAGCGCGGGGACGTAGGAGGCGGCGTCGCCGGGGACGACCGCGCGGACCTCGGTCTCGAGCGCGGTGAGCTGGGCGACGAGGCCGGGCACCAGCCCTGTGAGCGCATCGACCTGGGCCTTGGGGACGAGCGCGGTGATCGTGGCGAGCAGGCCGTCGAGGGCCGCTCGCGTCGGCGCGAGCAGATCGGCCGGCACGCCGAGGAAGCCGTGGCCGAGGAACGTCGCGATCTGGGCGGGGTCACTCGGGATCGCCGCCTCGAAGGTGGTCACGGTCGTCACGAACGTCTCCAGCGCGACCAGCCCGTCGGCCGGGATCAGCTTCGTCAACTCACCCAGGAGATCGGTGATGCGCTGCGCCGGGTCTCCGGTGCGCGCGAGCGCAAGTCCCTTGAGGTCGAGCAGCTGGCCGTTGGAGGTCAGTGCCTGCCTGAGCGGCTCGATCGCTCCGAGCGCCTCGGTCAGACCGGCGCCAAGCCCGTCGAGCACGGGCAGATGGACGGGCACCGCGCTGGCGAGTCCCGCGAGCGCGCTCGAGACCCCGCCGGTCAACCCGGCCGGGTCGATCTGCAGTGTCGCGTGGAGCGACGCTGTTGACCCCGCCAGCCCGGCGGTAAGGGTCGAGGGGTCGGCGGGGAGCGCGCTGGCGATCTGGCCCAGGGCCCCGAGCACTCCTCCGCGGGTGTCGGTGAGGCCGGCGAGGTCCGGAAGCTGCAGAGCCGGCATCAGGCTGCCCCGTGCGGGTCGTAGTCGAGCGTGAGCTCGGCGACCGTAAGGTCGATCACGGCGCGCGAGAAGGCCAGCAGATCGGTGCGCACGCGACCGCTGCCCGACGCGTTGCCGAGGGCGGTCAGGAGGCCGTCCACGAGCGAGGCGTCGACGGCGGCCGAGTCGCTTGAGAACTCATGCGGGTCGCTCGCCGCGGGGCCGCCCAGCACCATCTCGCCGACCCGGGAGTCACCGGCCTGGAACTGCAGCAGGGGCGCCGCGAGCGGTGGCGGGACCGCGTGAAAGAGGGCCACCAGCGGACCCGCGCTGGGCAGGAGCAGCGGGTCGACTTCATCCCACGTGACGCGGCCGTCGGTGCTGACCCGCCCCGCGGTGCCTGGACTCCCGCCGGCAAACCAGCGCAGCTCGCCCTTGGTCGTGCGCAGCGAGATCCACAACGGCACGCCGGCGTTGCCCGCAACGAGCGCCGGCGCGAGCTCGAAGTCAACCCAGCCCTGGTCGCCCGGCCTGAACTGGCGGACGGCTGCCGCGATCACCTGACCTGGGCCGCCGCCGGCGTCGTGGCGCACCTCGAGCACCGCCTCCGACTGGACGACCGCTTCCACGGGCACGCTCACGGCAACGAGTTCCAGCGGCCATCCCTGCGGTGCTCCGGCAAGCGGAGCCAGCCACGCCGCGGTGGCCGCCGAGCGCGTACCGTCGATTCGCACGCCGGCGCCTGGCCACGCGACCGGGGGGGTCGGCGAGCCGTCGTTGAGCTCGCGACCGCGGTGCTTGGCGACGAGCTTGATCCTGGCGCTCTGCGCCCGCCGACCGGCCGGTGCCCGCAGCGCCAGCGGCGTCCAGACGCCCGCGAGGCTGAGCTTGGTCGGGCCACGTCCGAGCGGGTGCACCCGATAGGTGACGTCGAGGGTCTTGGCCGTGATCCCCAACCGCCCACCGCTGGAAGCCGTGAATCGCAGGGCCAGCGGCAGCGTGACGGCGGGAGTCGTCGAGTTGGCGGCGGTCAGTGCACGCGTCAGCGTCTTCTGGGCCACCGGCGTGAAGCTGGCGATCTGGGCGCCGCCATCCGGCACCAGCGCGTTGGCCGAGCTCCATAAGATCGTGTCCTCTTGCGGCGTCGCGCCGACAGCCGTCAGGGCGAGGCCGCTGACGGCCGCCGCGACGGTGACGCTCGTCACCGACGAGGTGAACGCGACCGGCTTGAGCTTTGTCGCCTCGCTGCCGGTCGCGCGCTGGATGAGCCAGCCCGAGCCGAGGATGTCGGGGAATCTGATCTGAACGCCGCCGCCGTCGACCGCCACCACAGTCAGGCCGCCGAGGACGGGCCCGTAGAGCTTGGACTCAAGGGCGAACGGCGGGTCGGCGAAGATCGGCGGCCCGAACTTGAACCCGGTCGCCGGACCTGGAAGCGGCTCGGCGCTGCGAACGACGTAGTGCAGGGCCTCACCCTCGGCGACCGCGCCCGGGGCGACGGTCGGGGCGCCGATGACGAGCTTCGCGAGCCGCGCCGGCCGATCGAGCGCTATGACCATGCCGACGTCGTCGCCGGTCGCGGTCGCGACGCGGTAGCCGGCGATCGTCTGCTCGGTGCGCCGGGCGCCGAAGATCAGCTCTGCCTTCGCCACCACGACCTCGTCCATGTCGGGTAGGAACGGGATCGCGAGGTCGCGCTCGCTCGTGCCGCCGGCCTCGTCGTCGAATTGGACGACATCGAGAGTCGGGTCCTCGACTCCGTGAATGAGTGCGATCAGCGTTGTCGGCGAGAGCGAACCCGGCTGATAGAGCAGCGCCTGCCGGAGCACCTACGGCCCCCCCGGCGCCAGGTGGATGGCGACCGACCCCAGGAGCGCGCCCTTGGTCCCGTCGGCGCGAGCGAGGTGGACGGCCACCAGCTCGGACCGCGTCGATCCGAGGTTGCCCGTCGGCGCCTGGTAGGCGACGGCCACCTGGGGTGTGACGGGCACCAGCCGCGAGCCGGTCTCGGGACCCGGCGTGCCGGAGGCGATCGCGCCCCGGTCGGCGGGCGGCAGGTCGCTGATCACCGCCAGCGACAGCTGTGGGGCACCTCGGGTGCGCAGGTCGGCCTGGAGCCGGCGGCCGGTGACGGCGCCGATCCGAACGGTCGTCGAGCCGCCCACGATGACCACGGGGTCGTCGGTGCTGATCGTCAGCGGCAGCGCCTCGACGATCGGGTCCACCGCGACGATGGTCCCCTCCGGCGTCGTCGTCGCCGGCGGCCAGATCACGACGCTGCCGGCGTAGTCAAGCGTCGCGCGCAACGTCTGGGCCTCGCGCGGGGCGTCGAGCGTACCCGTCGTCAGGCCGAACGTGCGGACCTCGAAGCCCGGATCCGGCGCGGCGGCGGCGAACGCCCCGCCGCTGCCGAAGCCGTCGGCGTTGAGCGCGTGGGCGAGCAGGGACGCATCCTCGAGCAGCAGCGTGCGTGCCGCGGTCAGGTCCGCCGCCCCGCCGCTGGCCGCCGTGCGGGCGAGGGCGAGGGTAGCCTCGAAGCCGACGGCGGCCACCCGGACGCTGGCCGGCGAGCCGGGGCCCGTGAGATGCAGAACGAGCTCATCGGGCGAGAAGACGGGCGTACCCGAGAGCGCGCGCAGCCCGACCGCGACCGCTCCGCGTCCGGCCGCCGGCGTCGGGGGCGCCCCGGCCGTCTGGGTGACGTCCACCTGGTTGCGCGTGGCGAGTGCCTCCCCGACCAGGGCGGTCAACTTGCGCTCGAGCTCGTTGAGCACCGCTCAGCCCAGGTTGCGCGGGGGAATGAAGCGTGTTGAGGGGGCGCTCTGGATGGTCGTGGCCGACGGTCGCTGCTGGATCGTGGGACTGCCACCGGTCGCGGCCACCTCGGGCTGGGCGAGCACGACCGCCCGCTGGGTCTGGTCGACACGGGTCGACAATGCGGCCTGCCCCTGCTCGAGCGCCGCGACGCGGTTGATCGAGGCATTGAGCACCTGGTCGCGGGCGGCGACCTGTGAGGAGAGGGCGTCGGTTCTCGTGGAGAACGACGCCTCCGCCGCGCTGAGCCTCGTGTCGACATCGGCTTGAAGCGTGCTCCTCAGCTCGTCTCGCAAGGCCGGCGTGGCCTGTGCGATGGCGGCCCGGGCGGCGTCGGCGGCCTGCTGGGACACGGCGGGGAGGCGGGCGTCGATCAGCGAGGAGGCGGTGGTCGTGACCGAGGCGTTGAGGTCCGCGGTCAACGTGTCCAGACGGCTGGACACAGTTGCCTCGAGGCCGGATCGGTCGGCCACCGCGCGTGCGTCGGCGGCCTGTGCCAGGTCCGTGCGGACCTGGTCGACACGAGCGCCGACGTCCGCCTCGAGTGCGGCGCGAGTGTCGGCGGCGGCCGCGGTCACCGCGGTCCGTGCGTCGGCGAGCCCGGAGTCGACCCGCGCCTCGACCACACTCTGGATCTGCGCCTGGACCGCCGCGAGGCGTGTGTCGAGGCCGCCCGGTCCCCCGACGCCCGCGGCGTCCTGAAGCTCCTTGACGTTCAACTCGACATCGCGCAGCCGCAGCGGCGTGCCGTCGGCTCCCAGCAGGTTCTGGCGGAGGTCCTCGACGGCGGTCACGCGCGTCTGCAGCGCGCTCACGTCGACTCCCGCAAGGCTGCTGCGAAGCTCGAGCGCCGCGTCGATGTTCGGCTTCAGCGCACCGACCTGAGAGGAGATCCCGCTGACCAGCCCGCGGAGGTCTTCGATCCCGGAGAACCGCGACTCGAAGCCGCGAAGCTTCGTCGCGCGGTCGAGCTCATCCGTCGACGTGCGATCGAGCTGTCCCTGCAGGCCCTGGACGAGCGTGGTCAGCCGCGACAGCTCGGTACCGAGCGCGTCGAGCTTGCTCGCGAAGTCAGACAGCTGGAAGCGGGTCGCCACACCCCCGCCGTCGAGGGAAAGCCGCCCCTGCAGCTCGGCGTCGAGCGCGCCGATCCCGATCTCGCCGGTGTGGTCGTGCTGCTTCTGCGCGAATTCGGCTTCGAGGCGTACGTCGAGCGTCGTCTCCTGGGTGCGCTCGAGTCCCAGCAGACCGTTGACGACATCGACGAGGGCGTTCCAATCGTCGGCTTGGATCGTCATGCCGCGAGTCTTGCCGGCGAGTGGGCTCAAGCGCTCGACCAGGGTGCCGATCTGCGCCAGGGAGCTTGTGGACGCCGCCATCTCTATGCCTTCTGGCCGAACAGCGCCAGGCCGCCGCCGAGCGTGCGGTCGGCAAGCAGGTGGTGCGCGAGCTCCCCGGTGTAGGAGGTCGTGCGCATCGTCGTGAGCAGGTCGGTCGCCGTCGAGAGCCCTTTCACCGGGGCCTTGTCGACGAACGTCGGGTCGGCGGCGCCCTTGGCGTCGATCAGCTGCTCGAGATTCGTCTGGAGCTGGACACCGACGTCACGCGCGACCCGCCCGAAACGAGGAGGCGTCTCGGTCTCGTTCGCGTCGAGCTGGTCGACCAGGTCGAGGAACTGCCGGCCCTGCGGCGACGTCCTGTCGACGGCGGCGGTGTCGAGCACCTGCTCGACCTGGTCTCGCACGCGGCGAGCCTGGATCTGGCGCTGTAGCTGCGCCATCGCGATCGACAGCGTGTTCAGCAGCGTGGTGAAATTGGTGTCGATCTCGTCGAACTTCGCCTCGAGCTCGGGATGGTTGTGGCCGACCGGACTCGTCAGCCGAGTCAGTTCGGCGATCGCGAGCGCGATATCGCGGATCGAGGACGCGAGCTGGTTGAAGTCCTCGGCCCGGATCGACTCGCCGGGCTGCTTGTTGGCCAGCGGCAGGACGCTCTCGGCGATCGAGGCGACGGTGTCGCGGATCGGTCCGAGGTTCGCGTCCGGGATGTCCTGGATCGGCGTGTTGCGAAACTGCGAAGGGTCGATCAGGACCGAGACGCGGGTATCCCCGACCGGGAGGATCCGGATCGGTCGCCGCAGGATCGGGAGCGTCAGGTTGGGGTGGAACACGGCCAACTCGTAGGCGCCGGCGGCGATCTGGGGAACCCGCACGCTGCCGTCCGAGAACGGTCTGACGGTTCTGATGACCTCCTGCGAGACCGCGTCGCGCACCTCGACGCTGAGGTCCCTTGTCACCGCAGGAAACCCGGCGATCGTGAGGTTGAGGGTATTCAGGGCTGCCATGGGGTTCCTCTCGTCAATGGCCGAACGGGAAGTCGATCTCCCAGAAGAACGTCACGTCCTGGCCGAGGCGCAGCGTCACGGGTTCGAAGACGACCTGGTTGTAGAGATGGTCGCCCGCCAGCAGGCCCGCCTCGGTGACGTCCTTCAGCTCGCTGGTGGGCTTGAAGACGGTGGCCACGGTGACCCGCACGAGGCGCGCGTCGTCGTCGGTGGCGATCGCGAAGTCGGCTGCGGCGACCGGGCTCGAGAGCGCCGATGCCGGGATGTTGGTGTCGGGTGGCGGCGTCAGGCCGGTCGCTCCCACGTCCGCCCCGGCTTGGCCGAACCCGACCGAGACGCGGTCGATCGGTCCGGCACCCGCGGCGCCGCTGAAGAGCTGCGCGACGAGCTGTGCGCCGCCCGCGAGGACGATGTTGCTCCCGCGCCTCACCGTCACGGTCCCGTGGCGGTCGGCGACCTCGAGACGAAGGCGGCCGCGGTTGACCGGGCGGAGGTACATGGCTTGGTCGTCGTCGTTCACTGGAACCTCGATGTGTCTAGGTCGGTCTCGCCAAACAGCCCGCCGAGCGAAACGCGAGCGCCCTCTCCGACGGGTCCCAGCTCGGGATCTGTGACGATCCACGGCAGCGTCGTGTGCACCTGCTGGGCCTGCGTCTCGCGGAACGCGTCGAAGATGACCTGCGCCCGCACCCCGGCCGCGTGGATGTCGGCGACGCCGGCACCCAGGGCCGCGCTCAGGAGCTCGTGGGCCGGTGCGCCCTCGGCGGCGGCGACCTCGGGCGAGGCGATCACCACGTAGCGGGGCACGTGCACCTCGAAGGAGGCCGGCTCGGTCTCGGTCCACGACATCTCCAGAGTGGCGACGGGCCCTGACTGGAGAACCGCGTGCTCGAAGAACGTCTCGTCGAAGACGCCTTCCCGCAGCTGGGCGTCGGCGATCGCGAAGAAGACGCGGTCGAGCCCGCGGACGTCATACAACCCGGCTGAGAGATAGGTCCACTCGTTCGTGCCTCTTGCCAGGCGGGGTAGGAGCGGCTGCGGGTCGTGGTCGCCGGGCGTGAAGGGGACTCCGAGCTCGAACCCGCTGATGCTGAAGATCCGCTGCGTGACGTCGCGGCCGTCGAGCAGCGCGACGGCGCGGCGCGGGACGAGCGCGTCGTCGGCTGAGACCAACTCCAGGCGTTGGCCGAACCTGAGTACGCCGGAGTAGCCGATCAGGTCATGTGTCGTGGTGTTGACGACCAGCGGGACCGCCGTCCGGCCGTCCGGCAAGCCGCCGATCACGAGGCTGGCGAAGGTCTCGCGCAGGCCGCGGTTGCTCTCCTCCCAGCGAAAGAGGTACGGCACCCGGCCCTGGGTGGCCCGGAGCGTCCCGCTGCGCCGCATGCGGAGCGGGTTCTCGACGAGCTCCAGGGGGCGGTAGCCCGGGTGGGCGGGATCGGTCGCAAAGGCCTGCTCGGCGTCGTAACGGGCCAGCCCCGGGACGAAGATCGATTGGAGCGACTGCTCGACACCGCGCACGTAGTCGTGGACGAAGGCGCGGACGTCCGCCGGTCCGACGGCTCCCTCCAGGCGCGCGGCGACGAGTGCCAGGAGCCGGACCCGGAAGCTCTCGAGCGTCTCCCCGGGGATCGGGTCGATCCCCAGCAGCCCGGCGAGCTTCTGCAGGTCGACGAAACGGTAGGCGAAGTTCACCCAGCGCGTGCGCCGCATCCGGTCGAGGTCCTCGTGGAGGACTTCGAGCTCGAGCGCGAGATCGTCGAGCATCGCACGGATCACCGCGTCGTCGGCGACCGCGTATGGCGGCGGCAGCGTGTCGAGGATGCGCTCGAGTACGGTCATGCGGGCGTGCCACCCGGGACGGTGACCTTGCTGACGTTGAAGGTCTGGCCGGCGAGCACGGTGAAGGTCGGCCCGCCGTCGGCGACCTCGACGAACTGGGGCCCTGCGGCCAGGGTGACATGCAGGCCAAGACGGTCGACGGTGTAGAGCGACTCGTCGCGCAGGAGGTTCAGCAGGGCTTCGGCGGTGACGGTCGCCGCCGGCGCGAGCGCGCCGAAGTACTTCCGCAGGCGCGCGTCGATCTGGGTCTGCACGGCCGCGATCGCCGCGCCGGGCGCCAGCACGACGGGCACGATCGCCGTGACGTCGACCGCCACCGGCGGGCCGCCCGTGGGAGGTGTGTCGAAGGTGTCCTGGTCGAAGCCGATGTCGACCTCGGCGAGCTCGACGATCGCGCCGGGGTCAGCCAGGAAATCCTCCCCCGGTCTGCCGATCGCCCCAGCCTTGAGCCCGAGTTGCAGCGTGGCGTCGACGATCGGCTGGTCGGCGAGAATCGCCCGCACGAGCGGCCCCGTCCGGATCCGCTGACCGACGCCGGACTTGGCGACGAGTCCGGCCAGTCGCCCGGCGACGACGCCGTGCAGACGCTCGACATCGGAGGCTGACCGGTTGCCGCCGGCCAGGACGAGCGCCAGACGGGCACGCAGCTCGGTCTTGCCGGCCATCTCCGCGAGCACGCGTACACCGGCCGGGCGCAGCTCCTCGATCTTGGCGAGTACGTCGGCGGGCAGCGCGGGCAGCGTCGCGTCGGTCAGGCTGACCGACAGCTTGAGCTCTCCCGGCACGCCGTTGGGGAACTCGACGAGGCTGACCGCGCGCACCTCGGGCATCTGCAGAAGCCCGTTCTCGATCGCGCCGATCGTGCCCTTGTTGCTGGAGGTCAGCGCGCCGCGCGCCCGCGCCCGCAGCTCGTCGTCGGATTCGTCCTGGACCGCGGTGACCGTGTCGGACGGGTTGGTCACCGCGTCGATCCCGGCGATCGCTCGCTGGACGACCGACAGGGTTCCCGCCTTGACCGTCGGCGTGTCGGCGCTCGCCCCGCGCACGCGGACCTCGGCTGTCGATTCGTTGGGCAGCATGGTGTGGGCTTCGCTGGTCTCGTAGCGCAGTTTGTCGGGGGCGTCGGTCACAGGGATGCCGGGCGGCAACGAGATCGTCCCGGCTGAGCCGGCGCGGCGGCTGAACACCACGAGGCCCAACGGGCGCCCGGCCCTGTAGCGCTCGACCCCGAGTAGAGCGACAACGCGGTCCAGGGAGGAGCCGGCCGCCGTTTCGAGGAAGCCCGAGTCGTAGGCGAGGTTGATCTGCGCGTAGAGCCCGGCCAGCTCTCGGCTGACGGCCTCGACGAGTGTGCGCACGACGCTGCCGACGTTGACGTCGGTGACCGGGGAGGGCTCGACGTTGCGCGGGTAGTAGTTGACGGTCAGCTCACTGCCGGAGGCCGGCTTGCGGCCAAACGGCAGGAAGCGGATCGTGCTGAGGTCCCGCGGATCCTCGGGACCGGCGACGAGCTCGTAGTCGTTGAGCGAGAACTCGCTGGGCACGGGGTCGCCGCCGGGCGTCAGGGGGGCGAGCACGCCGGCGACCCGGGAGACGCGGCGCACCGGCCGGCGCTTGAGCACGACATCGGGGACGGAGGCCGGCCGGGCCGACGCGTCGTAGACGCCGACCGCCGCGCGCTCGCCGGCGACGCCGCTCGTCAGGCTCGTCAGCACGTCGCGCACGACGTCTTCGTAGCCGCGGTCGACGAAGCTCACAGCGTGACCTCGAATCCGAGCGCCAACGCGGCCTGGTCGTCGAGCGGCTTCACGCTGAAGCCGATCGAGATCGTGTCGGGCCGGTCGGGGATGACTGCCAGGGTCAGGTCCAGCAGGGCCGCGACCCGCGGCTCCTCGCTGAGCGCCTGGATGACGTACAGCCGCGCGAGGTTGCGGGTGGTGGCGTTGTTCTCGCGGCCGATGAGCTCGACGAGGCGACTTCCGTAGGCGGGATGACCGAGCGGTGCGAGCGCGCCGCGGGGAGTCAGCAGCCGCACGATCAGCGCCTGCCCGAGGTTCTCGCGTCCGCTGACGGCGGCGAGGTCGCTCGCGTCGGCGGTCGGACGGCGCCGGCCGCGGGAGGCGGGGACGACGGCGAGGTCGAGACCCCCCCATGAGTCCGCGTTGTCGAGCGTCACCGACGACGGCGTGCCGATGTATCGCGTGAGGGCGAGGTCTGACCCGAGCGTGGAGAACGAGGTGGCCATCTCAGCCGGCCATCACGGTGCCGACGGCGACGACCATGCCCACGGGCGCATCGGCCGGGTCGTTGCAGGTCATCGCGGCGTCCAGGTTGCGGGCTGCCTGCTTGCCGTTGATGCGGACCGTGGCGCTCCCCATCTGGATCGTCGCGCGGTTGGCCGGCGGGTTCTGGAAGCTCGTGCCCGGCGGGGTCGGGATGTGGGCCGGCGTGTTGTCGGCCGTCGAGCCGATCACGGCGGCGGCCTGGCCGCCGACCTTGACACTGGGGGAGAGGCCGCCGCCGATCACGCCCGTGAACGGATGCGGCAGGGGAGTCGGCACGAGGCTCGGGCCCGCCGGGACGAGCACGATGTGCGTGTCCACAGCGGTGATCTGGTCGTTGGCTTTTGCGATCGGCTGGCCCATGGTCAGTTGAGGTCGATCGTCTGTCCGGCGACCTTGACCGTCGTCTCGCCATCGATCTCGACAGTCGAGCCCTTCAGCTTCAGCGCGCCGGTCGCGGTGATCGTGATGTCTCCGCCCTGCTCGACGGTCACCGACGAGTCGCCCACACTCAGTGTGGCCCTGCCGTCGGAGGAGCCCGACTGCGTGAGCTCGAGCTTGGTGTCCTGGGCCTGCAGGAGGATCGTGTCGTCGCTGACGGCGATCCTGATCGTCACGCTCGAGCCCGAGAGCGTGACCTCCAGCCGCCGGGTTCCATCGCCCGGCGTGCGCAGCGCGACCTGCAACGCCTTCGTCTCGTCGGTCTCCCCGCCGGGCAGCGAGACGATCAGCTCGCCGGGATCGTGGTCCGGCGGAGCGATCTCGTCGTCGTAGAGACGCCCGAGGACGACGGGCGCGTGGAGGTCGCCGCCGGCGAACGCGACGACAACGAGGTCGCCCTCGGCGGGCAGCGCTGCGGTGCCGAGCAGGCCGCTGGCGATCGGCACCTTCGGCAGCACCAGGTCGGTCTCGCGCAGCTTGACGGTGCAGGCGTGGCTCGTCGTACCCCCGTGGGTCGAGGTGACGACGCCGAGGGCGGGGTGCCAGCGGCTGGCGGCCTCGTCTCGGGCGACGGCGCGCATCGTGCCGACGATCGCGTGCGCGCTCACAGCAGCCCCTTCACCGCGCCGGCGAGCGAGCCGAGCAGGCCCGAAGGGTCGAGGGCGTGCCCGCCTGCCGACAGGCGGGCACGGGTGTAGGCGCCGCTGGCCGACAGGCTGTGCGACACCCGGTCGATCCAGAACGGGCCGGCGGGCAGACCGGAGGGCACGTCCTGGATCTCAAGCACGGTGCCCGGCCGCAGCTGCGGCACCAGCAGAGCGTGCAGCAGAGCACGACTGCGGCTGGAGCGGTACTGGCGCGTCAATGCGGAGGAGGCCGTGCTCGCTGCGGCCGGGGTTCGCAGCGCCGGCTCCCAGGACCACAGCGCGGTTCGCGACGGTCCGTCGGGCCGGCTGCCGCCAAAGAAGTCCCGAGTCGGGCGCAGCGACTCCGGCTGGGCGGCATCCCCAGCCGCCGACTCACCCGCGACCACGAACGACGTGACCGGGCCGGCGGTCTCGATGCCCTCGAGATCGAGCACCTCGCGGCCGTAGCGCAGCGCCACTTCCGGGTCGACTCCGACGACCACCTTGACATCGAGTGCCCCTTCGCCGTTGACTGCGGCCAGCGCCCCCGCCCAGCCGGCGAGGCGCGCGACGTGTTCCAGCGCGCTGCGGCCGGGGTCGGCCACGTAGAAGGTGAGGGCCGGCCCGTCCTCGATCGACCCGGTCTCGACGCCGGCGTCAGCGCAGAGGGCGGCGATCACGGTCCCGGCGCTGGCCTGCTCGTAGGTCGTGGCCGGACGGAGCGCCGCCAGCGCACCGCCGGCGTCAAGGGCCGCGACCGTCGTGGTGCTCGCGTCGCGGCGGATGCACGAGACGACGCCGGTGAAGACGGCGCCCGCGCCCTCGCCGCCGTCGAGGCTCAGCGTCACGGGATCGCCGACGGCCGCGTCCAGCGGCGCGGCGGCCGGCAGGCGGACGACGAGATGGTCGAGCAGTGGTGCCGCGAGGAGCTCGAGGTCGACCGCGAGGAGCTGCTTGGTGAAGCCCTGCGACCCGACGTTGAGCGCGTAGGCCGGCGCCAGCAGCGAGGAGCTCATTTCAGCAGCTTTCCGAGCTCGTCCAGCGCCGCACCGACCTGCTTGCCGACGGAGCCCATCGCGCCGGCAGCCTTCGTCAGCCCCGAGAGCGGGTTGCCGAGGTTGCCGAGATCGCCGAGCGAGGCCAGCGCGCCGACCGCCTTCACCGCGTCGAGCGCTCCGTCCACGGCGTGGATCGCGGAGCCCGCCTCGTCGGCGATCGCGCCGGCCAGATCGCCGAGCGCGCCGGCGTCGAAGCCGAGGTCGCCGACCCCGAAGTCACCGAGGCCGCCGAACGGCTTGAGTTGGGCGGGCGGCGGCAGCGGCGGGCTCTCCGCGAGGGCGACGGTGTACGAGTACTGCCCCTGTACGCCGACCTGCTGCTCGACGGCGAGCGCCTCGATCACCATGTGCTCGACCTCGAGTGCGGTGGTGATGTCAGCGGTGAAGGTCACCTCCGCGCCGGAGGACGCCTTCTTCTGCAGTGTCTTCAGATCGTCGGCCGCCGTCGCGCTGAGAAGCAGCCCCGAGAGCAGCACACGGTGCGAGCGACGCCCGAGCTTCTGATGCACGGTTCCGTCGAGGCCGGCGACCTGGTGGCGGACGAATCCCTGGTCGGTCTCCTGGCGCACGATCTGCGTGGCTGCGAGCTCGACGTCGTCGATCATCGGGACGGGCATCGAGCTACACCGCGATTCCGAGTTCGCCGGCGGCGCGCGCGAGGCGTTCGCTGAACTCGACGAGTAGGCCGTCGGTGTCGATCGCCGCCCTGGCGCCCGGTCCTCCCGGGGCGTCCGAGAGCGGCCGGCCGGTGACCATCGGCCCCCGGGTCTCGGGTCTCACGGCGCCCGCCGGAGGGCCGATCGCCTGAGGTGACCGCGCCTCGGCGCCGACTGCGCCGAGCGGGCCGAAGGCGACGCGCGTGAAGCCAGCCGGGCGAACGGGACTCCTGGCGGGCGCGACGATCGCCGCCACTGTGCCGGAACCGCCGGATGCCGCGGGCGGTGCACCGCCGGCGCGATCCGGCGCGAACGGATGCGCCCGGCGCCCGACGACCGGGCTGCGGGCGACGGGCTCGAGACCGGGAACATCACGACTCCGGCGACCTGCGCTCTCAGCGGAGCGTGGCCGCCGGTCGGGGCCGGCTGGCGCGGCGAGCGGCGTCGCTGGGTCCGGTGGGTCGGCGGGGTCGGCGGCCGGTGAGCGCCTGGCTACCAATCGGGCGAGGTCCTCGGGGTTCGGCTGCCGGGTCGAGGCGAACCCGTCGGGCGTCCCTGCAACGTCCCGCCATGCCTCACCGAGAGGTCGGCCGCGGAGCGGCGCCGGACTCGCGCCAAGCTCGCCGGCGCGGGGGCGCAGCACTGACGGCGTCGCCTCGGTACGGGCGCCCGGACGGTCACCGGCGGCGGCTTCCGGCACGGGATCTCGCGGCGTCGGCGCCTGGTCGGGCGGAGGCCCGGCATCCGGACCGAACACGATCCGCGTCCACTCGCCGTCATCGGCAGCTCCCCCGCCGGCAGGGGCCTCGGCCGCGGGGGGATTCGACCTGCGGGCGGTTGCGCGCCACAGCGACTCGACATCGGCTGCGTCGCGGTCGTCGAGATCAGACGGCGCGAGCCCGCTCGCCGCGCAGACGTCGAGCGTGACCGCTGCCATCACCGGAGAGCTCAGGGGCAGCGCATCATCGCCCAGACCCTCGAGCCAGTCGATCAGCGCCAAGAGCGCGGCGCGGATGTCGTCGGCGTACGGCGCGGCGTGATCGCCCTCGACCGCGAGGCGGAGCACCTGCTCTTCGACCGCCGCGGGGCCGAGCGCGGCGAACCGCGCCAGCGCGACCTTCTCGCGCCAGCGCAGCGAGCGCAGGCGCAGAGGGCCGCCGTCGAGGGCCACGGTGACCGTGACGGCGCCGGAGCGGCAGTCCAGGTCGAAGGTCCACGCGGTCTCGCCGGCGAAGACACGCCGCGCCGCGTAGTCCACGCGCGTCGTCGCGCTCACTCCTCGCGCACCCGGGTTGCCGTGAACGAGTAGATCGTCTCGCCATGGGACTCGCGAGCGAGGTTGAACTTCTTCTCGTCCAGGTAACAGCCGTCGAAGGTCACGTTGCGCGACGCGTCGCCGTGCTTGAGGGTCACGGCGAGCGTGAAGCTCGTGTTGGCCGTGAGGAAGCCGTCGAGGGTCTTGTTCGCCGAGGCGATCGTGATCGACCCGACGACGAACTTGAGTCCGAAGTAGACGCCGATCCGTTCTTCGGTGCCGATCGCGCCGACATCGTGTCGGTTCTTGATCTGCCGGTACTCGATCGCCTGCAGGCCGTCGATCGTCTCTTCGTTGACCTTGGCCTGCGAGGCGAAGGCGGTGTAGATCTGCGCGGGCATGTCTTGATATCCCTCAGTTCTTCACGAGGATCGTGGCGTAGATGAAGTCGATCGACCGCACGGGCCGCACGGCGATATCGACACGGACGATGCCGTTGGCAAAATCGGCCTGCGTCGAGTAGACGTCGACGCTGAAGGCGGGGTCCTTGCCGTCGGTGCTCGGCACGAGCGCGCCGTCACGCTCCATCTGCAGGAGCAGTGCCGTGATCTGCTGCTTGAGTGCGTTGCGCGCACCCTCGTTGTTGAGCAGTCCGATGTACTTGTCGGCGATCGCCTTGACGTCGCGCACGGCCTTGTTGGCGGTGCGCTGCACGTTGATCTGGCGGCCGCTTGTCAGCACTCCCTTGACGACGATGATTCCCACCCTGCGCCGCTCGTTGACCACGCAGACGTCGTCGTTGATCAGCTGCGTGAGTTGGACGTCGGTGTAGGCGCCGGGTGGGGCGTCCAGGCTCGCGATCGTCTTGAACGTCGGTGACTGGAAATAATCCTGACGGCCCAGGAGGCCGGCGAGGGCGGCCTCCGAGCGCGCGGGCGCCGAGAGGATGAAATGGTCGCTGCGCACATCGTTGGCATGGTCGATCGCCGCGGCCGTCGACGAGCTCTCCCCCGCGGTCACCGACCCGAGCCCGATCCGGTTTCGCGCGACGTCGGCCATCTTGGTGCAGTGAGCGACCACCGCCTGATGGACGGCGCGAACCTGGGCGTCGGGCAGCTGGTTGGCGACCGAGCCGATCACGAGATCGACCTCCTCGGCGCCCTCGAGGCGGTCCAGCGCCTCCTGGTAGTCGGCGGCGGCAGGCGACGCGGCGCCGGTGAGCTTGACCGGCCGAGCCAGCGCCTGGGGGAAGGACGTCGTGCGCTGGCGCGAGAACAGGTCGTGCGCGCGCACGAAGGCCGACGAGGCCAGCAGCACCTCCGGCAGGTAAGCGGGATCGTCGGGGTCCATCCGCAGGCCGTTGAACGTCTCGACCGAATCGCCGTCGGCGAAGACCTCGACGTTCACGACCGGGTCCGGCGAGGGCGGCGAGACGGCTTGCACGATGCTCACCGCGAGCTGTGCGGTGACCCCCGGCGCGGGCACGAGCTCGAGCATCGGCTCCGCCGAGTTCGGTCCGATCAGCTCGAGCGCCGGACCCTGGTCACGCCCGCTGGAAAGCGGCTTGCCGTCGTCGGCGTCCGGCAGCGCGGTCGCGGCGCCGATGACGCTGAACGTGACATCGGGATCGTCCTGGATCGCCGCGATGTCGGCGACGGTGGCCAGACCGGTGTGCAGACGCGTATCGCGAGACTCGGTGAAGGCGGCGATGTCCACCCGCCGGTCGAGCGGGACCTGCGCCTGGATGTCGGGCAGCACGTCGCCTCGGGAGATGACCTCGATGTCGGGGTCGCCGGCGGACATCGCGACGAGCATGGCGACAGTGCTCGCCGGTCCGATCGTCCGTGCCGGGGCCGCCGCCGCCGGAGGCGTTGCGGGTGCCGGGGTGACGACGAGGCTCACCGCGGGGGTTGGCGGCGAGCCGGGTGCGCCGGGAGGGCCGGCGGCGGGGGTTATCGCGACCTGGGTCTGGGTCCCCGAGGCACCCGCGGCGCGGGCTCGAACTTCGATGCTGGCAACGCCTGCCGGGCCGTTGAAGAGCCGCGCGGCCCGTCCGTCGATGACCTGGACGGCGAGTTGGTTGCCGTCCCGCCCGGCCGCCTTGGCCTGCGCGCGGATCACGGCCGTGGCGCCGCTGTTGAGCGTGGCGAACGCGGCGCGTTCCCCGGCGTCTGCGAGCGGCGTCCCGGCAATCGGCTTGGGCAGCGCGGTCAGGAACAGGGGGTCGAAGGCGACGAGCACGCGCGAGCGCTCATTGATCGCGTCGAAGAAGTAGTTCGGGCTCAGCTCGTCCATGACGAGGTTCTGGAGCCGGTCGACGACCGTACCGTCGACGCTCGTCTCGAGGTTGACGTACTTCACGGCTCCGCCGGTCGTCTTGATCTGCTCGACCCTCACGGCGATCTGATTGCCCCAGGTGCCCTCGCCGCGTGCCTGGACGATTGCCACCGGCTCTCCCGCGTCGGCCACGAGGGCGAGCTGGGCCTTGAGTCCGCGGCCGGGCGTCAGGCGGGCCACGAAGACCTCGAACACGCCGTTGGACAGCGCGGTGTGAACCTCGGGCATCGTGTAGCGGCTGCCCGGGCCGAAGGTCTGGAGAAACTCACCAAAGCTTCCGACCGGGGTCGGATCGATCGGGCCGCGCTCAGCGACGCCGACCACGCCGAGGACGCCGGTCGCTCCTGGGAGCACGGGGGCGGGCTCGAACTGCGTGCGGACCTGTACTCCTGGGATCGTCAACGGCGATGGCACCGGCCAGACCTCCTGCTCTCCTGGGTTGAACCCCCTTCTACCGGTGGTCCGTGACCACGCCGTCGCCGGCCCGTCCCCCCGGCATGACGGCCGCGTTACGGGGCCACCCCAGTTCGGAGGCGCGTGCGGGCGCAGCGGTCCGCGCTCATTTCGGCTCGCATCGTCAACCCGCGCCCCCACCTGATCGGGGGCCCTACGATCTCACGGTGCACCGAACTCGAGCCGTACGGGTCCTCCTCGCTGGGGTCTCGCTGGTGGCGGGGCTGTCGTTCGCCCCGGGGTCGCCGGCCGTGGCGGCGACCAGTTGTACGAGCGTCGCCAGCCAGCGACGGGTCGCTGCGGCGGTCGGGACCGCTCGGTCTAGGTACGCGCTCGAGCGCACCGGGCTGGCCGTCCACAGCGCCTTGCGGCTGATCGCAGCCGACCGGGTTCTCACGGACGCGCTGCGGGCCGGGGATTTCGCGGCGGCGCGTACCGAGGCAACGCGCCAGGTCGTCGACGGCCACCAGCACATCACCGCGATCCGCGTGGTTCGCGGCAGCCGCGTGCTCGTCGAGAGCACCGCCTACCCGTTCGACGTCGCCGGGGCCCAGCTACTTCTACGTGACCGCCACGGGGTCGTCCTCGGGACGCTCCAGGTGACGATCCAGGATGTGATCGGCTTCATCCGCCTGGTCCACAAGTTCACCGCCAGTCAGGTCGTCGTCCGAGGCTCCCAGGGCGAGGCGAAGACCACGCTCCCGGAGCTGCTGGCCGTTCGCCTCCCCGCCGCCGGCTGTGCAATGGCGGCCGGTCGAACGTACGCCGTGCGGTCGTTCGGTGAGGTCAGCTTCACCGGCGAGCCGCTGACGATCTGGATCCTGAAGGCGTCGTAGCGCGCCTTCGAACTAAGGCAAGTCACAGGCCCTACCTCCCCGGAGCTCAGGCTCCGTTCCTATGGTGCCCAGCGTGCCGATCGACCGTCGTACCCCTCTTCGCGGCTTGATGGCCGGTCTCCTCGTCCTGGTCGCGTTCGCGTTTTCCGCCGTCGCGATGACGATCGGTGTCCCGAGCAGCGCCACCGGCAGCCTGACGCGGGCCTTTGACGGCTCAGGCCGTTGTCCAGGGAGACGGAAGGCAGCTTGCCACTACGACTGGCGGAGACGATGCCCACCTGCGGGACGACGGTGGCCGCCACCGGTGAGCACCGCATCGTTGCCGGCGGCGGACCTGGCCCGGGTCGGGAATTCCCGCCTCGACGCCGGGGCTCCGGCGGCTGGCGCTGGTCGTCGCCTACGGCGTTGTGGCGCTCGGTCGCTCGTCTTGATCGCGGGCGTGATGAAACCGGACCCACGGGACTCTCGTCGTCCTCGCGGAGGGCTTCGAGTGAGCAGGCGTCGTGCTTGGGTCGTCCGGCGGTCTCCGGCCCGGTAGAGTCGGCGATGTGGGCTACGCCAAGCGGAACCTTCGGGATGTCGAGGACATGGCCGTGAAGCACGGTCTCTCGAAGACCCAGGAGGCCCGGTTTCCGCGTTCGGATCTAGGCGCCGAACAGACGGGGATCGCGTATCTCGTGATCAAGCCCGGCCAGCGCGAGGCGTTCGCCCACCGCCACCTCGAGGCCGAGGAGATCTACGTCGTCCTCGCCGGCTCCGGCCGCGTCAAGCTCGACGACGACCTCGTCGACCTCGCGCCGCTCGACACGGTCCGAGTCAGTCCGTCCGTCGTCCGTTCGTTCGAGGCTGGACCCGACGGGCTCGAGGTCCTCGTGTTCGGGCCCCATGTCGAGGGCGACGGCGAGATCATCCAGGACTTCTGGTCCGACTAGCAGCCGGACTGAAGTCGATCGGCGTCGAGCGGGATCGAGAGCTTGCAGATGGCGCTCCGCCCGAGCGGCAGCCTGGGCCGCCGTCCTTGCGCCGCCGGATGAGAAGGGCGCGCGTCGCGCCCCTCCAGCCGCCGTTGGTCACGTTCGTGCGGCATCCGTTGAAATGGATCGCCAACAAGTTCGAGCTGCTCGTCGCAGCCGTCGTCCTCGCCCACCTCGCGACGCTGAGCGTCGCCGGGCTCTATTACCTCGTCTTCGAGGTCTACGCCCCGTTCACTCACGCCTGGCACACGGCCGTGGCCAGCGGCGGGACCCGCCACCTCGTTCGCAATGTCTACGAGGGCGTGCTCGGCGGGACGATGGCCCAGTTCGTCGTCTTCAATCACTTCGCCAAGCGCAGGCTGAGGCTGACGTGGCTCGATCGGCAGGAGATCAAGCTGCGCATCCCCAACCTCAAGGACGAGCGCCCGCTCTCGGGATGGCAGCTCGTCCTCTCACCCCTCCTGGTCCTGATCTATGCGATTCCCGGATTCCTCGTCGGCGCCGGCGTCGCCTGGCTGGTCAGGCACCACGTGACGACTCCCCACAACTACGCCCTCCTCGTCGGCGGCTCCAATGCCCGGCATGCGCTGTGGGGTCCCGTGCAGACCGTCTGGACGACGAACAGGGATCAGAAGATCGTGGGGTTCTTCGCGTCCGTCTTCCTCGGCCGTCGGCCGGTCCGGGCGGTCGCCGAGGACCTCCAGGGCTACCTCGCGGCGAGGAGAGTCGCGCTCGGGAAGCCGCAGCGCTCCTATCACCCGCCGAACTTCCGCGCCCGGATGAACGCCGCGACCGCCGAGGGCGCCGCCACGCGCATCGCGAAAGCCTCCGCGTGGGCTCCCGTCCTCCTTTCGACCGCAACGCTCGTCGGCCTTGCGCTCGCCGGGTTCGGCTACTGGGTCCTCGCCTACAAGGCATAGCGCCCCCGCTCCGGCTCCTCGCGGGGCCGGCGCGACCGGCGTTGGCCAGCGCCCCCGCTCCGGCCCGCTCCTCCTGCGAAGAAGCCGTTGTCAGGGGCTAGGTCAACGTGCCGAGCGCGACCGGCACGACGGCTTCGGCCCCGGCCCGCCGGAGCTGGCCGCCCACCATCGCCAGCGTCCAACCCGAGTTGCGCCGGTCGTCGACCAGGATGCCGAGACCCGGCGGCGGCTTCCCGACCCTGAAGGCCCCCCGTACGTTGGCCGCCTGCTGGACGGCGTTGGCCATCTCCCGCTGCGGCGGCCGGTCCTCCCTGCGGGCGACGAGCCGGACGTACCCGACCCCCAGCTCCTTCGCGAGGCGCTCGGCCAGGCCGCCGATCAGCTCGCCGAGGCGGACAGACGGGACCGACGTCACCCAGGCGACCGGGATTCCGGCTCCTCGCAGGATCTCCGCCAGGCCGACGACGATCTCCTCGTCGAAGGTCCCCGTCCGCAGGCCGCGCTCGACCGCCGGCCACCACCCACCGTCCCCGAAGCGGGCGAGCGCCCACCCCGGATCGATCCGGGCGTCGTCCGGGATCTTCCGCATCGCTCCGCTGGCGTCCGGCGCCATCTTCTTGACCTCGAGCTCGATCGGCCGCGCCCGCAGGTGGCGAGCGGCCAGCTCGACCAGCCCCGGGTCCGGCGCCCCGGCGAACCGCGGGCCGGTGCAAACCGAGCACCGACCGCAGTCGTCGGCCTCTGGATCGTCGAGCTCCTCCTGGAGGACCCGCATCAGACACCGGCCGTCGGTCCCGAACGCAGCCATCGCCTCCTGCTCGGCTCGCCGCAGCCCCGTGACCTGCCGGTAGCGCTCGGCGTCGTAGGTCCAGTCGGCGCCCGGGATCGTCTTCCACCGCCGTCCGGCCCGCCGCACGGCGCCCTCGACATCGAGGATCTTCAGCATCGCCTCGATCCGGCCCATCCCGAGATTGACGACCCCCATCAGCTCCCGCGTGCTCCGACCCTCCTCGCCCGCCGCCTCGAGCTCGGCGAGGACCGCCGCCACCCGCTCCCGCCCGGGGAAGGCCTGCTCGATGAAGAAGTCCTGGATCCGCCGGTCCTCCCCGCCCCGCAGGAGGACGATGTCCGCGTGGTCGACGCCTCTTCCCGCCCGACCGACCTGCTGGTAGTAGGAGACGACCGATCCGGGCGCCTGGTAATGGACGACGAACGTCAGGTCGGCCTTGTCGTAGCCCATCCCCAGCGCGCTCGTCGCGACGACCGCCTTGACCTCGTTGCGCAGGAGGCGCTCCTCCGTCGCGATCCGCCCGGCCGTCTCCTGCTCGCCGGTATAGGCCACCGCGCTGATCCCGTTCGCCTCGAGGAACCCGGCGACCTGCTCGGCGTCCCGCTTGGTCAGCGTGTAGACGATCCCCGACCCCGAGAGGCGCGGCAGGTGCTCGACCAGCCACGCCAGACGCTCGGCCGGCCGGCCCAGCTCGAGCACCTCCAGACGGAGGCTCGTCCGAGCCAGTGGCCCCCGGTAGGAGCGCAGCGGCTCACCCGCGGGGCTTGCCAGCTGCTCGACGACGTCGGCCACCACCCGGTCGTTGGCCGTCGCCGTCGTCCCGAGCACGGCGACGTCTGACCCCAGCCGGGCGAGCATGTCCTTGACCCGCCGGTAGTCCGGCCGGAAGTCGTGCCCCCAGTCAGAGATGCAGTGGGCCTCGTCGATCACCAGGAGCCCGACCGACGCCGCGAACAGCGGCAGCATGCCCTCCACGAAGTCCGGGTTGTTCAGCCGCTCCGGGCTGATCAGGAGAAGGTCGATCGTGTCGGCGGCCAGCCGGTCCCTGACGTCGCTCCACGCCTCACGGTTCGTGCTGTTGACCGTGTACGCCCGCAGCCCGAGCCTTTCGGCCGCCGCGATCTGGTTGCGCATCAGCGCGAGCAGCGGGCTGACGATCAACGTCGGCCCCGCCCCCGCCTCACGCAGCAGCGCCGTCGCGACGAAGTAGACGGCCGACTTGCCCCACCCGGTCCGCTGGACGCACAACACCCGAGCCCGGTCGACCACGACGTCCCGGATCGCCTCGACCTGGCCCGGGCGAAACTCCGCCCGCTGATCCCCCGTCAGCAGGCGCAGGCGCTCGAGGCCTGCTGCCGCGAACGTGTCAGACGTCGATCTGCTCACCGGTCCATCGTCGCACGCCGATCCCAGGACAGCCGCCCTGCCGCGGTGCCGAGCCCGGCCGGACGCAGCGAGACCTCGTGTGTTCAGCGACGCACGAAGCTCAGCCTGACGACCGCCGTCTGAGGCGCGCCGCGCGCATCGCCGGTGGTCGCGGTCACCGTCACCGAGAAGTGCCGGCCCGGCCGCCGCCCTGCGCCGGACACCCGCTTCGTTCGCAGGGCGTCGAGGGCGGCGGGCGAGAGCCGCAGCGACCCTGAGACCACGCCGGGTGCGTCGAGTGTGAGCGCTGCACGCGGCAGCGCCAGCCGGTGGTTGGCCGGCGTGCTCAGCACTGCCTGGAGCCCCGCCCGGCAGGCTGCTGGGCAGCGCACCGCGACGACGATCCGTGGCACCCCGGTCGGCGACGGTGCGCGGCTGATCGACACCATGAAGCGGCCGACCGCCGCGGGGGTCCGGGTCGGCGCCGGCCCCGGGGTCGCAGGAGGCGCGATCGTCGGGACGGCGGCCGGTGGACCGGCGGTTTGTCCGATCGGCCACGGCGCACCCGGCTCGAACGCCTGTGTCGCAAGATCCAGCGGGACGAGCTCGGCCAAGCCCAGGGGATCGGGCGTTGTGACATACGGGGCGCTCGTCAGGGGCGGTCCATCGCTCGAGACGTACGCGTCCGGATGCTGGGCCGAGTCGGTCCAGGTCACTGCGGCGTTGCCCAATTGGTCAACATCGACATCGGTCACGTGCCCGGCGGTGAACACGCTCGGCGGGTTGGCGTGGAGATCCTGCGGACGATAGAAGCCGGCGAACGGTCCCCGCCGCCGGACGAGCAGGCGGGTGGGACAGCACTCCTCCAGCGTCGTCACGACCGCATCGCCCCGCGCGTTCATCGCCAGCTGCGGGTCGGACTCCTCCGCGCCGGCGCTCAGCGGCCGCGGAGCGTCGAAGCGGCCGAGCACGGTCGATCCCGAGAGGACGACCAGCGGCTGCTCCACGATGCCATCGCCCGCCACCGGCGTCACCTGCCGCGCTACGACGATCGCCTCGCCGGCGGCGCTGACCCCGAGCGTCGGATTCTCCCGGTCGGACGTGTAGATCCCGAGGTCCTGCGTCGAGCCGAACGTCCCGCCCGGCGGGCGGAAGGCGGCCTTGATCCTGGCGATTGCCGTCAAAGCGTCACCGCCGCCCCAGATGTTGACACCGCCCTCCTCCCAGACCGCGACCACTCCGCCGGACCAGTCGATGCCGACTTCCGGCAGCCCCCACGAGTAGCCGATCTTCGGCGCGCCGACGGCTTCGGCCGGCAACCACGTCCCCGCAGGACCGGGTGTGCGCACCGCGACGTGGGCGACGGCGCTCTGCTGGTAGCCGATCACTGTTTCCCCGCGATCGTTGATCGCGACCGAGGTCGGGAGTTGCGGATCGAAGTCGCCCACGGTCGGCGCGACCTCCGCCGCCGGCCCGAACCCGCCGCCGGGAGACCGGACCGACACATAGACGCGTCTGCCGTCGAGACCGTCGGCCGCGAAGAGCACGGCCGCCGATCCGTCTGGGCTGACAGCCAGGTCCGGTGAGAACTGATTGCCGCTCGCGGATCCGGCCGCGAGGATCGCCGGCGCGGCGAACGGCTGCGTCGCCGTGCCGCCCATGCTGACCCGGATCGAACGGTCAGTGTCGTCGTACCACGCGGCGATCGCCCTCCCCTCGGCGTCGGCCGCGACAGTCGGGAACGAGCCCGCGCTGTCACCGAGCAGCTGGATCGCCGACCGAATGCCGCTGGCGGGGCCCGTCCGCGAGATCACGCCGAACCCGTCCATCCGGAAGACCGTGACGACCTGTCCGGATCCGAGTGCCGCGCTCTGCGCCAGGCCCGGCGGATCGGTTGGCCCGAGCGAGTTCTGCTCGGACCAGGTCTGGGCGAGCCCGCTCGCCGGGAACAGCAGGACCGCGGCTCCGGCCGCGGCGAGCGTCCTCGCGAAGAGCCCCATCAGGATGGATCGGCCAGTCGGCCGTCGCGGTTTAGCGAACCGACCGCGAGGGCGGTCGGCGACTGCCTACCAGTGGACGCCCTTCATCACGTTGGCCAGCGCCAGCTGCTCGGCCGTCGCGTGCTCGTCGACGTCCTTCTGGCCGCGGGCGGCCGCCGAGTCAGGGAAGACCCGGTAGGCCAGGTGGAGGACCTGGTCGACCGCCTTCGGGAACAGCGCGTACGCGACCTCGCCGAAGGTCCCGAGCTTCGTGCTGACGTGCTTGGGCTTGGACCGCATCGCCTCGCAGATCATCCCTGCCGCCGCCTCCGGGCTGATCGCCGGGAAGGCGTCGTACATCTTCGTCGGCGCGATCATCGGCGTCCGGACGAGGGGCATGTGGATCGTCGTGAACGTGATCCCGTCGCCGATCACCTCGCTGGATGCGACCCGGGTGAACGCGTCGAGCGCAGCCTTCGACGCCACGTAGGCCGAGAAGTGCGGCGGGTTCGTCTGCACGCCGATCGACGACACGTTGACGACGTGCCCGTGGCCCTGGGCCTTCATGTGCGGCAGGAGCCCCATGATCAGCTTGACCGCCCCGAAGTAGTTGAGCTGCATCGTCCGCTCGTAGTCGTGGAACCGCTCCCGGCTCAGCGTCACCGACCGGCGGATCGACCGCCCGGCGCTGTTGACGAGGAAGTCGATCGTCGGGTGATCGGCCAGCGCCCGGTCGACCAGCTCGTCGATCGCCTCCATATCTGAGAGGTCCGCCGCATAGACCCAGGCCGACCCGCCCCGCGCCTCGATCTCCGCCTTGACCTCGTCGAGCTTCTCCTGGGTCCGCGCCACCAGCAGCGGCGTCCCCCCGGCCGCCGCGACCATCACCGCGGTCGCCCGCCCGATCCCCGAGCTGGCCCCTGTGATCAGCACGGTGCGCCCGCCGAGCGCGGCCCGAAGCGACCTGTCTCGATGGAGATCCGGATCAAGCTGGCGCTCCCAGTAGTCCCAGACCGGCTTCGCGTAGCTCTCCAGCCGCGGCGCCTCGATCCCCGACCCGGCCAGGGCCTGGACGGCGTCGCGGTCGTCGAACGGGCAACTGAACGCCAGGTGGCCGAGGACCTCCTCCGGGATCCCGAGGTCGGCCAGCAGGAGCGATCGGATGTCCTTGATCGCCGGGAGCTTCACCACCAGCGAGAAGACCCCCTTCGGGAGGGCGTCGGTCAGCCGCTTGTCGATCCGCATCGCCAGCTGCGGCGCGTGGGCCGCCTGCGCGAAGATGTTCAGCACCTCGCCCGAGCGCTGCGATTTCGGGCTCGTCAGGTGGAAGGCCCGCCCGTCGAGGCCCGGCCGATGAGCGATGTGGTCGATCGCCCGCGCGACATAGTCGACCGGGACGATGTTCGTGTGGCCGAACTCCGGCCCGACCAGCGGCACCCACGCCGGGATCCACCCGCGGACCTTCTGAATACCCTTGAAAAAGTAGTACGGCCCGTCGATCTTGTCGGCCACCCCCGTCTGCGAGTGGCCGATCACCACGCTCGGCCGGTAGACCCGCCACGGAACCGTCGTCTCCATCCGGACGACCTTCTCCGAGTCGAACTTCGTCTGGTGGTAGGACGACGGGAGCTTCTGGCCCTCGTCGAACATGTCCTCCCGGAAGAACCCCTCGTACAGGCCGGCGACCGCGACCGACGACACGTGGTGGAAGATGCCCGCCTCGACCGCATTGGCCAGGCCGACGGCCTCCCGCGTCCCGCCGATGTTGACCAGCTCGTTGTAGGCCGGCGCCGCAGTCATGTCGTAGATCGCCGCGACGTGGAAGAAGTGACCGATCCTCCCCCGCAGCCCAGCGACCTCGGCCTCGTCAAGCCCGAGCAGCGGTTCCCGGAGATCGCCGATCACCGGGTGGATCCGGCCAGCCGCACCCCAGCCGTCGATCAGCCGCTCGAGGCGGTCGATCGATCCCTCGCGGACGAGCATGTGCAGATCGCCGGTCCGAGCCAGCAGCCTCTCGACCAGGTGGCGCCCGATGAACCCGGTCGCTCCGGTTACGAAATATGACCTCTGCCCCGTCGCGATCTCGAGGCTCTCCGGGCGCGCCGTGTCGGCCACGCCGCGCCTCTACCAGCCGCCCGGCTGCTCGTCGGTCGCTTTCTGGGCGGCGGCCTTCCGAGCGGTCTTGCGCTTGTCCAGGAATGACTGGAGCACGCTCGCGAGGAGGATGAACAGCGGGAAGAAGATGATCAGGAAGAAGCCCGCGTTCGTCGTGACCTTGTCGGTCGTCTCCCCGTAGAGGCCCTGTCCCCCGTCGTGGGCCAGCGCGACCGGCGCGAGCATCCCGAGCGTGGTGAGCCAGACGGCGGTGGCGGCGAACAGGCGGCGCATGACACGCGATCTTATCTTTTCGGCCGGGGGACCGGACGCCCCGGGGCCGTCGAGCGTCGCACGGCCGCAGCCGGCCAGACCGCAGGCCCGTCGGGGTCGCGCGCCGAAGCCCCGGAGGGGTCTCGAGCGCCGGTGCCCGGACCAGTCGGAACGGCGGCCCTAGACGCTCGCCCGGACGAGCCGCTTGAGCGCCGGCATCAGCGCCTTGACGATCAGCTTGTAACCGGCCGCCGTCGGATGGATGTCGTCGACCAGGGTCAGCCCCTTGGCGACCGACGTCGCCGGCGACCAGAGGTGGCTCAGGGCGCTCGTGTACGTGCATCCTCCGGCCTTGGCGACGCTCCGATCGATCGCGTTGAACCGTGCGACGAGCTTCGCCGGAACCGGCAGGGGCGATGGGTCCGCGATCAGGCACTTTCCTTGGTACGTGCGGATCAGATCGACGTACTTGCGCAGGTTCGACTGGTACTCCTTCGCCCGCCGGGCGGTGTTCTGGGAGTTCGCCTCCTCGGCGTAGAGGTAGCCGCCGAGGAAGACCGAGACGTTGAACTGCTGCTGGACGATCGACTCCTGGACAAGCTGGGTCAGGTCCTGGCCGAGCAGGTGGCCCATGTGGCCGAGGTCCTCGACCTCGGTCTGGACCGTCCCCGGCTCGACCGGTCGACGGGAGATCGCCCCGGCGAAGATGAACTGGCCCGACTGCGGGCCGGTGATCGTCAGCGTGGTCGCCCCGGCCGGCACGTCCAGCCAGAGCTCGCTCGGCTGGGCCGGACCGGTCGAGTTCGTGCTGATCGCCCACGTCTGCCCGCCGGCCGACGCCGTGAAGGTCGGGCCGCCGGCGTACTTCGTGAAGAGCACGGCCACCGTCGGCGCGTCGATCGGCGCGGTCGCGGTCGCCAGGGGTGAGACCGCCCGCGCGCTGTAGCCGCTCGGCCCGTTGAGCCCAGTCTGGGTTCCGAACCCGTTCAGCAGCCAGCCGTCCGTCGGCTGGGGGTTGCCCATCCCCCCGATCGCGAACCTGCTCTTCAGCTTCCACCTGAACGGCGTCGCCGGGATGAAGCCGCTCCCGCCCCGTGAGAAGCCGGCGGCGACCAGTCCGTCCTCGAGCAGCGGGGACAGGCCGTTCTTGAGGAAGTTCGGAACCGTGTAGGCCTCGACGACCGAGTCGCCGTAGAGGGCGACCGTCACGCGCGGCCCGGTGTGGGCCGACGCTCCGGCCACGAGGCTTGCAGGGCCGCCGGCGAGGGCCGCGAAGGCCGCCGCGCTCAGCGCCGTGAGCGTCGTGAGGTCGCGCGCGATCCGGCGCCGCCGTGTCTTGTTGTGCGGGCCGCCCATGCGATCCGCGCGAGAATACCGGCGCCGCCGCGCGCGGGTGCCGGGCCCGGCCGGTCGGTCGGTGAATCGGCGCTCGGCCCGGCCGACCGGTCGGCCGGGTGGCTGTCGGCTCAAGCGCAACTGTGACCCTGCCGACGGGTTGATAGACGACGCTAGGCTTTTCGCAACGACTTCTTCCCGCTACAAGTGAGGTCCCGTAGATGCTCCGTCCGGTCCGACTCCCCATCGCGCTCAGCCTCGCCGCCCTCGGCGCCGTGTCGGCCCTTCCGGCCTCGAGCGCCGTGGCCGCGCCTGTCGCCCGGGCATCCGCCTCGTGCACCGCATCGACGGCGACCCTCGCCGGCGGGTACTTCATCCCCAAGTCGAAGCGGGGCGTCAGCTGCGCGACCCAGAAGGGTCTCGAGGCCGGCTTCCAGGCCTGCAGGCTCAAGCACGGCGGCCAGAAGGGGAAGTGCTCCTCGAAGATCCTCGGCTTCGTCTGCAAGGAGGGCAAGCGCTCTGCGATTCCGACGAACTTCTTCGCGACCGTGACCTGCACCAAGGCCAAGGCCCTGTTCTCCTACGTCTACGAGCAGAACACGCTCTAGCCGGACGGGCGCCCCATCCGGGCGCGTCGGCTGGCGGGGGCCGCCGGCACCGATCTGCGATCGCGATCACGATCGCGGTCGCTCGGGCACGTCGGCTTGGTTGTGCTGCTGGCCGGCTGCGGCGCAGGGCCGGCTCGTGACCGGGTGGACGCGAGAATCCGCCGGCTCGGTCTGTCTGCCGGCGACGCCGGCCGACCTCCTCAGCTCTCCTCGACGATCAGCAGGGTGTTGCCATCGGGGTCGCGGAACCAGAACATCGGGGGGACCGGGGCGCCCATCTGCGAGATTTCGGCGTCGACATCGACGCCGCTCGACTTCAGCTGGGCGTGAATGGCTTCGATGTCCCGCGTCGACAGGCTGATTCCCGTCTGGACGGCGGTCGGATCGCCCTCGCGGGGCGGGGCCAGCGCGATGCCGGTGTTGCCTGTCGGCGGGTAGACCTCGACCCACCGGTAGCCGCCGCCCATCGCGACGTCCGTGCGCTTCTCGAAGCCGAGCTGCTGCTCGTAGAACTCGACCGAGCGGTCCTGATCGGTCGACGGAATGATCACCAGGCTGATCGTGGTGATCAGGCTTGCGGTCGTGGTCATCGCCTGCTCCTTCTGTAGGGATTCTGTTCAGCTATGACGCCTGCCGCCGCTAAGACTCATCGGTGCCGTCGCTACGACTAATCGGTGCCGTCGCTACGACTGATCGGTGCCGACGCGACGACACGTCGCGGCCGCCGCGAGATCGACTGGCCCGGTCCTCACCCGGTCGTGAAGTCCTTGGCGATCGCGGCCTCGACGATCCCGGCGGCAAGCTGCGACCCGGCGTCGTTGAGGTGGATCCCGTCGGCCTGGCGGACGAGTGTCGCCTGACCGCCGACGGTCATCGCGTCCCGGTAGGCGAAGCCGGGGGTGAACACGGGAACCATGTCGATCACGTGGACCTGCGCGGCCCACGGCTGGGCGGCGACGGTGACTGCGTAGTCGACGACACGGGAGATCTTCTGGCGGGCGGGGTCGCGGGGGGCGGGAAGCGTCAGCCAGTAGACGCGGGCGACCCCGTTCTGGCGGTAGACGTCCATCATCGACCGGGCGCGTTGGGCGTAGATCGCCGCCCACTCGGCGCTGCAGCACTGGACCTGGGCGCCGCCGGGACCGGACATCGGGAAGCCGTCGTTGGCGCCGACGAACATCACGACGCCGTCGGGGTGGTTCTGCTTGACCTGGGCGGCGGCCTCCTTGCCCCAGTCGAGCAGGTCGGTCTGGGAGATCCCCGTCCCGATGTGCGGGTCCTGGATCACGTGGACGCCCTTCGGGTCGAGCTTCTGGGCGAGGTCGGCGTCGAGCGGCTGAGCCATCGAGTCGCCGGTCACCAGCAGGGAGTGGAGCGGGCGCTTCGGGGAGGCGGCGAGACCGAGCTGGACCGGATCGAAGGAGTCCGCGGTGATCTGGGGGATCCCCCCGGCGGCCGTCGTCTGGGCGATCGTCCCGAACGTCCCGCCCGAACTGCCGAGGTGCGAATCGGGTGAGAGCCACCCGGTCGCCTGGTTGACGACTCGGCTGACCGGCAGGCCGTGGGCGATCGAGGCGGCCGGGTTACCGACCGCGAGGACGATGTTGCGACCGACCCCGTTCTTGATCTGCTGGCCCGAGTGCTTGACCGACGCGCCGGCGAAGACGACCATCAGGGCGCAGGCGACGAGGACCGCGACGATCCCGTCACGGGCGCGGTACCGGCGCAGCCCGTAGCGGTCGAAGCGGTTCATCAGGCTGTCGTCGCCGTGGTAGCGGGTCTTCGGCGGCTTGCCGGATGCATCCGTGCTCGCCGGGACGATCTCGACCGGGTCCCCGGGGCCGCCGGTCTCGGCGTGAGTTGGGACCGGCTCGCTCGGCCGGGGGGCCGGAGCGGGCGGTGGCGTCGGGTTCGTGTCGTCGGCGTCGGTCATCTCAGGATCTGGTCGGCTCGACTGGCTCGTGGGTTGAGCAGAGCGACTTGTGGGACTTCTCTGGAAGTAGTTGCCGGAGTCTGGCAACTAGTTTGAAAAAGAAGCTCACCACACCGATCCCCATCTGGAAGCTCGTCCCCCGGCCCCCCGGCCCCCCCCGGGCCCCCCGGCCCCCCGGCCCCCAACGGGAAGCTCATCCCCCCGCCCCCTTAGAAGCGGAAGTAGATGAACGGGGGAACGCCCTGGGTGGGGACGGTCGCCGCGACGAAGGGGACGAGCACGGCGAAGGCGATCCCCAGCACGACGGGCCGGAGGCGTCCGATCCAGACCTGGACGAGTTCGAGCGGGCGGGCGGGGGCGAGCTGGAGGCCGATCACGAGCAGGACGGCGAGCACGGCGGGGACGCTCCAGATCGCACTCGTCGGAGGCTGCCAGGCGGCCAGCCGGGAGAGGAAGCTCCAGGCGAGGTTGAGCGAGCTCGCGCGGAAGAAGACCCAGCCGAGGACTACGAAGTGGAACGTCAGGAACCAGCCGAGCCAGCCGGGGACCCTGATCCCCCGGCCGCGTCCGAAGTGCTCGACGACCAGGCCGACCCCGTGCAACGTGCCCCAGACGACGAAGGTCCAGGCGGCGCCGTGCCAGAGGCCGCCGAGGACCATCGTGATCATCAGGTTGCGGTAGGTGAAGAGCTTGCCGCCGCGGTTCCCGCCGAGCGGGATGTATAGGAAGTCGCGGAGGAAACGGGAAAGCGTCATGTGCCAGCGGCCCCAGAAGTCGCCGAGCGTGGTCGCCCGGTAGGGGCTGCGGAAGTTCTGGGGGAAGACGTAGCCGAGGAGCAGGGCGAGGCCGATCGCCATGTCGGTGTAGCCGGAGAAGTCGCAGTAGATCTGGGCGGCGTAGGCGTACCCGGCGAGCAGGACGTCGGGGGCGCCGAAGCCCTGGGGGACGGCGAACACCGGATCGACGACGACCCGGCCGAGATAGTCGGCGAGGACGACCTTCTTGACGAGGCCGAGCCCGATCAGCAGGAGCCCGGAGCTGGCGGCGACCTTCGCGGGATCGCGGGGCGCGGCCAGCTGGGGGAGGAACTCGCGGGCGCGGACGATCGGACCGGCGATCAGGTGGGGGAAGAAGCTGAGGTAGATCGCCGCGTCGATCGTCGAGGCGGGGGCGATCAGCCGGCGCTTGACGTCGACTGTGTAGGAGATCGCCTGGAAGGTGAAGAAGCTGACGCCGACCGGGAGGGCGATCGTCACGAGGGGGAGCGGGAGGCCGAGGCCGAGGTTGTGCAGCACACGGTCGATGTCCTGGGTGAAGAAGGCGTAGTACTTGAAGACACCGAGCGTCAACAGGTCGCCGGCGACGGCGACGATCGCGATCCACCGACGGCGACGGTCGTCCTCGGAGCGGTGGATCAGCTTGGCGGCGGCCTGGTTCCAGAGCGTTATCCCGCCGAGGAGCAGGCAGAACTTGGGGTTGGCGGTCGCGTAGAAGACGTAGCTGGCGACCAGGATGAAGACCTTCCAGACCTGCTGGCGGGGCATCAGCCACCAGGAGAGGGGCAGGACGATCGCGAAGAAGATCGCGAACTGCGCGGTCGGGAACAGCACGCCGGACGGGCCCCCTGCTCAGCGTGACGGCGTGGTGGTCAAGGCCTGGGCCATCCTGTCACAGACAATCGGCAGGCGGCCGTCCTACCATGAGGCGCGTGGCAGTGCTCATCGCATCCTCGCTCGACAAGGACATGGCCGGCGCCCCGCTGATGCGGGGGGTCTCGTTCAAGCTCGAACGCCGGGACCGCCTGACGATCTCGGGACGCAACGGGACGGGGAAGACGACGCTGCTGCGTATGCTCGCGGGGGAGGAGTCGATCGACGCGGGCGAGCTGTCACTGAGCAAGCGGGTCCGGGTGGCGCTCCACGACCAGCGCCCGCCGCGGGAGACGGGCGTCGGGCTGCGGGAGTACATCCTCTCGGGGTGCGCGCAGGAGCTGGCGCTCGAGAAGCGGCTGGCCGAGCTCGAGCACGCGATGGCCGGGGGGGAGACCGACGCGGCGGCGATGGCCAGGTACGCGCGTACGCAGGCCGAGCTCGAGACCCGGGGGGGCTACCTCTGGCGGGATCGGGCGACGTCGATGGCCGGGGGGCTGGGGTTCGGGGAGGACGAGCTCGACCGCGAGCTGCAGACGTTCTCGGGGGGCGAGCTGACGCGGGCGTCGCTGGCGCGGGCGCTGGCCTCGAAGCCGGACCTCCTGCTGCTGGACGAGCCGACCAACCACCTGGACATCGAGTCGCTCGAGTGGCTCGAGCAGACGCTGATCGGCCTGGACGCGGCGATCGCGCTGGTCGCGCACGACCGGTGGTTCCTGGAGACGGTCGGCACGGCAGTCCTCGAGTTGGAGGGCGGTCGGTCGAGGTTCTTTGCCGGTACCTGGCACGCGTGGCGCAAGGAGCAGGCAGCGAGGGATCTGGCTCTCGGGCGGGCGGTGGAGCGCCAGCAGGCGGAGATCGCCCGGCTCGAGCGTTTCGTGGAGCGCTTCAGCGCGGGGACGCGGGCGCGGCAGGCGCAGGCGCGGGTCAAGAAGCTCGACAAGATCGACCGGATCGAGCAGAGTCCGACCGACGCGGCGTCGCTGTCGTTCCAGTTCGCGGCGCCCGAGCGGAGCGGGCGGGTCGTCTTCGAGCTGGAGGAGGCGCGGATCGTGGTCGGCGAGCCGCCGATCACGCTGCTCGAGAACGTCGAGCTGTGGCTGGAGCGGGGCGAGCACGTCTCGCTGGTCGGACCGAACGGAAGCGGCAAGACGACGCTGATCGAGACGCTGGCGGGCGAGCGGCCGCTCGAGGAGGGGAAGCTTCGCCGGGGGCACAACGTCCAGGTCGCCTACCTCTCCCAGCATGCGGACGAGCTCGACGAGAAGGGGTCGGTGCTCCAGGCGGCTCAGAAGGCGACCGGCCTGAGCCCGAACAGGGCGCGCGCCCTGCTGGGTGGCTTCCTCTTCTCGGGCGATCAGGCCGAGAAGCCGGTCGCCGGACTCTCGGGCGGCGAGCGTCGGCGTCTGGCGCTGGCGGTGCTGGTGAGCTCGGGGGCGAACGTGCTGATCCTCGACGAGCCGACGAACCACCTCGATCTGGAGAGCCGCGAGGCCCTCGAGGACGCGCTGCGGGGATTCGCCGGGTCGCTGCTCCTGATCTCGCACGACAGGGCCCTGCTCGACGCGGTCGGGTCGCGGACGGTGTCGGTCGAGGAGGGAACGCTGCGCAGCTACGAGGGCGGCTGGCCGGAGTACGTCCGCCTGCGGGAGGAGCGCAAGGCCGGCGGGGAGCTCACGCCGGCGCAGCCGCGGCGCAGGACGCCGGGGGGCGCGGGTGCGGGTCTGGGCCGGGCTCGCGGCGGAAAGACCGGGTCGAACACGAACGCCAACGGGACCGCGGACGCCAACGGGAACGCGAACGGAAACGGGTCGGCGGCCGGCGGGCGCGGGCCGGCCGGCGGGGGAGCGAAGGCCCCGACGAAGACGGCCGGCAAGGGAAGGGCCGGGGGGGCGGCGGCCGGAAAGGTCGCCGAGACGTCGAAGAGCCTCCTTCGGGAGCAGGCCAAGGCCGAGCGGGCGATCGAGCAGGCGGAGGCGGCGATGGCGGCGCTTGAGCTCGAGCTGTCGGATCCGGACGCGTGGAAGACGAAATACGAGACCGGGAAGAACCAGGCGCGTCATACGGCGGCCCGGCTGGCGGTCGACGCGGCCTACACGCGTCTCGAAGCCCTGATCGATTAGCTCCGGTGCCAGTGTCCTCGGCCGGCCGGCCGAATTGTGGACACAGGTGCATACAACTCGACAGTCGGTCGGTAGTCGTGAGCGCAACGGGGGCCATAGGCTTGCGATTACGTCGTAAGCAAAACACGGTGTCAAGCGGCCGTGTGGTGCAGGTGCCAGTCGAGATGGGGCGACGTGATGACACACGCGACACCCCGACCCAGGAGGCCATCGCCATCACGTCCGACCTGCTGTCTCAAAGGCTGCGCGCGTTCGGGCCAGCCGTCGTCCTCGCACTCACCATGACGTGGCCCGCGCTGATGATGTCACCCGGGACGGCGGCAGCGTCCCTGGCCGGCGCGAGATCTCATTCGAAGGCCCGGGGTCAGTCGTCTCGCCGGCGCCGGCCGGCACGACGCGGTCCGGCTGTCAAGAACGTGTCAACCGTCTCGACATCGACATCGACGGTCCGTCCCGCGGCGAGGCGGCCGGCGCTCGACCCGGTCAGGCGGCCGGCGCTCGGCCCGGTCAGGCGGCCGGCGCTCGCCCCGGTCAGGCAGCCGGCGCTCGCGCCGGGGGGGACACCCGCCGGACCGAACGGATGCGTGAACGCCGCCCTGATCCCGACCGCGTCGAACATCGGGGCGATCTCGGTCGCGACGCTCTGCCTGATCAACGACGCCCGCCGGGCGGCCGGCGTCGGGCCGCTGACGGAGAACGCGGCGCTCGACCAGGCGGCGGTCGGCCACTCGGCCGAGATGGTCGGCGCGGGGTATTTCGATCACACCGGCCGCGACGGCCGTAGCCCCGGACAGCGCTTCCTGGCGGCCGGTTTCCTCCTGAGACCGGGAGAAGCGATCGGCGAGAACCTCGGAGGGGCGACGCTGTCGAACGCGACGCCGGCGGCGATCGTCGCGTCGTGGATGGGAAGCCCTGGTCACCGGGCGAACATCCTCAGCCCGGACTACCGGGAGACCGGCCTCGGCGTGGCGGCGGTCGCGCCGGCCGGGCTCGGGGGTCAGCCGGGTGCGACCTACACCGAGGAGTTCGCCTGATCGGCCGCGGCGACCGGTCCCCGGCCGGCGCCGGCGTGCTCAGGCGGGGAGCTCGATCGACTGCCGGTGGTTGAAGACGTCTCCCGGGTCCCAGCGGGCCTTCGCCCGTTGGAGCTCGGGGTAGTCGCCCTGGTAGTAGAGGTGCTGCCAGTCGTCTAGGTCGACGTCCGGATAGTTGACGTAGCAGCCGTCGACGATCCCGTCGGGGACCGGCCCGGCGGGGCTGTACATCGCGTCGTAGAAGCCCCGGATCCACTCGAGGTTGGCGGCGTCCTGGGTGGGATGGGTCCAGTAGGTCTGGTACTGGAGCTTCATGATCGACGTCCGCTGGGGGACGGCGGTCGCCCGGGAGGCGACGGCGTTGATCTGGCATCCGTAGGAGTCGACCTGGACGAGGGCCTGGGGATTCGGGTTCGACGGCTCGGTCAGGGCCTCCCAGATCGCGTCGATCTGCCGGTCGGGGAACGGCGCGACCATGTAGGCGGATTTGTACTTCCCCCGCTGGTTGGCCCCGCTTCCGTTGAGGGTCTGGGTCGCGAACAGCCACGGCATCGTCTGGACCTGGGTGGTCGGCCGGGGGAGGCCGTGGTAGCCGAGCGGGACGGTCTGCGGGCCGGCCGGCGGGAGGCCGTCGGACATCGCGCGGGCGAACTCGAGCAGGAGGCCGGGCTGGTGACCGACATATTGCGCGGTCAGGCCGATCTGGCCGGCGACCCGCTGGGAGAGGTGGAGGAGGGTGAAGAGGCCGGAGTACGGGCTGTCGACCGAGCTGTTGGCGGCGAGGAAGTCGCCGTAGTTGCGCACGAGCGTGGCAAAGCTCGCCTGGTCGAGCTTCTTCCAGTCCCACGCCAGCGTCAGGAGGTGGGCGTCGCCGGGGGCCTGCGGCGGGTCGGAGAACCAGAACTTCGTGACGACGCCGAAGTTCCCGCCGCCGCCGCCGAGGTGGGCCCATAGGAGGAGCCGGTCCTCGGGATCCGGGCTGTCGCGGCTGACCGTGCGAATCCGGGCCCGCCCGTCCTCGTCGACGTGGACGAGCTCGACCGCGTCGAGATGGTCGACGGTCAGCCCGTGAAGCCGGGAGAGCAGGCCGTATCCGCCGCCGGTGATGTGACCGCCGGCGCCGACCGAATAGCACGACCCGGCGGGGAGTGTCACGCCGTAGCGCTTGTAGAGCTGTGTGTACACGTTCCAGAGGGTCGCTCCGCCCTCGACGAAGTAGGCCTTGGTCGTCTCGTCGCGCTGGACGCCGTCCATCGGCGTGAGGTCGAGGATCGCGCCGCCGCGGTTGCCGGAGACGAAATCCTCATAGCAGTGGCCGCCGCCGCGGACGGTGATCCGCAGGCCGGCGTCGACGGCCCGCTGGACGGCTGCGCGGACTTCTCCGGGGTCACGGCAGACCTCGACATACCGTGGGGTGCCGACCCACCGGCGGTTGAACCCGCGGACGAGGGTCGGGTAGCGGGGATCGTCGTGTCCCGCGAGATCGGTCACCCTGGCCGGAGTCTCCCACAGTCGTCGGGTGGTGTCGAATCGATCCGCGGGTGGCGGCTGCCGGCGTGACACGTCGGCGGCCCGTCGATGACACAGCGCCGGCCGGTCGTGGCCGGCGCGGGGCGTCGTAGAATGGTCGGACGATGAAGAACGTCCGGAACGTCGCGATCATCCTCGGGATCGCCGCCGCCGTCACGATCCTCCCGGGCGGCGGCCGGGCGGCCGCGTTGTTCGGCGCGCTCCTGTCGATCGTCTTCGCCGGCGGCCTGGCCCTCTTCGCCGGGCGGATGTACCTCGAGCGGCGGGTCGAGCTCTACAGCCTGGAGGACGAGCACCGGGCGATCCTCTACGGGTCGGTCGCGGTTCTCGTCGTCGCCCTGACGGCCTCCTCCCGCCTGTCGGCCACCGGTCCCGGCCTGCTGGCCCTGCTCGTCCTCCTCGGGATCAGCGTCTACGGCCTGTTCCACGTATACACGGCCTGGCGACGGTACTAGTCAAACGGTCGGCCGCGGTCGGCGGGGGTTACCCGGTCGCGTCGGGAACGACGGCCTCCCCGCCGAGGGTGAGCTCGTCGACCTCGAGATCGGTCGAATCCTGATCGGTCAGCCCGGCGCCGGCGAGCCTGTTGATCCGCGCGTGGGCAAGCGTCCACGCCGCAACCGTCGTCCTGCGGTCGTCGCTCTGGAGGGCCACCCGGACGGTCCGCACGTGGTCGCGGTCGCCGCCGAGCCACCCGGCGAGCTGGTCGGAGTCGACGACGCCGCGCCTGAGCGTGATCGAGGTGGCCTCGCCGGACGGGAGCTCGTCGACGCTGACGTCGACCCCGCCGATCGTGCACGCCTCGAATCCGGCCTCGCCCCCGGCCGCCGGGCCGCCGCCGAGGTCGACGAGGAAGTTGAAGTCCCTGTGCCCGTCCGGCCTGCCTGTCATCTCGGGGTCGAGCTCCGTTCCGTCGTGGGTCGCCGGCCGAGCTGGCTGGCGCTCAGCAAGGGTATTCCAGCGTCCGCATCCGTTTGTAGCTTCACGGGATGAGCTCGGACCTCGCCGGATCAGGTTCCCCCAGGGGCTACGCCCTCGCCTACGAAGAAGCCAAGCGGGCATTGGACGAGCAGGAGCGTGTCGTCACCGAACTGCGGTCGCGTGCCGGCGTCTTGATCGGCGCCGCAGCGATCACAACCTCGTTTTTCGGTGGCCGCGCTCTCACCGGCGAGACCGTCAGTCCGGCGAGCTGGATCGCGATCGGATGTTTTGGCATTACTTGGGGTTGCCCGTCCTTGCCGTGCTCTGGCCCCGCCGGGACTGGAGATTCACGCTGAATGCCCAGGCGTTCATCGCGACCTATCTGGAGCCGGCGGACCGAGAGCCACTTGAGCTTCACCTGATCCACCGCGATCTCGCATTGCACATGGGCGCGAGCTGGGAGGCCAATCGACATCAACTGCGCTGGCTTCAGACCGCCTTCCGCGCTGCGGCCATCCTCCTGGTCGGCGAGGTCTTCTATTGGGTAACTCGCACTCATTGCGGCAGCGTAGACTCAAGTCATGGCCGACAAGCCCCCACCGCCCTCTCCCGCGCCTCCGCAGCCGCTACGTCCGAGTCCGATGCAGGGCGAGACCAAGGGGTTGCAGCCACCCGAGACCGGTCGCTGAGTCTCAGCCTGGCGCCACGTCACACGGCTCGCCGCCCGAGTTCCCCTTCGGATGCTCGGGCGCCGATCGCCTGCACCTTCTTGAACTGGCCCAAGGCACAACCCGTCGACCGCCGGCCGGCCGGTTCCCCGACGCCGCCCACGTATCCTCGGATCTGGTGACCGACCCGACCAAGGACAGCCTCGCCGACCAGCGCCGGAAGCTTCCCGACCAGCCGGGTGTCTACCTGTTTCGCAACGACCGCGGCCGGGTGATCTACGTCGGGAAGGCAAACTCCGTCCGCAAGCGGGTCGCCTCGCACTTCGCCGGGAAGACGGCCAACGGGTTCGGCGTCGGGACGATGCTCGGCGAGATCGCCCAGGTCGAGTGCATCGTCGTCGCGACCGAGGCCGAGGCCCTCCTCACCGAGCAGGGGTTCATCAAGCAGTACAAGCCCCGCTTCAACATCCGTCTCCGGGACGACAAGTCCTATCCGTTCATCGCGATCTCGATGGACGAGGATTTTCCCCGGGTCTACTTCACCCGCGAGCGCCACCGTCGCGACCGGCTGTACTTCGGCCCGTACTCGAGCGCCAAGCGCGTCCGCGGGACGCTGACCCTCCTCTCGAAGCTCTTCATGCTCCGCTCGTGCACCGGCCCCGACCCCGGCCGCCGGTCGGGCTCGCCGTGCCTCGACTACCACATCAAGCGGTGCGCCGCCCCGTGTGTCGGCTACGTCTCACGCGACGAGTACCGCCAGGGGATCGACCGGGTGATCGACTTCCTCAACGGTCGATACAAGGCACTCGCCCGGGAGATCGCCGGACGGATGCACGCGGCCTCCGACGCTCAGGAGTTCGAGCGGGCCGCCGTCGAGCGCAACCGCCTGCGTGCGGTCGAGTCCCTCCTCGAGCGCCAGCGGGTCGCCAACGAGTCGATCGGCACGCTCGATGCCGTCGCGATCGCCGTCTCCGGAACCGAGGCCAACGCCCAGGTCTTCCAGGTCCGCGACGGCGCCCTCACCGATCGCCAGTCGTTCTACCTCACAAACGAGGCCCAGCGGCCGGTCGAGGAGGTGCTCGAGGAGTTCCTCCTCCAGTACTACGAGTCCGGCGTCGCGATTCCCGCCCAGGTCATCGTCCAATGCGCCGTTCGCCCGGTCCTCGCCGAGGCGCTCGCCGTCCGCCGGGGTGGGCCCGTCGAGATCCGCGCGGCCGAGCGGGGCGAGAAGAAGCGGATCCTCGAGCTCGCCGTCCGCAACGCCGGCCTCGCCCTCGACGAGGACAAGCTCGCCGCCCAGCGCCGGCGCGACCGGCGGACCGAGGCGCTCGACGGCCTCCAGGCGGCTCTCGGCCTCGACGCCGTTCCCGTGCGGATCGAGTGCTTCGACATCTCCAACCTGATGGGCACCCACACGGTTGCCTCGATGGTCGTCCTCGAGGCCGCCCTCCCCAAGAAGTCCGATTACCGGCGGTTCAAGATCCGGACCGTCGACGGGCCGGACGACTTCGCGTCGATGGCCGAGGTCCTCGGTCGCCGGCTGGCCAACTGGGAGCGCCAGCAGGACATCTCGCCCCACGACCCCGACTACGATTCGAGCTTCGCGACCCTCCCCAACCTCGTCGTGATCGACGGCGGAAAGGGCCAGCTCTCGGCCGGGATCGACGCCCTCCGGGGGTTCAGGGAGCGCGGTGTCGTCGTCGTGTCGCTCGCCAAGCGCCTCGAGGAGGTCTTTCTCGCCGGGGTCGACCGTCCCCTCGTCCTCGCCCACGACACCGCCGAGCTCCAGCTCCTCCAACGGATCCGCGACGAAGCCCACCGCTTCGCGATCACCCACCACCGGACCCGACGCGACCGGGCGATGACAGCCTCGGTGCTCGACGACCTCCCCGGCGTCGGGCCCGCCCGCAAGCGAGCCCTGCTCGACCACTTCGGCTCGGCCGACGGCGTCGTCGCGGCGACCGCCGACCAGCTCCAGGCCGTCCCGGGACTCCCGGCCAAGATCGGGCGGGAGCTCCACGCCCACCTCCACCGGGTATAGATCCCCGGATGAGACCAAGCCCGCCCGCCGCGCCGTCCTCTTCCGATCGTGGCCCCGCGTCCTCGAAGCCCGCCGCCGTGGCCTCTGCTGCCGGGCGGCTCGCCGCCCGCAGGGTCGGCCTTGCCGCGTGCAGGGTCGGCCTTCCCGCCTGCGGGATCGGCCTTGCCGCCTGCGGGATCGGCCTTGCCGCGTGCGGCGGGAGCTCGCCGGCGACTCAGAGCAGTACGGCGGTTCCCGACGCGTCCGCCGTGATCGCCCGGTCCGTCCGCCAGCAGATCAGCACGCTGGACTTCAAGATCGTCTCGGTCGTGCCCGGCGGACAGGGAGCTCCTCCGGTCACGCTCGCCGGGACGGCCTCGCTCCGCGTGCGTCCGACCCTCGCCGGCCAGCTCAGCTTCACGACGTCCGGTCAGACGACGACCGAACGGATCGTCGGCAGCTCGTTCTACATCTACCTGCCGCGGATCGCCTCGAAGGACGGCGGCCGGCCGTGGGTCCTTGTCGACGGCACGTCGGCCTCGAAGGCCGTCGGCGCCAATTACGCCGAGCTCGTCCAGACGGCCGAGCGGCTCGATCCGACCAAGACTCTCCGGCTCCTCGCCGCGAGGGGCATCTTCCACGGGACGGGCGCCGCGACCGTCGACGGGCAGCGGGTGGTCGGCGTGACAGGGTCCTTCACCCCGTCGACAGTCAATCCGCCCGGGCTCGGCAGGGACCTGCTCGCCCAGCTGAAGGCGAAGCTCGTCCAGGCCGGAGCCACTCGCGAGAACGTGACCGTCTATCTGACCTCCGCCGGGGTCCCCGTGCGGATCGTCACGTCCCTGATGACCGCCGCCTACGGCATTTTGACGAGCACGATCGACGTCAACGCGATCAATGTTCCCGTGGTCACCTCCCCGCCACCCGCAAGCCAGACGATCGACCTCGCTCGGGCACGGCTGATCGGCGGCTGACCGCCGGCTGATCCGCGGCTGACCGCCGGCTGATCGGCGGCTGACCGGCGGCTGCCCGCTCGCCGCCGCCCCGGCGGGCTCCACACGCCAGACTTGGCGAGATGCCCGCGGCCCCGACCGACCAGCACGAAGCCCCACCGCCCCACCTCCGCGACCTGATGGTCATCACGGGGTTCTCGGGAGCCGGGAAGTCGACCGCGATGAACGTCTTCGAGGACGCCGGCTACTTCTGCGTCGACAACCTCCCGCCCCGGCTGATCGGCGGCCTGGTCGAGCTGTTCCTCCACGACGGATCGAAGGTGATCCACGCGGCGGTCGTATCCGACGTCCGCGGCGGTGACTACTTCGACGCTCTACAGGCAGTCCTCGACGACCTCGCAGGTGCCGGACTCCGCCACCACGTGCTGTTCCTCGACGCCGACGAGCAGACCCTGGTCAACCGCTACAAGGAGACCCGCCGCCGTCACCCGCTCGCCCCGGAGGGCGGGATCCCCGAGGGAGTGGCCGCCGAGCGCGATCTGCTCGCCCCCCTCAAGGCGCGGGCCGATCTCGTGATCGACACGACCGGGCTGAGCGCGGGGATGCTCCGGCGGAAGATCGCCGACGCCTACCTCTCCCACGCGGCGACCGCCAGGCTGGCGGTCAACTTCACGAGCTTCGGCTTCAAGAACGGCCCGGCCCGGGATGCCGACCTCGTCTTCGACGTCCGCTTCCTCCCCAACCCCCACTACGAGCCGGACCTCCGGCCGCTGACCGGTCGCGACGAGCGGATCGTCGCGTTCGTCGGCCGGACCGGCCGCCTCGACGAGCTCTACGACCGGCTGGATCCCCTCCTCGACTTTCTCCTGCCCCAGTACGTCGCCGAGGGAAAGTCCTATCTTCAGGTGGCGATCGGGTGCACCGGCGGGCGTCACCGGTCGGTCGCGATCGCCGAGCGGCTGGCCGACCGCTATCGGGAGCGCGACGACCTGATCGTCGCGGTCACCCACCGCGATGTCGACCGCCGGGCCGCCGACTTCTGACGGCCGCCGGCGGGGCTGGTCGCGTGGGTCGAGACGACATGCCCGGCGGGGCTCGTCGCGAGGCTCCGCCGCGGAGAGCTCGTGGAAGATCTGGCTCCGGCGAGCGGGGGTGCCGGCGGGCCTCCTCACGGGTGTCGAGAGGACATGCCGCCGAGCGCGAAAGTCGTTGACGGACGCCGGATCCCGTCGCGGAGCGGGGGTCCCCCATAATGCGTGTCGTGATCGACCACGTCGGCTTCGAGGTGTCGGATATCGGCCGGTCCGCAGCCTTCTACGACGCGGTCTTCTTCGCTCTCGGCGGCCGGCGAATCCATAATTCGACGCGGGCGATCGCCTACGGGACGATCGGGCCGAGCCTGTGGATCGTCAGTCGTGGGAGGACCCCGGCCGCCGGCTACGGCCACGTCGCGCTGGAGGCTTCGGGCAGGGCGGCCGTGAACGCAGCGCATCGGGCGGGACTGGCCAACGGTGGGACCGACGACGGGGAGCCCGGCGACCGGCCGAACTACGGTTCCCGCTACTACGCGTGCTATCTCCGAGACCCCGACGGGCTTCGCGTCGAGATCGCGAGCGGAACCCGTTGATAGCCTAAGCGTCCGCCGGGCGAGACCGATCGCCGCGACATCTGGTAGACCGCTGAGAGGGAGAGGGTATGAGTGTACGCGTGGGCATCAACGGCTTCGGCCGGATTGGTCGGAACGTGTTTCGTGCCGCGAAGGCAGCGGGCGCCGACATCGAGTGGGTCGCGGTCAACGACCTGACCGATTCGAAGACACTCGGCCACCTGCTGAAGTACGACTCGATCCTCGGGCGCTATCCCGGAACCGTCGAGGTCACCGACACAGGTCTCGTGGTTGACGGAGTCGAGCTGAAGGTCCTCGCCGAGCGCGACCCGGCCGCACTTCCGTGGGGCGATCTCGGCGTCGACATCGTGATCGAGTCGACCGGCTTCTTCACCAAGCGCGACGACGCCGCCAAGCACCTGGCCGGCGGCGCGAAGAAGGTCCTGATCTCGGCTCCCGCCTCGGGCGAGGACATCACCGTCGCGCTGGGCGTCAACTTCGACAAGTACGACAAGTCGGTCCATCACGTCATCTCGAACGCCTCGTGCACGACCAACTGCCTCGCCCCGGTCGCCAAGCTGATCCACGACACCGTGGGCATCAAGCACGGCCTGATGACGACGATCCACGCCTACACTGCCGACCAGCGCCTCCAGGACATGCCGCACTCCGACCTCCGCCGGGCGCGGGCCGCGGCCCTCAGCCTGGTGCCGACGTCGACCGGCGCGGCGAAGGCCGTCGGCCTCGTGATCCCCGAGCTCAACGGCCGGCTCCACGGCTTCGCCGTTCGCGCGCCAGTCCCGACCGGCTCGCTGGTCGACCTGACCTTCGTCGCCGAGCGGGAGACCAGCGTCGACGAGCTCAACGAGACGATCGGATCTCGCGCGAACAAGGGTGCCCTCGAGGGAATCCTCGACTACACCGAGGACCCGATCGTCTCGGCCGACATCGGCCAGAGCGCGTTCTCCTCGGTCGTCGACGGCGGTCTCACCGCCGTGATGGAGGGCACGCTGGTCAAGGTCGTCAGCTGGTACGACAACGAGTGGGGCTACTCCAACCGGGTCGTCGACGTAGTCCAGCGACTCCTGTGAGAACACTCTCGGACGTCGAGGTCGACGGCAAGCGGGTTCTCGTCCGCGTCGACTTCAACGTCCCCCTCGAAGACGGGGCGATCACCGACGACACGCGGATCCGCGAGGCGCTCCCGACGATCGAGGAGCTCCGCCGGCGGCACGCCCGGATCATCCTCGTCTCGCATCTCGGCCGGCCCAAAGACCGCGAGGCGAGCCTCTCGCTGCGGCCGTGTGCCGACCGCCTGGCCGAGCTGATCGGCGCCCCGGTCGAGCTCGCACAGGGGATCGTCGGTCCCGAGGTCACCGAGCTGGTCGACCGCCTCGGACCGGGCGAGATCGCGATGCTCGAGAACATCCGCTTCGAGCCGGGTGAGCTGACCAACGACCCCGACCTGGCTCGTCAGCTGGCCGAGCTGGCCGACGTCTACGTCAACGATGCCTTCGGCGCCGCCCACCGGGCCCACGCGTCTACCGAGGGGGTCGCCCGCCACCTCGACCAGTCGTGCGCCGGGCTCCTCCTCGAGCGTGAGGTCACCGTCCTCGGCGAGATCCTCGCGAACCCCGCCCGTCCACTGGTGGCGGTCGTCGGCGGCGCGAAGGTCACAGACAAGCTCGGCGTGATCGAGCGGTTCCTCGAGCTGGCCGACGTGATCCTGATCGGCGGGGCGATGTGCTTTCCGTTCTTCAAGGCCCAGGGTCACCAGGTCGGTGGTTCTCTGTGCGAGGCGGACGGCGTCGACCCTGCCCGGCGGGCGCTCGACGACGCCGCCGAGAGCGACTGCGAGCTCCTCCTGCCGACCGACCTCGAGATCGCCGATCGCTTCGCGGCCGACGCCGAGCACCGGACGCTCGACGGGGTCGACGTCCCCGACGGCTGGATGGGCCTCGACATCGGGCCGGCGACGGCTGGCGCCTACGCCGCCCGGATCGCGACCGCCGGAACCGTCTTCTGGAACGGTCCGATGGGCGCCTTCGAGCTCGAGCCGTTCGCCGCCGGAACCCGGGCGGTGGCCGACGCGATCGCCGAGAGCCCTGCGATCACCGTCGTCGGCGGCGGCGACTCGGCCGCCGCCCTGACGAAGTTCGGCCTCGAAGGCGGCGTGACCCACCTCTCGACCGGCGGCGGGGCCACCCTCGAGATGATCGAGGGCCGCGACCTCCCTGCCCTCGCGGTCCTCGGCGGTGACCCGAGGTGAGCAGGATCCCGTTGATCGCGGGCAACTGGAAGATGCACAAGACGATCGCCGAGGCCGAGGACTACATCCAGGGGCTGCTGCCCCGGGTCGCCGGTGTCGACGGGGTCGACGTCGCCCTCTGCGTCCCGTTCACCGCGCTCGGCCCGATGGTCGACAGCACCCGAGGATCGAGGGTCGCGATCTACGCTCAGAACATGCATTTCGAGGACAGCGGCGCATTCACCGGCGAGGTCTCCCCGCCGATGCTCGGCGAGCTCGAGGTCGCCGGGGTCGTGCTCGGACACTCCGAGCGGCGGGAGATGTTCGGCGAGACCGACAAGGTCCTCGCCCGGAAGGTCCTCGCCGCGCTCGATTGCGGACTGCAGCCGATCCTCTGCGTCGGTGAGACCGAGCAGGAGCGCGAGGACGGGGACATGGCTCGGAAGCTCCGCCACCAGGTCCGCGAGGGACTCGACCGGATCGGACCCGACCGGCTCGGCGAGGTCGTGATCGCCTACGAGCCGATCTGGGCGATCGGGACCGGGAAGGTCGCGACGCTCGACCAGGTCCAGGAAGCCGTCGGCTTCGTGCGGGCCCTCGTCGGAGACCGCTCGCGCGACGCGGCCGAGCTCGTCCGGGTTCTCTACGGCGGGTCGGTCAACGCGGCGAACGCCGGCAGCCTGCTCGAGCTCGAGGACGTCGACGGGGCTCTCGTCGGAGGGGCGTCGCTCGATCCGGAGACCTTCGCGGTCATCGTCGACGCCGCGCGATGACGGCCGCCCCGGGCGGCGCCTCGTCGGTGGGTATGGGCGGCGGCCAGCCGGTGGGTCCGGGCGGCGGCCAGCCGGTCGGACCGGGCCCGTTGGAGCTCCCGGCGGCCGCCTGCTGCCTGATCGTGCTCGACGGTTGGGGCCTGGCCCCCCCGGGTGGTGGCAACGCCGTGGAGCTCGCGCGGACGCCGGTCTTCGACGCCCTCTGGGAGACCTACCCCCACGGCCGGTTGACGACCTGCGGTCGGGCGGTCGGCCTTCCGGACGGACAGATGGGCAACTCCGAGGTCGGGCACATGAACCTCGGGGCGGGGGCGATCGTCCGGCAGTCGCTGCTGGTGATCGACGACGCGGTCGCCGACGGATCGTTCGCCGCCAACGACGTCCTCCGGGCGGCGTTCGGCGGGGCCGAACGGGTCCACCTGATCGGGCTGGTCTCCGACGGGGGAGTCCACTCGTCGATCGAGCACGTCCGGGCTCTGATCGGGATGGGCGGCGACGACCAGGACATCGTCCTTCACGCGTTCACCGACGGCCGGGACGCGCCGCCGCTGGCCGGGGCAGACCATCTCGAGGCGCTCGAGCGGGAGGGCGGCGTCCGGATCGGCTCGGTCGTCGGCCGGTACTTCGCGATGGACCGGGACTCGCGGTGGGATCGTGTCCAGCGGGCCTACGACCTGCTCGTGCATGGTCGCGGCGAGTTCCAGGCGCCGACCGCCGCCTTGGCCGCGAGGTGGGCGTATCTCCGGGGGGAGACCGACGAGTTCATCGCGCCGACCGTGGTCGGTGACCGGGACTCGAGGATCCGCCCGCAGGACAGCGTGATCTGCTTCAACTTCAGGGCCGACCGCATGCGGGAGATCCTGTCGGCACTCGCCGACCCGGAGTTCGACCGGATCGACCGGGAAGGGGTGGATCCGGTCGGGCGGTGCGTGACGTTGACCGAGTACTCCGAGGACGCTCCCTATCCGGTCGCCTTCCGACCGGATCGTCCGTCGCTGACCCTGTCGGCGGCGATCGCGACCGCGGGCGTTCGCCAGCTTCACGTCGCCGAGACCGAGAAGTACCCGCACGTGACGTATTTCTTCAACGGCGGGGACGAGCATCCGCAGGACGGCGAGCGTCGGGAGATGGTCGCCTCGCCGCGGGACGTCCCGACCTACGACCTCAAGCCGGAGATGAGCGCCCGCGGGGCCGCGGCTGCCTTCGTCGCCGCTTGGCGGGAGGATCGTCCGGCCTTCGGGATCATCAACTTCGCCAACGCCGACATGGTCGGTCACACCGGCGTGATCCCGGCGGCCGTGCTGGCCGTAGAGGCTGTCGACGAGTGTCTCGGGCTCGTGGTTGGTGCGGTTCACGCGAGCGGCGGCGTCTGCATCGTGACCGCCGATCACGGGAACGCCGACGAGATGCTCACCGCAGACGGAAACCCCCATACGGCCCACTCCTTGAACCCCGTCCCGATCATCGTCACCTCGCCGGCCCGGCCCGTCCGAGCCGAAGGCGTCCTGGCGGACGTCGCGCCGACGGCGCTCGAGCTGCTCGGCATCCCGCCGGCCCCGGCGATGACCGGTCGCTCGATGCTCGCGTGAGCCTCCCCGAGTCGCCGGGGATCCGCGGATCGCGGGTGATCTGCGGAGCCTTCTTCGTCGGCGCGGGGATCCTCCATCTCGTCAGACCGCGGACCTTCGAGCAGATCGTCCCGCCGGGGTTCGGCGACCCGCATGCCCTGGTGCTCCTCAGCGGTGTCGCCGAGATCATCGGCGGGGCATCGCTCGCCCGCCGGGACGCACGCTGGTTCTCCCGGTGGTGGCTGATCGGCCTGCTGGTGAGCGTCTTTCCGGCCAACGTCTACATGGCGGTCGACCCGGGAACGACCGGGTCGTTCGGGTTGCCGCGGTGGCTGCTGTGGGTCCGGCTGCCGCTCCAGGCGCTCGGCGTCTGGTGGGTCTGGAGCATCACGCGGGATAAGTTGCGTGTACAATTACCGGCATGGGCCCATTCCGCCATCGACCGCCGCCGGCGCTGGTAGGTTGAGCCGATGAGCACCCCGACTCGGGCCGGCAAGGGGGCGTTGACCGGCGACGGGTCTCCGGCCCCGGCTCCGGCCGTGCTCGGGATCGACCCTGACCTGGACCTCGAGATCGGTGGACTCGACTCGGCCGGATGTTGTGGGGGTCCGGGAACCGAGGCCTGCCTGTCGACGCGGGAACTCGGCGCCTGGCGGGGGCTTCTGCGGGTGCACGCGAGCCTGGTCAAGGCGCTCGATGCCGAGCTCGAGCAGACGCACCGCCTCCAGCTGACCTCCTACGAGGTCCTCCTGTATCTCGACGGCGAGCCGGACGGGCGGATGCGGATGTGCGATCTCGCCGAGTCGGTTCTCCTCAGCCGGAGTGGCCTGACTCGGTTGATCGACCGCCTCGAACGCGAGGGACTGGTCGCTCGCCACAGCTGTCAGCAGGACGCCCGTGGGGCCTACGCCGGGCTGACCGAGGCCGGACGGGCAAGGCTGGCCGCGGTCCGGCCGACCCATCTGGCGGGAGTCCGCGCCCATTTCCTGGCTCATTTCACCGAGCAGGAGATGGACCAGCTGGCCGGCTATTGGGAGCGGGTCCTGCCGGGAGCTGCCAGCGGCGGGTGCTCGAGCGCGTCGTAGGAGATGCCGATCGGTCGGTCGGGGAAGGAAGGTCAGGCGTGGGCGGCGGGAGGGGCGAGGTGCTCACGCAGCCAGGCGACGCACCGCGGCCAGGCGTCGAGCGCGGCGACCTCGTCGTAGGAGGCGCGAACGTCGCAGTGGAAGCCGTGGCCGGCACTCGGATAGCGGAAGATCTCGGTGGGGACGGTCGCATCGGCCGCAGCCTGGCCGAGGGCCTCGACCTGCTGGATCGGAATGCCCTGGTCCTCGTCGCCGTAGAACCCGATCCAGGGGGCGCGGAGGTGGGGGGCGAGCTCGACGAGAGGGGGGCCTCCGAACCGGCCTTCGAGGATTCCGCCGCCATAGAAGGTGACCGCGGCGCCGATCGACCGGGTGGCGGCCGCGATCATCGCGACGGTGCCGCCCATGCAGAAGCCGACGAAGCCGATTCGGGCGGGGGGGAAGCCATCGGCCTCGAGGTAGTCGAGCGTCGCATCGATGTCCGCGGCGAGTCCGTCCGCGGTCAGGGCCTGCATGTGCGGCATCGCGTCGGTGAGGCGCTCGTATCCGAGGCGGGGGTCGCCGGTCCGGTGGAAGAGATGCGGAGCGACCGCGCGGAACCCGGCGTCGGCGAACCGCCGAGCGACGTCCTCGATGTGATCGTTGACGCCGAACGCCTCCTGGATGACGACGACGGCGCCGGCGGGGTCGCCGTCCGGGGAGACGTCGTAGAGGGGGAGCGTAGTCCCGTCTGTGACGGGAACCTCGATAGTCGACGCCACGGCGGCGCGACGATAACAGAGTCCGGGACGCGTCAAGGGTGAGGCGGGCGCTCGAGAACCCGAAGGTCACCGTGAGCGTGGTGTTCGTCGTGGCGATGTTCATGAACATCCTCGACACGACGATCGTCAACGTCGCCCTACCGCGGATCAGCCTGGAGTTCGGTGTCCTCGCCGCGTCGACCGCGACGGTCGCGACGGGTTACCTGATCAGCCTTGCCGTCTTCATCCCGGCCGCTGGGTGGCTCGGGGACCGGTGGGGGGCGAAGCTGATGTTCATGATCGCGCTCGCCGTGTTCACCGCGGCCTCCGCGCTCTGCGGCCTCGCCCAGAGCCTCCCCGAGCTGATCGCCTTCCGGGTGATCCAGGGCGCGGGCGGGGGCATGTTGATGCCGGTCGGCCTGGCGATGCTCTACCGGACCTTTCCGCCGGACGAACGGATGCGGGTGGCGAAGATCCTCGTGATCCCGACCGCCGCCGCCCCGGCCATGGGTCCGGTGGTCGGCGGCCTGCTGGTGGACGAGCTCAGCTGGCGGTGGGTCTTCCTGGTCAACGTGCCGATCGGCGTCGCGGCGTTCGCGTTCGGGCTGAGGTACCTCCGTGAGCAGGACAGCGAGTGCGTCGGACGCTTCGACATCGCCGGGTTCCTCCTCGCGGGTACGGGTCTCGGCCTGCTGATGTATGCGCTCAGTGAAGGGTCCGCGAAGGGATGGGCCTCGCCGGAGATCCTCGGGGCACTCGGGCTCAGCCTGGCGGGATTGGCCGCGCTCGTGATCACCGAGCTCCGTATCGCCTCGCCGATGCTCGACCTCCGCCTGTTCTGCAACCGCCTGTTCCGCCAGTCGAACGTCGTGATGATGTTCGCCTTCGGTGGGTTCATCGGGATCCTCTTCGTCTTCCCCCTGCTCATGCAGGACGGTCTCGGCCTCTCAGCCCTCGAATCGGGCCTGAACACCTTCCCGGAGGCACTCGGGGTGATGCTCTCGTCGCAGGTCCTCGTCTCTCGCCTCTACCCGACGGTCGGTCCCCGGCGCCTGATGGCAGGTGGGGCGCTCGCCGTCGGGGTGCTGGCGATCGTGCTCGGGACGATCGGCCTGGCGACGAACCTCTGGCTGGTCCGCCTGCTGATGTTCGGTCTCGGCTTCAGCATGGCCAACGTCTTCCTCCCGGCTCAGACGGCCGCCTTTGCGAGCATCTCGGCGGCCGAGACCGGCCAGGCGTCGAGTCTGTTCAACGCGACCCGGCAGACGGCCGGGGCCGTCGGGGTCGCTGTCCTCGGGACGATCCTGGCCAGCGTGGGGATCACGACACGGGCGATCGGCGGGGGCATCGCTCCCCACCTGCTGGCCTACCACCTCGCCTTCTTCACGGCTGCCGGGATGACGTTCGTCGGGGCGATCTTCGCTCTCGGGATGCATGACGGCGACGCGGCGTCGACGATGCGTCGGCCGCCGGACGGTCGCGGCCAACGCCGATCACCTCAGGCTAAAGTCGACGGTGAGATCCTTACCGAAAGGGTCCCGATCGCCTGATCGTGGCTCGGGCGAAGTACGAACTTCAGCCGAGGTGCGACCGGCGGCGGTGGGCGTAGAGGAAGCCGAGGGCGACCACGACGACGAGGACGCCGCCGTAGAGGCCTACCTGCTTGATCACCTGTTCGACCGCCTTGCCGCCGAAGTAGGCGGCCAGCGCGACCGATGTGGCCCAGGCGATCCCGCCGGTCGCGTTCCAGAAGATGAAGGTTCCCCGGCGCATCCCGCTGGCCCCGGCGAGCAGGGCGGCCCAGAAGCGAAGGCCGGTGACCCAACGGCCGAGGAAGACGGCCTTGGGGCCGTGCCTGGCGAAGAAGGCGTCGCCGATCTCGAGCCCCCGCCTGCGCTTGTCCTCGAGTCGACCTGGCCGCTCGAGGAGGCGCCGGCCGCGGCGGCGACCGACCTCGAAGCCGATGTTGTCGCCGAGGATCGCAGCGGATGCGGCGACGACGATGACGAGGACGATCGACAGGTGGCCCTGGCCGGCCGCGAGACCGGCGAGGATGATCGCGGTCTCCCCGGGAACGGGGATGCCCATCGACTCGATCGCCACCAACCCGAAGAGCGCGGGATATCCGAGGTTCTGGGTGAGGAAGTCGAGCAGGTTGGCGAACACGGGCTTCCCAGTGTGCGGCTTCGCGGCGCTCTAGGATCAAGTCGGTGCCCGCGCTGCGCATTATCGCCCGGGATCCGGGCTCACGGGCGCGAGCCGGGGTGGTGGAGACGCCGCACGGGTCGATCGACACGCCGGCGTTCGTCCCGCTGGCGACGAAGGCCAGCGTCCGTGGGCTGACCTCGGGTGAGGTTGCCGGTCTGGGCTACGAGATGGTCCTCGCAAACACGTTCCACCTGTTCCTCAACCCCGGGCACGAGCTGATCGCCCGGCTCGGCGGTCTGCACCGGTTCATGGGGTGGAGGGGGCCGATCATCACCGACTCGGGGGGGTTTCAGGTCTTCTCGATGGGCCACGGGACCGTCGCCGACGAGATCAAGGGCCGGCGGGCCGGCCGCCGGGAGGGGGCGATCCTTGCGATCGAGGAGGAAGGCGTCCGCTTCCGATCCTACGTCGAGGGGGACATCCGCTTCATGGGACCGGAGACTTCGATGGAGGTCCAGGAGGCTCTGGGTTCAGACATCGTCGTTGCTTTCGACGAGTGCACGCCGTTCAACGTCGATCGTGAGTACACGGCGAGGTCGACGGAGCGGACCCACCGGTGGCTGGACCGGTGCATGCGGTGGCGTGAGGAGCACGCCGGGCCCGGTCCGGTGTTCTACGGCATCGTCCAGGGCGGCGTCTACGAGGACCTTCGGCGGTCGTCGACCGAGGCGGTCGTCGCGAGCGGGTGCGAGGGCATCGCGATCGGTGGGTCGCTCGGCGCGGAGAAGGCGCAGATGTACGAGGTCGTCGGCTGGAGCACCGGCGAGCTCGACCGGCTCGCCCCCGAGCGGCCACGCCATCTGCTCGGGATCGGCGACGTCGATGACCTGATCCGCGGGGTGGAACTGGGGATTGACACGTTCGACTGCGCGATGCCGACCCGTCTGGCCCGTCACGGCGTGGCGATCGTCCCGGAGCCGGAAGCCCGCTGGCGGGTCTCCCTGGATCGGCCGGTCTGGCGGGGAGTGGACGAGCCGCTGCTGTCCGGCTGCCCTTGCTCGGCCTGCGCGGGCGGGTTGTCGCGGGCCTACCTCCACTACCTGGCGCGCAACCGGGACCTTACGGGAGCCCGACTGCTGACCGAGCACAACCTGACGTTTCTCCGCCGGCTGATGACCGATCTTCGCTCGGCGGTGATCGCCGGGACGCTCGCGCAGACGGCCGCCGCGTTCAGGGACGGTGCGGCGCCGGGATCGGTCGGCGATTGGTCGCTGACACGCTGTCGACGGGGCGGGTCCGGCTGAGCGCGGAGAGCCGGAGTGGGCTCGCCCCGCCGAACTCCGTAGGCGCGGTGCGCTCAGCAGCCGGCGAGGTGGCGCAGCGTCGTCGCGTTGCGGACGGCGTTGCCGCCTCCGTCGTTGTTGAAGTAGACGAAGACGTCCCGGCCGCCGGCGTCCCATTCGCGCAGCCGCTCGGCCCACCAGGCGAGATCGTCGTCGGAGTAGGAGCCGCCGTAGAGATGGTCGTGATCGGGTCCGTGGAGGCGGACGTAGACGAGCTGGGCGGTTGCCCGCAGGACACACGGGAGGTTCGCGCCGCTCATCACGCAATATGCCGCGTTGTGGCGCTCGAGGATCGCGAAGACCTGGTCGTCGATCCAGCTCGGGTGGCGGAATTCGACGGCCGTGCGGATCCAGGGGGGCATCAGCCGCAGGAAGTACTCGAGGCGGGCGTCGTCGCGGACGTGAGTGGGCGCGAGCTGGACCAGGAGGACGGCCCGCTTGTCACCGAGCTCGTGCCACCCGGCGGCGATCCGCTCGATCCATACCTCTGGTGAGTGAAGTCGCTTGGCGTGCGTCAGCCCGCGCGGAGCCTTGGCTGAGAACTGGAAGCCGTCGGGGAGCCGGCGCCGCCAGCCGGCGAACGTCGTCGACCTCGGCCAGTGGTAGAAGCTGGCGTTGAGCTCTACGGTTTGAAAGGCGCGTGTGTAGTAGCCGAGCCGGTCGGCTGACGGTGAGCCGGCCGGGTAGAGAACCTCGTTCCAGTGGTCATAGCTCCACCCGGAAGTCCCGACTGCAATCAACCGGTGTTCTGGGTGACGAGGTTGTTGAGGTCGCGCACGATCGTCGGGACGTCGTGGGTGGCGATGTTGTGGATTCTGATGGCGGTCTTCGGATGGCCGCCGGAGAGCACGACACCGAACAGTATTCCGCCGATCAGGGCGATCGCGACGAGGAGGACGAGGAGCCTGCCGGCGCGCGGCTGGCGCCGGGGTGGCGGGGCGGCGGCGACCGGGCGGGCTATGCGGGGCGGACCCTGGCGAGGTTGGCGTGGGGCCGCCCCGGCGCTCTGGCGGGATTGGCGTGGGGCGGCGGAGGTCTGGCGCCGAGCAGCGGCGGAAGGCGCGATCCGGGTTGCCGACGTCTCTTCACGGGGGAGGGCGGTGGTCGGAGCGCCGGCGCCGATCGACGTCTTCGGCTCGACATCGAGGTGTGTCGCCGTCCCGTTGACACCGTCCTCGATCGCCCGGGCCATGTCGGTCGCGCGGGCGTAGCGGGTATCCGGATCGAGGCGAAGAGCGATCTCGACGGCCTCGGCCAGCTCCGGGGTGACGCCGGCGACGAGCCGGTCGAGCCGGGTCGGGCGCCCCTGCTGCTGCTTGAGGGCGAGTTCGGTGAGCGAGGCTCCCTCGTAGGGGAGACGGCCGGCGAGGAGCTGGTAGGTGACGACGCCGAGGGCGTAGATGTCGGCCGCCGGACCGGCGTTCTCTCCACGGCCCTGCTCCGGGGCGAGGTAGGCGGCCGTCCCGAGGACCGACCCGGCCTGGGTGATGCTGGCCTGCTCGGTCGCCTTGGCGATCCCGAAGTCGGCGAGCTTGACGGCTCCGTCGTTCGCGCGGAGGAGGTTTCCCGGCTTGACGTCCCGGTGGACGACGCCCTTGCGGTGTGCGTAGTCGAGGCCCTCGCACGAACCGAGGATGATCGGCAGGGCCTCGTCGACGCCGAGCCAGCCGCGGTCACGGAGGATCTCGGCACACGACTGGCCCTCGATGTACTCCATCACGATGAAGTGCTGGCCCGACCGCTGGTCGAGGCCGGAGTCGAAGACCTGGACGATGTTCGGGTGGATCAGCCGGGCGGCGGCCATCGCCTCGCGCTGGAACCGGGAGACGAACGTCGGATCCTCGGCGAGGTGCTCGGCGAGCAGCTTGACCGCGACATGGCGCTCGAGGCGGGTGTCAAATGCCAGGTGCACGGTCGACATGCCGCCGGAGCCGAGGCGTCCCTCCAGCCGGTAGCGACCGGCGATCTGCTGGGCGGTCAATTCCCACCGCCGGGCGTTCCGCCGGAGGGATCCGAGGATGAGCTCTGCGACTGGCCCGGGGCCTGCGTTCCGCCGCCGCCGGCCGGCGGGCCGCCGGTCGAGTCGGGAACCGTGGTCGCAGGTGTCGTGTCAGCGGGCGTCGTATTGGGGCTGGTGTTGGTGTCAGTCGGCTGGGTGTTCGTATCAGTCGGTTGGGTGTTGGTATTGGTGGGCGCGGTGTTGGTGTTGGTGTTCGTGTTGGTGTTGGTGTTGGTGTTGGTGGATGTTGGGGTGGAGGTCTGGCCGGTGGTGGTCGTCGCGGGATTCGTGTTCAGCTTGCACTCAGTGCCGGCTCGGGCGGCGAGCGTGTGCACTCCGGTGGTGAGCGTCGCGAGAAGGCGGGGGCTGACCGTTCCCGGGAGGGCGGCAAGGTCCTGCTGAGCCTGCTGGACACCCTGGCGGGTCGCGGTGCAGTCGCCGCCCTGGACGGAGCTCGCGATCGCGTCGAAGTCGGTCTGGAGGTGGCCGGCGTCGCCGGCGGGGATCAGCTGGGTCGAGCTCGCACCGCAGGCGACGAGCAGGGCTGCGCCGACACCGAGCACGGCGCCGAGGCTGAGGCGAAGCGGGCCGGCGTCGATCGGTCTCACTGCCCGTACTCGAGGCGCTCGGCGAGCGAGTCCGGCAGGCGCGCGGCTCGGATCGCGGCGGCCGCGCCGGGGATGTCGTATTCGGTGCGGCGGTAGGTCGCCGTCCAGCGGCCGGTGTCGAGCATCATCCAGGCGGCCCGGGGATCGCCGTCGCGGGGTTGCCCGACGCTCCCGGGGTTGAGGATCCACTCGCCGCGGGAGACGTCGACCTGGCTGTCTCCCCGACGGGGCTCGCCGGTCGCCGGGAGGCCTTCGGGGCGGTCGAAGGAGAGCGCGACGTGGGAGTGACCGACGAGGCAGACGCGGTGGTCCTGGGCGTCGAAGCAGAGCTCGGCGAGCAGCGCGGAGAGCACGTACTCCCAGACCGGGTCGCGCGGGCTGCCGTGGTAGAGGCCGATCTCCCCTTCGATGCCCGATGGAATCAGCGACGCGAGGAAGTCGAGGTTGTCGGGAGCGATCACGTCCTGGGTCCAGCGGGCGGCCAGCCCGGCGCCGCGGGAGAACTCGTCGAGCGGGATCTGGCCGACCACAGCGAGGTCGTGGTTGCCGGCGAGGCAGACGTGGGTATGGCGGCGGGCGAGCTCGACGCAGACATCGGGGTCGGCGCCGTAGCCGACGAGGTCACCCAGGCACCAGACCTCTTGGGCGTCCGTGCCGGCGACCTCGGCGAGAACGGCCTCGAAGGCCTGACGGTTGCCGTGTATGTCGGAGAGGATCGCAACCTTCATGTTCCCGGGCACCCTATGCCCGGAGGGGAATCCGGTCACGCGCGGCAGACGGGGAAGTGGGAGAAGCACAAAGTCTTGCACCCCGGGCGGCCGGAGCCGCCGGGAGACGAGCGGGTCGCAAGCATCTAGGCTGAGTCCATGATCGGCGAACCCGGCGACCGGGGGTGGTTGGGAGCGCTCGGGGTCGCGCTCGGCATGGCCGAGCTCGGGACACGGGTGCTCGGGCCGCGCGACCGGCCGGCCCGGCCTGAGCCGGTGCGCGCGGAGGACTACTTCACGGCGGCCGAACTGGCCCGCGCGCGGGCTTACGGGCGCCCGCAGATGGGGCTCGCGGCCGCGGCCACGCTGGTCCAGGCCGGGTTGCTCGGACTGCTCGTCTGGCGCCGCCGCCGGCGGACGGTCGTTCCCGGGCGAGGTGGGAGAGGAGGAGTCGTCGCAGAGGTGGCCGGGGGCGCCGGCCTGTCGGTCGGCTTGGGGGTCGCATCCGTCCCGTTCGGCGCGGTGATGCGCAAGCGGTCGCTGAACGCCGGTCTCGCGACGCAGTCGTGGGGCGACTGGGCGATTGACGTCGGCAAGAGCTCGCTGATCGGGGCGACGCTGGCGGGCGCAGGGGCGCCGGTGGTCCTCGGCCTGATGCGCCGCCGGGGCGATCGCTGGTGGATCGGCGCGGCGGCCGGCTCTGTCGGCCTGGGGGTGCTGTTCACGCTGGGCGCGCCGGTCGTGCTCGATCCGATCTTCAACCGGTTCACCCGACTCGAGGCCGGCGAGACCCGCGACGACGTGCTCGAGCTGGCGGCGGCGGCGGGGGTCGAGCTGCGGGGTGTCTACACGGTGGACGCGAGCCGGCGGACAACCGCGGTCAACGCCTACGTGACCGGCATCGGGGCCACCCGGCGGGTCGTGCTGTTCGACACCCTGACGCGGACCTTCAGCCGGGAGGAGACCCGCCTGGTGGTGGCTCATGAGCTGGCCCATGTCCGCCATCGGGACGTTCCGCGGGGACTCGTCCAGATCGGGCTGGTCGCACCCGCTGGGATGCTCGCGGTCGCGAAGCTGATGCGAGCACTGGAGGCGGGCCGCGACCCGGGACCGGGGAGCCTGCCGGCGCTTGCGCTGGCGTTCGGCATCGTCGGCGCGCCGATCGGAGCGGTCTCCAACCGGCTGTCGCGGGCTCTCGAGCGCCGGGCCGACGCGTTTGCCCTCGAGCTGACCGATGCGCCGGATGCGTTCACGTCGTTCGAGCAGCGGATCGTCGTCGCAAACCTCGGGGATCCGGATCCGCCGGCGTGGTTCAACGTGCTGCTCGCGACGCATCCGCCGGCGGTCGAGCGGATCGCGATCGCTCGAGCACACGCCGGCCGGTCTGGCGGAGCGGCTGAGGGAGCAGGGGCGGGGGGCGGCGTGAGCGCGTCGGAGGCCGTGGCGGCCTCGGATCGGCTACTCGGAGGAGCTTGACCCGCCGTACTCCGGCAGGTTCTTGATGCCCTCGCGAGCCTTCCAGCGGGAGTAGTTGTCCTCCATCGCGTCGATCAGCTCGCGCATGAAGCGGGGTGAGAGATTGACGCGGGAGACGACGACTCCGGGAATCTCGCCGGACTCGACCTCGTGGTCGACGCGGGCGAAGGTCACGGTGAACTCGTAGTCGGAATGACTGACGTTCGCGAAGTTCGAGTAGACGCCGGCCATGATCTCGGGTGAGAGATGGATGTTGATGTGGCGCTCTTCGCCCGGGGTCTCGTCGGCCATCTGGCTCTAGTATCGCAGCCGTGCGCTGTGTTGTGGTTTCGGTCGGCCGACTCCGCGCTCCCTACGCCGATGACGTCGCCCACTACGCCAAACTGCTCTCGCGCCACACGCGGCTCGAGCTGGTCGAGCTCCGCGACTCCGACCGGGTCGCCGGGCGCCTGCCGGCGGGCGCCTTCGTCTCGCTGCTGGCGGCCGACGGCGAGACCTACGACTCGCGGGGGTTCGCGCAATTCATCGAGACCCGGCGGTCCTCGGCCCGCGACGTCTGCTTCGTGATCGGTGGGTCGCATGGACTCGAGCTCGGCGGCTGCGATCACCGTCTGTCGCTCGGACCGATGACGATGGCCCATCAGCTGGCCCGCGTCGTCCTGCTCGAACAGCTCTACCGGGCGCACAAGATCATCGCCGGCGAGCCGTACCACCACTGATGGACGAGGAGCCGAGAGACCGGCCGGCGCGAATGGCCGCCCAGACGCGGATCGGCGAGTCGGGCACCCTGCGGATGCAGGCACCGGGTCTGAGCACGCGCACGGAGATGATCGAGTTCTTCGGGCGGATGAGTCGCCTCGGTGCGGCGATCATCGGCCTCCTGGTGTTCGGGATGGTCGGCCTGTCGGTGACCGAGCACGTCGGCCTCTGGTACGGCTTCAACTGGGCGCTCGACACGGTGGCCACATCAGGCGCGTATCCGAAACCGCGAGGGATCGCCGGGGAGATCGTGAAGGACCTGCTGACGGTGTTCGGCGTAGGTACGCTCTTCTACGCGCTCGTCACGGTGACCGAGTTCTTCGTGGCCGGCCACCTGGGCGAGCTGCTCGGTGCGCGGCGGGCCCAGAAGATGATCGACTCCCTCAACGACCACTACATCATCTGCGGCTACGGCCGGGTCGGCCGCCAGGTGGCGCGTGACCTGAGCGCGGCTCAGGCGAAGTTCGTCGTGATCGACGACAACGTGGCGAACAGGGAGCTGGCCCACGGGATCGGGGTGCAGTTCATCGAGGGCGACGGAGCGGACGACATCGTGCTGGAGCGGGCGGGAATCGCTCGGGCCCGGGCGATCATCGCGGCGGCGGACTCGGACGCATCGAACATCTTCATCACCCTGACGGCCCGCGAGCTGCGCAGCGACATCGTGATCGTTGCCCGGGCGAGCGTCGAGGACTCGGAGAAGAAGCTCAAGCGGGCGGGCGCGGACCGTGTGATCTCGCCGTACAAGGCGAGCGGAACCGAGATGGCGCGGCTCGCGCTGCATCCGCAGGTGGCCGGGATGTTCGATGTCGACAGCGACTATCGGATGGAGGAGATCGTCGTCTCGGGCGGGTGCGAGGGCGAGTCGAAGACGATCGGCGACATCCGGGGGGGCTCGCTGATCGTCGGCCTGCGCAGGGGGGGAGGCGGCTTCGAGCCGCAGCCGCCGGCCGAGACGCGTCTCCAGGAGGGCGACGTCTTGATGGCGCTTGGCACCCCGCGGACGCTCGATCGCCTCGAGGCGCTCTTCCTGCCGGTCAAGGACAGACAGCCCCGCGTCTCGTGAACCCGCTCGGCCAGCTCCACGAGACCGTGCTCGAAGCCGCGGGCGCGCTCGTCTCGGGGGACGGGAGAGACGGCCTGGCGGCCGGGTTGGAGCGTCCGCCGCAGGCGGCGTTCGGCGACTACTCGACGAACGCGGCCCTACTCCTCTCGCCGCGGTTGCGCCGAGCGCCGCGCGAGGTGGCCGACCAACTGGGGCGGGAGCTGGTCAGCAGGCTCGGAGAGGGGCTCGAACGGGTCGAGGTGGCCGGTCCGGGCTTTCTGAACCTGTTCCTGTCGGACGCCTGGTTCGAGCGGGCGCTCGCGGCGGTTCTGGCGGCCGGGGACGGTTTCGGCGGCGGGGGGGTGGCGAAGGCGGAGCGGATCGACCTGGAGTTCGTCTCGGCCAATCCGACCGGTCCGCTGACGGTGGCCCACGGGCGTCACGCCGCGTACGGCGATGCGCTAGCGCGGATCCTGACCTTCCACGGGCACGAGGTCACCCGAGAGTTCTACGTCAACGACTACGGGAGCCAGATCCGCCGGCTGGGCGAGTCGGTCCGGGCGTGGGCGCGGGGCGAGCCGATCCCGGAGGACGGCTACAAGGGCGAGTACGTGGCGGATCTGGTCGACCGGGATCGGGCGGCGACGCTGGATCTCGACGAGCTCTGCCTGGAGGCCTGCGCGGCCTGCCTGGCGATGGTTCGGGCGACGCTCGAGAGGTTCGGTGTGCACTTCGACACTTGGGTCTCCGAGCGCTCGCTGCATGACCGCGGGCTGGTCGCCGGGGCGCTGGCGAAACTGGCCGAGCAGGAGGATAGCTACACATCCGACGGTGCGCTCTGGCTGCGGACGACGACCTACGGCGACGACAAGGACCGCGTGCTCGAGCGCTCGGGCGGCGACCACACGTATCTCACGTCGGACATCGCCTACCACTTCGACAAGCTCGCGCGCGGCTTCGAGCGGCTGATCGACGTCTGGGGAGCCGACCACCACGGGTACATCGCACGAATGCGGGCGGCCCTCAGGGCGCTGGCTACGGACCCGGACGTGCTGGACGTCGTGATTCTCCAGTTCGTCCACCTGATCGACGCGGGCGAGCGCAGGGCGATGGGCAAGCGGGCGGGGGACTTCGTGACGCTCGACGCGCTGATCGAGGAGATCGGCGTCGACGCGGCCCGGTACTTCCTTGTCGCCCGGTCGCAAGACACGACCGTCGACCTGGACCTGGGCCTGGCGGTCAGGCACACGAACGAGAACCCGGTCTACTACGTCCAGTACGCCCACGCCAGGATCTGTGGGGTGCTGGCGAAGGCCGGCGACGCGCGCGTTGCCGCGGCCGTGGCCGATCCGATCGCGTCGGGTCCGCTCCACTCGTCCGAGCGAGCCCTGATCAAGCGGGTGCTGGCCTTCGGCGGGGAGGTCGCCGAGGCGGCGGAGCGGCGGGCGCCGCACCGGATCGCCGTCTACGCGCTCGATCTCGCCCAGGACTTCACGGCCTTCTACCGCGACTGCCGGATCGTCGGAGTCGAGCCGGTCGAGACGGAGTCGTTCCGGATCGTGCTGGCCCTGGTCACCCGGCGGACGATCGAGCGAGCGCTCGATCTGCTGGGGTTGAGCGCGCCGACCGAGATGTAGGCGTCGCCGGGCGGGAGTGCCGGCCAGGAGTCGCCGGTCGCCGGGCAAGAGTGCAGGGCAGGGTCGTCGGGCCGGCGGGTCAGGAGTCGAAGCGGACGAGTTCCTCGTCGAGGCGGGTGGCGTCGACCAACCCGAGATCGGGGGCCGGCGACCGGGGCCCGTCCTCTGGGGGCGGGCGTCGCCGCCAGCGGCGGAGGCCGACGGCGAGGATCACCAGTAGGAGGACGATCACGACGACGGGGACGATGTAGACGGCGAGATTGAAGCCGCTCCGAGGCGGGAGGGCGAGCACTCCTGGTCCGAGGGCGACGACGAGGGCGTGCTTGATCTGGTCCGTGGTCATCCCCTTGTCGATCATCGCCTGGATGCTGGCGCGCTCGCGGTCGGCCTGGGGTGAGATGGCCTCCTCGAGCGGGATCCCGCAGGTGACGCACATCACCTGGTGCTGGATGTCGGCCAGCGAGGCGCGCGGGACGACGGCCCCGGCGGAGGGCGTCAGGAGGGCGATGACGACGAGCGCGAGGACGCCGATCTGAACGGTCGGACGGCTGCGGCTCGTCGTCGCAGCCGTGAGGCCTGGCCGGCTGATCGCGCCCATCAGGCCTGATCGGCCTTGGCGATCGCCTGGGTCAGGAACGACTGCTGGAGGATCTGGCCGCGGCTGATCGCGACGACCCGGGAGTTGCGGTCGAGCACGAAGGTCTCGGGCAGCGACTGGGTGCCGAAGGCGTTGGCCAGGCCGCCAGAGCTGTCGATCAGGCTCGGGTAGGTCAGGCCGTGCCGGTGGATGAACGCGAGCGAGTCCGACGAGAAGTCCTTGTAATCGACCCCCAGCACGGTCCCGCGCCCGCTGGCGGCCAGCTGGTGCTGGGCGGTCTCGAGGATTCCAGACTCGGCCGCACACGGCGGGCACCACGAGGCCCAGAAGTTGACGACGAGAACCCTCCCCCGGTAGCTGGCAAGCGATCGCGAGCCGGGCGCCGCGAGGATCGGCAACGTGCGATCGGGGGCGGCCGGTCGCTTGCCGCCGGCGACGGCGTTGTCCAGAGCCCGGCTGGCTCCCTGGTTGCTCAGGCCGAATACGAAGAGGCCGACTGCCGCGAGAGCCACGACCACCGTGATCGCCGGACCGAGGACGCGCTTCACCGCCTGAAGGGTAGACGCAATAAGATGCCCCCCGATCCGGCGGGATTAGTTCATTGGTAGAACGTGAGCTTCCCAAGCTCGAGAGACGGGTTCGATTCCCGTATCCCGCTCTGCAGAGCCGGAGGCAACGGCCTCTGTCCGCCGACGATCCAGGCGACAGCAGGGATCCCGGTCGACCCGGCGAACTCCGGTCGATGCTCAAGAGCCTCTGGGCCGTAGTCCAGGGAGACCCGGTCTTCATGCGGCGGGTCAACGGGTGGTTGACGATCTTCTGGATCGTGATGATCCCCCTCTCGCTCGCCACCGGGTGGGTCAAGAGCGTCGTCTTCGTGTCCGCCCTGTCGCTCTGGGCGCTCGTCGCCGGCCACTGGGCCGCCTGGCAGGCCTCGCGGGTCGAGGTCAACCAGGATGAGGAGGCCGCCAAGCGGGCCGAGGAGGACAAGCCCGAGGCGATCGCCGACGAGCTCGTCGACAAGACCGACATCGAGCGGTCGTGAGCCTCGCCAGGGACGGCCTGACCGCCGCGCCCGAGCGTCCGACCGATCAGCGGTCGGCTTTGGACCGTCGGGCCTGATCCCGGACGCTCGCCGGCCTCCCGCCCATCGAGGCGGATTCGAGCGCCCGGCCGCGGGCGCACTGGGCCCTCAGTTCCCCGGGTGGATCCCGAGGGACTCGAGCGGGCGGGCGATGAAGCCGGCCCGGCCGCCCACCCCCGGGACCCCCGCCAGCCCCGGCGGTCCCAACAGCCCGGTCGGTCCCGGCAGTCCCGGCGGCCCCGGCGGTCGCGGGAGCCCCGCCAGCCCCGGCGGTCCAGGCAGCCCCGGCAGGCCGGGTCCCGTGCCGAGTGGGAGGGCCCGGGTTCCCTCGGCCCGAACCGCCTGGAGCGATTTCGGATCGAGGCCCAGCAGGGACAGGATCGTCGGGGCGATCTGGATCGTCCCGACCGGCCGGTCGATCACCCCAGGCGTCCCGACGCCGGCACCGAAGACGACGAGCGGCACCGACCGGTCCTGCGGGTTGTCGCCGCCGTGCTCGGCGATCTTCCCGACACCGCCCGTGTAGACCGTCCCGTACCGGGCGATTCCAACCACGTCGGGGACCCGCGGGTCGCTCGTCAAGGTGCCAAACAGCCCAGCGGCGGCTCGGCCGGCGTAGACGCGGGTGAGTCCCGACCTCGTGTACGGCTTCGGACTCGCGTTGATGTCGTTGCCGATGCCCGAGTACCCCAGCAGGAAGCTCCGAGTGAAGGCCTCCGCCTGCCGCGACCGGTCAGCAAGCCAGATCAGCATTCCGTCGTCGTTGATCGAGAACGCGACCAACCGGCCGCGGCTGGATGGGTGGGCCGCCCGCCAGGCGGCGTTGACGGCGTCGATGATCGGTCCGTCGGCGATCCGCGTCAGCGCCGTCGGCGTCTGCGGCGACTGGCCGTGCTTGGCCGACAGGATGATCGCCGTCGACCGGTCGAGGTGCTCCGCCGCGAGCGCGCCGATCATCGCCCCGACCTCGGTGTTGACGAAGTCGAGCGCGCCGCCCAGAACCGGGCCGGGGGTCTTCCCGTCGGCGAGGTACCCGCCGACCTGGCCGCGCGAGGACGGGAGCTTCTGCGCTGTCGAGACGGCCTGGAAGTTCATCCCGAAGATCGCCGGCGTCCCGACCCGGGTCGTGCCGCTGTGGTCGAAGCCGTTGATCTCGTTGATCACCGCCGCCACCTTGTCGCCGTCGTACTGTCGCGTCAGCGTGTTGTCCTTCGTCCAGTCGACCGCCGACCCGGTGCTCGGCGCGTCACTGTTGATCTCCGGCGTGAACAGATCCTCGATCCCGGTTCCCGACGGGCCGTCGAGGATCTCGTAGGCCGCGTGCTTGTCAGACCACGCCGTCCGCAGGTGGGCCGCCCGGGCGACCTCGAAGATCGTGTTCACCCTGACGTAGGAATGCGGATAGACCGGCTCGCAGGTCGCCGGATCGACCGGCAGCTGCGCCGGATCGATCAACGTCGTCGGGTTCCCCGTCATCCCGAGGATCCCGGCCGGCAGGTTCGGCAGGCCCTGGCCGGCATCGAGTGAGTGCGGGTTGCGATCGGCCGCCTCGAAGTACGTGACCTCGGCTCCCGGCTTGACCCCCCCGCACGTGGTCGTCCCGGCCGGCAGGAGGACTCGGTTGTAGGAGTCGTCGTAGTAGACGCCCGTGACCCGCGGATCGCCGCCCGTCACCTGGCCGACCATCCCCGGGAAGGAGTCCGACGGGAAGGGCGTCCGAGCGCGGGTGAACTCCCGGCCGCCGCCGACCAGCCGCGCGAGGGCCGAGGCCGGGTGGGCGGCGACGTAATGGGCGAGGTCCGACTGGTGCATCCCGTCGACAGACACCAGGAGGACATGCGCGACGGACGCGGACGCGGACGCGGACGCGACCGCCACCGACGGCTCGGCCGACGCCGGGAGGCTGGTCGCCGCGGCGATCACCCCGGCGACGCCGGCGGCGCCCAGAGCGCGGGCCCAGGGCTTGCGAAGAAGTGCAGACATGACGTCCCCTCGATGGCAGTGGCCGGGCTGACCGGCGCCGGCCGCCCGCCGGTCCGATCCTGCCGCGGAAAACTAGACCGCGGCCGGCCGGCTCTTGTTACGAGGCTGTGGCCTTTCGGCTCGCGCTGCCCCGTCCGGCGGTCGCACCCGAGCCCGATCTGGCGCGGCCGCGGGCTATCCTCCGGTGCGGACCCACCGGCTTCGCGATCCCGAGGAAGGACCTCATGAGTGAGCAGACCGACCGCCGTGTCGCGCTTGAGCGCGATGAGCTCTACAGCAGGATCGACACGCTCGAGGAGCAGCTCGCAGCCAACGGCGAGGAGCTCGCGGAGATCCGCAACCAGCTGAAGGCCGAGAAGCTGAAGCCGCTCGTCCACGCCGACGAGGTCGATCCCAAGGAGCACCCGCCGATCGCCGCAGGTCGCAAGGCCGACGACTTCGTCGACAGCAATCCGGTCGACTACGTCGAGCCGAAGAGCGACACTCCGGCGAGGCTGCCGAAGGACTGAACGCCCACGTCGCCTACCAGGCCTGTCCAGCGCCGCAGTGGGGGCAGCTGACCGTCGTCGCGACCCGGGCGGTGAACTTGTAGCCGCAGCCGCAGTCGTAGAAGGCCCGGTCGGTCGGGCCGTCGCTCTTGCGCATGTCCCACTCGAACGTGTCGCCCCCAGGGGGGCCGGTGGCCACGGCCCCGCCGACGGCTCGGGCGGATGATCGGATTCGTGTTCGCATAGTCATCTCCCTCATGGACGTTCTTCGGGGGAAAAGGTTTCGCCGGATCACGTTAATTTCAGGTTGGCGGGCGTCGGCACCCATGCCGGGGCGGGGTTCGGGGCGTCTCTGAGATACTTGGAGGACCGATGAGTCCGCCGCGCAAGCGCAAGATCAGGCTGGTCACGGCCCTCGCTGCGGCGGTGATTCTGGCGACGGCGCTGGTCTACACGAGCTTCACGGCAGCCAGTCCGACGCGGACTCCGAGCCAGCTCCTGGCGGGCGCGCGAGCCGGCCAGTCGTACGAGCTGACGGGAACGGTCGTCAACAACTCGATCACGCGGACCGGAGACACGACCGCCTTCCGGGTGGCCGACCGTGCGGGCACGGGGACGTCGGTGGCGGTGGCCTACGGCGGGTCGGTGCCGAGCCCGTTCCGTCAGGGCCGGGAGATCATCGTCGATGTCCGCAAGCAGGGCAACGGCTTCGTGGGCCAGCCGGGGACGCTGGTGACCAAGTGCCCGTCGAAGTTCGCGGCGGCCAAGACCGGCAGCAAGCCGTACTAGTGCCCGGCCCGCCCAGCTGATGGGGGCCGAGGTCGGCCGGGCGGCGCTGATCCTGGCGCTCTGCGTCTGCGTCTACGGGATCGGCGCATCGCTCTACGGGGCCCGGACCGGACGCCGGGAGTGGGTCGATTCCGGGAGGCGGTCGGTCTACGCGCTCGCGGGGACGGTCTCGGTCGCCTTCGGGATCCTCGAGCTCGGGTTCCTGCGGTCTGACTTCAGCCTCGACACCGTCGCGAGCACGTCGAGCCTGACGACGCCGACCTTCTACAAGGCGGCGGCCGTCTGGTCCTCCCAGGAGGGGTCGCTCCTGCTCTGGCTCCTACTGCTCTCGCTCTGGTCGAGCCTGGCGATCTTCCTGACGCGGAAGGCGCTGCGGGAGGTCGTCCCGTATGCGACGGCCGTGCTGCTCGGGTTCGGGGCGTTCTTCGCGTCGATGACGATCTTCCTTGCGACCCCGTTCGCGACGACCCATCCGGCGCCGGTCGACGGTGCGGGTCTCGACCCGCTGCTGCGTCACCCGAGCATGATGATCCACCCGCCGATGCTCTACTCGGGGTACACGCTGTTCACGATCCCGTTCGCGTTCGCCGTCGGCGCGCTGATCACCCGGCGGATCGACGCCGAGTGGATCCGGGCGACCCGCCGCTTCGCGCTCGGGTCGTGGCTGTTCCTGGGGATCGGGATCCTGCTCGGAGCCCGCTGGTCCTATGCCGAGCTCGGATGGGGCGGCTACTGGGGGTGGGACCCGGTCGAGAACGCCGCCCTGATGCCGTGGCTGGTCGCGACGGCGTTCATCCATTCGATCATGATCCAGGAGAAGCGGGGGATGCTGAAGGTCTGGAACGCGTCGCTCGTGCTGGCTTCGGGGACGCTCGCGATCCTCGGGACGTTCCTCGTCCGGTCGGGCATCCTCCAGTCGATCCACGCGTTCGGGGCTTCGACCCTCGGGACGCCGTTCGTCGTCCTGATCGGCGTCCTCGTCGTCGGGTCGCTCTACCTGGTGATCAGCCGGCGGGACGTGCTCAAGAGCGAGAACCGCCTGGATTCGCTGCTCTCGCGGGAGTCGATCTTCCTGCTCAACAACCTGGTCCTCGTCGGCCTGTGCTTCGTGATCTTCTGGGGCACCTTCTTCCCGCTGATCTCGCAGGCCCTGACCGGGGCGAAGGCGTCGGTCGGGCCGCCGTGGTTCTCCCAGTACACGGTGCCGCTCGCCCTGATCCTCGTACTCCTCTCGGGAGTCGGACCGGTGATCGCCTGGCGGCGGGCGACCGCGGTCAACGCGAGGCGGAACTTCCGCGTCCCCCTCCTCAGCGCCCTCCTCACCCTGCTCGTCGTGCTCGTGGCGACCGACGCGGCCCGCAAGCCCCTGGCGGTCGTGATGTTCTGCGTGGCGGCGTTCGTCTTCGGGAGCGTCGGCCAGGAGTTCTGGCGGGGGATCGGCGCCCGGCGGGCGATGTCCGACGAGTCGCCGCCGGCGGCCTTCGCGTCGCTGATCCGGCGCAACCGGCGCCGGTACGGGGGCTACACGGTCCACATCGGGGTCGCCGTGCTGTTCGTCGGGGTCGCGGCGTCGTCGGCCTTCCAGAATGTCCGGGACATCAGCCTGAGGCCGGGCGAGAGCACGCTGGTCGGCGACTACCGGTACACGTACGAGCGAGCGACCCAATCGGTCATCACCGATCCGAACAGCACGGGGGCGATCCTCACGCTGGGTGCGGTCATCGACGTGACGAGGCACGGCCACCCGGTCGGCGTGTTGAGACCGAGCGCGGGGTACTACCCGGCCAGCGACACGACGCAGGGGCCGGTCGGGAGCCTGATCGGCGGCGAGACGACCGCCCACGTCGGTCTGCAGGCGGGTCTGCGGCGGGACCTGTGGACGGCCGTCCAGCCGAATATCGACCCGCTCCAGCCGCTGATCGCGCAGGCCAACAAGCTGGTTCCGGCGGGGCACCCCGAGTACGCCTTCATCCTCCTGTCGGCGATCGCCAAGCACTACGTCCAGGCGTCGCCGACGGCATCGTTCCACCTGATGAACTCGCCGTTGGTGACGTGGATCTGGTTCGGCGGGTTCATCGTCTTCGCCGGCGGCCTGACGGCGATCTGGCCGTCCGGCGGTCGGCGGGTCCGGGCGCGCTACCTGGCGCACGTCGGACGCGACCTCCAGCAGGCCTAAGCCGATGAGCGTGCTCGGCGTGCTCGCGGTGGTCGCGCTGCTGGCCGGCGTCGTCTGGATCGTCAGCGGCCCGCTGCGCTCGGTCGTCGCGTCGAAGGAGGCCCGCGACGACGGCCGGGCGGCGCTCGAGGCGGCGCGTGACGCGAAGTACCGGGAGATCCTCGACACGGACATGGACCACCGGACGGGCAAGCTCTCAGACGACGACTTCAAGACGCTCGACCGCCAGCGGCGCTCGGAGGCGGTCGAGATCCTCCGCAAGCTCGACGAGCTCGGCTGATCGGGCGGTCGGGCTCGGCCTGCCGCCGGCGTCGCGCAAGCGGCGGGGCCCGGTTTACAAGATCGTAATCGACGGGCGGCGCGGCGGAAACCTCCGAGGCGGACCATGGACGTCGCCGCGACGACCATGCACCGACCGGCCCCGGGGCCCGCTCGCGCGACAGGACGCTCTCATCGCCCCCGAAAACGAGGAGTGCACGACGACATGTCGACGACCGAAACCGATGTCCGCACCGAAGAGTTCATGCTCGACTACCTGGACAACGCCAACGTGGGGCTGCACTGGGTCGACGGCGAGGCGACGATCATCTGGGCCAACAAGGCCGACTACGAGCCCCTGGGCTATACCGAGGACGAGTGGATCGGCCACAAGGTCACCGAGTTCCACGCCGACGCGCCGGTGATCACCGACATCCTGACGCGCCTGCTCGGTGGTGAGTCGCTCTACCACTACAAGGCGCGGCTGCTCAAGAAGGACGGCTCGACGCTCAGCGTGCTGATCGCCTCGAGCGGCCTGTTCGACGGGGACGACTTCGTCCACACCCGCTGCTTCACGATCGCCGATCCGGCCGCCGCCTGACCCGTCTCGGGGTCCGGCGCAGTCACCGGCACGGTCGCACACCGCTCGTCCTGCGGGCGGTGTGCTGCGGCCGAGGCGCCATCCGCGCACAGGATTGACGACCTGCCCGTCGTCAGCCATCCGGATCCTGACCGCGATCGGGCGGGAGCGGGCGTTCTCGGGATCGACGATCGAGATCGGCTCGGGCAGCCGCAGGCGGGAAAGGGTCGTCGCGGGCATATGCCCTCCCGCCGTTCGCCGCGTAAGCGGCCGACGGGCCTGGGCTTGTAGAGTTCGAGTCGAATGGAAACGCTCTTCTCGGTCGTCCAGGTCGCGATCTCGGTGATCCTGATCTTCCTCGTCCTGATGCATTCCGGCAAGGACGCGGGGCTCTCGGGCGCCTTCGGCGTCGGATCGGGCTCCGGTCCGCTCGGCGGGGGTTCGCTGGTGGAGCGCAACCTGAATCGCTGGACGGTCGCCTTCGCCCTGCTGTTCGTCGCCAACACGGTCCTCCTGCTGAAGCATCCGTGGGCCGCGACGCCGGTCGCGGGTACCACGACGACGACGACCGGCTAGGAGCCTTCCCGGGGGGCTCCGTTGCGGAACCCTCTCGGGGCTCCCGCCTCCCGCGTTGGCCGCCGGCACGGGGGAGTACGCTTGGTCTAGCCCGACCAGCCCACTCGGCTGGCGGCTCCAGTACTAGGAGGCTCACGATGACCAAGCACGCGCAACCAGCATCCCGACGCGAGGGCAAGTTCTTGGGTATGCCGTTCGATCTCCGCCGTCCGACCGTCGACCGGCTGGCTCAGCGGATGTGGAACCCGGACGACAAGCGCCTCTTCACGCCGAAGACGTTCGGCTGGGGCTACGACATCAACTTCTACTGGCTGCGGCACCCGGCGGGCTACGTCCGGGGACGGAGCGGCTCCTGAAGCCACCGCCGGTGGTCAGGTCGTCGAGCCGGTGACCCTGAATCCGGTTGCCCGCAATGCCGGGCAGACGACGCCGTGGGCGAAGCGCCGACCGTAGTGCTCGGCGTCGCTGACCAGCCGCTGAGCCCGGGTCAGCTCGTCGGTCGCCGCGAGGATGCGCAGGACTGAATCGGTGAAGCGGACGTCGCGCAGCGGTCTCGTGATCCGGCCGTCCTCGATCAGGAACGTCCCGTCCCGTGTCACGCCGGTCAGGAGGGCGTGGCGGGGGTCGACGGGGTTGACGTACCACAGGCGGGTCACATAGAGGCCGCGCCGGATCGGCCGGACGAGGTCCTCGAGCGAGTCGGCCCGGCCGCCGGCGAGCACGAGGTTGGTCGGCGCCGGACCGTCCGGCTCTCCACCGGGAGCGAGGGCGTGGCCGGTCGAGCGGGCGCCGCCGCCGGTGACGGCGGCCGAACGGGTGTCGTGGACCACTCCCCGGGCGATTCCGTCCTCGATCAGGACCAGCGAATCCTTGCGTACCGCCTCTGCGTCGAAGCGCCGCGGCAGGCCGCCGTCGCGGCGGGGGGAGTCGACGATGTTGATGATCGGCGCCGCGACCGACAGACCGATCCGGTCGCAGAGGGCGCCGCGGCGCTCGGCGTGGGCCAGCCCGTTGAAGCCGAGCCAGCCGAGGAACTCGAGCAGGGTGCCGACGGCCTCGTGGTCGAGGACGACCTCGTACTCCCCGGGTTCGAGCTCGGCCGGCACGTCGCGGCTCAGCCGCTCGAGCGCTCGCTCGGCGATCTCGGCTCCATCGAGGCCGGCCGCGCTCACCCCGGTGCAGGCGCCGTAGCCGCTGCGACCGGTCGGCTCCCGGCAGATCACCTTCATGTGGGCGTCGGTCACCGACTCGGCCGCCCGCATCCCCGCGCTCGAGACGATCGCGCTCGTCACCTCCCCGGACGTCCAGATCCCGAAGGCCTCGGTCGCGTGGTTTGCGGCGGCGTCGAAGGCGCCGGCAAGCTGCCGGCCGGCCACCGCCGGATCGAGCTCCGCCGTTTGAGGGTCGTGGCCGTGCCAGCGGGCGTCCGGGTCGCCGGTGGGGCCGTCCGGCAGGGGCAGGGGGAGGTCCGGGTGCTCGCCGCGGCCGGTGTGTGCGGATGCCGCGGCGATCCGTCGCGCTCGCAGCGCCACCTCTTCGAGCGCGTCGTCGTCGGTCCGGTTGGTCGACGCCGTCCCCGTGTGGCCGTCGACGAGGCAGAGGACCTCGACCGTCGTGTCGTCGACCGCCGTCGCCTGGGTCGGCACCGAACGGGCGAAGCGGGACGCGAGCGACCGCTCCCGGGTCACGTTGACCTGGGCGGCCCCCAGGCAGAAGCCGAGCGTCCGCTCGGCCAGGTCGAGCTCGGTCAACGGTGGGCGACTCCGACCTGGACGTCGCGAAAGCGGGCCGGCGCGGCTCCGTGGGAGACGTGGGCGACCTGTCCGGGCTCTCCCTTGCCGCAGTTCAAGAGGCCCCACAGCCGCCACTCCGAGCTCGAGCAGACGCCGTCGAGCGAGCCCCAGAACTCCGGGGTCAGCCCGGCATACGAGGGGTTCTTGAGGATCCGGCCGAGCCGGCCGTTGCGGATCTCGCGTCCGAGCTGCGTCGCGAACTGGAAGTGGAGGCGCCGGTCGTCGATCGACCACGACCGGTTCGTCTCCATGTAGATGCCGTCGTCGACGTCGCCGACCAGCTCGGCGAGCGTTCCCGACCGGCCGGGCTCGATCGAGACGTTGGTCATCCGGACGATCGGCTGCCTGCTGAACCCGTCGGCTCGCGCACAGCCGCCGGACTCCGTCAGCCCGAGCGCGGCGGCCGACGTGCGGTCAGACAGGGCGGCTCGGAGAATCCCCGAGTCGATCAGCATCTCTCGACGGCCGGCGACCCCCTCGTCGTCCCAGCCGAAGGACCCGAGGCCCCCGGGGAGCGTCGCGTCGGCGCTGATCGCCAGGAGGTCCGATCCGTAGCGCAGCCGGCCGATGTCGGCCGGAGAGACCCAGCTCGTCCCGGCATAGGACGCCTCGCCGAGCTGGATGCGATCGAGCTCGAGTGCGTGGCCGATCGACTCGTGGATCTGGAGGGCCAGCTGGTCGTCGCCGAGGACGACCGTCGTTCGTCCTGCCGGACACTCGGCAGCCAGGAGCAGGGCGATCGCCTCGTCGGCCACCCGCGGGGCGTTGCCGACGAGGTCGAGCCCGAGCAGATGCTCGTAGCCGGCGGCCGCGACGCTGCCACCGTGGGCGCACGGATACGACCGGACCTGTAGATCGTCGTCGTCGGCCGCGTGCGCTTCGATCCCCCCGCCGCACTCGGTCAGTTCCTGGGTGAAGGCGGCGCCCTCGCTCGAGGCGAAGGCCTTCTTCGTGCGGACGGCGATCGACTCCGCCTGGGTACGGACGATCCGGGGGTCGCCGCCGAGCAGGGCATCGGCGCTCAAGAGGAGCTCGAGACGGGCTTCGATCGTCGTCGTGAAGGGGTCGATCTCACACTGGCCTGACCACGATCCACGCGCCGGCGGGACCGGGGCGAGCGGCCGCAGGGCGGACGTCGGCTGGGCGATGGCGATCGCCGCCGCCCGGCGGAGCGCGGCCAGGCCGCCACTGCGGGAGACGTCGCGGGTCGCGGCGAAGCCGAATCCTCCGGACCGGGCGGCGACGCGGACGCCGATGCCCTCGTCCTGCTCGCTGACGACCCGCTCGACCCGTCCGCCGCTGACGGTCAGCCGCTCGAGGCTCCGCTGGACCCAGCGGACGTCGACGTACGAGCACGCCTCACCACCTGCGCACGCCAGCTCGGTGACCAGGTCGAGCATCGTCGGTCCTAGGCGGGGTGGCGGAGCGTCGCGCGCGGAGACCGGACGCTCGGAGGGTGCCGGGGCGTCACGGTCACCGCCGGGGCGTCACGGTCACCGATCCGGCCGGGCTAGGAGACGCCGAGCAGGTCGATGACGAAGGTCAGCGCCTGGTTTGGCCCGATCCCGGCGGCTGGGTTGCCGGGCTTGCCGTAGCCGAGCGCGGCCGGGATGATCAGCTCGCGCCGGCCGCCGATCTTCATCCCCGGAAGCCCCTGGACCCATCCGGGGATCAGGGCGCCGGTCATCAGCTGGAACTGGGCCGGCGTGCCGTTCTTCCACGATGCGTCGAAGACCTTGGCGTTGGCGGTGGTCACGCCGACGTAGTTGACCGTCGCGGTCTGCCCGAGCTTGAGGACGGCGCCGGTTCCCTTCACCAGGTCCTTGACGACGAGCTGCTTGGGCGCCGGGCCCTTGGCGATCGTCGGCTCCTTCGAGAGCGGTCCGGCCTTCGGCGTCGTGATCGCCGCCGGGATCGTGACGGGGCCCTGGGCTTGGGACGGGGCGGCCTGGATCGCCGAGTTGCCGGTCGACGACGACCCGCAGCCGGCGATCGCAAGCGCCAGCACGACGGATGCGCCGATCAGCTTTGGCAGACGGGATCTCATCGCGCGCCGAAGCGTAGCCGAACTCGCCTGCGCGATCGGCGGTCGCGGTCCCAGCCGGCGGTCCCGGTGGGCGTAGGGTCGCCGGCGCTCAGGTTGAGGCGAGTGACCAGAAGCCGTCCCAGCCGACGTGCTGCTCGACCGCGACGCGGCCGAGGGCCTCGCGAGCCGGGTTGAAGTCGAGCTCGCAGATCGCCGCGACCTCCTGCGTCGCGAGCGGCGTGCCCGCCCATCCGAGCACCTCCTCGACGCTCTCCGGCGGGTCTCGGCGCTCGGCGTCGGGGAGCAGGTTGGCGATCGCGACCTCGTAGACGGGGAACGGCCAGAAGCCCGGGATCACGATCGGCTCGGCCCCGTTGGGCCCGGCGATCTCGTACGACGGGCAGGTGTAGCGCCTGCCGCCGGACCATCCGGCGAGCTTGCGGTCGAGGGCGAGGCCGGCCGGACGGGGGTGACGGGCGAGATCCATGTCCTGCGCGAGGGCGTCGGCGACCTCGGACGACGCGACCCAGCCGGCGAGCTCGGCCGGGTCGATCCCCGCGTCCAGCGCGGCGGCGGCGATCGTCTCGGGGGCGTCGAGCAGCTCGCCGGAGAAGGTGCGGACCCGGAGCCGGCGCAGGAGTGCGTGCTCGTGTTCGGGCGCATGGAGGCGGGCGGCAACCACCGCGCGGCAGGCCGGCAGGGTCGCGGCCATCCGCGGTCGCAGGGAGGTGTCCATCGGCATGTGGTACTCGCTCGAGAGGTGGGCCAGGGACTTCGACAGCCGCTCGACGGTGAAGCCGCTGTCCTCGTATGTCGCCGGCGACTCGGCGAGCCCGACCATCCGGGTGCGCCAGTCGATCTGCTCGCCGTAGATCCAGGCCAGGCGGAGGCGGATCGGCTCGGCCGAGAAGGCGAACGGACATCCTGGATCGGTGAAGTCGGTGATCGTGGCGCCGGTCATCGTCGGTCTGCTCCTATCGGTGGTCCGCCGCCGAGCGGAGATCGTCGTCCCCCGGCGGCTCGGAAGGGTTGTCCGGCGTCGGGAGGGGGAAGTCGGTGCTCGGATGCAGGCGGGGGAGGGGAAAGTCGGTGCTCGGATGAAGCCGGGGGAGGAGCGGCCCGTCGAGTTCGGCGCGGAGCCCCCGGGGACCGGCGAGGATCTCGAGCATCAGCGCGGTGTCGGCGATCGGCACGCCGGTCAGATGGGCATCCCGAGCAGTGAAGTCCGCGACGATCTCCTCGACCGCCTCCCGGTAGGCGGGGGCGTCGGCGCTCGCGAGGGCCGCGATCGCACTCGACGCGCGGACGAAGGCCGGCGAGCCATCGCGCATCAACGCCGCCCACTCGGCCGCCCGGCCGTCCTCGGCCAGCGCGAGGGCGGCAACCGCCTGGGCGTAGGCGGCGGTCGGCGAGGTCGCGTCGGTGCCGGCGAGCGTCCGCTCGACATAGTGCGCATCCTCGATCCCCCGACCGGCGAGGATCGCGGCCTTCAGCATGCCGACGAGTCGTCCGTAGCTCTTCGGGCCGGCGAGCTCCCACGATCCCCGGTAGGTCGCCGCCGCCTCGAGGAAGGCGGTCCGGCTCGCGTCGAGGTCGCCTTCGGCGGCAGCCCGGTGGGCGCGCGCCTCGCAGGCGATCGCGGCGCTCATCAGCTCGCGATGGGGCTCGGTCTCGTCCACCAGTCCATGATCTCACGGGGCGAGCTCGCCGGCCCGCAACGGGAAGTCGAGCCGGTTGACGCTCGCCGGGAGTGGATTGCTCCAGGCCGGGTCGTACGAGCAGGACGGGTTGTAGGCGAAGTTGAAGTCGAGCGTGAGCCGGCCGCCGGACCCGCCGAGGTCGGCGCCCTTGATCGTGTCGAGGAGATAGCGTCCGCCGCCGTAGGTCTCCTGGCCGGACGTCCTGTCGGTGAACGAGAGGAAGAGGCCGCCGGCGTAGCCGTGGAGCCAGTGGACTTCGAGCTCGGCCGGCTGGCCGGCGAGCTCGACCCGGGCGACGGCGAAGCGGGTGAAGGTGTAGATCGCACCGTCGCCGGCCGCGAGCTCGACGACGTGCGCCTCGGCCGGGCGCAGGGCGGCCTCGAGCCGGGCGGCCGGGTCGTAGTCGAAGATCTCCAGTCCGTCGAAGTCCGGCCGGTCGGATGGGGGGATCGGCGAGGCCGGGTGAGTGGAGAAGAGCTCGTCGCGGGTCGCCCGCCAGTGCTCCCAGGCGGCCCGGGGGTCGGCGGTCGCCCGTACCTCGGCGTAGAGCTCGCTGACGCGCCGGCGCCAGTCGAGCACGACGAGCGGGTCGAGGGCGTCGGCCACCCGGCTGCTAGTGGTCGCGGTGGCGGGCGAGGACCTGATAGACGTTGGTGAAGCCGACTTCGAAGCCGTGCCGGGCGGCCCGCAGGTAGAGCCGCCAGATCCGCGTCCGCTCGACCCCGGCGATCGCCTCGGCCTCGTCGAGGCGGGCGTCCAGCCGGTCGTGCCAGTCGCGCAGCGTCGTCGCGTAGTCGCGGCCGAACCCCTCGACGTGGTGGGTCTCGAGCGCCGCCCGCTCGAAGGCCAGCTGGATTCTCGAGAGGGCGAGCGGCTCGCCGTCGGGGAAGACGTAGCGGGTCGAGAAGATGTCCTCGAGCGGGTCGTCGTCCGGGCTGAGGACGGCGATCCCGTGGTTGAGGAGGATTCCCGACGGCTTGAGCAACCTGGCGAGCGTCTCCGCGTAGAGGTCGATCTGGTTCTCGCCGACGTGCTCGACCATGCCGATGCTGGCGATCGCGTCGAACGGCTCGTCGGTGATCTCGCGGTAGTCGGCGACCCTGATCTCGATCTGGTCTGATAGGCCGAAGCTGGCGATCCGCTCCCGGCCGAGGGCGGCCTGCTCGTCTGAGATCGTGATCCCGAGGACCTTGGCGCCGTACTCGCGGGCGGCGTGGACCGCGAAGCTGCCCCAGCCGCAGCCGACGTCGAGGACGCGGTCGCCCTCCTTGAGGCGCAGCTTGGTCGCGACGAGGTCGAGCTTCGTCCGCTGGGCCTCCTCGAGGGTCTCAGCGCCGCGGGAGAAGATCGCGCAGCTGTAGGTCATCGACGGATCGAGGAAGAGGGCGAAGAACTCGTTGCCGACGTCGTAGTGGTAGCGGATCGCCTCTTTGTCGCGGTCGATCGTGTGCCGCTCGCCGTCGAGGATCAGCTCGAGCTCGGGGGTCTTGGGCAATGCCCACGGCCGGCAGGCAGCGAGGGCGGCGGCCATCAGGCGGAGGCGGTCGGCGACCCCGATCGGCGGGGGCTCCCAGGTGTCGACGACGATGAAGGCGGCGTCGAGGTCGTCGACGCTCAGCGTCCCGTTGACGTATGCCCGGCCGAGGCCGAGCTGATCGGGCGAGCGGATGAAGTGGGCGAGGGCCTCGGGGCTCTGGACGACGAAGCTCGGCGCGTTCTCGGAGGTCGCCGGCAGGGAGGTCCCGTCCCAGAACTCGAGGTTGAACGGGCGGGAGGGGATCGCCCGGCCGATCTCGCGGCGCAGGAGGGACGTCCCCGACGGGGCCAACCGGGCGGCGCGGTATGTGAGCTGGGCGAGATCCATCGAGCGTGGAGTTCTATCTGAGCGGCCGGTCGGGAACGACCGTCGTCACCGTGCGCCGGGACGTGCCGCCTGCATCGTCTGCTGGGTCTGCTCGGGCGTCAGCGGGTCGTGGGCCAACGAAGTCGGCTCGTCGCGACGGGTCCGCAGGCCGTCGGTGAGGATCCCGAGGTAGCGTCGCCAGACCTCGGCATCGACGTCGCGCGTGCACTCGCTGAGGAAGCCGAGCATCAGTTGGAGCATGGGGACGTCGGTCGGGGCGAGATCCGCTCGGAGCATGCCGCCGTCCTGTGCGCGGGCGACGAGCCGGCTGACGAGGGGGAACATCAACTGGCGGATCCGCGAGCACCGCTCATAGCCGATCGATCCCGAGAGGGCGACCTCCTTGAAGCCGCGGTCGCAGGCCTGCTCCCAGGTCGCCCGCTCGAGGAAGTGGATCAGGCCGTCCCAGGGATCGGCGAAGCCGAGGCAGTTCTCGGCGAGCAGGACGAGCTCGTTGATGCGGTCCTCGAAGAGCGCGTCGATCAGCTGCTCCTTGTCGGGGAAGCGCCTGTACACGGTGCCGACGCCGACGCCGGCCCGGCGGCCGATCTCGTCGAGGGTGACCGACAGGCCGTCGTGGGCGAATGCCTCACGGGCGGCCTCGAGGATCCGCTGGCGGTTGCGCTCGGCGTCGCGGCGCAGCGGCCGCTCGACCGGGACCGTACATGCCGACGGCTCGGTCTCCGCAGCTGCGACGGCCCCCGCGAGCGTCGCCGGGGCGGTGGGAGGCCCGGCTGGGACCGCGGGAAGTGCGCTCATGGAGCAGAGTTTACAGAAGTGGAACGGAAGGCTCCATTTCTTGTGGTACGGTTCTGCCACGAAAGTTGAGAAGTACCCTCCACTTGGAGTTCCGCCCTCCACTTAGCCGAATCGAGGTCGCGCAAATGCCCGAAGCCCATCAGAATCCACATCACGAGAGGCGTTGGCTGATCCTCGTGGTGATCGCGTTGGCCCAGTTGATGGTCGTACTCGACGCCACGGTGGTCAACATCGCCCTGCCGTCGGCGCAGAAGGCGCTGTCGTTCACCGACGACCAGCGCCAGTGGATCGTCACCGCCTACGCGCTGGCCTTCGGCAGCCTGCTCCTGCTCGGCGGGAGGATCGGGGACCTGTTCGGCCGCAAGCGGGTCCTGATCATCGGCCTCGGCGGATTCGCCGTGGCGAGCGCCTTCGGTGGGCTGGCGCAGAGCTTCGACATGCTGGTCGCCGCCCGTGCCCTCCAGGGACTGTTCGGGGCGCTGCTCGCGCCGGCTGCCCTCTCGCTGCTGACGACGACCTTCGTCGACGCCGGCGAGCGGGCCAAGGCATTCGGGATCTTCGGGGCGGTCGCCGTCGGCGGCGCCGCGATCGGGCTGATCATGGGCGGACTGCTGACCGAGTACCTGAGCTGGCGGTGGTGCCTCTACGTGAACCTCCTGTTCGCCATCCCGACGGCGATCGCGGCGGTCGGGCTGCTCCATAACGAGCCGGCCGAGGCTGGATCGCGGATCGACATCCCGGGGACGGTGGCCGCGACGACCGGGCTGTTTGCGATCGTCTACGGCTTGGCGAACGCCCAGACGCACAGCTGGACGGCTCCCCTGACGATCGGCATGCTGGTCGCCGGTGCGGTCATCCTCGCTGGGTTCGTCGCGATCCAGCGGCGCAGCGCCCATCCGCTGCTGCCGCTGCGGGTCGTCGTCGACCGCGACCGGGGTGGATCCCTGGTGGCGATGGGCCTCTCGGGTGCGGGGATGTTCGGGGTGTTCCTGTTCTTGACCTACTACATGCAGGAGACGCTCGGCTTCTCGCCGGTCAAGACCGGCCTGGCGTTCCTGCCGATGACCGCGGCGATCGTGGTCAGCGCGACCGGGGGATCGACGAAGCTCCTGCCGAAGCTGGGCCCCCGCCCATTGATCGGCGGCGGGATGCTCGTCGCCGCGGCCGGGCTGATCTCCCTGACGACGATCGGGATCGGGACCGGCTACGCCAGCCATGTGCTGCCAGGCCTCCTGCTGATGGGGCTGGGCCTCGGTCTGGTCTTCAGCTCGGCGATGGCGACCGCGACGTTCGGCGTCGAGCCCCACGACTCGGGAGTCGCCTCGGCGATGGTCAACACGATGCAGCAGATCGGCGGTTCGATCGGCACGGCGCTGCTCAGCACGCTGGCCGCCTCGGCGGTCACCGCAGAGCTCGCAGGCGTGGCGGGCCGGCCGGGGCCGGCGGACCTCGCGCGGGCGGCCGTCCACGGGTACACGACGGCCTTCTGGTGGGCCGCCGGGCTCTACATCGGCGGGGCTGTCGTGTGCAGCGCGCTCCTGACGTCGCGCAGCCGGATGGTGGCCGCCGGGGCGGCGGTCCCGGGCGGCGAGCCGGTGCTGGTCCACGGATGAGCGAGGCCCGTCCGGCGGCGGGAGCCCGCCGGTGAGCTGCGGCGCGGGCAGCGTTCGGTGACGCTGCCCGCCGTCGGCCCGCCGACCGAGGCGCCCTGCGCCGTCACCGCGCCGTCGGCGAGGTGGCCGGCCGCGCCGGGCCGTCAGGCGCCGAGAGCTCCGGCCCGGCGGCTGGTCACTGACGCCGAGAGCTCAGGCCCGGCGGCTGGTCACTCGTAGCTGAGCGTGAGGCCGGCGCGGCCGTTGTTGCGGACCTTCATCTCGACCAGACCCGTTTCGTAGGACCGGCTCTCACCCCACGCGAGCTCTTCGTCGTCCCACGTCGTGCTGTCGTTGAACTTCATCTGGAAGGTGCCGTTGCGGTGGGCCGGGTTGTGTGCCTGGCTGCTGTTGGAGACCCTGACGACCTCCGGCACGTTGGGGAGAACCCACGCCTTGACCTTGCCTGGCGGGAGCTCGTCGACTCCTCGCGAGACTCCTGGTAGTGCCTCATCCATCGTTGCGACCTCCGGGCTCTGGCGTCACGAGTTGACGCGTACTGGTCGGAGCTTAGCGTCACGCAGAAAGCACTCCTGATCTTCGGAGAGCCGCGCGGTCGACCCGTCGAGGAGGACGATCGAGCGGTCCGCCATAGTTCCAGGATGACCACGTCCACGGTGCTGCGGGACATCGAGAGCCGGGCCGACTGCGAGGCGCTCGTCCGGTCGTTCTATGGCCGGACGCTCGTCGACCCGATGATCGGCTGGATCTTCGTCGATGTCGCGAAGCTCGATCTCGAGGCCCATGTCCCGCGGATCGCATCGTTCTGGGAGACGATCCTCCTGGGGGCGCGGTCCTACGCGGGGAGTGCGTACACGCCGCACGCCGCACTCAACTACAAGGTTCGGTTGCGACCCGGCCATTTCGAGACGTGGCTGCGCCTGTGGCGCACGACGGTCGACGAGCTGTTCGCCGGCGAGCGGGCCGAGCTCGCGAAGGCCCACGCCGGGCGGGTCGCCAACGCGTTCCAGCGACGGCTGGCCGGCCTGCCAGAGGAGGCGTTCGCGACGGAGGGTGCCGGGGGCTTCACGATCACGTTGCACGGCCCGTCCGACGACTGACCCCGGGCCGCGCTTCAGCGGCCGTCGAGCAGCGGCTGCTGCGGGCGCCACGACTCGCCCCCCGACTGCTCCGCTCGCCGGCGGGCGATCGCCGAGAGGGCCTCGAGGACGACCCGGTTGGCGAGCAGCGCCGTGACGTCGGCGTGATCGTAGGGGGGCGAGACCTCCGCGATGCTGATTGCCCGGACGTCCAGCGCGGAGCAGACGTGGCGGACGGCTGACAGCAGCTCCCAGCTGGTCAGGCCGCCGGGCTCCGGAGTGCCCGTGCCGGGGGCCATCCCCGGATCGACGACGTCGATGTCGACCGCCAGGAAGACCGGGAAGTCCCTGGCGCTCGCGGCGCAGACCTCGTCGAGGACGACATCGAGTCCCCGTGCCCGGAGCTCGGTCATCTCGTAGCTTCGGATGCCCGCAGCGGCCATCCAGGCGAGCACGTCCGGTCCCGGCCAGTAACCGCGGAGACCGATCTGGAAGAAGCGCTCGCCGGAACACGTTCCGTCCTCGATCAGCCTGCGCATCGGCGTCCCGTGGCCGAGCCGCTGGCCGAAATGCGTGTCGCCGGTGTCGGCATGGGCGTCGAACTGGACGACCGCGAGCTCCGGATATCGCGTCTGGAGGCCGCCGATGTTGGCGTAGGCGATCGAGTGGTCGCCGCCGAGCACGACCGGGAAGACGCCCAGGCCGACGAGGCGCCGCACGGTGTCCCGCAGGCGGCCGAGCGACAGCTCGATGTCACCGGCGGGCATCTCGACATCCCCGACGTCGATCACGCGGAGGTCCTTCAGCGGGTCGACGCGCATCGCCAGGTGCGGGCGCGATCCGTCGTAGCTCTGGGAATCGGACCCGCGGATCGCCCGCGGCCCGAACCGGCAGCCCGCCCGAAAGCTCGTGCCCCCGTCGAAGGGGGCCCCGAGAATCGCGACCTCCGCGCGTGCGACCGCCGCGTCGTCTGAGAGGTCGACCCGGGGAATGCCGAGAAACGTGATCTCTGGTCCGTACATCGTCACGTCGGCGCCATTGTGTCAACACAGAGGGGCCCGGGCTCACGCCCGGGCCCCTGAGGTGCCGCGGCTCTGCTGGCCCGGCGGGGGCCCGCCCGAGTCCCTACGAGGCGACTGCCTCCCGGGCCGGTTCGAGCGCCTTGTCGAGGACCTCGTCAACCGTCATCACCGGGTGGAATGTCATCTGCTCGCGCACGTCCTTCGGGATGTCATCGAGGTCGCCGCGGTTGCGCTCCGGCAGGATCACGTCGGTCAGGCCGGCCGCGTGTGCGGCGAGCACCTTCTGCTTGAGCCCGCCGATCGGCAGGACCCGGCCCTGGAGGGTCACCTCACCGGTCATGCCCACCGTGTGTCGGACCGGACGGCCGGTCAGCAGTGAGGCAAGTGCCGTGACCATCGTGATACCGGCACTCGGGCCGTCCTTGGGGATCGCGCCCGCCGGGACGTGGACGTGGAACTCGCGATCCTCGAAGGCCGTCTCGTCGATCCCGAGCTGGTCGATGTGTCCACGGACGTAGGAGAGGGCGATCCGAGCCGACTCCTTCATCACGTCGCCGAGCTGTCCGGTCAGCACGAGGTTGTTCTTGCCCTTCATCGTCGTCGCCTCGATGAACAGGACGTCGCCACCCGCACCGGTCACCGCCAGGCCGGTCGCCACTCCTGGAACCGCCGTGCGAACGGCCGACTCCTGAAAGAACTTCTGGCGACCGAGCGCGTCGCGGACGATCTCCGCGTCGATCTCGACCGGCGTCTGCACCTTGCCGGACGCGATCCGGGTTGCCGTCTTTCGCAGGACGGTCCCCAGCTCACGCTCGAGGTTGCGGACGCCCGCCTCCCGGGTGTGCTCGGCGATCAAGGTGCCGAGCATCTGGTCGGAGATCGAGACCTCCTCCTCGCGCAGGCCGTTGCGGTCGCGCTGGCGTGCCCAGAGGTGCCGGCGGGCGATCGACAGCTTCTCCTGGTTGGTGTACCCGTCGAAGCGGATGACCTCCATCCGGTCGAGCAGCGGTCCGGGAATCGTGTCGAGCTGGTTGGCCGTCGCGATGAAGATGACCTCGCTCAGGTCGAGCTCGACGTCCAGGTAGTGGTCGCGGAAGCTGTGGTTCTGTGCGGGGTCGAGGACCTCGAGCAGCGCCGCCGACGGATCGCCGCGCCAGTCGGCGCCGATCTTGTCGACCTCGTCGAGGAGGATCACCGGGTTCATCGTTCCCGCGTCACGCAATGCCCGGACCAGCCGGCCCGGGAGGGCGCCGATGTAGGTCCGACGGTGACCGCGGATCTCAGCCTCGTCACGGACGCCGCCGAGCGACATCCGGACGAACTCGCGTCCGGTCGCCCCGGCGATCGACTCGCCGATCGACGTCTTGCCGGTCCCGGGAGGGCCGATCAGGGTCAGGATCGCTCCTGAGCGCCGGTCGACCTCGATTCCCCGGTCCTGGCGGAGCTTGCGGACAGCGAGGTACTCGACGATCCGGTCCTTGACGTCCTCGAGACCGTAGTGGTCGGCATCGAGATGCTCGCGGGCGGCCACCGGGTCCAGGCGCTCTTCCGAGCGCTTGCTCCACGGGACGGCGATCATCCAGTCGAGGTAGTTGCGAATCATGCTCGCCTCGCCCGACTGCTCGCCCATCCGCTCGAGCCGGCCGAGCTCCTTGAGCGCCTGCGCCTTCGTCTCCTCGGGCATTCCCGCGGCTTCGATCTTCGTCCGGTACTCCTCTGCCACAGAGTCGCCGTCCTCGCCGAGCTCCTTGCGGATCGAGTCCATCTGCTGGCGGAGGATGTACTCCCGCTGCTGCTTCTGGGACCCGTCCTCCATGTCGTCGCGGATCCGCTTGCGGACCGCCAGCTCGGCCAGGCGGTCGCGCTGGAGGGAGACGGCCAGCTCGAGTCGCTCGGTCACGTCGACCGTCGTCAGGAGCTGGACCTTCTGGGCGTAGCTCAGGTCCGGCGAGTAGCCGGCCGAGTCGGCCAGGGGGCCTGGCTCGACGATCGCCCGGAGGAACGCGGAGACCCGGCCGTCGGCTCCCCGGAGGTCGAGGATCTCCTCGACGATCGCCCGGTACTCCCGCGAGAGCTCGCGGGTCTTCTTGTCGACCGGAACCGGGTCCGGGCGCTCGTCGACCTCGACGACGAGCTCCCCGCCCGGGCCGTTGCTCGCCGCTCCGATCAGGCCGCGGTGGCGGCCGGTCAGGGTGACGCCGTGCGCGCCGACCGGGAGCCGGACGTGCTCGGTGACCTCGGCGACGATGCCGACCGAGGCGAATTCGTTCTCATGGCGGGGGACGAGCACGACGCGCTCGTCCTGGCCCACGTCGACGGTCAGCGTGATGCCCATGCCTGGGAACACGACCGCATCTTCGAGCGGGATCAATCTCAACGGGCTCACAAGGCATCAGCTCCAGTTCGCTTACAAATCGTAAGTTACTATAGCGCAGATCGTTGCAGCTGCAAGCATCTCGGGCGGGGCGGGGCGGGGCGGGGCGGGGCGGGGCGGGGCGGGGCGGGGCGGGGCGGGGCGGGGCGGGGCGGGGCGGGGCGGGCCGGGTTGGGTCGGGGTGGTCGCCGGCGGCCGCGTATAGGAGCCTCCGGCCGACGCCGCGGCCGGCGAAGGCGGGGTGGACGAAGAGCAGGTGCTCGCCGTGATCTCGCCGATCGCCTCGACGAACGGCGTTCGTGTACTCAGGCAGGCGGACGGCTTCGCTATCGCACGGCAACTCGGGGGCTACCGTCGCGTGGCCCGCGGCGCGTAGCAGCGGCTCCACGAGATGCCAGTGGTCGGCACCACGGCGCCCGCGACCAGCACGAACTTGCTCATCCCGGCCCCGCGAACGCGTCCGTTCAACGCGTCCGTGCACATCGGCACCACACTGGACTTGTATTGATGCCAGAAAGATGCCATAGTGGCGTCATGGACCTGACACCGTACGTTGAGAACCTCCGCCGCCAGCTCGTCGTCGCCGCGGAGGCGGGCGGTGACGACGCCCGAGCGCTCGCCGAGCGAATGACCGCTCCGCTGGACTCGGCCGTCCGGCTGATGCTGCTCGATGCGTTATCGGCGGCCGCAGACGAGATCACCCGCGAGCTGGCGCCAGGTTCGGTTGACCTGCGGCTGCGCTCCGGCGAGCCCGACTTCCTGGTGACCTCGCCGCCCACCGACGACCCGGGCCCGACGGATGCGACCAACCCCTCGGCGCCGGCCCCGCCGGAGCCCGACGAGGGGGCAACGGCGCGCATCAACCTTCGTCTGCCCGAGCAGCTCAAGGCCGGCGTCGAGCTCGCCGCCGGACGCGAGCGGCTGTCGGTCAACGCCTGGCTGGTTCGCGTGGTTGCCGCCGCGGTCGCCCCCGACGACCCCCGCCCGAGGCAGCGCGGCGGCCGCGTCGGCCAGGCCTACACCGGCTGGGTGCGCTGAGCACCGCGTCGGTCCCTCGACCGAACCCACGTCACCCCGATCCGACCCGACCTTGAGCCCGACCCCGACCTTGAGCCCGACCCCACCCTCGACCTTGCAGGAGCGCCCACGATGACGACCTTCGATACACCCGGACCGATCACCGCGACGATCGACGTCGCCGTCGGCGACGTCCGGATCAGCGCGACCGACGCCGGCGCCACGGTCGTCGACGTACGCCCGAGCGATGCGTCCAACGACGAGGACGTCAAGGCGGCCAGGCTGACCCGCGTCGAGTACGCGAACGCACAGCTGCAGGTCAAGGCGCCCCGGCCGCCCTGGTTGAGCAGGGGCTTTGGCGGGTCGATCGACCTCACGGTCGAGCTGCCGGCCGGCTCGCAGGTGCATGGCGGGGGGCAGGCGGCGGACTTCCGCTCCGACGGTCGGCTCGGCGACTGCCGGATCACGACGAGCCTCGGTCACATCCGGCTCGACCGGGCTGAGCGGCTGAGCCTGAGGAGCGGCGTCGGCGACATCGATGTCGAGTGCGCGACCGGTCACGCCGAGATCACCAGCGGGTCGGGCGACGTGCGCGTGCGCGCGCTCGACGCGAGCGCGGTGATCAAGAACTCCAACGGCCAGACCTGGGTCGGCGTCTGCGGCGGAGACCTGAGGATCAACGCGGCCAACGGGAGCATCGTCGTCGACCTGGCGGAGGCCGACGTCGTGGCCAAGTCCGCCAACGGGGACGTCCGCCTGGATGAGGTCGTGCGCGGCTCGGTCGTGCTCGAGACCCGGATCGGCGACCTCGAGATAGGGATCCGCCAGGGGACCGCAGCCTGGCTCGACGTGAGCGCCACCGCCGGCAAGGTCCACAACGCGCTCGAGTCGGGCGTTGCTCCCGATCCGTCGGCCGAGACCGTCGAGGTGCGAGCTCGCACCTCGGTCGGCGAGATCGCGATCAGGCGCCCCCGGGGAGCGGTCGGCGGGGCCGCAGCCGGCATTCGGTGAGCGGCGATGACCACCCGACCATCGGCGATCAGGGCGACCGGCCTGCGCAAGTCGTTTGGCGATCACCTGGTGCTCGACGGCGTCGACCTCGACGTCCCGGAGGGGACGATCTTCGCGCTGCTCGGGCCCAACGGCGCCGGCAAGACGACGATCGTCCAGATCCTCACGACGCTGATGAGCGCCGACGCCGGCCGGCTGCGCGTGGCCGGTCATGACCCCGCCCGCGAACCCGACGCGGTGCGCGCGGCAATCGGCGTCACCGGCCAGTTCTCGGCGCTCGACAACCTGCTCACCGGCGAGGAGAACCTCGTCCTGATGGCCGACCTCCACCATCTCGGTCGACGCGTTGGTCGTCGGCGCGCTAGCGCCCTGCTCAAGCGGCTCGACCTCGTCGACGCCGCCAAGCGTCCGGCCGCGACCTACTCCGGCGGCATGCGACGCCGGCTCGACCTCGCGATGGGCCTGGTCGGTGACCCGCGGATCGTGTTCCTCGACGAACCGACGACCGGCCTCGATCCCCGCAGCCGCCGCACGATGTGGCAGATCATCCGCGACCTCGTCGCCGGCGGCGTCACGGTCTTCCTGACCACCCAGTATCTCGAGGAGGCCGACCACCTGGCCGACCGGATCGCCGTGCTCGACCACGGCAGGCTGGTCGCCGAAGGGACCGCCGACGAACTCAAGCGGCTGATTCCCGGGGGGCACATCCAACTCCAGTTCGCCGATTGCACCGGTCTCGACTCGGCCGCCCGGGCGTTGGGCGAGTCGGTCCGCGGCGACGACCTCCTGACCCTCAGGGTGCCCAGCGACGGCAGCGTCGCCGCACTCCGGGCCGTCTTCGACCGCCTCGACTCCGAGGCGATCGTGCTCGCCGGCCTGAGCGTGCATACGCCGGACCTCGACGACGTCTTCCTCGCCCTCACAGGCGCCGACACCGCAAGCCAGGAGGGCACCCGATGAGCACCGTCAGCTTCGCGCTACAGGATTCGGCGACGATGCTCCGGCGCAACCTCCGCCGCACGCTCCGCTACCCCGCGTCGGCCGCCGCGACCGTCGGCGTGCCGATCGTCTTCCTCCTGCTGTTCGTCTACGTCTTCGGCGACACGCTGGGCGCCGGTCTCACCGGCGTGTCCGGTGGCCGCCGCGAGTATCTCGCCTACGTCACGCCCGGCATCCTCCTGCTCGCGGTTGCCGCTGCCGCCCAGAGCACGGCGATCTCGGTCGCCATGGACATGACCGAGGGCATCGTCAATCGGTTCCGCACGATGGCGATCGCTCGCGTCTCGGTGCTGACCGGACACGTAGTCGGCAGCCTGATCCAGACGATGATCGCGATCGCGATCGTAACCGTCGTCGCCGTGCTGCTCGGGTTCAGTCCCACGGCGGGCCCGCTCGAGTGGCTCACGGCGGCCGGCCTCCTGGCGATGATCGCGTTCGCGGTGATCTGGCTGGCCGTCGCGCTCGGGATGTTCGCGAAGACCGTCGAGACCGCGAGCAACATGCCGATGCCGCTGCTCCTGCTCCCCTTTCTCGGCAGCGGGTTCGTCCCCACCCACTCGATGCCGGTCGGGATCCGCTGGTTCGCCGAGTACCAGCCCTTCACGCCGATCATCGAGACCCTCCGAGGGCTGCTGCTTGGCACTCCGATCGGCAGCAGCGGCGTCCTCGCCGTCAGCTGGTCGCTGGCGATCGGGCTCCTCGGATACGTCTGGGCCAAGCGGCTCTTCAACCGCGACCCGAGACCCTAGGACACCTTCGGAATTCAGCGCTCGGAGTAGGCGCGCAGGCCCCGGCGGAGCTCTCGGCGCAACAGCGTCCACAAGCTGCCCAGGAGCTTGCCAAAAAGGCCGAGCAGGAACGACAGCACCCGGCGCAGACCCCGGATGCCCAGCTTGATCGCCGTCTGCTGGAGCGCCGGCATGCCAGCCAGACGGCGGGCCAGCACCCGGTAGACGAGCAGGATCGCCGCTCCGAGGAAGCCCAGGAACCCGACCTGGTTGGCCGGGCCCGCGCGGAACGCCCGCCTCGCCAGCAGCCCGAGAAGCCGTCGCATCGGCCGGCTGATCAGGCCTCGGGACAGCAGCCGCAAGAGGCGGACGAGCGTCTTCACCATCGCGCGGGCCACGATGCTCACGACGAGGGCCCTCAGCGTCTTCTGTGGGCCGCGCGCCAGCTTTCCGCTCGGGGCGCGCCTTGTCAGGGTCTGTCCGACGCGAGCCCAAGCTCGCGTCTCCAATCGCTTCGGCGATCGCGCAGCCAGTCGCCGCTCGAGGACCGCGACGAGGCGCTGCTCGAGCCGGCCAGGTCGACGCTCGCCAGCCGAGCCGCCGACCCGTCGCTCGATCGCCCGTGTCAGCCCGTGCTCGACCGCCGCGACCAATCGCTCGGCGACGGGTCCCCGGCCCCCGCCCGCGGAACCGGCCGCGGAACGACGCTCGATTGCTGTGCCGATGCGGCCCATCCCCGACCCAGCCTAACGCCCTACCAACCCGCTCAGCCGGACCACGGGCATTTCACCGAGGTGTGACCGGCCCGTCGTCCCAGCCCGAATTCGGCGGAGGCTCCTCGACGGGGGGTGCCACCGGCCCGTCGTCCCAACCTGAGTTCGCCGGAGACTCCGCCGACCCGACGCCGGCGCTTGCGCCGTCCGCCGACGAAGCCCGCAGGAGCCCGGCGTCATCGGCGCGCCCCGCCGCCTCGTAAGCGTTGGCGAGGTTGCCCCGGCTGCCGACCGTGTCGGGGTGCTCGGCCCCGAGCACCCGCTCGAGGTCTGCGACCAGCGGCTCGAGGATCGCGATCGCGTCGTCGCTGCGTCCGGCGTCCTGGTAGCCGTTCGCGAGGTTGTTGCGGGCCCCGAGCGTGCTCGGGTGCTCGACCCCGAGGATCCGCTCGAGGTCTGCGACCAGCGGCTCGAGGATCGCGATCGCGTCGTCGGTCCTGCCGGCGTCCTGGTAGGCGTTGCCGAGGCTGTTGCGCGCGTCGAGCGTCGTCGAGTGGTCGCCGCCGAGGCTCTGCCCGAGGTCGCCGATCAGCGGCTCGAGGATCCCGATCGCCTGCTCGATGCGACCGGAGGCCTCGTAGGCGGCGGCCAATGCGCCGCGGCTGGCCAGAGCGTCGGCATGCTCGCGGCCGAGGGTCCGCTCCCGAGCCGAGACGAGGGACTCGAGCACGGCGATCGCCTCGCCGGGACGCTTGGCCGCCTGGTAGGCCGGGACGAGGTTCCCCGCGCTGGCCAGCGTGTCCGGGTGCTCGGGGCCGAGGACCCGCTCGAGGTCGGCGAGCACCGGCTCGTAGATCTTGATCGCGTCCTGGGTTCGTCCGGCGGCCTGGTAGGCATTGGCGAGGTTCCCGCGGCTGGCCAGCGTGTCCGGATGCTCGGCGCCGAGGGTCTGCTCGAGGTCTGCGACCAGCGGCTCGAGGATCTCGATCGCGTCCTGGGTTCGTCCGGCGGCCTGGTAGGCGTTGGCGAGGTTGCCCCGGCTGGCCAGCGTGTCGGGGTGCTCGTCGCCGATGCTCCGCTCCGGATCTGCGAGCAGCGGCTCGTAGATCCCGATCGCGTCGTCGGTCCGCCCGGCGGCCTGGTAGGCGCTGGCGAGGTTTCCGCGGGTCGCGAGCGTGCTGGCGTGCTGAGCCCCGAGGATCCGCTCGCGATCGGCGAGCAGCGGCTCGAAGATCGAGATCGCCTCTGCCGTCCGTCCGGCGGCCTGATAGGCGTTGCCGAGGTTGCTCGCCGAACGGAGCGTGTTCGCGTGCTCGTCGCCGAGCAGGCGCTTGTGGTCGTCGAGCAGCGGCTCGTAGATCGTGATCGCCTCGTCGACCCGGCCGGCTGCCTGGTAGGAGTTCCCGAGGTTGCCCCGCGTTCCGAGCGTGTTCGGGTGCTCGGGTCCGAGACTTCGCCCGAGGTCGGCGAGCAGCGGCTCGAGGAGCCCGATTGCCTCGTGGGTGCGCCCGGCGGCCTGGTAGGCGTTGGCGAGGTTGCCGCAGGCCGCAAGCGTGTTGGGGTGCTCGGCGCCGAGGGTCGGCTCGAGGTCGGTGAGCAGCGGCTCGAGGACCTTGATCGCGTCCTGGGTCCGTCCGGCGACCTGGTAGGCGTTGGCGAGGTTGCCGCGGCTCGCCAGCGTGTTCGCGTGCTGGGGACCGAGGAGTCGCTCGAGGTCGCGGACGAGCGGCTCGAGGACCCCGATCGCGTCCGACGTGCGTTCGGCCTGCTGGTAGGCGGTCGCGAGGTTGAAGCGGCTGACGAGCGTTTCGGGATGCTCGGACCCGAGCGTGCGCTCGCGATCGGCGACCAGCGGCTCGAGCAGCGCGATCGCGTCCATCGTCCGCCCGGCCGCGCGCTGTGCGCGGGCGGCCTTCTGCCGTCCCCGGTCGCGCGGCGTCACGAGCGCCCGCCCGGCGTGAGGACGACGTGCCCGGTCATCTCAGGTCGCGCTGTAGTCATGGATCTGATCGCCTTCGGACCCGTGGACGCTGGCGTTGAACGAGATGATGATCCGGTCGCGTTCGCCGTCGTAGGGCAGCGCCTGGTGCGCAAGCCAGGACGGGAACAGCAGCAGCTGCCCGGGAACCGGCTCGACGTCGTGGTGCGGCGGCTGTAGGTACGCGTTGCCGACGTCGACGAAGGCGCCGCCCAAGGTGGCGAAGGGCGGCCCGTAGAGCCTGGTCACCCCGTTGGTCGGACCGTAGACCGGATGCGTCACGCGGAGCTCCGGCTCGTCGATCGCGACGATGTAGACGCCGGACCACGAGCAGTTGCCGTGCGTGTGGACATCATGGAACGCCCCGTCCCGGCTGTACTGGAACCACATCCCCAGGAGACCGACCTTCAGGTCGAAAGTCTGCCCGGCCCACGCCTCCTGATTGGCCTTCGTCACCGTGTCGACCAGGCTTGAGACGATGAACCCGACGAAATCCTGCCATTCGGCGAGCTTCACGCGATGCAGCAGGTCGTCGTCGCTGGCGAAGAACGACCTCGGCTCCTCGCCCCGCTGCTTGCGCTGGGCCTCCCGCCCGGCCGCGAACGCCCCGACCAGGAGCGGATTGAGACTGGCGGCCTCGGCATAGCGGTGCAGCCCGATCGGAGTCGGCCACAACCACTGCAATCCGGTAGCCGTCGTCATCGGTGCTCCTCTCATCGCCTGTGGCGGGCGATCGTATCGAAGCGCGTCCGGGTGCTTTACGCGAGCGGCCTGCCTCGTGTGACGACGCCGTCCGCGCGGAGTAGTGCACGTATGAGGCTCCGGCGCGCGCTGATCTGCACCGTCGCACTGCTGGTCGCCGTTGCGAGCACGGCGCTCGCCCGGGCCCCGGTGCCCCCGGCGAGCGGTCCGGGTCAGATCTGCACCGAGATCGGCTGTCAGTCGGGCGTCTTCCTCACCGCCGGCGCCTACTTCGCGTCCCACTCCTCCGTCCAGCGGATCCGCGTCTGCTCGCTCGGCCGCTGTCGCTCGACTCGCCGCGGCGAGTCCCCGGTGATCGGCCAGCCACTCGTCCTGGCGCTCGCCGCCGAGCGGGCGATCACCGTGACGGTGACGGCGTTCGACCGTCGCGGGCATGTCGTCCTGCGCCGCAGGCTCGTCGCAAGGCTCCGCAGGGGACAGCCGAACGGGCGTAACTGCGAGCCGGTCTGCTTCCAGGCCGACCTGACCCTCTCCCGGGCGGGCGTGCTGAGCGCGGCGTAGGCTGCGCCTCCGTGGATCTGCCGGGACCGACAGCGGCCGCCGTCCGGTGCGTCGCCGCCGCCCTGGCCCTCGCGCTCGGCGGATGCGGAGCCTCGACCGGGGGAGTGCCGGTCGGCGCGAAGGTCTTCGACCAGGCCTGCCAGACCTGTCACTCGCTGGCTGGCAACGACTCCCTGCGGCGCGTCGGCGGCGACCTCCTCGGGTATCGACTGAGCCGGACGCAGATCCTCGAGCTCGTCCGCCAGATGCCCGTTCGCCGCATGCTGAGCCCGGCCGAGATCGCGGCGGTCAGCGACTACGTGCTCGGCCGCGAGCGTCGGGCAGCCGTTCGCTGCCCGGCCCCAGGCTGCTGAGCGGCCGGCCCGCGAAGCGGAAACTCATTCCAGCCCGGAGGACGAGCTCGGGCGGCTGGCTCGCGGGTGGCTGGCTCGCGGGTGGCGCGGCGACCCGGCGAGGTGAACGTATTCTCACGCCGTGCTTAGCTTCGTTTACCCGCGGACCCGAACAATCCGCGCCGTGTCGCCCGACCCGCCACCGACCCGCGCCCTGCGCCGGAGCCCGCGCCGCCCGCTCGGCGCGCACCCCAGCGTCGTCGTGAGCGTTCTTGCGGCCGTCCTCGCCGTCGGCTGTGGCGGGAGCCGCCCGCAGCCGGGTCGGGGAGGGGCCACCCGCAGTCCGCTTCCTCCCGCGGCGCCCGCCGAGTCGGCAGGAGGCAGGGTCAACGTCTACGCCGCCGACGGGCCGAACATGCTGAGCCCGGTCGTCCGCCGGGACCTGGCCCTCGTGTACGTCCCGAACAGCGTCAGCAACACGGTCGACGTGATCAGCCAGAAGACGTTCAAGATCGTCGAGCACTTCGCCACCGGGGGACTCCCGCAGCACGTCACGCCGTCCTACGACCTGAAGACGCTGTACGTCGACAACGACTCCGGCAACAGCCTCACGCCGATCAACCCGCGCACGGGCGTCCCGGGGCGCCGGATCCCGGTCGAGGACCCCTACAACCTCTACTTCACACCGGACGGCCGCGCCGCGATCGTCGTGGCCGAGCGCCTCCAGCGACTCGACTTCCGGGACCCGCACACGATGCGTCTCGAGCACTCGCTCTCGGTGCCGACCTGCCGCGGCGTCGACCACATGGACTTCTCCGCGAGCGGTCGCTACGCCTTCGCGAGCTGCGAGTTCAACGGCCGGATGATCAAGGTCGATCTGGCGACACGCCGGCTGGTCGGCGAGCTGCGACTGGGCAACGGCGCGACAAGTCCCCAGGACGTCAAGCTCGCACCCGACGGCCGCCTGCTCTACTCGGCCGACCAGCAGAGCGGCGGGGTCTGGGAGATCGATCCGAACAGCTTCCGCGTCGTCGGCTTCCTGCGCACCGGCGCCGGGGCCCACGGCTTGTATCCGAGCCGCAGCGCCAAGCTGATGTACGTCACCAACCGGCTGGCGGGCTCGGTCACGGTCGTCAGCTTCGGGACCCGGCGGCGGGTCGCGACGTGGCACCTCCCGGGATCGGCGAGCCCCGACATGGGCGGCGTCTCGGCCGACGGGAGGACACTCTGGTTGAGCGGGCGCTACAACGCCGAGGTCTACGCGATCAACACTCAGACCGGACGGCTGCGGGCCCGGATCGCCGTCGGCGGCGGCCCCCACGGTCTGTGCGTCTGGCCCCAGCCGGGCCGCTACTCACTCGGCCACACCGGCATCCTCCGCTGAGCACGCGGCCGCCGGGGCCGAGGACCTTTTTCGGACGCAGATCCCCCCGAACGCGCCGGCGATCACCGATCGACACGGCAGCGGACCCCTGGGAGACTGAGTCGTCATCCAGACTCCGGACAGGGGATCGCCAGATGCGCCGCGTCAACATCGCTGACCCGACCTTCACCTACGACGCTGAGGATCCCGAGGGCTTCCGCTCCGGGATGTTTCGCTTCGGGCCGCAGGTCGGCGCCCGGCGGACCGGCACGAGCGTGTACGAGCTGCCGCCCGGCCAGGCGATCTGCCCGTACCACTACGAGTACGGCGAGGAGGAATGGCTCCTCGTCCTGACCGGTCGCCCGACCCTCCGCACGCCCGAGGGGACCGAGCAGCTCGCGCCGTGGGACGCCGTCTGCTTCCCGGAGGGCCCGACCGGCGCCCATCGGGTCCGCAACGAGACGGACGAGATCGTCCGCGTGCTGATGTACTCGTCGGTCAGTCCGACCGCCGTCAGCGTCTATCCCGACTCGGACAAGATCGGCGTCTGGGTGGAGCACCCCGCCGACAAGCTCCTCTTCTCCCGCGCGAGCGCCGTCGACTACTTCAGCGGAGAGCACTGACCACGGCCCTGCGCCGCCAAGGCACCTGCGCCGCCAAAGCAACCTGCGCCGCCGAAGGACCCGCGCCGCGGGCGCCTGCGCCACCCCCGAAAGTCTCGCGACGACGGCAGCGCGGCCGGGTAGGCTAGACGCATGAGCGAGGAGCCCGAGGACATCGCCGAGGAGCCCGAGGACATCGTCGAGGACCCCGAGGACATCGGGATGTACGACGACATCACCCGCGAGCTCCAGCGCCTCTTCCCGCCCGACCGGATGCAGCGGATCATCGACGAGCTCGGTCTCGTCGGGTCCGAGGAGGACTACGAGTACCTCGGCGACCTGATCTCGGCGATCTTCACCCGGGGCATCGAGTTCGGAGCGGTCGAGGTCGCCGCTCAGCAGATCGAAGCCGGCGCCGACGTCCAGCCGCAGATCGAGATCGCCCACGTCGATCTCCCGTAGCGGCTGACCCAGCCTCAGACCGCCCCGTCGGGAACGAGCTCGGCGAACGGGCGGGCCGTCCCGTCGTTGAGGATCAGCCAGGTCTCCCCGTCGCGCGTCGCCGCTCCGGTGGCCTGGATCCCGAGTGCCAGGGCCGCGAGCAGGTCGCCGGCGATCCGGTGGACGTCGCGGACGACGCCGATGTGGAAGAGCGACCGGATCTCCGTGGTGACGTCGCCGTCACCGGCCCGGAGGATCACCCGCAGATCGTCGCGGAGGGCGAGCGCGGCCACCGAGATCGCGATGTTGCCCACGTCGTCGGAGGTGATCGCCGCCAGCGCGCGAGCCCGATCGAGGCTCAGGCGAGACAGCAGGGGCCGCTCGCCGCCCTCACCGATCACGACGGGAATGCGGTAGCCGCGGGCGAGCTGGACGCTCGGGACGTTGGCGTCCCGCTCGACGGCGACCACCCCGATGCCGAGGCTCCTGAGGACGAGGCAGAGGCGCAGGCCGACCTGTCCGAGGCCGACGACGACCACATGGTCGGTCCGCGGGATCGACCGCCTCCCGACGATCCCGGTCAGCCGGTGGTCGAGCAGCCGGTTGATGATCCCGGCGGTCAGGATCGCGACGAAGCCGAGCGACGCGAGCATCAGGACCGCCGAGAACACCTTGAGCCCCGGGCCGGCTCCGTCGAGCTGCTGATTGGGTCCCACCGTGACGAGCGACTTCGTCGCCTGGTAGAAGGCCTCGACCGGCGTCTCGTGGAGGGCGACGCCCGTGACAGCCGAGTCGAGACCCAGGATCACGAGGATGCCGGCGAGTCCGGTGAGCAGGAAGCGTGCGCTCGTGTCGAACGGGCGGACCACGCCGACCAGGCTGTCGCGGATCCGGCCGACCCGGTGGCGTCCGTGGTCGTCGAGCTCCACGGTCTCGAGGCCGACCGCGGTCTCCCGGACGCCGACCAGGCCGCCGGGCGACTTGGCGAGCGAGACGAGATCGGTTGCGATGCACGGGCCGGCGAGGGTCGTCGCCACGGCGTCGGCCATCGAGGTCACCTGACACCCCGGGACGACCCGGCGGAGTTGGTCGGCGACCGTCCGGTTGAAGATCGTGACGATCAGCTGGAGGCCGGGACGGGCGTGGTGGACGACGAGGGCGAGCCGGAGGACCTCGATGTCGTCGCGGGAGACGACCATCGCGACGTCGACCACGACGTCGCTCGCCAGGGTCCGGGCGATCTCGCGATCGTTTGGGCGCCGCAGGCGCCGGACGCGGGCTCCGGCGCGGATCAGGGCGAGCTCGACCGCGCGGGGAAGGTCTCCTTCCCCGATCAGCACGACCGACCGCGGCAGGACCTCGGTCGCCATCGACAGGAGGTTACGGGGCGGCGAGCCCTCCCGCCGCCCAGCCCGCCTGCCGCCCGCCGGCTACTTCTTGGCCGCGGCCGCTTCCTTCTCCGGCTGGAGCGCGACCTGCAGGCTTCCGCACTTGGCGCAGCGGATCCGCACCTTGATGTTCATCTGGGGTGGGGACAGGTGCTCGGCGAGGAGGTTGCCGCAGTTGCCGCAGAGGTAGTTGTTCGGGCCCTCGCCGACGACCACCGGCCGGTCGACATGGTCCTGGATCGCGCTGCCGCCGTTCGGCGGAACCTCTCCCTCGAGGACCTCGCGCATTCTTATGTCCGCCATCGTCTGACTCCTTTGTCTTTGGACTCGCTCGACACCATATATCCCGCATACGGGCGCCACCGCCGTCGAAGATCATTGACCGGGCTCGCTAGGCTGGCGCGATGACCGCGAGACCATCGGCGCCGACGTCGGGTCTGCCGGGCGAGATGCTCCGGATGCTCGAGGCCGTCGCCGCCGGGGACCTCCCGCCGGCCGCGGGTCTCGAGCGGCTTGCACGGCTTCCATACGACGACCTCGGCTTCGCGCGGGTCGACCATCACCGGGAGGTCAGACAGGGAGCCCCGGAGGCTGTCCTCGCCGAAGGCAAGACGGCCGGCGAGATCGAGGCGATCGTCTGCTCGCTGGTCGCCGGCGGAGCCTCGAGCGTCCTCGTCACCCGAGCTGACGACGACGCGCGGGCCGCGGTCCTCCGGGCGGTGCCGGACGCACTCGAGCACGCCCGCGCCCGCTGCGCCTGGGTCGCCCGCGCGATTCCCCCGGCGTGCGGCCTGGTCGCGATCGTCTCCGGCGGGACGGTCGACGGCCCGACCGTCCACGAGGCCAGGATCCGGGCCGAGCTGCTCGGGACCGAGGTCGTCGTCCACGAGGACGTCGGCGTCGCCGGGATCCACCGGCTCGACGGGGCGCTCGAGGACCTCCGGCGGGCCGACTGCGTCGTCGTCGTCGCGGGACAGGACGCCGCCCTCACATCCGTCGTCGGCGGCCTCGTCGCCGCCCCGGTGATCGGCGTTCCGACGAGCTCGGGATACGGCGCGGCTTTCGCCGGGTTGAGCGCCCTCCTGGCCATGCTGACCTCGTGCGCGGCCGGCGTCGCCGTCGTCAACATCGACGACGGGTTCGGCGCCGGGACGATCGCCGCGCGGATCGCCCGATCGGCGGGGGCCCAGTCGTGAACGCCGTCATTCGCCTGCCGGCCGCCGTCATGCGCCGACCGGCCGCCGGCGAAACATCCCGACCGCGGCGTCAACCGAAAATTAGTTGCCGGTGTCCGGCAACCACTTCCCGAAACACAGTCAACACACCCCCCCCGCGGAGGGTCGACGACACGCCACCCCGCGGCGAGCCGTGACCCGCCTGGCCTACGTCGACGCGATCGCAGGGCTGGCCGGCGACATGCTGCTCGGCGCGCTGCTCGACGCCGGCGCCGATCACGGACGGGTGGCCGCCGGCCTCCGCGGCCTCCGAGCCGACGGGCTCGAGCTGACCGAGACGAAGGTCCACCGCCACGGGATCCGCGCCTCGCGCGTCACGACGACGACCACCGCCGCCCCCCCCGCGGCCGGCACGCCCCACCGGAGCTGGTCGGAGATCCGGGGCATGCTCGACGAGGCCGGTCTTCCGCAGCGGCCGCTGGCCCGGGCCCAGGCGATCTTCAGGTCCCTCGCCGAGGCCGAGGGCTGGGTCCACGGCGTAGCGCCGGAGACCGTCGAGTTCCACGAGGTCGGCGCCCTGGACTCGATCGGCGACATCTGCGGGATCGCCCTCGCGCTCGAGGACCTCGGCGTCGACGAGCTCGCCTGCTCACCGCTGCCGGCCCCCCGGGGATTCGTCGATGCCGCCCACGGCCGCCTGCCGCTCCCGGCGCCGGCGACGCTCGAGCTCCTCCGTGGCACCCCGATCTACGGGGTCGACTCGGCCGTCGAGCTCGTCACGCCGACCGGAGCCGCCGTCGTCGCCGCCCTGGCGAGCGAGTTCGGCCCACTCCCGCCGATGCGTCTCGAGACGGTCGGCTACGGAGCCGGGACCCGCGACCCGCAGGCCAGCCCGAACCTCGTGCGCCTGCTGATCGGCGAGCGACTCGCAAGCGCCGCGGCCGGCCAGGATCACGATCACGACCCCCAGGGGAAGGCGATCCTGATCGAGACGAACCTCGACGACCTCTCGCCCGAGCTGGTTCCCGACGCGGTCGAGAGGTGCTTCGCCGCCGGGGCGCTCGACGTCTGGGTCGTGCCGGTCGGGATGAAGAAGTCCCGCCCGGGGATCGTCTTCTCGGCACTCGCCCGCCCGGCCGACGAGCGAGCCGTCGCCGGGGCGATCCTCCGGGAGACGACGGCCCTCGGCGTGCGGGTCTCGCCGGTTCGCCGGTGGGAGCTCGAACGGAGCTGGGTGAGCGTCGAGGTCGCCGGCCAGGCGATCCGGATCAAGCTGGGATCGCTCGACGGACAGATCGTCAACGCGTCGCCCGAGCATGACGACTGCGCGGCCGTCGCCCGGCTGACCGGGCGATCGGTCAAGTCAGTGTGGGCGGCCGCCCTCGCGGCGGCCGGAGAGGTCGACGAGCGGTGACCCAGGCCCTCGAGGACATCCAGGGACGCCTCGAGCGGCGGATCGCCGGCCTCGGCTCGGTGGTCGTCGCCTTCTCGGGCGGCGTCGACTCGTCGCTCGTCGCGGCGCTCGCCGCCCGGGCGCTCGGCACTCGGGCGCTGGCGGTGACCGGGCGATCCTCGGCGCTCGCGACCGGCGAGCTCGACGCCGCCAAAGATGTCGCCCGGGCGATCGGGATCGAGCACGAGACGATCGCGACAGACGAGCTCGGGCGGGCCGACTACCGGCGAAACGACGGTTTCCGGTGCTTCCACTGCAAGACCGAGCTCTATTCCGAGCTCGCGGCGCTCGCGGCCGAGCGGGGCTACGCGCGCGTCCTCTCGGGGGCCAACGCCGACGACGCGGGTGACTGGCGGCCGGGGCTGCGGGCGGCGGCCGACCACGGGGTCGGCCACCCGCTGCTCGACGAGGCGGTCGACAAGCGGCTGGTCCGCGCGCTGGCGGCCAAGCTCGGCATCCCCAGCGCCGCCAAGCCGGCAAGCCCGTGCCTGGCGTCGCGGATTCCCTACGGGACGCCGGTCGACGGGCCGACGCTCGCGCGGATCGACCGTGCCGAGCAGGCCGTCAGGGCGCTCGGTCACCGGGTGCTCCGCGTCCGCCACCACGGCGAGCTCGGCCGGCTCGAGCTGGCGGTCGACGAGCTCGGACCGGTACTGGCCGAGCCTGCCCGGCGGATCGCGCTCGAGGAGGCCGTGCGCTCGGCCGGATACGCGCGGGCGATGGTCGCCAGCCGGCCGCTGCGGTCGGGGTCGCTCAACGACGTCCTGGACACGCGCGGGCGAGTATCGTCGGAAGAATGAGCACGACCACGAGCCCGCATCCGACAGTCGACGCCGACCTCGAGCTCCTGAGCTCGCGGGCCGCCGATTGGGCCGGCCTGCCGATCGCCGAGAAGCGGGCCGTCGTCAGCGCCGTCCACGAGGCGACGGCCGGCGTGGCCGCGGAGTGGGCGCGGCTCGCCTGCCGGGCGAAGGGCCTCGAGTTGGGATCGCCGCTGGCCGGTGAGGAGTGGATGTCGGGCCCGATGGCCCAGCTCGTCTACACGACGGCACTCGGCCGGACGCTGGACGCCCTCGCCGCCGGGAGGAGCCCGGTCTCGGGGAGGCTCGGCCGGGCGCCGGGAGGCCGGACGTCGCTGCGGGTGCGGATGCCGTTCGAGGGCTTCGATCGGTTGCTTCTGAGCGGTTACCGGGCCGAGCTGTGGATGGAGCCGGGAGTGACCGCGGAGGAGGTCGGCCGTCAGGCTGGGCTGCGGACGCGCCGGCCTGACGGTGGCGGCGTCGCGCTTGTCCTGGGGGCTGGGAACATCGCGGCGATCGCCCCGCTCGACGTGCTCTACAAGCTGTTTGCCGACGGCCGGGTCGTCCTCTTGAAGCTCAACCCGGTCAACGACTACCTGCTGGACGTGCTGGTCCGGGCGTTCAAGCCTTTGATCGACGCCGGGTTCGTCCGGATCGTCGCCGGCGGGGCGGATCTCGGCGGCTACCTGACCGAGCATCCGCTGGTCGACGAGGTCCATCTGACCGGCAGCGGGGAGACTCACGACAAGATCGTCTTCGGGACCGGGGAGGACGGGTCGCGGCGGAAGGCGGCGGCCAGCCCGCAGCTGCGCAAGCCGATCACCAGCGAGCTGGGCGGGGTCGCGCCGGTGATCGTGCTGCCCGGAAGGTGGAGCGAGGCTGACCTCCGCTTCCAGGCCGAGCACGTGGCGACCCAGCGCCTCCACAACAGCGGCTTCAACTGCAACGCGAGCCAGGTCGTCGTCGTGTCGGCCGGCTGGCCGCAGAAGGACGAGTTCATCGACGCGGTGAAGCGGGCGGTCCGCGACGCGCCGGGCCGGCCGGCCTACTACCCGGGGGCCGACGAGCGCCAGGACCGGGCCCGGAGCCTCCACCCGGGGGCCGAGGCGCTCGACTCGAAGGTCCGGCGGACGCTGTTCTTGGTCGACAGCGCGACCGACGACGACGCGTTCACGACCGAGTACTTCGCGCCGGTCCTCTCGGTCACCGAGCTCGCAGGGGAGGGGCCGGCGGAATTCCTCGCGGCGGCTGTCGAGTTTGCCAACGACCGCCTCTACGGAACGCTGACGGCCAACCTGATCGGCGATCCGGCGACGCTTCGGGGCCTGGGGAAGCGGCTCGACGAGCTGATCGCGGAGCTCCGCTACGGGACGGTCGGCGTCAACTGCTGGAGCGGGGTCGGTTTCCTGACGCCGCGGGCTTCGTGGGGCGCCTTCCCCGGGCACACGGTCGGCGAGATCGGGAGCGGGACGGGTGTCGTCCACAACGCGCTGCTGGTCGACCGGGTCGAGCGGACCGTCTTGCGGGGGCCGTTTCGCCCGGCGCCACGGGCCTTGCTGCACGGCGAGATGACGCTGTCGCCGAAGCCGCCGTGGTTCGTCACCAACCGCACGGCGGGTGTCACCGCCCGCCGGTTGACCGCCTTCGCCGCCAGGCCGCAGCTCTGGCGGCTCCCGGGGATCATGGTCTCCGCCCTGCGGGGTTAGACCCGGCCGCAATAGCGCCGCGGCTCTAGACTTGGTCTCGATCTCGACGCCCACCCCGAGTGGCCGAGCCCGGCTAGCCGGGTCGTCGAGCGCCGAGTGGGCCGGGTCCCGACGCCGGCCGTGTACCACAAGTTGTGCTACAGTTCTTGGGATGGCTTCCCGCGTGGTCCGCGCGCGACTCGATCCTGCATCCGAGACCGCGCTCGCCCTGTTGATGCGCGAAGGACGCAACGAGTCCGACGCCGTCAGGACGGCGCTCGTCGAGGCCGGACGTCGTCGGATGCAACGCTCCGCTCTCGCGGAGGAGGTCACGCGCCTCGCCCAGGATCAGCGCGACCGCCTCGCGCGCGAGGCCGTGATGGCCGACATGGACGCGGCTGGCACCGACTGGCCCGCGTGACCCGGGGCGAGATCTACCGCGTCCGCCTGCCTGCCCACCGCGGCCGCGAGCAGGCAGGTCCGCGGTACGGCGTGATCGTTCAAGCCGACGAGCTCCTCGGCCTCTCCACCGCAATCATCGCGCCCACCTCCCGTAGCGCTGCACCAGCTACGTTCCGGCCTCAGATCGAGATCGCTGGCCAGCGCACCCGAGTCATGGTCGAGCAACTCCGCGCGGTCGACATCGAGCGCCTCGAAGAGTTCGCCGGTCGCCTGTCGGCGCCCGAGCAGCACGCTCTCGACGAAGCCCTCCACCGCGTCTTGGACCTTTCCTAGAATCGTCCTGGTCTTCGGGTCGATCTCGAGTGAAGACAGCCCAAGACGCGTCTACGGCTCACCTCGCAGCGACCCTCGCCGTGCCCGACGTGACGGCCTCTCCTTCCGGGGGGGTCGAGCCCGGCGCGGCCAGCCCGCCGAGCGGGCGCAGCTCTTCGACGTAGGAGATCGAGTGACGTCGTAGCTCGCCACGCGACGTCGTCTCGTACGCGCCCATCCGCCAAAGCGGTGGCGAGTAGGCGTTGATCGTGATCGCCGGTCCATCGCCGGCGTGGGCGACCCGGTGGATGTCGGCGGCTGCGAAGTCGATCGCGTCGCCTGCTCGCACGTGTTGGCGGAGCGGCGACCCCCCGAGCGCGAGGCGCTCCTCGATCACGCTGCCCTCGGCCACGGCCAGCGCCCCGCAGGAGACGTCATGGTCATGAAAGCCCGTGTCGTGGTCGTCCATCCAGCAGATCAGCCAGACCGCGACGTGCTCGTCGCGCCGCAGCTGCGCGTAGGTCCGCAGCTTGGGATCGTGGTGGACGAGGTGACGCCAGTCTCCCGGCCGGCCGGCGAGATCGGAGGCCAGCGCCCGGAGTTCCTCGCGGGTCAGGTCGCGCTCGACCCGCAGGTCGATCACGCGGCCACCACCGGCTTGCGGCCAAGCAGGCGCGCCACGTTGCCGGCGACCATCGCCTTCCTCGCGGCCGGCCCGAGCACCGACGACGCAGGCGGCGAGACGACCGGCCGGTCGGAGCCGTAGACGAGCTGGTCGATGCCCACGCACCGCACGACTGCGTCGATCGTCCGCGTGCCGTAGGAGGAGGTGTCGTAGAAGAGTCCCGCGTCGGCCAGGCCGCCGGTCGGCCCGCCGCGAGCTGCGAGGCGCTCGAAGTGAAGCGGCGCTCCGCCGGCGAGCATCGCGAAGACAACGCGCAATCGCGGGTGGCGCGGACGCCCGAAGGCGATGAAGGCATGCCAGGCGGCGTTCATGTCGGCCACGTAGCCGGTCATCGCCGGCCACCAGGAGGGCATCGCCCCCTCGATCGCGCCCTCCCTGCCGGGGATCCTCAGTGGACCGGGGCCGGGGTGGATGAGCAGCGGCGCGTCGTGCGCCTCGAGACGCTCGAGCACGCCGGCGCACCGATCGATGCCCGATCGACTCCTCAGCGCACCGGCCGGGAGCGAGACGCCGACCGCGCCGGCGTCGAGCAGCTCGTCGACGTCACCGGCCAGCGGCGGACGCAGGGCGACGGCGCCCCACACGCCGAACCCGGGGCCGAGCTCGAGCAGGCCGCGGTTGTGTGCCGCCAGCAGCGGCCCGGCCTCCTCCCGCGGAAGCGCCTCGATCCCCAGCGGGCTCGAGATCGCCAGCAGCGCGCGGTCGACGCCGTCTCGCTCGAGCTGAGCCCGCCGCGCCTGCGGATCATGGTCTCGCCGGTCAAATCGGTACTCGGGTTCGTCTCGCAACCGCAGCACCCATCCGCTGCCGCTGCGGCGCACCAGCGGCAACTCCCGACGCCGCGCCAGCGCCGCGATCAGCGACTCCGGCCAGAGGTGCTGGTGGACATCGGTATCGGTCAGAGGGAGTCCTCCCGCGCTAATGTCCATAAACATGATCGAGAATATACACAATGGCGTTGGCACACCGACCGGAGGTTCCGAAATGAGCACCACCGACGAGTTGCTGAACAACGCCGAGGCCTACAGGGCATCCGCTGGCGGCGTCGTACCGACGACGAGATCAGGTCACCGGCGATCTCCCAGCCCCCCTCGGGACCGAAGAGATCGAACGACGGTCGCTTCGCGGGCGTGTTCGGCTCCCGCGGTTAGGCTCAGCGCTTCGGCGCATCGGAAGCAGATGCTCACCCGTCAAGCGGGCGAAGGGCGGCAGCGAGCAGCCGCGTCAAAGCGTCCCGATGGCGGGAGACGGCGTTCGGCGAGAGGGCATCGGCGTCGAGCAGTCGGGCGCGGAACTTGGCATCCGAGAAGAACGTGAAGACTGCGCCGTAGCAGATCTGCATTAGCTCGAGGGGATCATGGCGGCGCAGCCGGCCGGCCGCCATCTCACGGTCGAGGAAGGCGACCGCCCGGTCGAGGAACGGGCGCAGTGACCCGGTGATCGCCGCATCGAGGCGCTCGCCCCCCTCGAGCGCCTCCCGCCGGAGGATCCGCGCGAAGTCGCCGTGGGTCGCGAAGAAGGCGAAGCCGGCATCGATGATCGAGACGACCTGGTCGAACCCCTCGAGCGCCCCCGAGACGGCCGCCTCGGTCTCGACGGCCCAGTCGATCACCGCCGAGGCGATCACCGCTCCGTAGAGGTCGGCCTTCGAGTTGAAGTGGTAGAGCAGCGTCGGATGGCTCAGGCCCGCCTCCCGGGCGATCGCCGCCAGGCGGGCCCCGTCGAATCCCCGGTCGGCGAACTCCCGCCTGGCGGAATCGAGGATCCTCGCGCGGGATGGCGACTCGGTTGTCTGGGTCGTCGCGGCCACGCCCCGATGATAGGTCCTACTGACAAGTCAGTAGACCGGTATCGTCTGCTCCAATCGTGACGACGACCCACCCGAGCCTCAGGCCGGACCTTGACTGACGACGCACCTCCCGAACCCCCCTCCGACTGGACGGTGTTCGACGCCGAGGCCGTCGCGCCCGAGTGGGTGGACCCCGAGGCGACGTCTCAGTGGGCGATCTCGGAGATCCGGCCGCCGGCACCCGCCGAGCTGACCGACGGGCGGACGCCGACGATCGGCGAGCGGCTGGCAGGCCAGACGATCCTCCTGACCGGGGCGTCCGGCTTCCTCGCCAAGGCGCTGCTCTCGATCTGCCTGCACGAGCTCCCCGAGATCGGCCAGCTCCGCCTCCTCCTCCGGGCGGCCGACGACGACGCCGCTCGCCGGCGGATGTCGACCGAGGTGCTCAGCTCGAGCGCCTTCGCCGGGCTCGCCCCCGGGGTGGTGGACGCGGCGATCGCCGACGGCCGCGTCGACGCGTTCGCCGGCGACCTCTCCCGCGAGCGGCTCGGCCGGACCGACCTCGGAGTCCTCGCGGGTGTCGACACCGTGATCCACTGCGCGGCTTCCGTCTCATTCCAGCAGCCGCTCGACGAGATGCTCGAGCTCAACGTGATCGGCACGATCCACCTCGTCCGCGCGCTCGCCGAGGTCGGCGTGCAACCCCACTTCGTCCACGTCTCGACCGCCTACGCCGCCGGCACCCGGACTGGCCTGGTCCTCGAGCGGCCGTCCGGTCGCGGGCCGGTCGAGCCCGAACTCGATCCCCGCGCCGAGCTCGCGGTCGCCCGGGCCTGGCGCCTTGACCTCGAAGCCGACTCACGCCTGCCCGAGGAGCAGCATCGATTCGTCCGCGACGCCCGCCAGGAGCTCGGCCCGGCCGGAGCCCCGGCGATCGGCGCGCGTGCCGAGGATGCCCGCCGGGCGTGGGTCTACGCCCAGCTCGTCGAGCGCGGGCGCGAGCGATCTCGAGCCCTCGGCTGGACCGACGCGTACGGCCTCTCCAAGGCCCTCGGCGAGCGAGCCCTCCTCGCCGAGCCGCTCCCCAGCCTGACGCTGATCCGCCCGTCGATCATCGAGTCCGCCCTGCGCAGGCCGTTTCCCGGCTGGATCGAGGGCCTCAAGGTCGCCGATCCGGTGATCCTCGCCTACGCCAGCGGGATGATCAGCCGCTTCCCCGGCGACCCGTCCGCCCGCCTCGACCTCGTCCCGGTCGACCTCGTCGCCAACGCCTGCATCGCCGCGGCGGCCCACCCGGCCGAGTCCGCTCCGCTGGTGGTCAACGTGACCAGTGGAGCTAGGAACGCGCTCCGGATCAGCGAATTGTCAAGCCAGATCACCGACTATTTCCGCGAGCGGCCGCTCCCGGACGAGGACGGTCTGCCGGTCGAGGTCGCCGACTGGAAGTTCACGTCGACTGCCAAGGCGCTGCGCGCGATCGACCGGGGCGAGCGCGGCGTCCGTGCGGCCCGTCGGATCCTCGATCACGTCGCCGTCCCCAGGGTCGACGAGGTCGAGCGCCGCCTCCACAAGGAGCAGCGCCGGCTCGAGCGGCTCCGCCTGCTGGCCGAGATCTACGGGCCGTACGTCGAGCTCGACTGCATGTTCGACGACCGCCACGCCCGCGAGCTGCTCGCCTGCCTGGCTCCCGACGACCGGGTCCGCTTCGACTTCGACACGGCGGCGATCGACTGGCCGAGCTACCTCTGCGACGCGCACCTCCCCGCCCTCCGGGCGATGGTCCCCGGCCGTCGACGCCCGCCGAAGTCGGGCGGGGCCGACGTGATCGCCGACGGGCCGCCGGCCCTTGCGATCTTCGACATCGAGGGCGTCGTCCTCGATGCGACAACCGCTCACTTCTACGCGTGGCTCCGCGGACGGAGCATGGCCCCGCTCGACCGGACCCTCTGGCTCGCGGCCCTGGCCACCCGCGTTCCCGGCTATCTGGTCGCCGATCGGCGGTCGCGGGCGGACTTCAGCCGCGGCTTCTACCGGCTCTACAAGGGCCTCCCGGCCGGCGCGCTCCGCGAGCAGGCTCGGGCGTCGCTCTCGGATTTCATCCTCCCGCGCCTGCGCCACGACGCGGTCCGCCGGATCCGGGCCCATCGCGAGCGCGGGGATCGGGTGGTCCTCGTGACCGGCGCGCTTGACTTCCTAGTCGAGCCGCTGCGCCACCTCGCCGACGAGCTGATCGCCGCACGGCTCACAGAGCACCGGGGAGCATTCACCGGCGAGTTGACCGAGCCGCCCCTGACCGCCGACGGCCGTGCCTCGACGGCCGCCCGGCTCGCCGCCGAGGGTGGCTTCGAGCTGACCGACTGTTACGCCTACGGCGACAGCATCTCCGACCTTCCGATGCTCCAGCTCGTCGGCCACCCGTTCGCGATCAACCCGGATTTCCGGCTCGCCCGGGAAGCCCACCGGCGCCACTGGCCGGTGCTCGAATGGGGGACCGAGCCCGGTGCCCGCAATCGGCCGCTCGCCCGGCTCGAGGTCGGCGCCTGATGCTGGCGCTCGAGTTCCGTCCGACCCCGGTGGCCTACGGTGCCGCGCGGATCTCCCGGCGTGCGGGGCTCGGCAGCCTCCACTACGGCGAGGTCGATCCTCCGCGCCTGATCGGGCCCGAATGGGTCGGCGTCGCTCCCCGGCTGACGGGGATCTGCGGATCGGATCACGCCCTGCTCGACGGCCGAGCGTCGCTCTACCTCTCGTCGCTGACCTCGACCCCCTTCGTCCCCGGACACGAGGTCGTCGGTCAGGTGCTGGGGGGCGACTGGCGCGGTCAGCGGGTCGTCGTCGAGCCGGCCCTCGGCTGCGAGGCGCGGGGAGTCGATCCGCAGTGCGTCGAGTGCGACTCCGGCCGCCACGCCCTCTGTCGCGAGGTGATCGCCGGGGACGTCTCCGCCGGTCTTCAGATCGGCTTCTGCCGGCAGACGGGTGGCGGTTGGAGCGAGTCCCTGGTCGCCCACCGCTCTCAACTCCACCTCGTTGCGGAAGGGATTCGCGACGAGGATGCCGTCCTGACCGAGCCGCTCGCCTGCTCGATGCACGCGATCGGCCGGGCCGAGCTCGAAGGCGACGAGACGGTCGCCGTGATCGGCGTCGGAGCGATCGGCCTGCTGAGCATCGTCGCGCTCCGCGAGCGTCACCCCCGGACGACGATCGTCGCCGTCGCCAAGCACCGCGGTCAGGAGCAGGAGGCCCGGCGGATGGGCGCCGACGAGGTCTACGCCCCGGACGAGCTCCACCTCCGCGGCGGGCGCCTGACCGGCGCCCGGCGGCTCGTCGGACACGGTGGGCGGGAACTCCTGCTCGGCGGGTTCGACGCCGTCTTCGACTGCGTCGCCAGCGGCCAGTCGCTCGAGTCGGCGGTCACGGCGACCCGTCCCCGCGGGATCGTCATCCTGGTCGGGATGCCCGGCCAGATCGACGTCGACCTGTCGATGGCCTGGCAGCGGGAGATCGACATCCGCGGGGCCTACGGGTACACCGATGAGTTCCCGGCCGCCCTCGAGCTCGCCGGGCGCCTCGAGCTCGGCCGGCTGGTCGCCCAGGGCTGGCCGCTCCACGAGTACCGCCGCGCCCTGGAGTCGTCGCGGACGGCGACCCGCGCCGGACATGTCAAGACCGTCTTCGACCTCACCGACCTCAGATGAGCATCGTCGGCCGCCGCCGTCCGATCTCCGCGCCGATGGTCGAGCGGCCGCGGAGCTCGCGGCCTGACCCGGGAAGCGAGCGCGAGGCCTGCGTCGTCGAGGTGACCGACCGCTCGCCGCCGACGCTCTTCCACTCGGGCGAGTCCTTCCGGCTCGAGCGGCTCCCGATCGGCTCGCGGGTGATCTACCCGCCGCCGCCGCTCAAGGGCCTGGCCGATCCCCAGGCCGCGATCGCCCAGGCGCTCGACCACCCGCTCGGGATGGATCCCCTCGACTCGCTGCTTCGTCCTGGGATGCGCCTGACGATCGCCTTCGACGACATCTCGCTCCCCCTCCCGCAGATGCGCCTGCCCGACGTTCGCCAGCAGGTCATCGAGCAGGTCCTGGAGCGGGCCTACCGGGCCGGGGTCGACGACATCCACCTGATCGCCGCGCTCGCCCTCCACCGGCGGATGACCGCGGCCGAGCTCCGGCGGGCGGTCGGATCCCACGTCTTCGATGCGTTCCATCCCGATCGGCTCTACAACCACGACGCCGAGGACCCGTTGGGAATCGTCGCGCTCGGGGAAACCGACGACGGCGAGGTGGTCGAGCTCAACCGCCGGGCGGCCGAGTCCGACCTGCTGGTCTACGTGAACATCAACCTCGTCACGATGGACGGCGGACACAAGTCGATCGCCGTCGGCCTCGGGACCTACAAGTCGGTTCGGGTCCATCACAACGTCCACACCCTCCGGCACTCCAGGTCGTTCATGGACCCCGCCAACAGCGCGCTCAGCCACTCGGCGGCTCGCCAGGGCGCTGTCGTCGAGGCGGCGGTCCCGACCTTCCGGATCGAGACGACGCTCAACAACGACATGTACGCGAGCCCGCTCGGCTTCCTCGGTCGGCCCGAGCAGCGGTGGACAGGCCGCCAGCAGGCGACCTTCGCCGCGACCAAGCGGGCGCTCGACCGGATGCCGGCGAAGGCCAGACGAGCGCTCCACACGAGGATGGAGGCGCCCTACGCGCTGACTGGCGTCACCGCCGGTGCCGTTGACGAGGTCCACGCAGTGACGCTCGAACGCTGCGCCGACCAGCAGGCCGTCCGGGTGGTCGGGCAGGCCGACGTCGTGACCGCCGGGCTGCCGAGCATCTGTCCGTACAACGTCAACTCGATCATGAACCCCGTCCTCGTGATGTGCCTCGCACTCGGGTACTTCTTCAACCTCTACAAGGGCAAGCCGCTCGTCCGCGAGGGCGGCGTGATGATCTTCACCCACCCGGTCGAGCGCGAGTTCCACCCGGTCCATCACCCGTCGTACATCGACTTCTACGAGGAGGTCCTCACGCAGACGACCGATCCCGCGGAGATCGAGCGGCGCTTCGAGAAGTCGTTCGCCGAGGACGAGTGGTACCGCCACCTCTACCGGACGTCGTTCGCCTACCACGGGGTCCACCCGCTCTACATGTGGTACTGGGGCGCCCACGGCCTCTCGCACGTCGGCCAGGTGATCTTCGTCGGCGGCGATCCCGAGGCCTGCCACCGGATGGGCTTCCGCCGGGCGGACACGATGCGCGACGCCCTCGAGATGGCCGAGCAGGTCGTCGGCCGTGACTTCTCGCTGACCCATTTCCACTGCCCGCCGCTGTTCTACGCCGAGGTCACCTGAGGTGAGGTTCGCGACCGGCGGCCGGACGCTCGAGCGGCTGGCCGGGGCCGGCGGGGGTGTCCGGGATGGCGGGGGTGGTGGCGGCGGCGGCCGGGAGCCCCGACCGCCGTCCCACTGGCCGACGATCCGCTCGGGCTTCGATCCCTGGCGCGGCGGGGACGAGGTCGCAGACCAGGAATGGCTCCGCAGCCCGGCCGCGTCGCTCGTCCGTGAGGGCCTCCAGCAGGCCCTCCTCTTCCCGGTTGCCCGGATGATCGCCCGACCGGAGGTCTTCGGCGCCGAGGATCTGATGCACGTGCCCCAGCCGGCCGTGATCGCCCCGAACCACTCGAGCGACATCGACACTCCCCTGATTCTCGCCGGCCTCCCGAGATCCTGGCGCAAGCGGACGGTCGTCGGCGCGGCGTCCGATCGCTTCTACCGCCGCCGGGTCTACGCGATCAGCAGCGGCCTGTGGATCAACACCTTCCCGTTCGGCCGGGGGTCAGACCTCCGGGGCCTCGCTGACGCCGCCGAGCTCCTCCGCGCCGGCCACAACGTCCTCCTCTATCCCCAGGCGACCCGCTCCACGGCCGGGCAGATCGAGGGCTTCCGGGCCGGCGTGGCCCGGCTCTGCCTGGCGACCGGTGCCCCCCTCCTGCCGGTGCACGTGTCCGGGACGGCGCTGATCATGCCGGCCAGCCGGGGCCTGACCCAGCGGGGGCGGGCGACCGTCCGCTTCGGGCGGCCACTGAGCGCCTTGCCGGGGGAGAGCGCCGACGAGCTGATGGTCAGGGCGCGGGCGGCGATCACCGAGCTGGGGGCGCATCGGCCGCGAGGCTGAGCCGAACGCGACGCTGCGCCGAACCCGACGCTGAGCCGAACGCGACGCTGCGCCGACCGCGACGCTGAGCGCGCGGCCGGCGGGCGGCGTGGGTCAGGAGATCTCGTTGAGCTCGCCGGTGTGGACGTCGTAGACGAAACCCCGGACCGAGCTCTTGTTCGGGATGAACGGGCTCGCGTTGACCCGGGCGAGCGACTGGCGGACGTCCTCGTCGACATCCGGGAAGGCCTCGGCCGCCCACTCGGGCTTGATGCCGAGCTCGTCCTGGATCGAGCGCTTGAACTCGTCGTCGGTGAAGGTCAGCATCCCGCAGTCGGTGTGGTGGATGAGGATGATCTCCTCGGTTCCCAGCAGACGCTGGGAGATCGCCAGCGAGCGGATCTCGTCGTCGGTGATCACTCCGCCGGCGTTGCGGATCACGTGGGCGTCGCCCTCGTTGAGTCCGAGCAGGCCGTAGGGGTTCAGGCGGGCGTCCATGCATGCGACGATCGCGATCTTCCGGCCGGGGGGCATCGGCAGGTCGCCCTTGGTGAAGCTCGCGGCGTAGGCCTCGGCGTTGCTGAGCAGCTCGTCGGTGACGGACAAGATGTGACCTCTCTCTTTCGACCGGTTGTACCGAAAGGCTATCCGGATTATGGGGTTTTGGCAAACCGTGGATCGAGGGTCGCGTGCGTCAAGCCGGCTCATACTCGCGTCGAGTGGTCGAATGTCCTTGAGCCGACCTGCCGATGATCGTCGTGAGGAGCCGAATGAAAGGCGAAAACGATGCAGAACGAAGCCCTCTGCCGACTCGTCCGCGAGTCGCGCTACACAATCGATGACACCGAGCTCGCCGCGGCGATCTTTGCTCGAATCGCGATGCCCGTCCTGACGCCACCGCTCAGGCGCTCCCGTCGCCGCAGGGCCGTCCGCTCGTTTCACCCGGCGCGGCATGTCAGCTCGTTCCGCCTGATCCGCCAGGGGGCTCCCCTACCCGCGATGTGACCGCTCGCCGGCCGGCGGTTCCCTGGGCGCTGCGCCCTGACTTGCCGGTGCCGCACCCCCCTCGGCGGCTATGCCGGCGTGTGCGGGCTCTCCGGGTCGTGGATCTCGCGGCCCGGAGAGAACCCGCGCTGCCGCGCCACCAGGCCGGCGACGCCGCGCGGCTTGCCGGAGCGCTCGGCGACGCCCTCGAAGTAGTGGCAGACGTGGAGCCCGGCGAACGCCCCGAGCAGCTCGTTCTCATCGAGCATGAACTCGGCACGGAAGTCGTTGGCGAGCTCGTCGACGTGCGGCCTCGCGAACGTCTCGAAGACGAGGAGCCCTCCCGGGCGCAGCGCTCTCGCCAAGCCGCCGAAGAGGCTGCGTTGGAGAAAGTTGAAGTTGACGATCACGGCGTACTCGTGAGCCGGGAATGTCATCGCGCTCTCGAGGTCGACAACCCGTGGGCTGACGCTCAGGCTCAGGCGGCCCGCCGCCTCGGCGAGACGCTCGACGAGGACGTCGGAGATGTCGACGGCGTCGACATCGAAGCCGAGTTCCGCGAGATAGCGGGCGTTGCGTCCGTCGCCGCACGCGACGTCGAGCGCCGGGCCACCGGCCGGCAGCGCCTCGAGGAGCGACCGGTGCTCGACCAGCCATTCGGCAGGCTGCGCGGGAAACGGAGTCATCGAGTCCCGGGCGTACCGCTCGTTCCATTTCCCCGCGTCCGAGATCCCGGGGTCGCGCGGTGCGGGAGCCATCAGACGCCGAACGCTACACACGCCGCCGCGCCGGCGAGCAGCCCGCGGGAGCCGCTGACCGGGCGGCGAGGAGTGCGACCCGACCTAGAATGAGGCGATGGACGCCACCGAGAAGCTTCGCGAACAGCTCGGCGAGCCGCTTCCCGGCTGCCTTGGGACGCTCGCCGACGACGAGCGCGGTGACCTCGCGAGTGCGATGTCCGAGGCTCGCGGGCAGCAGGCTGAGGCGACTGAGGCGGCAATCGCCGAGGCGCTCCGGCGGCTGCCACCGGGGCTCCGTGGGGCAGTACGGATCATCCTGCGGGGCTGATCGGGATGAGCCTTGCCGGACACGCCGAGGTGCTCAAGCTCGCCCGCCTACTCGGGTGCTCGACCGAGCGGCTCGCCTACATGGAGCGTCTGCGCCCGGAGGAGATCCGCGAGGTCCGCGAGCGGGCGAGCGACGTGCTCTTCGATGTCGACGGTCGCCGCTTCCGACTGATCGCGCTCGCCAGCAAGCTCCCGCCGGCCGGGATGACGGCGATGATCGCCGAGCACGCGTTCGGGCCGCTGCTCTGCGCGCGGATCACGGCCCTGCTCGAGGTCAAGCGCGCCGTCGACCTCGCCGAGCGCCTGCCGCGGAAGTTCGTCGCCGCCCTGGCGATCAACCTCGACCCGCGCCGAGCGCAGGACATCGTCGCCGCGATCCCTCCCTACCTGATCGCCGAGGTCGCGGCTGAGCTGACGCGCGACCAGGAGTGGGTCGCGATGGGCCGCTTCGTCGGCTACCTCCCGGACGAGTCGATCAGGGCGGCGTTCCGGGTGATCGACGACGCCTCGCTCCTGCGGATCTCCTACTTCGTCGAGGTCGACGAGCATCTCGACCACGTCGTCGGCCTGCTCGAGGAGACGCGCATCCGTGGGGCGATCCGCGCGGCGACCGAGGCCGATCTCTGGCCCCAGGCGCTCGACCTGCTCGACCGGGTCAGCCCGACCCGGGCCGGCCGATTGGCCGACCTCGCCGCCGAGGAGGACGACACGGTACTCGGAGGCATGGTCGAGACCGCTCAGCGCGACGGGCTCTGGGACGTCGTCCTTCCCGTCACCAACGAGATGAGCCGGACCGGGCTCACTCGCTTCACGAGCCTTCCCACCCTCCACGATCCCGATGTCCTCCGCGCGATGGTCCACGTCGCGATCGTCAGCCACGTCGAGGTCCTCCCGCTCGTGGCGATGCTCCCCTCGCACGCGCGGGTGATCGTCTGGGCGGAGATCGTCGCGCTCGGCGAGACCGCCCCGGACGAGGTCGTGGACCTCGTCGTCGGCCAGGCCCTCGACCTCGACCTCGACGGCGTCCTGGAGGAGTTCATCGGCGCGATCCTCGACGGAGACCTCCTCGCGACGGGGTTGGGGATCTTCGCCCGGATGGACCGTCCGCTCCAGCACCGGATCGCCGAGCTCGCGACCAAGCTGCCGTCGGGCCTGCGGCTGCGAACCGAGGCGCACGCGCGCCACGCGGGGCTCGATGACGAGCTCGGTCCGCTGGGACCAGCCCTGGCCGTCGACGGGCGTGGCGGCGGCGGCTGAGGCTCGGCGTCCTCCCCTGGGCTCAGAAGAGGAGCCCGAGAACCTGGAGCACGCCGGCGCCGAGGAGCGCCGCGCCCGCGATCTGGACGACCCACCACCTCCGGTCCGTGGATCCCGTCGCCGCCTCCTCTGCGCCGTCCGCGGCTTCGTCGGCGTCCCCGCCGAACAGGTGGAGGATCGAGAGGAGCGCCCCCGGGACGGCGAGCAGGACGAAGGAGTCGGCGATCAGGGTCTTGGCGTGTGTGCTCAGCAGGAGCGCACCGAGCCCGGTGAGCAGGAAGAGCATGATCAGGACCTCGACGAGCCCCTCGGGGAGCAGCCTCCCGAGCGCCGGCGACTTCCGGAAGCGTCCCTCGAAGACGGCCATCATCTGGGGGACCAGGAAGAGGACGCCGGCGACCCACAGCTGCCAGGTCGAACCGACGACGACGACGGCGATGAAGAGGAAGATCCCCGTGCGCAGCACGGCTGCCCAGAGCTGTTGGAGCTCGCCCGGCTCGCGCAGTTCGCGCGGCTGAACGGCTGCGAGCCGTCTCGGGTAGAAGTGGGCCGCGAGCTGTTCGCCGAACATGCGGACGACCAGCCCTGCGAGGAGCCAGACCGCGACCTCGTTGGCCTGTGAACCGATCGCCAGCTTGTAGCCCGACAGGCCGGGGAGTGCGATGACGAGCTTCTGGACGGCCCATGCCCCGATCAGGGACGCGATCACGAAGTCTCCGGCCCGCTCGACGAGCTCCCTCCGGCTCCTCGGCGGCTCCCGCCGCAGGGGACGTGCCGCGCCGGCGATCACCGGTATCGCGAACCAGAGGGCCCCGAGCCCGAGCATCGTCCGCAGCGCGGCGTTCGAGTCGAGGCCGCCCGAGACGACGACTCCGATCACGAACGTCAGGACCGCGGCCAGGCCGGCTGCTGCGTCGATCACGCCGAGAGCGGCGATCCCGATCGTGAGCGCCGTGCTCGGAGGAAGTGCTCGTCCCCCCGCCTGATCGATCGCGACCAGGCCGAGGACGACTCCCAGAGCCGGTCCGATGATCGCCACCGACCCGAGGATCGACCGCAGGTACGCGCCGTCGGCGACGATCCGCGCGAGCAGCGGAGACCGGCGGACGAGGCCCGCCGGGAGGCGGACGCCCGCGGCGTCGATGGCCGCAGTGCCCGGCCATCGCCACGTGCCGGACCGATCGCCGCCGGCCGCGCCGGCGGCCACGCCCAGGCCGACGATCTCGAGCCCCTCGTAGTCGACATCGAAGCTCGCTCCACCACCACCACCACCACCACCACCATCGCCGCCCCCATCCCCGCCGGCGCCGTGTCCGCCGGCGCCGCCGGCACCCTCCCCGGGAGGCGCGGGGTCCTGGGCGCCGGTTCCCAGCCCGGCGAGAGCCAGTCCCCGGCCGCCGGCGAGCGCCAGCAGGGTGAACAGCGCGACCTCCAGCCCGACGACCCGCTTCGGGTCAGATCGCGGGTCGTAGCGATTCGATGTCGGTGTGGTCGACGAGCTCGTCTTCGGAGTCGTCTTCGGCGCTGCCGACGCCCCGAGTGGCCGCTGCGTGGTCGGCGATCGCGCCGGCGTCCGAGCGGTCGGCGGCGCGGCTGGTTGGGCTACCGCCGGCGCACCCGGTTTGGCCCCCGCACCTGCTTGGCCCACCGCGGGCGTCGCTCCTGGCTTCGAGGCGCCCGGCTGCGGCGTCCCGCCGGTCGCCGTCGGCGCGGGCTTGGCCGGGGTCGTCCTCGGCGGACCCACGCTCGATGCCGCCAGAGCCGTGACCTGCGCGACCTGGGCCAAAGTGCCGCACTGCGTGCTCGACACGCCGTAGAGCCGATCGCCCGAGTAGGTCACAACCACCTGGTGGGTCCCCGGGGCGATCTGCGTCAAGGAGCCGGAAGTGGCCGTCAGGCCGGCTGCGTCGAGGGGCCCGGTCGAGCTCGCGACGGGCGCCGCGGTGCACTTCGCATCAGACGACCCGTAGACGTCGAACCTGACCGATCCAGTCGGCGTCGGAAGACCCGCCGGCGCGCTCCCGAGCACGGCCGTGTCCACGAAGGCGCCTCCGAAGGCGACCCGCGTCGGGCGCAGCGACGCCGCGATCCCGAGCGCCAGCTTCCTGACATCCGCGACGTCCGCCGGGTCGCCACACGCCGACGACGCTCCGGCATAGTCGCCGTCGCCCGGATAGCTCGCGACCGTTCGATAGCTCCCCACCGACGCCGGCCTGAAGTCGCCCGAGGCCGCCGTCGTCCCTGCCGTGTCGATGTTGGCCGTCGACGTCGACACCACCGGCCCGGAGCACGTCGTGTCGTCGGGTCCGTAGACGTCGAAGGTCACCGGACCGGTCGGCGCGGGCTCGCCGGGCGGGCGTGGGCCGAGCGTCGCCATCGCGCCGAAGCCAAGGCCGAGGGCCACCGCCGGAGCCGACGCCGTCGCGCTGATCGACACGCTCGCCTTCTCGACAGCCACCGACGCGCGTGGATCGCCGCACGGAGACCGGCCGACCTGGTAGGCGGCATCACCGTTGTAGGTGGCCGTGACCCGGTAGGTCCCCGGGGCGCTCGGCCTGAAGGCGATCGACATCGCACTCGTGCCGGTGCTGTCCAACTGGTCGATCGACGTCAAGAGCGGCTTCGCGACGCACGTCGAGTCGCCGGGCGGGTAGAAGTTGAAAGTGACAGACCCCGTCGGCGCGGGAGCGCCCGTGCCCGGCGCAGCGAGCGTCGCAGTGGCCCCGACCGGCGAGCCCAACGTGATCGACGCCGCCGTCACCTGGGTCGTGATCGGCGGGCTGGGCACCGCGGCGTATGCGCGATCCGACAGGCCGGCGCCGGCGCCACCGCAGAGCACGGCACAGCACACCCCAAGGCCGATCGCCGCCGAGAGACCCCGCCGGATAGGAGCTACCCTGTGCGCGCCGCGCTCCCGTGGCTTGGTGACAATCTATGTCCTCGCGCAGCAGTCCGGCCCAGAACGTCGGCCGGACGCCACCATCGCAGGTCGAGGCACGAGATTGTAGACATCAGGACATGCGCTCGTCGGATGCCGCGCGGGAAGCACGGCACCCGCAACGCCGCGTATGAACGCTGCGGCACATGTCAGGATGGCGGCCGTGACCCGGTCGCTCGTGAACTCCCTCTCGACCGGCGAGATCGTGCTGGTGTTCGTGGTCGGCACCGTCGTGTTGGCCGTGGGCCTGGCGATCGGGATCCGAACCCTGATCCCCGACATCGCCGAGCGGCAGTTCGAGGACATGATGGACGGCCTGCGGGTGGTCTACGAGCTGCTCTTCGCGCTCCTGCTCGCCTTCGTCGTGGCATCGGTCCTCGACACGTTCAATCAGGCGGAGAGCACCGTCCAGCGGGAGGCCAGCGCACTGTCGGCGATGCTGCGCGACAACCTCGCCTTCCCCCCCGCCACGCAGACCGAGCTCCGGCGGGGTCTCGGCGCCTATGTCGAGGCGACGATCAGCTCCGAGTGGCAGACGATGCGCACCGGGGCGGCGAGTCCCGAGGCGGCCGGTGCGATCGAGACGCTCTACGCGATCTATCGGTCCTACACCCCGGTCGACGCGACCCAGACCCAGTTCTACCAGCAGGCGCTCACGCACCTCGACGAGCTGGCCGCCGCGAGGCGCGAGCGGTTGACGCTGAGCTCGGCGCAGCTGCCGGGCGTGCTGCTCCTGATGCTCCCGATCGGCGTGCTCCTGCTCCTTGTCGTCGAGTACCGACCCCGCCTGGGACCCCGGTCGCAGACCGCCTTCATGGGCACGCTCGCCCTCGTCGTCTCCTCGAGCTATGTCCTCACGATCGTCCTCGACTATCCCTTCTCGGGCGATGTCGCCGTCAGCAGTCTGCCCCTGCACACCGGCCCGCTGGCCTCCCTCACCCACACCCTGCCGCGTGCGCCGCAGCCCGGGGACCGTCCGGTCCCGGTCACCCTCCAATCGATGGTCGGTGTCTGGACCTCGGATGACTACGGGACCGTGCTCCTCGCCCGCCGGGGCAATGAGCTGATCGGCAACTATCGGGCCCTCCAGGGGACGATCACCGGCACGGTCACCCCGTCGGGGATCTTCCGCGGCGTGTGGTGCGAGGCGCCGACACGCGCGCCCGGCGCGACGACGCAGACCAGCCACGCCGGTCTGGTGCAGTGGCGGCTCGTCGACACCAGGTCCGACGGGCCCGTCCTTACCGGCGTCTGGAGCTCGGGGTATGCCCACCGCCCGGATGGAAGCTTCGCGGCGGCCGGCAGCTGGGACATGCGCAAGCTCCGCCTCGACCAGGCACTCGACCTCGCCCAGCGGCTGACGACAGATCCTCCGTCGTGGTACTGCCACGCGCCATGACGCGCGCCCGTCGCCAGGTCCGCCCCGAGCCCGACCGGCGGCACACGAGCCTGATCGAAGACACGGCAGCAGTCGGGTAGGGTGCGCTTCGCGTGCGCGAGGAACATGTGACTGCGTCGAGTCGACCGAGCGCAGCCGGTCCGCCCTGCCACCATGTCGTGCTCGACGATGGCACCCGCACGCAGCTCGTCGTCACCTATCACGAGGCCCGTGAGCTGTTGACCGGCGCTGGGTTCAGCCGGGCGATCGCGTCGGCCGAACGCGGCGTCCGCGGCCCCGCCCTGGACCTTTCGATCACGGAGATGGATCCGCCGCGACACACGCGGATCCGCAAGCTGCTGAGCCGGTCATACGGCGCCCGCAACGTCGAGCGGCTGCGCCCCCGGATCGAGGCGATCGCCGGTGCTCTGATCGATCGGCTGGAGGCCGCAGGTCCGCCGGCCGATCTGATCGCCCGGTTCTCCGCGCCGCTCACCTTCGCAGCTCAGAGCGAGCTCCTCGGCATCCCCGAACCTCACCGCGAGCGCCTGCGGAGATGGTCGGTGGCCCGCTCCGGCCAGCCGGGTTCGTCCGAGGCCGCCGGTGCGGCGGAGGTCGAGCTGCACCGTGGCGTCTGCGAGGTGCTCACCGAGCTCCGCCGCGCCCCCGGCGCCGGACTGTACGACCGGTTGATCGGAGCCTGTGACCACGACCACGAAATCAACGACGAGGAACTCCACGGGATCGCCGCGTCGATGCTGTTCGACGGCCACTTCCTCGCCGCCACGCAGATCGCCAACTGCGCGCTCTATCTGCTCGAGCGTCCCGAGCTCCTCGTCGTCGTGCGTCGCCGCCCGGAGCTCGTCGAGCCGGTCGTGGAGGAACTCCTGCGGCTGTGTCCCGCGGTCAACCACAGCATGTCCCGCGTCGCCGTCCACGACCTCGAGCTCGGCGGCGCGAGCATTCCGGCTGGGACGACGCTCACGGCTTCACTTCCGGCGGCCAACCGCGACGGCGGGACGTTTGCCAGGCCGGCGGAGCTCGAGCTCGATCGCGAGGTCCCCCCGCACCTGACGTTCGGGCGAGGGATCCACTACTGCCTCGGCGCGCATCTCGCGCGGATCGAGATACGTGCGGCCCTCCTGATCCTCCTCGAGCGCCTGCCCGGTCTCCATCTGGCGACACCGCCACGCCAGCTGCAGCCGTTCCTGACGCAGGGCGCCTGCGGCACCCGCGAGCTGCCGGTCGCCTGGTGAGTTGCGAGCTCGCAGGACGCCACTCCAGACCCGGTGGCGCGGGCCGCGGGCCGCGGGCCTCGGGCCTCGAGTACCAAGAAGCGATCGCGCCAAGTCGTCACGTCGCCCGGCGGGGGGCGGCCTGCGCGCCAGCAGCGAATTTCAAAAGTGCCGTGCTGAGTTTCGCACGAAGATCCCCTTCGCTGCGCTCACGCCCTGATGACATGTCCGGCATTCGTCGTGGTACAGTGCCATCCGATCCGCCGCGTCAATGTGCGTGGATCGGCCGATAGAAAGGGACGCCGGTGACTCAGCTTGAAGAGCTGGGCCGACAGGTCGTGATTTCTCACGCATCGGCGGCCGCTGAAGGAGAGGGAGCAGTCGTGCCAGCGGCGCGCGCGACCCTCAGCTTGGCCGACCTCGTGGCGGCTGTCCTGTCTGACCCGCAGCGGCCTGATCCGAGCCGGCTTCCAGTGCCGGGCGATGACCGACAGTCGGTGCCCGCCGATCAGCTGGAGTCTCCCGCGGAGACGACCGAGTCGCTGTTGACGGGTCCGATCGGCTTGGGCACCTCCGCGGCCCGCGTCGTCGCGCAGACGGAGACGGTGGCCGCCGGCGCCGCGCCGCATGTCGCCGGCCGTGTCAGTCCGCGATTCACCGGCCGCCCGAGCGGTGTCGGCACTTCTGCGTGGTGGCTCCCCACCGATCAGGACACGCCCGAGAGCGACCGGGTCGGATCGGAAGCCTCGGTGCCGGCGCTGTTCTGCCCGGGCCCGGTACGCGACGACGAGGTGCTCGGCGAGCTCGTAAACGAAGGGCTGGTCGCCTGGGCCGAGGAGGTCGGCATCTACGCCGGGCGACTCGACAAGCTGCGCTCGTACAACTTCGGGCGACTGATCATGCTCACCCACCCGGCCTCCGACGACGCCGACGTGCTCCTGGCAGCAGCCAAGTGCGTCGTGGCCGAGTGGGCGACGGATGACTACTACGTCGACGAGGTGGCCCTGGGTGCCGACCCCAGCGTGGTCGGCTCGCGGTTGGCCCTGCTCACCGCGGTCGTCGACCCGCGGCACCTGCCGGTCCGCTACGAGGCCCAACTGGAGGAGTACGAGCGGGAGGAGGCGATCGCGCGAGCCTTTCGGACCTCGATGGCGCACATGGGCCGGTACATGTCCGCGACGCAGCTCGGGCGCTTCCAGCATCAGATGGCGACACTGTTCCTCGCCTGGACCCAGGAGGCCGACTGGCACAGGAACGGGCGCACACCGACGGTCTGGGAGTACCTCGTGCAGCGCCAGCTCAACAGCTACCTGCCACCGATGATCCTGATCGATTCGATCGCCGGCTACGAGCTGCCCCCGAACGAGTTCTACGATCCGCGGGTTCGTCGCGCGTTCACGACGGCTGGTTTCGCCAACGTGCTGCTGAACGATCTCCATTCGGCGGCGTTCGAGTCGGACACGGACTTCAACCTGCCTCGGGTCATCGCCCTCGAGGAGAAGTGCTCGCACGAGGCCGCGATCACGCGGACCGTGGAGATCCACAACGAGCTGATGCGGAGCTTCGTCGCCGAGGCCCTGGCGCTCAGCATCACTGGTTCGCCGATGCTCCAACGCTTCTTCGTCGACACCTGGGCCTGGATGGGCGGCAGCCGGGAATGGCACGCCACCAGCGGCCGGTACAAAGCCGCCGATCGAGAGTGACCCAACGCCGCCGCGCCGCTCGAGCCCGGGATTCCCTGCCGCCCCACAGGAGGAGTTAGAAGCATGAGCACAACCCAGCCCAGCACCAGCGTCCTGCTCAACGATTACCAGAGGTCTGTCGCGACCTACTGGAACGAGACCGCGCCGACCGGAAGCAGGGGGGCCAGCAAGCAGGACGACGTCAACTGGCTGCTTGGCGAGATCGACGGGCTCTATCACCATCACTACGGCATCGGCGCCGTCGACTTCGCCGCGCTCGAGGGTCCGGACGACACGCGCGACGACCGCATCCTTGCCGAGTTGCATCGTTTGGAGACCGCGCAGGCCAACCTTTTGCTGGATCACCTCGGTGATGTCGCGCCCGACGATCTGCTGCTGGACGCCGGCTCGGGCCGCGGCGCGACGAGCTTCATGGCCAACCAGCGGTTCGGATGCAGCATCGACGGCGTGACGATCTCGGAGTACCAGGTCGACTTCGCAAACGACCAGGCCGCCCAGCGTGGCGTCGCCGACCGGGTGAGGTTCCACTTCCGCAACATGCTCGACACCCGCCTCGAGACCGGGTCGCGCCGCAGCATCTGGACGAACGAGACGACGATGTACGTCGACCTCTTCGAGCTGTACGCCGAGTTCTCTCGTCTGCTGCAGTTCGGCGGCCGCTACGTCTGCATCACGGGTTGCTCCAACGATGTGACGGGCCGCTCCAAGGCCGTGGCCACGATCGACGAGCACTACACGTGCAACATCCACCCCCGGAGCGATTACTTCAAGGCGCTCGCGGCGAACGGTCTCGTGCCGATCGCGGTCACCGACCTCACGGCGGCGACGATCCCCTATTGGGAGCTGCGCACGGAATCCTCGCCGGCGACCGGGATCGAGGACCCTTTTCTGACGGGCTATCGCGAGGGCAGCTTCCAGTACCTGATGATCGTCGCCGACCGCGTCTAGCCCCGCCCGGCCGCAGCCGGGTGATCACCGACCGCGGCTAGGGTTCGGCGATGGAGCGGCCGCGGGTTGACTATGAGCGACACGGGCGCACCTATGCGCGCCATCGTCGCGCCGATCCGCGGATCGCGGCGCAGATCCAGGCCGCCCTGGGCGACGCCAAGACCGTGGTCAACGTCGGCGCGGGCGCGGGGTCCTATGAGCCGACCGACCGTTGGGTGCTCGCCGTCGAGCCGAGCGCGCGGATGCGCGCCCAGCGCCCGATCGGAGCCGCGCCGGTGATCGACGCTCGGGCGGAGGCACTTCCGTTCGACGACGACGCGGTCGACGCGGCAATGGCCTGCGCCACGATCCATCACTGGGATCCGCCCGCCGCGGGTCTCGCCGAGTTGCGCCGGGTCGCGCGCGGCAGGGTGGTCGTGTTCACCTTCGACCTCGACGCACACCCGGACTGGATCAAGGACTTCCTCGCCGACGGGATCCGCATCGAGCGACCTCGACTGCCGACGATCGAGGCGGTTGCCGCGGGACTCGGCGGACGCACGTTCGTCGAGCACGTCCACACTCCCGCGGACTGCACCGACGGGTTCGTCGAGGCGTTCTGGAATCGGCCCGAGGCGTTCCTCGATCCGGCCGTACGCGCGTCGCAATCCACCTGGTCGCTGCTCGGGCCGCAGCGCGAGCAGGCCGCCGTCGACCGCCTTCGTGCGGATCTCGAGTCCGGCGCCTGGGACGCCGCGCACGGCCATCTCCGTCAGGCCGAATCGTTCGACGGAGCACTGCGACTCGTGATCTCCGAGCCGGCCTGACGCCCCCGGGCCGGGCTGACGCCCTCCGCGCCGGCCTGACGTTGTCCTGGCCCGCGGCCGACGGCCCTTCGAGCCACGTACGACTTCCCTATCCGGGGCGCCGCCGCGACGCGCGCTCGAGCACCTGCGCCGCCCACGGCGCTCCGTCGTCCGAGCTCACCAGTTCGAGCGCCTCGTCGATCGGCAGCCGGGCAAGGGCTCCGACCTCGCCAGGGTCGGGCACCGCCGATGACGTGTCGGTCAGGGCGACGAAGACATGGTCGAGCTCGTATTCGACCAGACCCGACGCCGGGTCCGGCGCCCGGTAGGTGAAGGTTCCGGCAGGTGTGAGCCCGGACACCTCCAGGCCGAGCTCTTCCCTGACCCGGCGGATCGCCGCCGACGCCGGCTCTTCGCCGGGCTCCGGATGCGTGCAGCACGAGTTGGCCCACTGACCCGGAAACGCTGCCTTCGTGACAGCCCGCCGCTGGAGGAGCCATCGGCCGTCGGGGTCGACCAGTGCGACCGAGACGGCCAGGTGGAGGATTCCCGGCGGCCGGTGGGCGAGGAGCCGTCCGACCGACGGCCCGTGCGACCCGTCGGGCGCGATGCTCACGACCTGGATGTCGGCCGACGGGTCCGCACGAGCGCTGCTCATCGGTGGCCGAGCTCCACGTCCTCGAGCACGCCGAGCGCGTCGGGGACGAGAATCGCAGCCGAGTAGTAGGTGCTCACGAGATAGGAGATCATCGCCTTCTCGTTGATACCCATGAACCGGACGTTCAGGCCCGGCTCGTACTCGTCGGGGATGTTGATCTGGTGCAGGCCGATCACGCCCTGATCGTCCTCGCCGACCCGCATCGCCAGGATCGAGGTGGTGTTCGCCTCGGTGATCGGGATCTTGTTGCACGGGAGCATCGGGATCCCCCGCCACGAGCCGACCTGCTGGCCACCGAGGTCGACCTCCGGCGGATAGAGGCCCTGGCGGCTGCATTCCCTCCGGAAGGCCGCGATCGCCCGCGGGTGCGCGAACAGGAAGCGCACCTTCCGCCGCCGGCTGATCAGCTCGTCGAGATCGTCGGGCGTCGGCGGTCCGCTCTGCGTCGGGATACGCTGCTTGAGGTCGGCGTTGTGGAGCAGACCGAAGCTGCGGTTGTTGATCATCTCGAACTCCTGGCGCTCGCGCAACGCCTGGATCGTCAGGCGAAGCTGCTGCTCGACCTGGTTCATCGGGTCGTTGAAGAGGTCGGCGACCCGCGAGTGGACGCGAAGCACCGTCTGCGCCAGGCTGAGCTCGTATTCCCTCGGTGAGATCTCGTAGTCGACGAACGTCCCCGGCAGCTGAGGCTCTCCGTCGTGTCCCGAGGCAAGGGCGATCGCCGCCTCGCCCTTGCTGTTCTGGTCGTGCCCCCGTCCGGCTACGAAGCCCGCGACATGGGCCTGGAGGCCGTCCGATCGCGAGAGGATCGCCTGGAACTCCTCGCGGGGCAGCGAGAGGACCGTGGCGCGAGTGACCGCCCGCATCGACGCATCCCACTGACCATCCTCCTCGAGCAGCGCCTCGTCACCGAAGTACGCGCCGTCGGCGAGCGTGCCGAGGACGGCGTCGTCCCCGTACTTCCCCACGCCGACCTTGCTCACCTTCCCGTGGGCGATCAGGTAGACGCGATCCGCTGGCCTTCCGGACTCGACGATCAGCTCGCCGGCCGCGAATTCCTGCTGGACGAAGCGTCCGGCCAACTCGACGAGGACGTCGACGTCCGCGAAGCTCCGCAGCAGCGGGAGCTCGCCGAGCTCCTGCGGAACGACCTGGACGTCGGCGCCGACGTTCGTGAACGTGACCCGCCCGTCACCGACCGCATAGCTCAGGCGTCGGTTGACCCTGTAGGCGCCTGCCGTGACGTTGACCCAGGGGAGAACCTTGAGCAACCAGCGGGAGGAGATGCCCTGCATCTGCGGCTCGGACTTGGTGGTCGTCGCCAGGTTCCGCGCGGCCGCCGTGCTCAGGCTGAGCCGCGGCTTGCCGTTCGTGCTGGGGGCCGGCGGGGCCGCGGTCGCGCCGCCGAGGTCGCCTTCGATCGCGTCCATCACGACCACCTTCCAGTGTCGTCGGAGTGGGTGCTCGCCGGCGAATCAGCCATGTGTCCTGCCGACCTGGACGTCCTCGAGGATCGCGAGCGCGTCGGAGACCAGGACGGCGGCCGAGTAGTACGTGCTGACCAGGTAGGAGATCATCGCCTTCTCGTTGATGCCCATGAACCGCACGTTCAGGCCCGGCTGGTACTCGTCTGGGATGTTGATCTGGTTGAGACCGATCACGCCGCGCTTCTCGACTCCCGTGCGCATCAGGAGGATCGAGCTGGTGCTCTGATCGGTGATCGGGATCTTGTTGCACGGGTAGAACGGGATGCCGCGCCAGGCCGGGACCTTGTTGCCGGCGACGTCGACGCTCGGCGGGTAGATGCCGAACCGGTTGCACTCGCGCGCGAACGCCGCGATCGTCTTCGGATGAGCAAGGAAGAAGTCGGGCTCCTTCCAGACGAGCGTCAGGAGCTCGTCCATGTCGTCTGGCGTCGGCGGTCCGCCGCGGGTCGGGATGCGCTGGCTGAGGTCGGCGTTGTGGAGCAGGCCGAAGCTGCGGTTGTTGACCATCTCGAACTCCTGGCGCTCGCGCAGCGCCTCGATCGTCAGGCGGAGCTGCTGCTCGACCTGGTTCATCGGGTCGTTGAAGAGGTCGGCCACCCGTGAGTGAACCCGCAGCACCGTCTGCGCCACGCTGAGCTCGTACTCCCGCGGCGAGGTCTCGTAGTCGACGAACGTCCCCGGCAGGTCCGGCTCGCCCTCGTGCCCGGACGCCAGGGCGATCGCCGCCTCTCCCTGCGAGTTCTGGGCGTGGTGGCCGCCGGCGACGCGCCGCTCGATGTATTCACGCAGGCTCGCCGACCGGGCGACTGCCTCGCGGAACGCCTGGCGGGGGAGCGAGAGCACGATGCACCGGGTGACCGCCTTCACCGACACGTCCCACACGAGCTCGTCGTCGAGCATCACCTGCTCGCCGAAATAGGCACCGTCGGCGAGCGTTCCGAGGACGGCCTCGTCGCCGTACTTGCCCTCGCCGATCCTGTCGACCTTCCCGTGCGCGAGCAGGTAGACGCGCTCGATCGGCTGACCGGCGTCGACGATCACGGAGCCTGCATCGAATTCCTCCTGCACGAAGCGGTCGGCCAGCGCGCGCAGGACGTCGAGGTCCTCGAATCCACGCAGCATCGGCAGCTCACCCAGCTCTGCCGGAATCACCTTGACATCGGCGCCGGTGTTGCTGAACGTCACGCGCCCGTCACCCACCGCGTAGACGAGGCGCCGGTTGACGCGGAACGTGCCGGCGGTGACGCTGACCCACGGGAGGATCTTGAGCAGCCAGCGCGACGAGATCCCCTGCATCTGGGGCACGGACTTCGTCGTCGTGGCGAGGTTCCTCGCCGCCGCGGTGCTCAGGCTCATCTGGGAGTCGCCGTTGGCGCTCGCCGTGCCATTCGTGCTGGGCTTCGTTGCGACCGTGCCGTCAGCCACGTCGGGCTCTACCGGATCCATTGGGATACCGCCTCGTCTTGTTGATCATGGACACTGCGTGAAGTCATCTGCCGTCCTCGCGCTCAGCGGCTGCGAGCCGTCAGTGAACCGGCCAGCGCTCCGAGCGTGGCCGCGAAGGGATTCGACTCGGCGCGCCCGGCCTGGGCCTCGCTAAGCGCCGCCAGCGACCGCTCCGCGTGGAGCTCCGCCTCCCGCTGGCAGAGCGCCTCGACGCCGCAGCCTTCGAGGATCGCCCGAATCTCGCGTTCCTGTGCGTCATCGAGCTCCGCCGGCAGCGCGTAGAGCTCGAGCAGGCGCTCACGGGCTCGATCGGTCGCGACGCTCACCGCGAGCACGACCGGCAAACTCTTCTTGCGTCGCCGGATATCGCCGCTGCTCGACTTCCCGGTCTCGGCCTCGCACCCCCACATGCCGAGGATGTCGTCGCGCACCTGATAGCACAGACCCAGCTCCCGACCGAACTCGGCGTAGCCGGCGGCGATCCGCGTGGCGGGGGCGCCGTCGCTGCCGACGGCGAGCAGGGCGCCACCGTGCGTCGCACAGGACGTCAGGGCCGCGGTCTTCCCGGCGATCATCGCCATGTACATGGCGGGGTCGACGGCCTCGCTCGTCTCGTAGGCCATGTCTCGGCTCTGACCGATCGTCAACGCGACCGTGGTGCTCGCCAGCGCACTCACCAATCTGCCGACCAGGCTCGGGTCGCCCTCCTGACGCCGCTGCAGCCGGGAGAGGCTCGCGTAGGCGAGCGCCTGGACGCAATCGCCGACGTTGATCGCCTGCGCCTCGCCGCACAACGTCCAGAGCGTCGGGCGACCGCGCCGGGCGCGATCGCGGTCCTCGATGTCGTCGTGGATCAGGCTGAAGTTGTGGATCAGCTCGACGGCGGCGGCGAACGTCACGACGTCGTCGAGATCCGCGCTGGCGGTCGCGTCCCAGTGCGTCGCTGCACCCGCGGCCAGAAAGGACAGCACCGCGAGGAGCGGTCGCAGCCGCTTGCCGGTCGCGCGGCGGTGCTCGGGCGCGAGCGCGGCAAACGAGGCGTCCGCCCAGCCGAGCTGGTAGCCGATCGCCCCCCGCATCCAGGGGTCGTCGACCTCCCGTCGCACCGCGGCCTCGATCTCCAGCTCGATTCGAGGGACGATCCTCCCCGCGAGATCGTCGAGCGCCGACGGCGTCGCGAAGTGCCCAGCGGCCCCACCAGCCCCGAAGCCCGCCACCCGATCGGTGCCCAAGGCGGTCGCGGCCGCCCCGCCGCCCATGCTCGCGTGGGATGTCGTGTCGGTCGGCGCGGGCACTCAGCCGCCGCTCGATCCGAGATCGGCCGCCGAGGTGCCCAGCCCGGCCAGGACGCGGGCGCCAAGAGCAGGCGCCCTGGCGGTCGTCTCGACCATCGCATGCTCGCCGCCGGGGATCCGGACGCCAGAGGTCCCCAGTCCGGTCGGTCCGAAGGGACTGCCCGACGACACGGCGCCGATCAGCGCTCCGGGCGTCCGCGTGCGCTTCAGGACCGGTTCCTTGTAGCGGCCGGACACCTGGTGCCAGACCAAGATTCCGGCCATCCAGTCCTTCATCATCTCGACCCAGCCGGCGAGCGTCGCCTGGTTCTCCTCGTCGAGGTCGAAGCTCTCGACGACGAACGGCAGCTCGGTCTCGAGGATGTTCTCGAACTGGTGCAGGCGTGAGGTCATCAGGTCGTTGACGACGAGCACGGCCTGTTTCGAGGTGAGGCGCAGGAAGTTCGCAACGACGAGCACCATGTTGTGGAGCTCGCCCTCGAACTGGATCTCCTTCTGGTAGGAGAACACGTCGTTGAGCATGCAGGCGTAGTCCTGGGACGCATTCTCGAGCCCCCGCATCGGCCGTGTCTCGAAGATCCCGGCCGGCAGGTTACCGCCGTGGGTGACGCGAGCTAGGTTCATCGTCAGAGCCGACCCGAACGTCTTGCGGCGCATCTCGACGTAGTCGATCGGATCCGGGATCCGCTGCTGGATGTGGTTGTAAAGCTCCCAGATCCAGGATTCGGTCATCTCCATCACGCCGCTGCGAAACGACACCCTCGCCTCCGTCGTCATCGGCGTCGCCGTCAGCAGCCAGAGGTCGGCCAGCGAGGCCTCGAGCGGATCCGTCGGCGGCGGCATCGACGCGCAGTCCAGCGGCATGAAGGTCGCCAGGCGGGCGTTGCACAGCTTGGCTCCCACGAGGTCCCGCGTGTTTCCGTAGACGATCGGGAACCCGTCGTCGCCGTAGGTTCCCCAGCAGAGCCATCGCGTCGAGAGGTTCAGCTCGTCCGCCGTCGCGTCCGGATGCAACCGTGCCGAGCACTGGCCGAAGTCGAACTCGACGTTCTGCTGCTCGGTCCAGATCCCGCTCCACGGAACGCCCGCGACCGGCGTGTGGAAGCCCATCCTCCGGGCCCACTCGATGCAGTCCTCCCGGCTCTGCTCGAGGTGTGGGTTGACGTGCGCCTCATATGGCATGTAGAAGTCGGGGAGCGTCGTCGGCCCGACCACCGCCAGCGGGACGTGCATGAAGCTGCGCAGCCGCGTCAGGCCCAACGACTCCGGCGTCCTGCCGGCGAGTCGCGCCGCCGCCGTGCCGAGGCCCTGCGGCCCACCGAGCACCGCCGCCGCGGACTGCTCGTCGCGTGCGAGCTTGTTCATGTACCTGCTCGACTGCATGTGCCATTCGTGGCCTCCGGACTGCCAGTCCTGGAGGCCCTTGACGTACAGCGCGATGCTCTGCTGCTCGACCGGGTCGAGGGCGTTCTCCTCGATCAGGATCGGAACCTCGGTGAGCGCGGTGTGCTCGAACTGGTAGAGGCGCGAGCTGAGCACCTCGTTGGTCATGTCGGCCGCCGTCTGCGTGTCGATGTCGAAGAACCGCTCGAGCACGAGGACGCAGTTCGACAGCTCGCCCTCGTCGAGGATCTCCCGCTCGTAGGAGAACAGGTCGTTGCGCAGATGCACGGCGTCGGCGAAGGTCTCCTTGAGGACCCGCATCGGCCGGCTGTCGCAGACCCGGTCGGGGACCTCGACGAAGTTGGCGTGCTCGACGAGGTGCGCCGACCACGGCGCGCCGCCGACCTTGCGGCGCATCTCGATGTACTCGACCGGATTGGCGACGCGGTCGGCGTCGATGTTGCGCAGCTCCCAGTCGGACTCGTCGAGCAGGGCCTTGGTGCTCTCGAAGAACCGCCGTCGCCACTCGAGCGTCTTGGTCGGAACCGTCCGCCACCAGAGGTCGAGCAGGCCGCGCTCGACCGGGTTGGTCGGCTCCGGCGGCGTCTGCGTCAGATCGATCGGCATGAACAGCGGCAGCCGCTCGAGATAGGCACGGCCGCCCTCGGGGTCCCGCGTTCGCTTGAAGACGTCGAGGAAGTGATCGTCGAAATAGAAGACCCAGACGTACCAGTCGGTCACGAGGTCGAGCTCGGGCGACGGCGCGTCGGGGTGCGTGTAGGCGCACAGCAGGCCGTAGTCCATCGCCTCGAGCTTCGCCTCCGTCCAGATCTCGGGCGTCTGATCCTCGGGCGGTGTATCGAGGATCCCGACCTCCCGCGACCAGGCGATCGTGTGGCGGCGGGCCGTATCGACGTTCGGGTTCAGACGGGCCGGCCACCCTAGGTAGAAGTCCGGGAGCTTGAACGGCTGGCTGGGGCTCAACGGTCTCCTCTCGACCCGCGCACCGCCTGCTCAAGAGCCTCGGGCTCCCCGCGAACGCGGCGTGATCGTCACACTTCTGCGGAGCTGAGGCGACGCGGACGCACGCCGGCCCCACCAATCGTCGTCTCGATTCGGTGTCTGCTGCGGTGGTGTGCGCTGTGTTGCCAGCGCCATGAACCTCAGGCGATCCGTGCGCCGCAGAAAATAGCACGTCCCCCCAAACCTATTGTGTCGATGTGGTTTCCGCAGAGCTGACGACGAGTGCGTCGCGTCGCCTCAGGTCAACCTTCGGCGAGGACGATCAGACGGTCGCCGGGCGCGACCGGGAAGACCGCGGACTTCTCTGGGTTGAGGGTCAATCCCCGACCGCCGGCCATCGCCCGCCGGTAGGCGATCGCCGTCTCGCCACGACGGCTCGCCGCCGCGATCAGTGTCGCGAAGCTGATCGGCCCCTCGGTGACATAGCGATCGGCCGGGCGCATGTACACCTCCGGCCCGTCCGCCTGGAGGAGCTGCTCGAAGACGCTCGCGAGGTGTCGGTTCTCGGCGATCTGCGTCAGCAGCAGGCTGAGCACCTCGTCGGAGACGACGATGTCGTCGACCCCGGCAACCGCGGTCAACTCGGTGTCCTGCATGTCGATCACCTCGCTCACGACGGCGACGTTCGTCCCGCCGTGGAGGACGATGTCGTGCACGTGGAGGAGCGTCAGCAGGGACCTCGCGCTCGCTCGCCGGCCGTCGAGATCGTCGGAGTAACCCATCACGATGACGCGGTCATACGTCGGGATCCGCAGCTGGTCGAGAATCCGTCGCTCCGTGGTCCTCGCTGGACGGTGGCTGAACGTGAGCCGCTCGGGAGCGACCTTGGCTCGATCGATCGCCTCGGAGTCGATCGGAACATCGCAGACGAGATCGACACGAGAACCACTCACCGCATAGCGAGCCAGCTCCCCGATCACGAGCGGAGTCCTGTGGTTGTAGCCGAGGATCAGCGTCGCCTGCGGATGCTCGAGATCGAGCGCCTTCAGCCTGATCGCATCCCGGTCGACCGCTGCCGGCTCATACACGGCGGCGTCGAGCACCGAGTCGTCCTCGGCCAGCGCGATCACCGAGTCGTTCGCGAGCAGCACCGTGTCGGCCGCCGGGTTGAGCTCGATCCGGCCGTCCTCGTGCATCAGCCCGACCACAGTGCACGATTCGTATCCCAGCGTCGCCTCGAGATAGGTCAGGCCGGTCAAGCGGTCGTCGGCGCGCATGTAGAACTCGTCGCCTTCGAAGTCGAGGATGTCACGGTAGACAGCCGCCGCGCCCGACTGCCGGGAGGTCTGGACGATCAGCCGGCTGATCGTCTGCGGCTTGTTGATCAGCACCACCGCATCTCCGCCGGCGAGACGCGCCGCGTGGGCTGCGTTCTCGTCCTCCACCTCAGCCACGATGTGACGGCGCCGCAGCTCGTTGGAGCCGTCCTGCGTCAGCGCGAGGATCGCCTTGATCACATCGGCGTCCGGATCGGAGGCACCGTCGGCTCCCAGGAGGATCACCGAGCGCGCCTCACGGTGGTTGACGAGCTCGAGGTCGCCGCTCACCAGCGCGCTCCCGGTCCGGCAGACGACCCGCGTGTTGCGCCGGTTCGGCACGTTCTCGCGGATCGCGTCCTCCATCTCGGCCTTGTCGCGCTCGGCGAGGATCACGACGCTCGGTCGCCGGCGGCTCTCGTTGGCGATCGCGAGCTCCGCGATGATCGTGTAGACACGATCCGACCAACCGAGGATCAGCGTGTGGTCGTGCTCGAGGACGACCGAGCGCCCCTTGCGCAACTGCTGGAGGCGCGTGTCCATCCCCGTCACCAGGATCCCGATGAACGTGCCGTACACGACGATCCCGGTCAACGTGACGACAAGGCTGAGGGCGGTGTACGCCGTCCCCGTGTCGCTGTCCTGGCTCCCGCCGCCGTCGATCACATGGAGGAACACGTGGTAGATCGCCGTGACCGGATTGCCCGGGCCGACACCGACGATCAGGAGGAGCGCCGTGAAGAGGACGACCAGTGCCCCGATCGCGATCCCGAGCACGCCCGCGACAGCTCCCGGCCCGCGGGCCATCGCGTTGTCGAACGCGTAGCGGGCACGCACCAACGCCCTCGCCCTGCCGCGCGGCGAGCCTGACGGTGCCTTCTCGTGTGCCGCCGCGCTCATCCGAAGGATCTCCCGCGCTCCCGGATCTGCTCACCTGTGCCCAGTGCCGAGTCGCGAGGCTAGCACGGCGAGTTCATCCGGCTCACGGTCCAACGGCCGTCGTGAGAGTGGATCTCGGTCACGGCGAGCGGTGTCACGTCGATCCGCCAGAACGTGTCGAGCGGCGCGCGCAGCGCGTGCACCACGACGGCCTTCACGACACCCCCGTGCGTGACCGCGATCGCCCGGCCGTCGAGCTCCAGCTGTCGATCGAGCCATCGGCCGACTCGCGCTGTGAACACGCTCAGGCTCTCGCCGCCGTGCGGGGCGGCCGCCGGGTCGGTCATCCATGCGCTCACCCCGGCCGGATCCGTCGCGCTGAGCTCAGCCAACGTGCGTCCGGCCCACGACCCGAAATCGCACTCCGCCAGATCGGCCACGACGCGCGCCTCTGAGAGGTTGGCCGCAAGAGCGGTCTCCCGGCAGCGCAGCCTCGGGCTGCACAGTGCCTCCTGCCGCCCGCCTCCGAGCGCCGCGCCGAAGGCGACCGCCGCCCGCCGTCCCTGCTCGTCGAGCGGTTCGTCGGTCGGAAACGCGAAGCTGCGCGTCGCACGCGTCGGAGCGTGTCGCACGAGGAGTAGGCGCCGCACGGGAGTACCTTAGGCGGCCGCCGGAGAGTCCCCTCACGCCCGGCTGCGCCAGCCGCCCGCCCGGGCCCTCCGCGCGTCACCGCAGAATCGTCGGGCTCCCCGCTAACCCAGCAGACCCAGCCGCTGCGCCCGCTGGACCGCCTCGGCCCGGTTGCGGACCTTCAGCTTCCGGTAGAGGGCGCTCGTGTGCTCCTTGATCGTGTGCGGAGACAGGTGGAGGGCGTCGGCGATCTCGCTGTTCGTCGACCCGTTGGCCACCAGATCGAGGACCTCCCGCTCGCGTGCCGAGAGCGGCGTCGAGTTGCCGTCCGTCGCCGGCGGGAAGACGTCCATCCCGAGGGCGACCATCCGCACCGCCAGCGCGATGTCCGAGGCCGGCCAGTCCTTCGGAATGAAACCCAGCGCTCCCGCCGCCCGCGCCGACGTCGGCGAGATCCGGCCGGCTCCCGAGATCAGCAGGACCTTCGTCGCGGGTGCCCGTTCGCGCAGCTGCTCGCAGATCTCCGGGCCCGACTCCGCGCCGATGAAGAGGTCGACGAGTGCGACATGCGGCTCGTAGCGCGCCGCCTGGGCGTACGCCTCCTCGCTGTTGCGGGCGCTCAGGCACCGCTCGACCCACGGCTGGCTCCCGAGCATCAGGCGAAAGCCCCAGTGGACGACCGAATGGTCGTCGATCACGAGGATCCGCAGCTTCCGGCCGTCGTCGGCCAGCCGCCGGGCGACCGCATCCGAGATCACCAGACGGTGCTCACCCTCGACAAGGCTCGGTTCGTCACGGTCGTCGGTCATTGCTCGGCGTCCTGCGGTACCACCAGGCGGACCTGCCAGGTATCGCCCCCGCGCCTGCCGAACTCGACCAGCCCGCCGGCCGAGAGCGCCTCGAAGCCGGCCAGCCGGAGCCCCATTCCCGCTTGGGTCGACGTCTTCTCGCCGACCCCGTCGTTCGTGATCTCGAGCACGAACGCATTCTCGTCGCTCGCCGTCCGGACTCCGATCCGCGTCGGCATCGCGTGCTTGTGGGCGTTGCGCACAGCCTCGGCCAGGACCGACTGCGCGAGCGGCTCGAGTGCCGGCGGCACCTCGATCTCCCCGTCGAGGGCGATCCCGACGTCCGGATGGCGCTGGGCCAGCCGGCGGATCTCCTCCTCCAGCGTGGTCCGCGTCTCGGCGGCGCTGCGCCCGAGCGGCCGCTGCAGGGCGATCCGGAGGTCGGCCAGGGCGACCTGGACCTCCTCGGCGCAGCGCGCCCGCGACTCCTGGTCGAGCTCGTGGTCGCCAGAGAGGGCGAGCGAGACGCCGAACAGCCGCTGGATGACCCGCTCGTGGACCTCCCGCGCGAGGTCGAGCCGCTGCTCCAGCTGGTTGGCGTTCTCCTGTTGGAGCGTCGCCATCCGAGCCATCGACGCGAGCGCCGCGACCTTCCCGAGGATCCACAGCAGCTCCCGCTCGGCATCGTCCATCGGCTGAGCCGTCCCCCCCCGATCGGCCAGGATCACGCCCACCCAGTACCCGCGGGCGCTCATCGGCGAGCAGACGACCGTCGTCGTCCCGAGCAGCCGGACGTACTCGACAGGCAGCTGGTTCTCGAGGTCGTCGGTGCACTCGATCACCTGGTTGATCTCCAGCGCCCGGCGGGCGAGCGGGGCCGACTCGACCGTGAAGAAGTCCTCGGCGAACATCGACAGGTCGATTCCGTAGCTACCGGCCGCACGGACCCGCCGCCGGGCCGCGTCGTAGCGGAAGATCACCGCCCGGGTCAGCGACGTCACCTCGCACGTCACCTCGCACAGGCGCCCGTAGAACGTGTCTGCGTTCGGGTCGACCTCGCCCTTGGCCAGCACCTCGGCGACCAGCTCGATCGCCGCGACCTGCGGGTGGGAGAGGGGGCGGTTCTCGTACTCGGCTGACATGCGCTTCGAGGTCCCTTCGACGGTTGGCCTCGATTATCCGTCGTCGCCCGGTCGATCCGCTCTGCGCACCCGGCCGGGCCGCTCTCTGCACCCGGCCGATCCGGTCTCTGCACCCGGCGGGCCCGCCCGGCGGCAGGTCGACGCGGCTTTGCGAGACTCTCGGTGTGGGCTTCGACGAGGACGACGACGCCGGGAAGAACGCCGCCGACGCCGTCGCAGGGCCGACGCGCGGGCGGAGCGCCCGCACCGCGCGAATCGGGAAGGTGATGGCCGGTGGGGCCGTCCGCTGGGCCGGCGACCGGCTCGACGGCCGCGGGACGGCGCCCGAGCAGGCCCGCCGCCGGGGCGACCGGATGGTCGCGACCGTCGATGCCCTCGTCGACCAGCTGGCTGTGATGAGGGGCGCCGCGATGAAGGCCGGCCAGGTTCTCTCGACGATCGAGTTCCCCGGGCTCGAGCCCGACCAGGCGGCCTACCTCCAGGGTCGGCTGGCCTCGCTGCGCGACAACGTCGCCCCCGTCGGCTGGAGCCGGATCCGAAAGGTTATCGAGAGCGAGTGGGGTGACCCGGCCGAACGGGTGCTCGCGTCGATCGACACCGAGCCGGCCGCCGCGGCCAGCATCGGACAGGTCTACCGCGGCCGGACCCGGGACGGGGCCGCGGTTGCGATCAAAGTCCAGTACCCGGGGATCGCCGAGGCCGTCGAGTCGGACATGCGCAACCTCCGCCTCCTCTCGCCGATGCTCCGCAAGCTGATCCCCGGCGTCGAGGTCAAGTCACTCCTCGCCGAACTGGGCGAGCGGATCGCCGAGGAGTGCGACTACGAGCTCGAGGCCGCCAACCACCGCCGCCTGGCCCGCTGCTGGCGCGATCACCCGTTCGTCTACGTCCCGGCGGTCCACGGTGGGCTCTCCGGTCGGCGCGTGCTCGTGACCGAGTGGGTCGACGGGATGGGCTTCGACGAGGTCGCCGATCAGCCCGACGCCGTCCGCGACCGCTACGCCGAGATCCTCTACCGGTTCTTCTACGGGACGATCGCCGGACTCGACCTCGTCCTCGGGGACCCTCATCCCGGCAACTACCTGCTCTGCGAGGACGGCCGGGTCGGGTTCTTCGACTTCGGCATGCTCCGCCGGCTCCCGGCCGACTATCTCCGCCGCGAGGGGAACGTCACCCGGGCGATCCGCGAGTCTGACGCCCCGCTGATGCTCGACACGCTCCGCGACCTCGGCTACCTCCCCGGCGAGTCGGCCGACTGGGACGGCGAGCTGATGCTCGGCTACATGCGCGAGGTCTCCTGGTGGCTCGAGGCGACCGACCGTCTCGAGCCGAGGGATCTCTGGCGCAGTGCGGCTCCGCTCCGCGGAGACGACGGCGGCGAGCACATGAGCCAGCTCCGGCGGATGACGTTCCCGCCCGAGGCGCTCCTCCTCCGCCGGATGGAGGGCCTCCTCTTCCAGAGCGCGACCGCGATCCGGGCGAAGGCTCAGTGGGGCCCGCTGATGCGCGAGCTGGTCGAGGGCGATCCCCCGGTCGGCCGGCTCGGCGCAGACCACGCCCGGTGGCTTGCCGGCGGCCCGGTGCCGGTGGCTTGACGTGGGCCCTCGCGTCGGCAACCCTTCGCGCATGCGAGCTCGTCAGCCGGCCTACGCGGCGCTCCTGGCCTGCGTGATCGGAGCGGCGATCGCCGGCTGCTCGGCCAGCGTCTGCGCCGGCTCGGGCTGCGGGATCGACTCGAAGAAGGCCGCGAACACGGTCAAGACGCTCGTCGTCAACGCCACCGGCGCCACGCTCCGGTCGGTCAGCTGCCCGAAGTCGATCCCCTTCAAGAAGGGCGCCAGCTTCACGTGCACGGCGACCGGCGCCGACGGGACGACCGCGCCCGTGCTGGTGACCCAGACCGACGGGAAGGGCAACGTCCACATCAGCGCGCCGACCCTCCTCCACACCGGCACGGCGGCCAAGCTGATCGCCAAGGGCCTCTCGAGCAGGCTCAAGTTCCCGGTCACCGTCAAGTGCCCCGATCTCGTCAACGTCCACCGGGGGACCGGACTGACGTGCACGGCGACCCACGCCGGCCAGACGCGAAAGGTCAAGGTCACCGTGACCGACGACACCGGAAGCATCGACTACCGCCTGCAGTAGCCGCCCCGGCCCCGCCCCCGCCCCCGCCCCGGCCCCGGCCCCGGCCCCCGCCGAATGGGGGGTTTGGGGGGTGCTGGGAGTATCGAACCGTCCGGTGGTGCGTAGACCCTCCAGACGATGATCGCGATCCCCGCCCAGAGCGCGTACCTCTTCCCCGGCCAGGGAAGCTCGGTCGCCGGTACCGAGGAGCTGGTCGCGGAGTTCTGCGGCGAGTTGGCCGAGCGGTGTCGAGCAGCCGTCGGAGACGACCCGTTCGCCCGAGCCGGCGACAGCACGCGGTTCGCCCAGCCGGCGATCTTCCTCGCGAGCCTGGCCGGCTGGCGCTCGCTCGAGAACCCCAAGCCGCTGGCCTTCGCCGGGCACTCGCTCGGCGAGCTGTCGGCGCTGGCGGCAGCCGGCGTGATCTCCGGAGAGGATGCCCTCGACCTCGTCGTCCTGCGGGGCGCGCTGATGGCCGAGGCGGCCGATCGGGCTCGGGACGGGGGAATGCTCGCCGTGCTCAAGGGGACGATCGAGCAGGCCGAGGAGCTGGCTGACGCCTACGGGGTCACCGTCGCCAACGACAACGCCCCCGGCCAGGTGGTCCTGTCGGGTCGGGGCGGCAAGCTCAAGGAGGCGGCGGTCGGTGCGCGGGCGATCGGCGTCCGGGCGATCGTCCTCGACGTGACCGGAGCCTTCCACTCGCCCGACATGGCGTCGGCCTGTCCGCTCTTTCGGCGGGCGCTCGGCCGGGTCGACCTGCGCGAGGCGAGCGCGCCGGTGATCAGCGGGGTCAGCGCCCTTCCCTTCGAGGACGTCCGCGGCCAGCTCGCTGCCGCCCTGACCAGGCCGGTCCGCTGGCGGGAGACGATGCAGACGATCCACTCACTCGGCATTCGCCGGTACGTTGACGTCGGCCCCGACAAGGTCCTCGCGAAGCTTGTCGGGCGCAACGTCCCCGAGTCCGAGGCGATCACGATCGAGGAACTGACCCATGCCCATGTCTGAGCCGAGCACCGCCGCCGAGGTCCCGAATGCCTGAGCTGATCCCCGAGGCCGAGGTCTCGTCGGCGAACGGCGGGACACCGCACACCGCCACGACGGACGCCCGCAGGCCGCAGACCTGGCGGGCGGTGCGAGGAGTCGGGGTCGCCGGCCTGGGGATGGCGCTCCCGCCGCACATCGTCGACAACGCGGAGGTCTCGGCCGACCTCGGGATCGACGACGCGTGGATCGTCCGGCGGATGGGCATCCACGCGCGGCGCCGGGCGGCGCCCGAGACGACGCTGGCCGAGCTGGCAACCGAGGCGGGTCAGGCGGCGCTCGACGACGCGGGGATGACGGCGGCCGAGATCGACCTGGTGCTCGTGGCGACGCTCTCGCACGAGTTGGCCACGCCGAACGCCGCGCCGATCGTCGCCCACGCGCTCGGGGCGACGGGCGCCGGGACCTTCGATGTCGGCTGCGCGTGCACCGGCTGGGTCGCCGCGGTCGCGACCGCGTGCGCCTGGATCGAGGCCGGCCGGGCGGAGACGGCGCTGGTGATCGGGGCCGAGCTGATGTCCCGCCACACGAACCCGGCCGACAAGCGGACGGCGCCGCTGTTCGGCGACGCGGCCGGCGCCGCGGTCTTCAGCGCGGGAGCGCCCGGAATGATCGGCCCGGTGATCCTCGGGGCGGACGGGTCGTGTGCCGACATGATCACGACCGACCGGACGAGCGGTTTCATCCTGATGGACGGCCACGAGACCTTCAAGCAGGCGGTCTCCCGCCTGGCCCAGGCGTCGCGCGACGCGTGCGCGTCGGCTGGGGTCGAGCTCTCGGAGATCGACCTGTTCATCTACCACCAGGCGAACGCCCGGATCACTACGGCGCTCGGCGAGCGTCTCGAGCTCGACCCGGCGCGGGTCGTCGACTGCATCGGCCAGCTGGGGAACACGTCGGCCGCGAGCATTCCGGTCGCGCTGGCGAGCGCCCGGTCGCAGGGATTGCTCCAACCGGGCGCGCGGGTCCTCCTGGCGGCGGTCGGCGCCGGCTTCACATGGGGCGCGGTCGTCCTCGAGTGGGGGACGGCGTGAGCAAGCCGCGTCCGGATGGAGCGTGCGCGCTGGTCACCGGGGCTTCCCGGGGGATCGGCGCGGCGAGCGCGATCGCGCTGGCGGCCGACGGGTGGCCGGTGGTCGTCAACTACCGTAGCGACGAGGCCGGAGCGGGTCGGACTGTGGCGACGATCGAGGCGGCCGGCGGCCGGGCGGTAGCCGTCGCGGGCGACGTCTCGAGTGACCCGGCGGAGCTCCTCGAGAGCGCGAAGCGTGAGCTGGGCGACGTCCTGGCGCTGGTCAACAACGCCGGCGTCCGGGCCGACAACCTGGCGATCTCGATCACCGACGAGGACTGGGACGTCGTCCTCGCGACGAACCTGACGGCGGCCTTCCGGCTGACGCGGGGCGCCCTGCGGGGGATGATCCGGGCGCGCTTCGGAAGGGTGATCAGCATCGCGTCGGTCGTCGGACCGCGGGCGAACGCCGGACAGGCGAACTACGCGGCGTCGAAGGCCGGACTGATCGCGATGAGCGCGACCGTGGCGGTCGAGGTCGCCCGGCGGGGCGTCACGGTCAACACGGTGGCCCCGGGGTTCATCGAGACCGACATGACGACCGACGTCCCGGACGCCGTGATCGAGGCGATACCCGCGCGGCGGCCCGGCCGGCCGGAGGAAGTCGCCGCGTGCGTGCGCTTCCTGGCGTCAGAGGCCGCGAGCTATGTGACCGCGAGCACCATCTACGTCGATGGGGGACTCGCGGCATGACCAATCAACAGGAGGGAGCGGACGTGTCCGCAGCCGTTACCGCAGAACAGGTCGAGCAGGTCGTCCGGACGTCGCTGGAGAGCTTCGGCGCCGAGCCGGACGCGATCAACCGTGAGGCCAAGCTGTCGGACCTGGACATCGATTCGCTCGACCTGGCGGAGCTTTCGCAGATCGTCGAGGAGCAGTACGGGGTCAACCTGACGAGCAGTGACGTCAAGTCGATCGTCACGGTCGGAGACGCGGTCGACATGATCGTCGAGCGGGCCTAATGACCCGGTCGTGGAGAGACGAACGCGGGAGCGATCGGTGATCGACGTGGTGATCACCGGGGTCGGCGCGGTCACGCCGCTGGGCGTCGGCGCCCACGCCCTCCACGAGCGTTGGACGGCCGGGGTCTGCGGCGTGCGCGACGGGGAGGCCCCGTGCGCCGACTTCAAGCCGACCGACCACCTCTCGGTGAAGGAGGCCCGGCGGGCGGACCGATGCACCCAGCTGGCGGTCGTCGCCTCGGACGAGGCGATCGTGAGCGCCGGGTGGGACGGCGGCCTTCCGTACGACCCGCGGGAGATCGGCTGCATCATCGGGACGGGGATCGGCGGGATCGGGACGCTCGAGGCCAACCACACGGTGCTCGAGCGCGACGGGGCGAAGGCCGTCTCGCCGCTGGCGGTCCCGCTGATGATGAGCAACGCGCCGGCGGCCGCGCTGAGCATGCGCCACGACCTGCGAGGCCACGTCTACGGGATCGTCTCGGCCTGCGCGGCCGGCGCCCACGCGATCGGCTCGGCGGCCCGGGCGATCCAGGCGGGCGACGCGATCGCGGTCGTCACCGGCGGGGCCGAGGCGGCCCTGACGCCCCTGTCGCGGGCGGCCTTCGCCGCCCTGGCGGCGACCTCGCCGACCGGTATCTCGCGGCCGTTCGACCTGCGGCGGGACGGCTTCGTGATGGGCGAGGGGGCGGGGATCCTGGTGCTCGAGAACGGCGACAGCGCGCGGGCGCGGGGGGCCCGGATCCTGGGCACGGTCCGCGGGTACGGGGCGACGTCGGACGCGCACCACATCACGGCGCCGCACGAGCGGGGCGAGGGTGCCCAGGCGGCGATCGAGGGAGCGCTCCGGGACGCGGGCCTGACGGCTGGGGAGATCGACTACGTCAATGCCCACGGGACGTCGACGCCGCTCAACGACCGGGCCGAGACGCTGGCGATCAAGGCGGCGCTCGGCGAGTACGCGATGAAGATCCCGGTGTCGTCGACGAAGTCGGCGATCGGCCACCTGCTGGGAGCTGCGGGTGCGGTCGAGGCCGTGGCGACGATCCTCGCCCTCCGCGACCGGGTCGCGCCGCCGACGATCGGCTGGGAGGAGCGCGATCCTGAGCTCGATCTCGACTACGTCCCGGGCAAGGCCCGCCCGTTCGTCGTGCCCGACGGACGTCGGGCGACGGCGATCTCGAACTCGTTTGGCTTTGGCGGACACAACGTCGTCCTATGTCTGGAGGCAGCATGAACCTGAAGCTCGCGCCGCGTCCGAATGAGCGGCTGACCGCACTCGAGCGCCTCGAGGTGCTCTGCGATCCGGGATCGATCAACCTGGTCCGGACGGACGTCCGCTCGCGGCGGATGGGCGAGAAGGCGCGCGCCGGAGACGGTGTCCTCGGGGGGAGCGGACGGGTCGACGGGAGGCCGGTCTTCTGCTTCGCGCAGGACGCGTCGTTCGTCGGCGGGTCGCTCGGGATGGCGCACGCGAAGACGGTCGTGCAGGTCCTCCAGAACGCCGGGCGGGCAGGCGTCCCGGTGATCGGCTTCATCGAGTCGGGCGGAGCGCGGATGCAGGAGGGGCTAGCGGCCCTCAGTGGGTATGGACAGATTTTTCGGGAGCACGTCCGTTTGTCGGGACGTGTTCCGCAGATCTCAGTGATCTGCGGGCCCTCGGCCGGCGGGGGGTCCTACGCGCCGGCGCTGACGGACTTCGTGATCATGACCCGGGAAGCGAGCATGTTCCTGACGGGTCCGGGCGTGGTCAAGCAGGTCATGGGCGAGGATGTCGACGGGGCGACCCTGGGCGGGCCGAAGGTGCACGAGCGCAACGGCGTGTGTCACCTGGTCGCGCCGACCGAGGTCGACGCGGCGCTGCTGGCGCGCGACCTGCTCGATCACCTGCCGCAGAACTCGACCGAGCCGGCCCAGCGGTGGCCGTCGGTCGCGGCGCCGACGTTCGCGCCGGACGCGTGCGTGCCGCGGGAGGAGCGGAAGGTCTATGACGTCCGCGAGGTCGCCAGGGCGCTGGTCGACGGCGGGCGACTGCTGGAGATCTCGCCGAAGTTCGCCCGCAACGTCGTCTGCGCGCTGGCCCGCCTCGACGGTCGGTCGGTCGGGATCATCGCCAACCAGCCGCGCTACCTCGGCGGCGTGCTCGACTCGGACGCGGCGCAGAAGGCGGCGCGCTTCGTGCGGACGTGCAACGTCTTCGGCCTGCCGATGATCGTCCTCGTCGACACGCCGGGCTTCCTCCCGGGGACCAGGCAGGAGGCCAACGGGGTGATCCGCCACGGGGCGAAGCTGGTCCACGCGTTCGCCGAGGCCGAGGTGACGACGGTCACCGTGGTCCTGCGCAAGGCGTTCGGAGGAGCCTTCATCGCGATGAACAGCAAGGATCTCGGGGCGGACTTCGTCTACGCGTGGCCGAGCGCCCAGATGGGCGTGATGGGGCCCAAGCAGGCGGTCGACATCGTCAATCGCCGGGAGATCGCGGCTCACGCGGAGCCCGAGCGTCACCGGGACACGCTGGCGGCCGCCTACGGGGCCGAGCACATGCACCCGGCGGCGGCTACGGCCGACGGCTTCATCGACGAGGTGATCCCGCCGTCGGAGACGCGCGGACGGATCATCTCGGCATTCGACAGCATGGAGAGCACGACGCGCAAGCGCCGGCCGGCGGGGAACATCCCGCTTTGAATACGATCTGCCGCCTAGTGGCAAGCTTTCTCAGTTCGATGCGCCGTCAGTGATCCTCGAGGACAAGCGACTCCTGATCACGGGCGTGCTCACCCGCGGGTCGATCGCCTTCGAGGTCGCCCGGCAGGCCCAGGCCGAGGGGGCCGAGATCCTCTTGACGGGATTCGGACGGACCAGGCGTATGACCGAGCGGGCGGCGAAGGGCCTGGAGACGCCGGTCGAGGTGCTCGAGCTCGACGTCAACGAGCCCGCGGATCTCGAGGCGCTGGCGGGGGCGGTCGGCGAGCGGTGGGAGGCGGTCGACGGGATCCTCCACGCGATCGCCTTCGCTCCTGCGGACGCGCTCGGCGGCGGCTTCCTGTCGGCGCCGGCCGAGAGCGCGGTTACGGCGTTCAGGACGAGCGCGTTCTCGCTCAAGGCGCTCGCCGTGGCGCTCCAGCCGCTGCTCGAGAGGGCCGAGGGCGGCGCGAGCGTGGTCGGGCTGGACTTCGACGCGAGCGTCGCGTGGCCGGTCTACGACTGGATGGGGGTGGCGAAGGCCGCCCTGGAGAGCGTTGCCCGGTACCTGGCCCGCGACCTCGGGCCCGGCGGGACGCGGGTCAACCTGGTCTCGGCCGGACCGCTCGAGACACTGGCGGCCGGCGGGATCCCCGGGTTCGATCAGCTCGCGGGGATCTGGGAGCGCCAGGCGCCGCTGGGCTGGAACGTCCGCGACGCCGGGCCGGTGGCGTCGACCGTCTGCTTCCTGCTGTCCGAGCTCTCCCGGGGCATGACCGGCGAGATCCTCCATGTCGACGGTGGCTTCCACGCCATGGGAGCACCTTTGCGATGAACGAAACGACTTGGATGGGAGCACGGCTTCGATGAGCAACAACACGGTCTTTCTCACCGGGGGGACGGGCTTCCTCGGCATGGAGGTGCTCGTCCGCCTGCTCGAGCAGCCGGACACCGAGGTCATCGCCCTAGTGCGGGCAGCCGACCAGGAGCGGGCCGACGAGCGGCTGCGGACGGTCCTCGGCCAGCTCTACGACACGCCGCCGGCAGACGCGGCCGCGCGCGTGCGGGCGGTCCCGGGTGACGTGACGTCGGCCGGTCTCGGCCTGAGCGGGGACGACCGGCGGTCGCTGCTCGCGAACACGGGGCGGATCGTCCACTGCGCGGCGTCGATCTCCTTCGAGTTGCCACTCGACCAGCAGCGGGCGATCAACGTCGAGGGGACCGGGCGGGTGCTGGCCCTGGCGAACGAGATGACCGACCTCGAGCGTCACGTCCACGTCTCGACGGCATTCGTCGGCGGCCGCCACCAGGGAACCTTCACCGAGGGCGACCTCGACGTCGGACAGGTCTTTCGGAACACGTACGAGCAGTCGAAGTACGAGGCCGAGCTCCAGGTCAGGGCGACCGACCTGCCGATCGTGACGGCCCGGCCGAGCATCGTCGTCGGCGACCGCCACAGCGGGTGGACGCCGGCCTTCAACGTGATCTACTGGCCGCTGCGGGCGTTCGAGCGGGGGATGCTCGAGGAGGTCCCGGCCGACCCGGACGGGATCATCGACGTCGTGCCGATCGACTATGTCGCGGACGCGCTGATCCACCTGCTCGACCACACCGAGCTCGGCGGGACGATCAACCTGGTGGCCGGGAGGCGGGCGATCACCAACGCCCAGCTGATCGAGCTGGCCTGCCGGGAGATGAACCGGCCGGCGCCGCGGATCATCGCGAACGCGGAGATGATCGAGCAGGCGTCGGCCTACCTCCCGTACTTCGACGTCGCGACCCGCTTCGACGACCGCCGGGCGGTCGAGCTGCTCGAGCCGGCGGGGATCGTGATGGACGAGCTCCAGTCGTACTTCGGGCCGATTCTCAACTACGCGAGGGTCGCCCGCTGGGGGAAGACGCCGCTGACCCGCCAGGGCGCGATGCTCGCCCGCGCGGCCTAGCGCCGGGCACCCGGCCTACTCGGGGTGGCTGACGCGGTCGCCGGGCCTCACGGGAGCTTCGCCCCGGGGTTCATCAGGCCCTTGGGGTCGAACGCGGTCTTCACCCTCCCGTGGAGGGCCACCAGCGCGTCGGGCCATGTCCGGCGCAGCTGGCCGGTCTTGACGCGGCCGATCCCGTGCTCCCCGGAGATCGAGCCGCCGAGCCGGTCGGCGAGCGCGAACAGCTCGAGGGCGGCCAGCTCGGCCCGGGCCAGCTCGGCCGGCTGCTCGGGGGCGATCAGGAACGTCGAGTGGAGGTTCCCGTCACCGGCGTGACCCCAGCTGCAGGCCTCGAGGTCATGGCGGCGGCCGATCTCGAGCGTCTCTGAGATCGCCTCGGCGAGCCGGTCGACGGGGACGACGATGTCCTCGCTGAGCTTGCCGCCCCGGCGGGCGATGACCGCGTGGTGGACCGTGTCGCGCCAGCCCCAGAGCTCGGCGACCGCCGACGGCTCGCGGGGCGCGTGGATCCCGACCGACCCGTCCTCGAGAACTTCGATCAGCTCGGCGCGGAGACGGGCCGCCTCGCTCGTGCTGCCGTCAGCCGCGGCGATCACGGCGAACCCGGCCGGGGGAGGGGCGGGAAACGGGCGGTGAAGGGACGCGGCGGCGAGCGCCCCGCCGTCGAGGTACTCGAGCGTCGCCGGCTGGAGGCCGCTGCCGAGGACGCCGGCGATCGCCGCGCAGCCGGTCTGGATGTCCGGGTAGAGGACGAGTACCGGGAGCTCGACCTCGGGCGCCGGGATCAGGCGCAGCGAGGCGGCCGTGATCACCCCGAGCGTGCCCTCAGATCCGACCAGCAGTCGCTTGAGGTCGTAGCCGGCCGCGTCCTTGCGGACCGTCCCGCCGAGTGAGACGAGCTCGCCGGGCGGGAGCACGACCTCGAGACCGGTCACCCAGGCACCGGTCACGCCGTACTTGAAGGCGTGGGGTCCGCCCGCGTTGGTGGCGATGTTCCCACCGATCTGCGACTGCTCGGCCGCGCCGGGGTCGGGCGGGTAGAGAAGGCCGCTCTCCCTGGCCCGGCGGCGCAGGGCAGCCGTCGTCATCCCGGCCTCGACGGCGATCCGCCAGACGAGCGGGTCGAACGCGCGGACGCCGACGAGCCGCTCGAGGCTGAGGACGAGGCCGCCGTCGAGTGGAACCGCCCCCCCGGCCAGGCCGCTGCCCCCACCCCGGGGGATGATCGGGACGTCGTGGTCATAGCTCCAGCCGACCACCGCGGCGACCTCCGCCGCCGTGCCGGGGAGGGCGACGGCGTCGAGCCGGCCGGAGATCCCGCGGGCGAGCGTCGCATCGTGGCAGTAGGCCCGCGCCGGCGGGTCGAGCACGCGGCCGGGGCCGAGGAGGCCGCTCAGCGCGGCGCGCATGGCCCGGGCGGCGCCTTGCGGGCCGGCGCGCGGGGCTCGGCGCCGCCCCGCGGCGGGGACCCCGTCACCGGCGGCCGGCCGGCGGACGTGATCGGCGTCGTCTGCCTCGCTCGCCACGACAGCGCCTGCGATCTCGATGCTCAGCTGCCGCCGGGGGCGTCTCGGGGAACGAGCGGCTGGCTGATCGACCTGCGCAGCAGGCTGTAGGCCAGCGTGCCCCAGAGGGCGGGGATCCAGAGGGCGATCGCGTGGTAGATCAGGACGACGGCCGTCGCCGTGGTCGCCGAGGTCCCGTAGAGCGTGAGCATGCCGACCAGGCCACCGTCGAGGACGCCGATGCCGCCGGGGACGGGAATGATGTTCGCGAGGTAGCCGATCTGGTAGGCGAGCACGATTCCGGCGAACGGCGGCGGGTGGCCGAGAGCGTGGAAGCAGGCCCACATCACGCCGATGTCGCAGAGCAGGTAGGCGAACGCGCCGGCGAGGCGCCAGTTCGGGTTGAGCAGGATCCCCTTCGTCGCGGTGATCGTCTCGGCGAGGCCGAGCAGCGTCTTCGCGAGCTTGCCGCTGTCGTCGCGCCGGTGGGCGGCTCGGGCGGCCCACCGGGGGAGGGCGAGGAAGAAGCAGAGCACGCCGACGCCGACGCCGGCCGGGATCACGCTGAGCAGGGGGTCGCTGGGTCCGGAGAGGAGGCCGACGGCGAGTCCGACGGCGAAGACGGTCAGGACGATCACGTTGACGGCGCTGGTCAGGAGGAACAGCGTCGCCGAGCGCTCGACCGCTCGCTTGGCCGAGACGCCACGCGTCCTCAGGATCCAGACGCCGAGCGCCGCGCCGCCGACGCCGCCGACCGAGACGGCGGCCCCGAAGCCCATCTCGGCGAGCGCGAGGCGTGCGGCGAAGCGGAGGGGCGCGCGGGCGAAGACGAGCTGGAAGGCGAGGATGAAGCCGACGCACGAGAGGATCTCGAGGACGATCGCGGCAGCCACCCACGGGACGCTCGCGTCGCGCATCTGATCGGCGATGCCGTGGAGGCTCGGGACGGCGGCCAGCAGCCCGATGATCAGGACGCCGAGGATCGCCAGGCCGGCGATCCCCCGCCGCAGTTGGCGGCCGCGGTCGGCCGCATCCGCGTCGAGCGTCGCGTGCTCGTCCGCGAGATCGGCCAGCTGGGAGGAGGTCGCCGGGCTCGGAAGGGGGGAGGCTGGAGTGCTCAGGAGAGGCCTTCCCGGGGCGGATTCCCCGATCGGTCCACCATACAACCTCGGTCAGAGCCGACCGGGAGCGACGCGCTTGACCGGGTGGCGACGCGCCGACCGCGGGGAGCTTGACCGAGGGTTAATCGCCGGTCGCTACCGTCAACGGCGAACATCGGGTGTCCGACGATCCCCTGGAGGGACGGATCGACGGGAGCCGACCCGGTGTGGACGCGGGTGCGATCCGCCGACGCAGGAGAACACGAGCCGGAGAGAGCGTGCCGTGTCGTACCCGTATGGGACGCAACTCGAGTTGAAAGAGGACAAGATGAGCAAGACAGCCCGCGAAGTCATGACCCCGGCAGGAGCCTGGCCGGATGAGCTCGGCGACGCCGCGACCACCCGGGTATCAGGAGGAGGCCTTCTGGGACAGGCGGCAGGTGCCGGGCAGCCGCCGGCGATCGGCGTCGACGACTGGATCGATCAGGCGCTGGGGACGATGATCGAGCTGAAGGTTCGCCGTCTGCCGGTGGTCGATCGCGGTCAGCTCGTGGGGGTCATCAGCCAGGGGGACCTCGCAAGCGCGCTCGACGAGCCGGAGACCTGGAGTCGCCTGTGCAGCTGATCGCGGTCGGGTCGCTCGGCCACGGACGCAGGTGATGCGCGAGCTCACTCCGGGACGACGAGCACGCCGTCCCGGAGAGGCACGCTCGCATTCAGGGCTGGATCGTCATTCTCACACCACCTCCTCGGTGTTCCCGCCGTGCGTCGCCTTGCGGGCGAAGTAGACAAGCTTGATCTGCGCTGCCTCGTCCACGGTGTCATCGAACAGGCAGCCCGGCCACTGGCCGACGACCGCCGCGCACTCGAGCCCGGCGGCTTGCAGCGCGTCGACGATCACGGCCTGTTGATGGTGGCGCTGGACGTGACGCCCGGTAACCCTCTGCCAGACGTCATCTTCGTGCTCGACGAACATCTCGATCGTCGCGCTCGCCGAGTCCCCCGGCTCGAAGGCCGGTTGGGCCTCGCCGCGCCAGCAGAACAGGCCGCCGGGGTCCTCGCGGACGAAGGTCTGCGCGAAGGCCGTCCGGTAGGTCTTCAGCGTGTTGACGTCGAACGCGTAGACACCTCCCGGAGCCAGGACGCCGGCGACGCCCTGGAACGCGGCGACCAGGTCATCGTCTGAGAGCAGGTAGTTGAGTGCGTCGTCGATGCACGTCACGAGATCGAACCTTCCGCACGCCGGCAGCTCGCGCATGTCGGCGACGAAGACCTCCGTGACCTCGTCTGCGTACTTCGCTCGGGCCTCGTCGACCATCTCCTCGGAGATGTCACACGCCGTGACGTCGTAGCCGCGAGCGAGCATTGGTGCGAAGCTCTTCCCGGTTCCGCAGCCGACATCGAGCAGGCGGTTGCCGAAGACGCCTAGGGCAGTGGCTCGTTCTTCGATCCTGGCGAGCCACAAGTCATAGTCGTAGGCAGCGGTGAAGCGGTCCCAGTAGGGAGCAAGCGTAGCGTAGGGAAATCGGGCGGTATCGACCGCGGTTTGGTATCTCATGACAAGTGAGACCCGAGCCCGGCCGAAACCGTTTCATCAGATTTGAAATATTCACTCGCAACCGTGCGATCGCGCAATGGACGAGCCGGGTTCCTGGGATTGGGTGGCGATCCGCCGGCGCTGCGGGTTGGAGGCACGGCGGCTCGTCCGAAGCCCGCAGGAGGTCGATGACGTTCTCCAGGAGGCGATGATGCGGGCCTGGCGGAGCCGGGCAACGTGCAACTCGCCGCACGCCCCGATCCCCTGGTGCCTGCAGATCACCCGCAACGAGGCGTTTCGCCGGCTCGGGCGGATCCCGAGCGAGGCCGGCCTCGACGCGACGGCCGAGCTGAGCGACTCGGGGGCCTTCGACGCGATCGAACGGATCCCGACGCGTGTCGATGTCGATCGTGCGCTCGACCGGCTTTCGTCAGATGAGCGACTGCTGGTTGCTCTACGCTATTCGCACGACTATTCTCAGCCGGAGATCGCACGGCGGCTGGACATTCCCGAGGGGACTGCGAAGATCCGCCTGCATCGCGTGCGCAAGCGCCTCGAAACGCTCATGGAGACCAGATGAAATCCTACGCCGACGTGACCGACTCGCGAGTCGTCAAGGCACTCGCACATCCGCTCAGAGTGCAGATCCTCGCGGCCCTCGAGGATCGCGTGGCGAGTCCGAACGAGCTGGCCCAGGAGCTCCAGGCGGACCTCGGGTCGGTCAGCTACCACGTTCGCCGGCTCGCCCACCTCGGCTTCCTCAAGCAGGTCGATCAAATCCCGCGGCGGGGTGCGATCGAGCACTACTACACGGCGATCGCCGGACCCAGGATCACCGACAATGCGTGGGCGACCGTCCCGACGATCGTCAAGCGGGCGATGATCGGCGCCACGATCGAGAACGTCGGCCGGCTCGTGACGGCCGCCGCCGGCACCGGGGGCTTCGACGTCGCCGACGCCCATCTCACGCGGACGCCGGTCGTCGTCGACAAGCAGGGCTGGCAGGACCTCGCAGACGAGTTGCGATCTCTGACCGACCGCCTGGCGGAGATCCAGCGCGAGAGCGCGGTCCGGCTCGCGGAGTCGCCCGGTCAGGAGAACCAGGCGACCGTCGTCCTGATGCTGTTCGATTCCAGCGACATCGCCGGCCCGCCGCCGCCCAGCCGGAGCAGCAGGTCCGTCGGCCGGCACAAGCAGTCGACGCGCATCGACGCGCCCGCCCCAGAGACCGCGAGCGTCTGAAGTCTGTGGTGCAGCGTCGCGGTCTGGTTCTCGGCGTGCTCGCATCGGTCGCGGTGGCCGGCTGCGGCGGCGGGTCGAGCGCCTCCAAGTCGAACGCCGGCTCCTCGGCGCCCAAGCCGACGACGAAGGCCGAGTTCATCGCCAAGGCGAACGCCCTCTGCACGAAGGGCAAGAAGGTCGAGCCCTCCGAGGCCCAGATCATCGCCCTCCTGTCGAGCGTCCCGCTCCAGCGCGCCCACACCGCGGCGGTCCTCCGCGGGGCGTCCAAGGAGGTCCAGAAGATCTCCGGCGAGATCGCCGCTCTCCCGCGGCCGGCGGGCGACACCGCGGCGATCGCGAAGTGGCTCTCCCAGGCCAGCCACGTCGGCGTCCTCGTCGGGCAGCTGGGTGACGCCGTCGCCAACCGCGACGACGCCGCGATGTCCACCGCCGAGGCGGACATCATCACGGCAACCGGCGATCCGCTCAACTTCGCGGCGACCTACGGCCTGACGGCCTGCGACAGCTTCTAGCCGGCGGCGCGACAGCTTCCAGCCGGCGTCGCGACAGCTTCCAGCCGGCGCACGACAGGTTCCAGCCGGCGTCGCGACAGCTTTCCGGCCGGCCGGCCCCCGGGTGGCCGATCGGTGGCGGCGGTCAGTAGCCGAGCAGGCGCCCGGCGCCCCAGAGCGCGATCGTCGCCATGAGCAGCGCGGCGGGCACGCTCAACGCCCCGAGACGCGAGAACTCGCCGAGCTCCGCGTCGATCCCCTCACCCCTGAGGACGCGCCGCCAGAGGAGCGTCGCCAGCGACCCGACGTAGGTCAGGTTCGGGCCGATGTTCGTCCCGAGCAGGGCAGCCAGGACCGCCACCGGCCCGGCCGGAGCGACGAGCGGCACGACGAGGAGCGTCGCCGGGAGGTTGTTGACGAGGTTCGCCAGCAACGCGCTGATCCCGGCGATCCCGAGCAGCGCGACCACCGAGCTCCCCGCCGGCAGGAGCCCGTCCACCGCCGACCCGAGGCCGTTCTCGCTCGCCGCGTTGACGATCACCCCGAGTCCGAGCACGAAGACCAGGAAAGCCGGTTCGGCCGCCCGGACGAGGCGGGCCGGTGTCGTCGTCCGCCGGCCGACCCCCCGCACGCTGATCGCAGCCGCCGCGCCCGCGGCGACCCAGACGGGCTCCAACGAAAACACGGAGCTCAACGCAAAGCCCGCGAGAGCCAGCCCGATGACCGCTAGCGCAAATCCCGGCGCCCCCGCGGGCTCAGCCCTCGGCGCGGCCGGTGGATCGGGCGAGCGGCCGAGCTCGAGCCTGAAGAACCGCCGCAGAACGATCCACTCGACCGCGAGCGCGGCGACCCACGGGGCAACCATCAGGCTGGCGAAGCCGGCAAACGACAGGCCGGTCGCCTGGAAGGCGAGCAGGTTGGTCAGGTTCGAGACGGGCAGGACGACGGACGCCGAGTTCGCGAGGTGGGCGCACGCGTACGCGTGGGGTTTCGGGCTCGTCCCCAGCCGGCGCGCCGTGAGGAGGACGATCGGCGTCAGGAGGACGACCGTCGCGTCGAGGCTGAGGACTGCCGTGACGAGCGCGGCAACCACGAAGACCAGGCCGAGCAGGCGGCTCGGTGAGGCATGCGCACGGCTACCGATCACCCCGCCGATCGCCTCGAAGACGCCCTCCCGCCGGGCGCCCTCCCCGAGCAGGAGCAGCGCCGCGAGGAAGCCGACCGTCGGTGAGAGGCGGCCGAGCTCGCCGGTCGCCTGTCCAAAGCTCGACGCCCCCAGCCCGACGAGGATGGCCGCCCCGGCCACAGCGACCACCGCCTCCGGCGCCCGCCGGCTCCGGGTGCTCGCCGCGGCGAGCGTCGCCGCGAGCGCCGCGAGCGCCGCCACTAGGCCGGCGGTCCCCGTCATCGTTCGCCCTGCGCTCCAACTCCCGCCGGTTGCCGGTCGAGGTCGTCCTCCCGGGAACGAGCCGCATCGACCGGCTGACCGGCGAACTGGCCTCCGGCGCACTCGGCGCAGCGGACCGTCCGCCGCGGGTTCCTGATCCCCGCGAGGCCGAGCAGGCCGCCGAGCCCGACGAGGATCGCCGACGTGGCGACCCCGACGCGGAAGGCGTCCACCGAGGCTGCCTGTACGGCTTGGCCGACGGCCGGGCCGACCCGCGTCTCGTCGACGCGGGCCAGTGTCTGTCGACGCGCCTGATCGACCGCCAGCCGGGCGACCGGCGAGAGGGCTCGGCCGGCGAGGCGATCGTCGACCGACCGCGTGAACTCCGCCGAGATCACCGCCCCGACGGCGGCGATCGCCAGCAGCCCGGCGACCCGCGCGATCGCGTTGTTGACTCCTGAGGCGATCCCCGCGTTCCCGGCGTCTGCGTCCGAGAGGACGGTCGCCGTCAACGGCGCGACCGTGAACGCCAAGCCGACCGAGAAGACCACGAGCGCCGGGAGGAGGTCGGTGAAGTAGTCGAAACGCGCGCCGACCCGGAGCATCAGCCCGAGACCCACGGCCGCCGTGATCGGTCCGAGGCCCATGAACAGGCGCGGCCCGAAGCGGTCGGCCAGGGCGCCGGCCCGCTTGGACAGGAGGAACATCACGATCGTCGTCGGCATCGTCGCCATTCCCGCCTGGAGCGCCCCGTAGCCGGCGACCTCCTGGAGGAAGAGGACCAGCAGGAAGAAGACGACTCCGAGGCCCCCGTACATCGCGAACGTCTCGACGTTTCCGACCGCGAAGTTCCGCCGGCCGAACAGCCCGACCGGCAGCATCGGCGCGCGGCTTCTGCGCTCGTGGATCAGGAAGACGCCGAGCAGGATGATTCCCCCGAGGCCGCTGCCCCAGACCTCCGGGCTGCTCCAGCCGACGACCGGCTGGCGGATCAGCGCGACGACCGGCCCGGTCAGGCCGAGGAAGGTGAGGATCGCCCCGAGCCAGTCGACGCGCGCGCGGACGCTGCCGGGCTTCCTGGCGGGCACCGCGAGCGAGACGAGGACGAGCGTCAGCACGACGAACGGGACGTTGATCGCGAAGATCAGCCGCCACGAGACAGCGTCGACCAGGTAGCCGCCGGCCAGCGGACCGACCACCGTCGAGATCCCGGCCCACGCCGTCCACGACCCGATCGCCCCACCCCGCTCGGCGGCCGGGAAGGCCCCGACGATCACGGCGAGCGCGCTCGGCGTCAGCAGCGCCCCGAACGCACCCTGGAGTGCCCGGCCGGCGATCAGCACCGCGATGGTCGGGGCCGCCGCGCAGACGATCGAGCAGACCCCGAACCCGGCGACCCCGAGCGAGAAGATCCGCCGCTCGCCGAAGAGGTCGCCGAGCGACCCGCCGACGAGGATCAGCGACCCGAGCGACAGGAGGTACGCGTTAGAGATCCACTGCTGGCTCGACAGCCCGCCGCCGAGGTCGCCCCTGATCGCCGGGAGGGCGACGTTGACCGCGGTCGCGTCCACTCCGGCGACGACCGAACCCATGATCGCCGCGATCAGAGCCAGCCGCTTGCGCCTGTCGGCCGCGGTCGGCCGGTTGCTCGGGTCGCGGGGGCGCCGAGCCCGACTGCCGCCCGCGCCCGGAGCCGGAGTCGGATTCCGTCCCTCGCGATTTCGCCCGCCGACAATCCCGATGATGGGACCACGCTATCCGATCGTCGGCGGACGTCTGACGGTGTCGCCGCACGGCAACATCCAGCCTCCGAAGGAGTCGGCCGCGTCCAGCCTTCGCCCATGCCGTCGAGCCGCGACAGCCGGCCGGCGGCCTCGATCCGGACGCGGCCGTCGCCGAACGCAGAAACCCTTGCGGCGGTTTCCTCGGTGCGCTTGACCGGTGCATTCTCGAACCGTCAAGCCGCGCCGCGTCTTCACAGTTGCTGCGAGCCCTGACCAGGGTTGAGGGCGCCGCCTCGTCGACCTGCGCACCGCTGAGGCCCATCCTGCGCCTACCGACGGGCGTGGTCCAGGACGGCATCCTCCCGGTGCTCGGCTCTGCCGAAGGGCCAATGAGTCCTCGCGACGTTCATCGAGTGGCTAAGGGCTGGCTCAAGCGCGCGGTGTCGTACGACACCGTCGGAGGTTTCCTGTCCGTCGCATCGCGCGGAGCGTGCCACTCGATTATTCGCGTGAAACGTGGGGAGATACACGGCGGCTCCGACCCCAGAGCCCACCATGGGCTCCGCAGAGTCGGACGTCAAGGACCACGGCGTCGCGCATCGCTGGGGGAATCGGCGACAGCCGCGATCGACTCCGCGCGCACCGGTGCCCAGTTTGGGCAATCCCTGGCGCATGCTGGGCCAATGGTTCACGGGCCCCCGAGTCGGCAGACTTCTCAGCCGGGAGTCGACTCGGTCTGGCGGTAACCGGGCAGCGATCAGTGCCGCCGTCCGGGGAGTCCGAGTCGTCCAGTCCGGCTGGTAGAACATACGTTCGTCCCATGTTCTCCCGCCCCACCGATTAGATTCCTGCCGTGACCTCCTATTGGACAAACGAGTCGGTCCTTGCCTTCGCGGGCAACCGCGATCCGGTGGAGGCAATTGAGGCAGCCGCCCAGGAGATCGTTTTCAAGGCCGTCGAGGAGGGCTGGCGAGGCCCCGCCGTTCGACCCCTTCGAGCTCGCGCGGATCCTCGACATTCCCGTGGTTGCCAGCCAGGAACTCGCCGACGCCCGCACCGTGCCGGTCGGGACCAAGAAGGTCGCGATCGAGTACAACCCGACCCGTCCTCCGCAGCGGCTGCGATTCTCGCTCGCCCACGAGATCGCGCATACGTTGTTCCCGGACGTTGCCAAGGCGGCGCGCTACCGTAGTAACCCCGCGAGCGGGCCGGCCGATGCGTGGCAGCTGGAGCTCTTGTGCAACATCGCTGCCGGCGAGCTGATAATGCCGACCGATAGCGTGCCCGAGCTACGTGACAGGCCGCTGAAGATCGAGCAGCTGATGGCGCTTCGCGCAAAGTACGCCGTATCGACGGAGGCGCTGCTACGCCGCGCGATGAAGGTCACCGCCGATCCCGCGGCGATGTTTGCTGCAGCGAGGGCTGATCCGACGGAGGCAGTGTCCGCCTTTCGGATTGACTACACCGTGCCGTCGCGCGCTTGGACACCGCCATCGCTTCGGGGCCACCACCGGCCAGCCGACTCGGTGCTCGCGGAGTGCACTGCGGTCGGCTATACGGCAAAGCGCCGCGAAGAGTGGTCCGCGCAGGTAGGCGAGATGCTTGTCCAAGCCGTCGGCGCTCCACCTTTCCCCGGTCAGCGGTTCCCCAGGGTGCTTGGTTTGATGAGCCCAGCGCGCGGCCACGCCGCTCGTGAATCCGACCTAGTCCTCGTGCACGGCGACGCCACGAACCCGCGCGGTCCGCGTCCTTGGCTGATTGTGCACCTCGTTAACGACCGGACCGCGAACTGGGGAGGCGCTTTCGCCCGATGCCTCCGCGAGCGCTACCAACTGGCCCAGGACGACTTCCGCGATTGGGCGCGTCAGGGCTCTGGCCGCCTCCGGCTCGGCAGCACGTTCTTTAGCGAGGTCGACGACGACCTGTTCGTTGCGAGCATGGTCGCTCAGCGTGGCTACGGCCGGCCCGATAAGCCGCGAATCCGTTACGCAGCGCTGAAGCAGTGCCTCCATGCTGTTGCCGAGCACGCCAAGGCCAATGACGCGACCGTCCACATGCCCCGCATCGGAGCCGGGCAGGCCGGCGGGCGGTGGTCGCTGATCCGCGAACTCGTCGAAGACGCTCTGACCCGTCAGGGGGTTCGCGTGATCGTGTACGCGCCACCTGGAACACCCTTCGAAGACGAGCCTGAATCGCAGCAGGCGCTCACGCTCGGGATCTAGTCCGTGGCTCGCGTCGTCGTTGTCCTCTCTGGCCCCGTGTCTGCCGGAAAGACGACGCTCGCTGGCCGCCTTGTCGAACGTTTCGGCGCAGTACCGTTCAAGACGAGTCTTCTGCTTGAGAAGCGGGCTAAGGGCGCGGTCCCGCTGGAGCGCACCGCGATGCAGGAATTCGGCGAACGTCTGGATAGGCGCACCGGCGGCGCGTGGGTCGCCCACGACCTCGTGCCGAAGATCAACATGCTCGATGAGAACGCCGTCGTGGTCATCGACTCCGTGCGAATCGCTGGACAGATCGACGCGCTGCGTCGCGGCCTTCCACGCCAGATCGCACACGTGCATCTGCGTGCCTCCCGCGAGGTGCTCGAGAAGCGCTACCGCCATCGCCGAAGGAGTCGCTTCACGGAGAAAGCGACTTACCAAGAGGTTCTTGACAACCCCACCGAGAAGCAGGTCCCGTCGCTCGTGGAGGACGCCGACATCGTTATCGATACCGACCGGAACACCATCAAGGACGTCGAGGTGCGCGCCGCAAGTTCCCTCGGACTGCACACGGACGATCCCGGAGCACTAGTCGACGTGATCGTCGGGGGCCAGTACGGTAGCGAGGGCAAAGGCAATATCGCCTACGCCATCGGGCGCGACTACGACCTGCTCTGCCGCGTCGGCGGCGCGAACGCCGGCCACAAAGTTCCACTTGACGAGCCGTTCACCCATAGGCTCTTGCCCTCGGCGACCCTCGCCACCGAGGCGCCGATCCTCATCGGCCCTGGCGCTGTCCTCAACCTAGACGTACTTTTTCAGGAGATCTCCGAGTCGGGGGTCGAGTACGGACGACTGCATATCGATCCACAGGCGATGATCACCAGCGCCGAGGACATCGAACTCGAGGGCGGAATCGTCAAGGCAATCGGCTCGACGGGTCAAGGCGTCGGGCAGGCCACGGCGCGCCGAATCACGGGACGAGGCGACGACATCAAGCTCGCCCGGGACGTGCCGGCGCTGCGTCCGTTTATAAAGGATGCGCACGAGGTTCTGGCCGATGCCTTCGCCCGAGGCGACCGTATCCTGCTCGAGGGCACGCAGGGAACGGGCCTGAGCCTGTACCACGGCGCCTATCCACACGTCACTTCACGCGACACGACGGCTTCAGGGTGCCTTGCGGAAATGGGGATCGCGCCGACGCGCGTGCGTCGCGTGATCATGGTCTGCCGGACATATCCGATCCGCGCACAGAGTCCGAAGGCAAAGGGCAAGACGTCTGGCCCGATGTCGCAAGTCACGTCGTGGACCGAGATTGCGCGGCGCTCCGGCATCTCGCTGACCGAATTCCGGCGCGTCGAGAAAGGCTCAGTCAGCAGGAAGCAACGCCGCGTCGGGGAGTTCGACTGGGAGCAGCTACGCCGCGCCGCCCAACTCAACGGCGCGACGGACATCGCGCTCAGCTTCGTGGACTACCTTGACGTCCGCAACCGCAAGGCTCGCCGCTTCGATCAGCTCCAACCAGAGACAATCGGCTTCATCGAAGAGGTCGAGCGTGTTGCGAGTGCGCCGGTCTCCCTCATCTCCACCCGGTTCCATGTCCGAAGCGTCATCGACCGGCGAGCCTGGTAAGCATCAGCTCGTGGAAACCGCCGACCTTCTCCGTCATTATCCCCGCCTTTACCATATGGCCGAAGCCGGCTCCTGGGACAGCGTCTTCCGCCACGGGCTGCTCAGTACTCAGGCTCTCGCGGACCTGTTTGAGGTCGGTGAGCCGCAACGCGGGCAGATCCTCTCTCGGCGGCGGCCCGTGTCGGTTCAGCTGTCCCACCCTGTGCATGGCACAGCGATAGTCCGCGATCAGATCCCACTGCGAGAGGATCCACTACGTTCCTGCCTAACCGACATGACGCTAGACCAATGGCTGGAGGTGCTCAACTCGCGCGTGTTTTTCTGGCTCGACCGGACCCATCTAGAAACCCTAATGGGCGCCCGTGCGTACCGCGACCGGGCGCATGACGTCATCGAGATCGACACTGCCCGACTACTCGAGCGCGAGCGCGACGAGATCACGCTCTCGCCGATCAACTCAGGGAACACCATGTACAATCCACGGCCGCGCGGCAGTAGGACGTTCCTCCCCATCGCGGACTACCCATTCGAGGACCGGCGAAAAGCCCGCGGTCTACGAAGCGCCGTCGTCGAACTCGCCGTCACACATGGCGTCGCGGAGATCGGTAACGTCGTAGCTCGCGTGGAGCGGAGGCGCGCTGGCTGCGCCGCCGAGGCCGTGCTGTGGGAGCGGTAACATGATCATCGCGCTCGAAGGGCTGCCCGGAGCGGGCAAGACGACGACTGCCAAGCTCTTGGCGCAGCTGCGTGACGATGTCAGTTACTTGCACGAGCGATCCGACGAGCACCCGTTCCTGGACGCGTTCTATCGGGACATGGAGCGCTACAAATTCGAGACCGAACTCTGCTTCTTACTACTCCACTACCACCAATACCGCGACATCGACCGTGTGCAGACCGTTGTCCTCGACTACTTACCCGTCAAAGACATGGTCTTTGCCGACCTCAACCTCAAGGGCGACGATCACGCTCTCTTCGACGCTGCGTACCGTCGGACTTCCGGGTCGCTGCCAACGCCCGATGTCGCTGTGTTCTTCGACCTCGACCTGGAACTCGTGCTCCGCCGCATCGCGCGACGTGGTCGGGAGTACGAGGCCGGTATCGACCCTGAGTACCTGATCGCGCTCCGGGCCGCATACGAGTATCGGTTCATCGAACTCGGCCAGCGGGTGGAACGGGTCTCGGTTGTCGCCAGCGATCGACCTGAGGACGTCGCCGCCACCGTGGCAGCAGCCGCATGGGGGATCTGACCCCAACTCCAAGATTCGATTTCGACAGTGCCTCGCGCGTCGTCCCGAACAGTGGTCCCTCGTCGCCGAGGAGGGCGAACCATGCGCCGGTCGACGTTCGTGCCTCGACCCGCGGTCGCCGGTCTACTTGTTCTTGGGCGTCTGGGCGAGGTCGCTTGCTGCGGCGTTCTTTCTGCCTTCGCCGCCCTGGGGTCAGCGAGAACTTGTCAGCGTTCGAGGCTGCCTTCTTACCGGTTGCCATGGATTCACGTCCGCTGGAGGCCGGCGGGATCTGAGCGTAGACTCGGACCATACGAACAAGTGTTCTACCATACGGTGATCTTCGCGACGCGTCGAGCTTCCGTGGGTATACCCACAGGAGGACGTTTGGATCAAGTACCAGCGGTCCAAACCTGCTTGGGGCGACGTCCTCGCGCCGTCCCCATCCGAGCCGAGATACGTGAAGCAACCCGGCTGGGAATCTTCCGTCTTGGCATGCGCTAGTGCGGCACGCAACGTGGCGGAGTTGGCCGCCCGCGAACGGCTCCGACGTCGCCGGGAGTGGGCCAGCTGTTCAGACGTCGTCGGGACGGTAGGCCCGGGCTGCTCGTTACGCCGGGGCGCCGGGAGGACGCACGGAAGCTCTCATTTTGAGATATCTTGTCCACCATGCCGGGCTCGGTCTACGAGGTTGTGTTCAATATCGCCGCGGACCACTACGGCTACGTGACGCAGGAGCAAGCGCGTGTCCATGGGATTCCTGGCCAACGTCTGGTGGTCATGGAGGATCGCGGGCTCCTTGAGCGTCGCCGCCAGGGTCTGTATCGCGTTGTGGCGATGCCGGCGACGTCGCTCGATCCGTACATGGAGGCCGCGCTCTGGCCGGTCGGTGTCCGGGGCGTGATCTCGCACGACACCGCGCTCGACCTTCACGGCCTGAGCGACCTGATGCCGGCGAAGATCCATCTGACCGTTCCGCGCTCGCACCGCACTCGCCGCGACGTGCCGTCCCAGTATGTGTTGCATCGGGAGGATCTCGATCCAGTCGAGATCACGAGTCATGAGGGCATTCCGATCGTGACTCCAGCGACGGCAATCCGTCAGGCGCACCGCGACCGTCTCGGGCCGGCCCTGGTCCGGCAGGCAATCGACGACGGTGAGCGCAACGGCAGGCTCTCGCAACGCGTTGCCGCCGATCTCCGCGCGGAACTCCTTGGCGCCGCGGCCCGGTGAGCGAATATAAGCCGCCGAAGCGACCGCCAACCCAAGCCCGCCACTTGGAGCGCATGGTCGCCAGCTACGGTCGCGCCCATGGGATCGCTCCCGACCGTGTGCGTCGATGGATGACGACGATGGTCATGATCGGCGCGCTCGACCGCGTGCAGGCCAACCCGAGCGAGCCTCTCTTCCTTATCAAGGGCGGTGTGGCCATGGAGCTACGTCTCCGCCAGGGCGCCCGCGCGACGAAAGACCTGGACATGATGTTCCTCGGCGACCCGAGCCTCTTCCTCGGTGCCCTCGACGATGCCTTGGCTGAGCCGTACTCCTCGTTCTCGTTCGAGCGTGGCCCGGCGGAGCGGATCCGCGATACCGGATCGCTTCGCTTGGATGTGAGAGTCCAATTCAATGGCCGTTCGTGGGCGACCGCGCGTCTCGAGGTCTCGCCACCCGAGGGTCGCGCCGGCACGGAAGCCCAACTGCTCGACGCGATCAGCCTCGCCGACTTCGGCCTCGTCGGCCCGGAGACCGTGCGATGCCTCTCGATCCGCTACCAGACCGCGCAGAAGTTCCACGCGTGCACCGAGACGTTACCCGACGGTCGGGAAAACGACCGCTTTCGCGACCTCATCGACCTGCTCCTTCTACGCGCGCTGGATGTCGACCTTGCGAGTCTCCGAGACGCATGCCTTGACGTCTTCCAGGTCCGCGGCAAGCATGCGTGGCCACCCACGTTGACGGTGCCATCGAGCTGGGCCGCGCCCTACAGACGCCAAGCGGAGGAGCTCGACTTCTCGGTCGTGAATGTAGACGAGGCTGCCGCAGGCGTCCGTCGCTTCATCGCCGAGGTCGACCAGGCCACGGTGTATGGTTGCTAACCCAGGGCAATCTTGCTGGTTTGCCGCATGGCTCGCGTCGAGTCACCAGACCTGTAGGGGGCCCAGCGAGGTCGCACGGCGGCTGCGCGTCTCGCGGACGTGGCTCTACGACGCTGCCAAGCACGGCCGGATCCCCTGCGTTCGCATCGGTGGGCCGGACGGGCCGCTGCGGTTCATCGCTGAGGACATCGACCGCTGGATCAACGCCGCCCGCGCCGGCTGGCGCCCGACCGACACCGCGCGGGCGACGCTACAACGCGCCGCGACGCGACAGCGACCGCCAGCGACGGCGCTGAGCCTCGCCGCGCGCCTGTAGCCCGGGTAGTCGCCGGTCACTGCCCCGGCCGTCGGCCCCCAGATCGCGGACTCCGTCTCGGCGGCCGCGCTCTTGAGAAAGCTGGCCTCGAGGTGCCCGTAGCACTGCTCGGTCGTCGTGATCGACGCATGGCCGAGCTGGCGCTGCGCGTACATCAATGGCTTGCCGGTTGTCGGCCAGGCAGCGGCAGCCGTGTGGCGCAGGCCGTGGAGTGGCATGTCCCGCAGGCCGGCGTCGGTCAGAGGCGCCTCGTGCCATGACCGCGTGACGGTGCTGCGATCCATCCGGTCCCCGGCTGTCGTTGAGGCCATCGTCCGGGCCCGCGGAAGAGCGGCGCTGTCGGCCCGCCGGCGCCGTGCTCCTCCTGGCGGGCCTTCAGGGCGCAGGACCGTCGCCAGGCGCGGGCCACATCGACCGAGCGGAACCGATCGCCCTTCATCGAGCCGACACCGCCGCGCTTGCGTGAGCGCAGGACGCGGATCGCGCCGTTTCGAAGTCGACGTCGGCCCAGGTGAGCCCGAGGCCCTCGCTGATCCGCAGGCCGCCGCCGCGATCAGCAGTTCGGCGAGCGGCCGGTAGGTCGCTGAGCAGGCATCGAGGTAGCCCGGAATTTCCTCGAGTCGCAGGTAGTCACGCTCGAGTTGCCCCGAGGGTAAGGCGCTGGAGCCGGGCAGCCGGGTTGCGCACGATCTTGCCCTTGCGCGTCGCGCGTCGTTCAAACACGCGACGAGCGTCGCCGGGGCGTTGTTGATCGTCTTCGGCGCATACCGGCCTTCTCGGCGAGGCGAACGAGCCAGGTCTCGACTGTCGCCGTCGAGAGCTTGGTCAGCTTGAGCGGTCGTAGCTCGGCCAAGCGCTTGCGGCCGTGGATTTCATAGTCGATGTAGGTCCCGGGCTCCAGATACGGGCGCCGCCGCCGGAGCCAGGCGTCGAAGAACTCGCCGAACGTCTCCGTTGTTGAGAGCTGGTCGCCGACGGCGGCCGACACAACCACGCGCTCGCGCTCGCGGCCGGCCTCCCGCGCGCTCGTAAAACCCCGCTTCGTGGCGCTGCGCCCGTCGGATTTGCGGTACTTGAAGTAGGTACGCGGACCCGGCTTCGTCTCGTAGCGGTAGACCCCGTCGCCGGGCCTCGTGGAGTCTCGTTCTGCGCCCGTTTATTCTCAAATGTTCTCACGGGCTTGAGACCGAACTCGTCGATCGGTGCTCCGGTAAACGCAGAAACCCCCGCATTGCGGGGGTTTCCTCGATGCGCCCGAGAGGACTCGAACCTCCACGGGCTATTAGCCCACAAGGCCCTCAACCTTGCGCGTCTACCAATTCCGCCACAGGCGCCCGGCGGCCGGAGTATAGGCGCTTGATTCCGTCGCCGGCAGGCGCTAGCCTCAACGAACACATGTTCGTCGCGCGGGATCGGCCCGTCCCACCCAGGAGGCACGCCCGATGGATCTGACCAAGCGCCAGCAGGAGATCTTCGACTTCATCAAGCGGTATTCGGCCCGCTACGGGTACCCCCCGACGGTCCGGGACATCGGCAAGGCGGTCGGTTTGGCCTCGTCCTCGACCGTCCACCAGCATCTCGCGAACCTCGAGAAGATCGGCATCCTCCGCCGGGATCCGTCGAAGCCCCGGGCGATCGAGCTGCTCGATCGGGCGGTCCAGGAGGTCCGCAACATCGTCGGCTCGCCCGACGGACTCCCCCTCGTCGGGTCGGTCGCCGCCGGCCAGCCGGTCCTGGCCGAGGAGAACATCGAGGAGTACGTCCACGTTCCGGACGTCGCCGGCGGCGACCACGGCGAGTACCTCCTGCGGGTCCGCGGAGACTCGATGAAGGACGCCGGCATCCTCGAGGGCGATCTCGTCGTCGTCCGTCCTCAGGAGACCGCCGATGACGGCGACATCGTCGTCGCGATGGTCGGCGAGGAGGCCACCGTCAAGCGGTACTTCCTCGAGTCCGACCACGTCCGCCTCCAGCCGGAGAACGACGCGATGGAGCCGATCCGCAGCCGTGAGGTCCGCGTCCTCGGTCGCGTGGTCGGCCTCATGCGGACGATCCGGTAGCCCGCCCGACGCGCTACCTTTGACCGGCAGGCTGAGCAGCCGCGGAGGCTAGTCCTTCGAGGAAAGTCCGGACATCACAGGGCAGGGTGGTCGCTAACGGCGACCCGGGGAAACCCGCGGGAAAGTGCCACAGAAACAAACCGCCTAAGCGCACGGCCTTCGGCCGGGCGACGGTAAGGGTGAAATGGTGCGGTAAGAGCGCACCGGCGCCGTGGTGACGCGGCGGCCGGGCAAACCCCACTCGATGCAAGGCCAAGCAGGACCGCTCGCAGGCTGCCCGCCAAGGTCCAGGTCGGCCGCTCAGATGGATGGTTGTTCAAGACAGAATCCGGCTTACAGGCCTGCTAAGGGAAGGCCCCGCCACGGCGGGGCCTTTCTATCTCGGTCCCGGAGGTCGACTGCTACGGCGACGCTCGTCCGGCCAGACGCCCGTCCGCTCGAACTCGTCGCGCGCCGCCTGCTCGGTATCGCGGTCCTTGTCACCGCTGACACCCAGTCGGACGAGGCCGTTGAAGAGGGCGACGCACAGGCAGATGCCGAACATCGTCACGACCCCCTCGACTCCGGCGGTGCCCGGGACGGCGACGAGGATCACGATCCCGGCGACGATGATCGCCGCCGGCAGTCCGTAGCGCACCAGCCGGATCCCGACCGATGTCTTCGGCCGCTCGGCGGGAGCCGGATCCGCGGGGATGTTCCTCGTCGGGCCTGACCCGTTCCTCGACGGCGCCGGCAGGCCACCGCCTCGGTGATGGTGCTCGTCTCGGATGCGTGGCATTGACAGCTGCTCCTCGGAGGGTCCCCCTGTGATGCTACCCGGGCCCCGCCCGCCGACGCGGATTTGGCGGTTCCGGGCCGGCCCGCGCCGCGTCGCCCGCCGGGTCCCCGGCACATCGGGAGGACGGCGCGCAGGCGCTGGGACCCGGCGGCTCCCGGCACCCGGGGCCCCGCCTCCCGGCCAGCGAGTCCACGGCCTCATCGGATATCTTGGCGCCCGATGATCTACGCCGCTTCCGCGTTCTGGATCGTGACCGCGATTACCGTCTTTCTCGTCGCGTTGCGAGGCGGCCCGTCGGGCGTTCGGTCGTCCCTTCGCGAGGACGACGCCTTCGGCAGCCGACTGCGCTACACGGCGATCGGACTCGTCTTCGCCGTCTGCCTCGCCGTTCCCCTCCTCGTGATCGTGCTCGACGCCAAGCACCAGGCCCGCTCCGGCCCCGCCGGGATCACCCTCACCGCCGCCGAGACGTCCGGCCGCTCGCTCTTTGCGACCAAGTGCGCGACCTGCCACGCGTTGAGCGACGCCCGGGCAGTCGGCCATGTCGGCCCCAACCTCGACGTCCTTCGTCCGCCGGCCGCCCTCGTGCAGGATGCGATCGCCAACGGCCGGGCTCGCGGACAGGGTCAGATGCCAGCCGGCCTGTACGCAGGCACCGACGCGACCGATGTCGCCAAGTTCGTCGCCGCCGTCGCCGGGCGCTAGCCCGTCACCCGCCCGCTCCCGACCGATCGGCCAATTGCGCCGCGGGTGTTCTTATGGAAACCGATCGCGCAACGTCCGACGTTCCGTCGGCAGATCCAGGTATTTTCCTTCTCTGGCAGGTAACATTTCCGAATTCCGCTGAGGCCCGCCGTGGGGGTGGGAGCGCATCGAGAGGGAGACGTGAATGCCGCAGGTCGAGCTCGACGACGGTGGTTGGTGGGCTGAGGTCGAGCACCTCCGCGAGCCGCTCGAGCGCCGCCGGGCCGAACGCGCCGTCGAGGACCCACGCCGGACCGTGAAGATCCGCGGACAGGCGATCGCGGGGACCTCCGCCCGGCAGCTCTATCCCACGGCCGAAGCCCCGGCCCCGCGTGTCCCGCAAGCCGTCGTGCGGCGCGACCGGCCCCGCCGTAGCGCTCCCGACCGGCTCGGCTCGAACCCCGATCGGATCGCCGCATGGGCGGTCGTCTTCGGGCTTCTGATGGCTCTGATCGCCGCCGGGACTGCCCACGGGGCTGCGGTTCCCGCCGGCGCGCCTGCATCGGCCGGCGCACCACCGGCGCTCGTCTCCGCCGCGCCCGCCGCGCCGCTGCTCCCCTGAAGCGGCTTCCCGGCCGGCGGTGCTCCCGCTGGAGCGTCGTCTCGGCCGCTGTTGCGAGCCTGACTACACCGCCGCTTCGAATCTGCCGATGCGGGTATTGCCCCACCGAGTGAACCAAGGCCGCAGCATCCGCGTTGTTGTGGTGGAGGACGACGGCTCTCGGATCTTGTGGATCGGCGATGATCCAGATATCCTTATCAATCGTAAGTCGTAAGCAGAAGGTAAAGCGGCAACCGAAAGCTAGCGGTGGTCTAATGAAGACAACGATGAGCAGGTTTCAGATCCACGACGAGCTGACCGCTCCGGAAGGATCGGTGGCCGTGCTCCGTGGAGCGCTGGCAACCGGCGGCCAACTCCCCAACTTCCTCGGCGTGCTCGCCGGCGCCCCGTCCGCACTGCGCGGGTACGCAAGATTCCGGTCAGAGCTCCGCAGGGGGACCCTCCGTCTCCCGACGCTCGAGCGGATCTCCCTCGCGGTCTCCGAGCATTACGGCTCCGACCCGGGCATCGCCCTCCACAGCCGGACCGCCCGCTCGGCCGGGCTCGGGCTCGACGAGGTTGCCGCCGCCCGCGAGTTCAACTCGGGTGACCGGACCGAAGCCGCACTCCTCCAATATCTGAAGGCGATCATGGAGGGACACGGCGTACCGCCGATGCATCTCCACGAGGAGGCCCGCGAGGCCGGCTGGACCGACGAGCAGCTGATCGAGGCGTTCGCCTATGTGTCTCTCGAGAGCTTCACGGCGATGATCAACGTCGCCGGCGAGGTCCCCGTCGACGGCTCGGTGGAGGAGTCAAGAACACTCCGGGCCGCATAGCTATCCTCCGTGTCATGGCGTCACACGCCGGAGGAGAGGACCGACCGATGTCTACGGGGTGCTGCCCCCACTATCACGAGGCCGTCGAGCTGATCGGCCGTCGCTGGACGGGTGCGATCCTCGCGGTGCTCCTCGACGGGCAGGCGCTCCGGTTCTCCGAGCTCGCCGGCGCCGTACCCGAGCTCTCCGACCGGATGCTCTCGGACCGCTTGAAGGAGCTCGAGGCCCGCGGCCTCGTCGAGCGGACGGTCCACGCCGGCAGGCCGCTCCGAGTCGAATACGCCCTGACCCGGATGGGCTTCGCCCTCGGGCCGGCGGTCGGCGAGCTGCACGTCTGGGCGCAACGCTGGCTCGCCGTCTTCGAGCCGGCTTCCGCCCCCCGAACGACGCAACCCGTTGTCCGCGGTCCCGCCGCGCCCTCGCTGCCGATCAGGCGCGACGCCGCCTCGCAGGCGGCTCGCCGCCCCGCAGCCCGGCGCTGAGGGGACCCGCCGCCCGAAGGACCGCTGGGCCGTCGCGACCCGACCGGGTGGCGGAGATCACGGCGCCGCGGCCGCTCATGTTCTAGGCTGGGCGCCGATGTCTGAGACCTCGAGAGGCGTGGCACCCGGGACGGCGCGGACGATCGCCGACGTCAAGGCCCTCGTCGAGGAGCGGAGGATCCGCTTCATCCGCTTCTGGTTCACCGACATCCTCGGCCAGCTCAAGTCGTTTTCGATCAACGCCGAGGAGCTCGAGAAGTCCTTCGAGCGTGGTGTCGGCTTCGACGGGTCCTCGATCACCGGCTTCAACGCGATCGAAGAGTCCGACATGATCGCGATGCCCGACCCGACGACGTTCGCCGTGCTTCCCTGGCGCCCGGAGGAGCAGGGCGTCGCCCGGATGTTCTGCGACGTCCTCACACCAGAGCGAACGGCCTACGAGGGGGACCCCCGACACATCCTCCGCCGCGCCGTCCAGCGGGCCGGGTCGATGGGCTTCGACGTCTTCAACGTCGGCCCCGAGCTCGAGTACTTCCTCTTCCGCGACAGCAAGACCACCGAGCCCCTCGACCAGGGCGGCTACTTCGACCTCACGACGCTCGACGCGGGATCCGATGTCCGGCGGGAGACCGTCCTCGCCCTCGAGCAGCTCGGCATCCACGTCGAGTACAGCCACCACGAGGTCGGCCCCTCCCAACACGAGATCGACATCCGCTACGCCGACGCCCTGAAGATGGCCGACGACTGCATGACCTACCGGATCACGGTCAAGGAATACGCGATGAAGTACGGCTGGCACGCGACGTTCATGCCCAAGCCGCTCTTCGGGCAGAACGGCTCCGGGATGCACACCCACCAGTCGCTCTTCAAGGACGGACGCAACGCCTTCTACGACGCCGACGACCAGTACTTCCTATCGGATATCGGCAAGGCGTTCATCGCCGGCCAACTCCGCCACGCCCGCGAGATCTGCTCGATCTTCGCCCAGTGGGTCAACTCCTACAAGCGCCTGGTCCCCGGCTTCGAGGCCCCGGTCTACGTCGCCTGGTCGCGGCGCAACCGCTCGGCCCTCGTCCGCGTCCCCCTCTACCACCCCGGCAAGGAGCACGCCACACGGATGGAGCTCCGCTGTCCCGACCCGGCCTGCAACCCCTACCTGACGTTTGCCGCCCTCCTCCACGCCGGCCTCGAGGGCATCGAGAAGGGTTATGAGCTGCCCGAGCCGATGGAGAAGAACCTCTACCACCTCTCACCAGATGACCGCCGCCGGCTCGGGATCGAGCAGCTGCCCGAGACGCTCGGTGAGGCGATCGAGCTGACCGCCGAATCCGAGCTCGCCCTCCGGACGCTCGGCGAGCACACCTTCAACCGGTACGTCGAGATCAAGCGCCAGGAGTGGGACGACTATCGGGTCCAGGTCACCCGCTGGGAGCTCGACCGCTACCTCCCGATCCTCTAGCCCCCGCCGACGAAGACCGTCAACCAGAGTTGCTTGCCAGACGCCGGCAACTACCTTCTTCGGAGAGGCTCCACTCACCCCACCCGAAGGTCCCGAACAGACCGGTTCAGGTCCGCTCGAACAGCCCGAGACCCCGCCACGGCCCCTCGGCCCGCCAGCCCCCCGCCGCGAGCAGATCCTCACCCTCCCCGCCGCGCAGGAGATCGCGCCAGCTCCCCGCCGGCAGCTCGATCTCGCCCCCCGCCGTCGCGCCTTCCCGCACCACCACGACGACCAACACGTCGTCTCCCCGCATGAAGGCGCACACATCCGGCCCCGCGTCGACCGGAACATACGCTCCGGCGAACGCCTCAAAACGCCGCTCCCGGAGCTCGAGCGCCCGTACGATCAACGCGAGCTTCGCCGTCTCCCGCGTCACCGATCCGCCCCCCTCGACCCCGTCGAGCAGCTCCCGCCGCCGGTCCCAGTCGACCGGACGCCGGTTGTCGGGGTCGACCATCGACAACCGCCAGAGCTCGTCCCCCTGGTAGATGTCCGGAATCCCCGGGGTCGTCAGCTTGAGCAGCAGCTGACCCAGCGCTGAGCGCTCACCCTCGACCACGACACGCTCACAGAACGGCTTGAAATCCTCGACGAACGCCGCGTGCCCGAGCAGGCGTGTCGCGAACCGCTTTACTCCCGCCTCCCACTCCAGGTCGGGCTCAGCCCAGTTCGTGTTCCGCTTGGCCTCGCGCATCGCCTTCTCCAGGTACGCCTCCAGCCGCTCGCCGCTCACCGGCCAGACGCCTATCAAAGTCTGGTAGATCAGGTACTCCTCCGCCCGATCCGGCGCCCCCGACACTCCGTCTCGCAGCGGCTCGTTGATCTCCCGCCACCCGAGCACCCGCTCCCGCCACTCCGACGCGTTCCCCGCCAGCGCCCCGATCCGCGCCCGCGAGTCGCCCGAGCGCTTCGTGTCGTGCGTCTGGGTCACCAGCAGGCCCTCCGGGAAGCGCCGGGCCCGCTCGGCGTTCGCCGCGTGGAAGGCCTCGACGGACAGGCCGAACCGGTCCGGATCGTTGCCGACCTCGTTGAGCGCGAGCAGCCGGAGGTATCGGTAGAAGGCAGTGTCCTCGACGCCCTTCGCGTTGATCGCCGGCGACGTCTGCTGGAAGCGTGTAACGAACTCCTCCGGCACACCGGATCCTCCCTCGAGCACCAACGCCCCCGCCAGCCCCCCGTCCATCTCCGCAGCCGCGATCGCCTCCCGGTCGGCATCCTCGACCAGCCCGCTCCACGGCTCGACGTACGTCCGGTAGATCCCCAGCCGTGCCAGCCCGTCGCTCAGCGTCTCCACCGAGAACCCCGGAACCAGCCTCCCGAGCCGCGCCACCTCCCGGCTGAAGCTGCCCGCCGCCTGCTCGAGCTGGGCGCTCCGCGCAATCTCGCCGAAGCTCCGCTCGTCCCCGGTGAACTCGATCAGCAGCTCGGTCAACGGCTCGAGACCCGCCGGATCGACGAACAACGCCGAGACCTCGCCGAGAAACTCGTAGCCCACCGTCCCGCTCACCGGCCACTCCCGGAGCTCCTCTCCTGGGTGGAGGATCTTCTCGACCCAGACCCGCTCGACCCCCTCCGCCCGCAGGCGCCGCAGGTAACCGGCCGGGTCGGCCAGGCCGTCCGGATGGTCGACCCGCAGCCCGTCGACCAAGCCGTCCCGTACGAGCGCCAGCGACCGCCGGTGGGTGACCTCGAAGACCTCCTCGACCTCCTGGCGAACCGCCGCCAGATCGTCGATGTCGAAGAACCGCCGGTAGCCCCCGCCGACCGGGTCGAGGTCGAAGAACCGCTCCCGCAGCGCCGGGTCGGCCCACCACCGGTTCTCCTCGCCCGTGCCCATGTGGTTGGGCACGATGTCGAGCACGATCCCGATCTCCGCGGCACCCGCCGCAGCCGCCAGCTCCGCGAACGCCGCCTCACCCCCGAGCTCCTCGCTCAGCCGCGTCGGGTCGACGACGTCATACCCGTGGGTCGACCCCTTCCGGGCCTGCAGCGACGGCGACAGATACAGGTGGCTGATGCCCAGGCGCCGTAGATACGGCACGAGCTCCCGCGCCTGTGCGAAACCCAGCCCCGGGCCGAGCTGAAGTCGGTAGGTGCACCGCAGCCGACGCCTCTCCCGCCCGACACCGCTCCCAGATGAGGAAACCGGATCGCCGGGCGCCGGCAAGCCTGCCCCCTCCGCCATCACGCGCCGATCGGTCCTCGCCGCAGCACGACCAGCGACCGCGATACGACGTTGATCTTCCCGCGCGCCTTGTACTCCCGCCCCCCAGCAGCGGCCTCCGGCTCGGCGGTCGAGATCTCGAAGGTCCATCGCTCGCCGAACGACGCGACCGGGAGCGTCCACTCGACGTGGTCGTGGTGCGCGTTGAACAGCAGCAGGAACGAGTCGTCGATCACCGGGCTCCCCTCCCGGTCGGCCTCGTCGAGGGCCTCCCCGTTGAGGAACATCCCGAGGATGTGGCCGTCCCCCCGCTTCCAGTCACGCTGGGTCATCCGCCGCCCGTCCGGCCGAAACCACCACGCATCGGGGAGGTCAGACGACTCCGTCGTGCCCTTGAAGAAGCGCACCCTCCGGAACACCGGGTGACTGCGCCGCAGGGCGATCAACCGCCGCGTGAAGTCGTGGAGCCCCCGCTGCCAGGGCTCGTGATCCCAGCCCAGCCACGACAGCTCGTTGTCCTGACACCAGGTGTTGTTGTTGCCGTGCTGCGTTCGACCGAACTCGTCCCCCCCGAGGATCATCGGCACCCCCTGGGAGAGGAAGAGGGTCGCCAGGAAGTTGCGCTGCTGGCGCTCGCGCAGTGCCCCGATCTCCGTGTCCTCGGTCGGCCCCTCAGCCCCGCAGTTCCACGACCGGTTGTCGTCGGTCCCGTCGCGGTTGCCCTCCTGGTTGTCATCGTTGTGCTTCTCGTTGTATGACACGAGATCCCGCATCGTGAACCCGTCGTGAGCCGTGATGAAGTTGATCGACGCGAACGGGTCGCGCCCGTCCTCCTGATAGAGGTCGCTCGACCCCGTGAAGCGCGACGCGAACTCCCCGACGCTCGCCTGCCCACGCCAGAAGTCCCGCATCACGTCCCGGTACATCCCGTTCCACTCCGACCAGAGGATCGGGAAGTTCCCGACCTGGTAGCCGCCCGGGCCGACGTCCCACGGCTCGGCGATCAGCTTGACCTGTGAGAGGACAGGGTCCTGGTGGATCACGTCGAAGAACGCCGACAGCCGGTCGACGTCGTAGAACTCGCGGGCCAGCGCGCTCGCCAGGTCGAAGCGGAAGCCGTCGACGTGGCACTCGGTCACGAAGTACCGCAGCGAGTCCATGATCAGCCGCAGCACGCTCGGGTGCATCGGGTTGAGGCTGTTCCCCGTCCCCGTGAAGTCCATGTAGTGGCGCGGGTCGTCCTCCATCAGCCGGTAGTACGCCTCGTTGTCGACGCCCTTGAACGACAGCATCGGCCCGAGATGGTTGCCTTCGGCCGTGTGGTTGTAGACGACATCCATGATCACCTCGATCCCGGCAGCGTGGAGCGCCTTGACCATCCCCTTGAACTCCCGGACCTGCTCGCCGTGGACGCCCGAGGCCGAGTACATCGCGTGGGGCGCGAGATACCCGATCGAGCTGTAGCCCCAGTAGTTGGTCAGGCCCCGGTCGGCGAGGAAGCTCTCGTCGATGATCGCGTGGACCGGGAGCAGCTCGATCGCCGTCACCCCGAGCTCCTTCAGGTAGGCCAGCGCCTCGTCGCTCGCCAGGCCGGCGTAGGTCCCCCGGAGGTCGGCCCGGACATTCTCGTTGGACTTCGTGAAGCCCTTGACATGCGCCTCGTAGATGATCGTCTCGTTCCACGGCCGGCGCGGCGACACCTCACCGCCCCAGTCGAAGTGCGGGTCTACGACGACGCACCGCGGCATCGCCGGCGCCGAGTTCTCGTCGTCGAGCTCGAGGTCGGCATCCGGGTTCTCCGGGTCGGGGACGTACGGCAGCGTGTTGGCCTGGGCCCATTCGACCGGTCCGTCGATCGCCTTGGCGTACGGGTCGAGCAGGAGCTTGCTCGGGTTGAACCGCTTGCCCTCCTCCGGCTCGAACGGACCGTGCACCCGGTAGCCGTAGCGCGTCCCCGGCCCCGTCCCGTGAAGGTACCCATGCCAGTTGTGCGCCGTCCGGTACTCCAGCTTGATTCGCCGCTCGTGGTTATTCTCGTCGAAGAGGCACAGCTCGACCATCGTCGCGTGCTCGGAGAACAGCGAGAAGTTCGTCCCCTGCCCGTCCCACGTCGCCCCGAGCGGGAACGGCTGGCCGAGCCAGAGCTCGTTGCTCATCGGACCAACGCCCCGGATCGCGGGGCGAGCATTATTTGGCCGTTGCGCAGGCTGGCCGGGTGGGTCGCGAGCATGATCTCCTTCGCGTCGGTCGGAACGCCACGGGGGACGTCAGAGAAGTTGCAGCACAGGCGCCCGCCCTCGCGCTCGACGGTCAGCCAGCCGGCCTCCTCGTCGAAGTCGATCCCCAGTGCCTCGCCGCGGAGCTCCCGGCGGGCCCTGAGCAGGTCCCGGTACAGTCGAGCCAATCCCTCGTCGGCGACCCGGGTCAGCTTCGACGCCTCGAAGGTCTCGACCGCCTGCGGATCGGGGATCTCCTCACCGAACGAGGCGAACGACGCGAACTCCTTGCGCCGGCCCTCACGTGTCGCCTTGGCGATCCGCTTGTCGATGTGGTCGCAGAAGAACTGGAACGGCGCGCTCTCACCGTACTCCTCGCCCATGAAGAGCATCGGCGTGAACGGGGACAGCAGCATGCAGAACGCCGCCAGCCGCCTGGCCTCCGCCGGGAGCCGGTCTCCGAATGCCCGGTTGCCGACCTGGTCGTGATCCTGCGCGAAGACCACGAACTGCTCGCACGGGCGGTCGCCGGCCTTCGCGCCGAACGTCCGCTGCCGGAACTCCGACCACTCGCCGTCGTGGACGAACGGTCGATCGAACGCCTTCGCGAGGTCCCCGACCGACCCGAACTCCATGTAGTAGCCGTCCCGCTCGCCGGTCAGCAGGACCCGCAGGGCGTGGTGGAAGTCATCGGCCCACTGGGCGTCGCAGCCCCACCCGCCATCCTCCGCAGGCCGGATCACCCGCGGATCGTTGAGCCCGGACTCGGCGATCACCACCGCCCGCGGGTTGACCTCGTGGACCCGGTCGACGACCGCCGCGACGATGTGCTGCGGGCGGGTGTCGAAGATCGCGTGGACCGCGTCGAGCCGCAGCCCGTCGAGATGGAAGTCCCCGATCCAGCCGGTCGCGCTCTGCAGCACCCATTCCCGGACCGCATCCGACTGCGCGTCGTCGTAGTTCATCGACTTGCCCCAGAACGTCTCGTACCGCCCCGTGAAGTACGGCCCGAACGTCTCCATCGCTCGAGACCCCGACGCCCCCAGATGGTTGTATACGACGTCGAGGATCACCGCGATCCCCTCCGCGTGCGCCGCATCGACCAGTCGCTGGAGACCCGCCGGCCCCCCGTAGGCCCGGTGGGCGGCCGACAGGTAGACGCCGTCGTATCCCCAGCCCCGCTCGCCCGGGAAGTCGGCGACCGGCATCAGCTCGATCGCGTTGACCCCCAGCTCGCGCAGACCCCGAAGCTCGCTGATCGCCCCGTCGAAGGTTCCCGCCGGCGTGAACGTCCCCACGTGGAGCTCGTAGAGCACCATGTCGACCAGCGCCGGCGTCTCGAAGCCACCGTCGGTCCACGTGAACGCCCCGGCGTCGAAAATCCGCGACGCCCCCCGCAGGCCGCGTGGCTGCTCCCGGGTGCACGGATCCGCAAGCCGCCGCCGTCGTCCCTCGTCGTGCGGGTCGAGCGTCAGCCAGTAGTCCTCACCCGGCCCGAGGTCCGCCGTCCCCGAGTAGACCCCGTGGCCCTCCTCGCCCAGCGCCCATTCCCGGCCGCCCCGGGCCGCCACGACGGCGACCGCCCGGGCGTGGGGAGCCCAGACGCGGAAGTCCGTCCGACCGTCAGCCCGCGGCCTGGCCCCGAGGGGCTTGCACCACGGGAGTGTCTGCGATCCCGCTTCGGTCACGTCGCCGGTCGGTCGGCGGGGCCAGCGGAGGCGGTGTCGTCTGTCGGGGCCGGAGTCGGGGCGGAAGGCGGGGCGGGTGGGGTGGCAGGGGCCGGTGCAGGTGCGGGGGCAGGGGCGGGGACGGGCGCGGCGGCGCCAGGGCCAGTCGTCGCGCGGGGGTTCGTCGAGGCACCGGGGCCGGTCGCCCGGGCCCCGGAACCCGTTGCGGCGCCGGGGCCGGTTGCGGCGCCGGGGCCAGCCAAGGGGCTCGGCCCGGATGCGAGGGCGCCGACGTCAGCCCCGACGGCCGCGGCAGCCGCAGCATCGAGCCCGCTCCCGGCCTCGCCCGCGGCCCCGCCGCCCCCGGCCTCGGCCCCGCCCAAAGCCCCGCCCCCAGCCGGGCCCGCGCCCGCGCCCGCGAACCCCTCGGCCCCGCCCAAAGCCCCGCCCCCAGCCGGGCCCGCGCACGCCTCAGCGAACGCCTCGGCCACGCCAGGTGGGACGCCGGGCGGGGCGGCTTCGGGTGTCAGCCAGAGGACGGCGAGCGGGGGAAGGGTGAACTCGGCCGAATGGGCCTGGTTGTGCCAGGGACGGGGTTCGGCCGTCGAACCGCCGACGTTGCCGACGTCGCCGCCGCCGTAGAAGGCGGAATCGGTGTTGAGGACCTCGCTCCAGAACCCGGGTGCCGGGAGGCCGAGGCGGTAGTGGTCGCGGACTATGGGCGAGAGGTTGCAGATGCAGACGAGGAGATCGGCCGGGCGGTTGCCGTGGCGAACGAAGGCGATCACGTTGCTCTCGGCGTCGCCGCCCTCGAGCCAGGTGAAGCCGGAGGGATCGCTGTCGCGCTCCCAGAGGGCGGGTTGGTCGCGGTAGACGCGGTTGAGGCTGGCGACCAGGGTCTGGAGGCCGGCATGGTCCGATTGCTCGACGAGATGCCAGTCGAGCGAACTCTGGTGGGTCCACTCCCGCTCCTGGGCGAACTCCTGACCCATGAAGAGGAGGTTCTTGCCGGGGTGGGCCCACATGTAGGCGTAGAGGGCGCGGAGGTTGGCGAACTTCTGCCACCGGTCGCCGGGCATCTTGGCGTAGAGGGACCGTTTGCCGTGGACGACCTCGTCGTGGCTGAGGGGGAGGATGAAGTTCTCGCTGAAGGCGTACATCAGGCTGAAGGTCAGCTCGTTGTGGTGGTAGCGCCTGTGGATCGGATCCTCTTGGAAATAGGCGAGCGTGTCATGCATCCAGCCCATGTTCCACTTGAAGCCGAACCCCAATCCGCCGAGATAGGTCGGGCGGGAGACGCCGGGCCAGGCGGTCGATTCCTCGGCGGCGGAGATGATCCCGGGAGCCCGGGCGTAGAGGACCTCGTTGAGCTCCTTGAGGAAGGCGACCGAGTCGAGATCCTCGCGGCCGCCGTACTTGTTGGGAACCCATTCGCCGGTCTTGCGGGAGTAGTCGCGATAGAGCATCGAGGCGACCGCGTCGACGCGGATCCCGTCGACGTGGAACTCGCGAACCCAGTAGAGGGCGTTGGCGATCAGGAAGTTGCGGACCTCGTTGCGGCCGAGGTTGAAGATCAGCGTGCCCCAGTCGGGGTGGGACCCGAGCCGGGGATCCTCGTGCTCGTAGAGGGCGGTCCCGTCGAAGCGGGCCAGCGCCCAGTCGTCGCGTGGGAAGTGGGCGGGGACCCAGTCGAGGATCACGCCGATGCCGGCGGCGTGCATCGTGTCGACGAAGACGCGGAAGTCGTCGGGCGAGCCGAAGATCGGCGTCGGGGCGTAGTAGGAGGTCACCTGGTAGCCCCAGGATCCGCTGAACGGGTGGGCCATGACCGGCATCAGCTCGATGTGGGTGAAGCCGAGCTCGGCGGCGTAGGCGACGAGCTGGTCGGCGAGCTCGCGGTAGCCGAGCAGGCGGTCGGGATCGCGGGGGTCGCGCCGCCAGCTGCCGAGGTGGACCTCGTAGACCGAGAGGGGGCGGGTCAGCGGCTGGTGGGTGGCCCGGGCGTCGATCCAGTCCTGGTCGTGCCAGACGTGGTGGGACTCGGTGACGACCGACGCGGTTCCGGGGGGGATCTCGGCTTCGAAGGCGAGCGGGTCGGCCTTCAGGCGAAGCTCGCCGGTCGGGGTGCGGATCTCGAACTTGTAGCGGGCGCCGGGGCCGATGTCGGGGAGGAAGATCTCCCAGATCCCGGCGCGACCGAGCGAGCGCATCGGATGGAGGCGTCCGTCCCAGGAGTTGAAGTCCCCGACGACGGAGACCGACCGGGCGGCCGGAGCCCAGACGGCGAACGCGGTCCCCGAGACGTCTCCGATCCGCGTGGGGTGGGCGCCGAGCCGCTCGTAGAGGCCCTCGTGGCGACCCTCGCCGACGAGGTGGAGGTCGAGCTCGCCGAGGGTCGGAGGGAAGGCGTAGGGATCACGGACGGTGAACGCGTTGCCGTCGGGGTACACGACGTCGAGCTCGTAGCTGATCGGGAGCCGCAGATGGGGGATCGTGACCTGGAAGAAGCCGGGGGCGTGGGCCGGCTTGAGGGGGAAGACGCCGGAGGTTGGTCGGTCGACGCGGGCGCTGACGCTGGTCGCCTCGGGGCGCCAGACGCGGATCCGGACGCCCTTGCCGGACTCGTGGGGACCGAGCAGGTGGTGGGGGTCGCCGTGCTGGCGGGCGTTCAGCAGGTCGATTTCGTCGGTGACGCTCACGCGGGCGGCTGCTCGAGGAGGCGGGCGATCGCGGTGACCGGGACGATCAGCCAGTCGGGCCGGTTGTTGAGCTCGTAGCGGAGCTCGTACAAGAGCTTCTCGAGCTCGAAGATCGAGAGGAGCTTGGTGATCGCCTGCTGGCCGGCCGGGAGGAGGGCGGGGTCGACCTCGGCGAGGTAGCCGCCGAGGAAGCGGTCGCGGGCGGTCGACTCCCACTCGATCGAGGCGGCCGGCATCTTGTGGAGGAGCTCGCCGGCGAGGGCGGCGTTGGAGATCGAGCGGAGCATCCCGGCGACGTCGCGCAGCGGCGAGTGCTTGCGGCGGCGTTCGCGCAACGGCCGGCCGGGCTCACCCTCGAAGTCGAGGATCACCCAGCCGTCGGGGCCGAGGACGGTCTGGCCGAGGTGGTAGTCGCCGTGGCAGCGGATCAGGCGGCCGCCGACGCCGATGTGGGAGAGGGTCCGCAGGAGGTCGCGGAGCTCCTCGCCGCGACCGGCGATCGGGGCGACGACGGGGTTGTCGGGGAGCTCGAGGAAGACGCGCTCGATCTGCTCGTCGATCGTCGCCGTGAGGAGGGAGACGTTCTCGTCGGACGGGGCCTCGGGGGCGAAGTCGGGGTCGACGGTGTCGGAGGCGAGGGCGACGTGCATCTTGCCGGTCGCGCGGCCGAGCTCCTCGAGCCGGTCGAAGAAATGGTCCTCGCTGGTCGAGAGGGCGTCGAGGGTGAGGGCCCAGCCGTCGACGGCGTCGACGATGAAGCGCTGCATCACGCCGAGCGTGGCGTCCATCAACTCGCCGGAGTAGTCGAACCAGCCCTCGAGGGCGGCGATGTTCTGGAAATCGTGGGCCGCGAGGAAGCGGAGCATCTCGAGCTCGGGGTTGATCCCGGGCTCGAGGCGGCGGAAGACCTTGAGGATGACGCGCTCGTCGAAGATGATCGACGTGTTCGACTGCTCGACGCCGGCTCCCCGGGAGGGCGTACCGGGACCGACCGGGTCGCCGCCGACCCAGTGGAAGTCGATGTTCGTCTCGCCGTGATGGACCTCGGCCGCGCTGCCGAGCATGCGGACGAGCAGGGCGGTCTGGACGGGGTCGGCGAGGGCGTCGTAGGCGGTGAAGCCGTCGGTCTCGCAGATCACCGCCGGCCTCCACATCTCGCCGGCCGGGCGGACGCCGATCGGGACGTGATACAGCTCGTGGGTGCCGGCGCCGAAGCGGGCCTCGACGATCGTCAGGGCGAGGGCGGGGGTCTCCTCGCGGACGACGACGACGTCGAGGACGTTGAACTGGGCGACGTCGCGGGCCTTGGACCCGAACCAGCGCTGGGAGCTGATCCAGTCGGCGAGCACCTCGTCCGAGACGGCCATGCGGGATACGAGGTCACGGGTTGCCATCCTTATCACCTCCTTCGACCAGGAGAAACCAGAAGAAGCCCCGCGGGGCGAGCGTCAGCAGGTAGGGGAGGCCGCCGATCCGGGGGAACCGGGTGCGCCCGAACATCTCCTCGGGGTAGCGCCCCTCGTAGGCGGAGAGGTCGAGCTCGACGGCCTGGGCCGAGCGGGCGAGGTTGTGGACGCAGAGGACGATGTCGTTCTCGTAGCTGCGCAGATGGGCGAAGATCCGGGGGTTCGAGCTCGGCAGGGGGATGTAGCTGCCGAGGCCGAAGACGGGGTGGTCCTTGCGCAGGCCGACGAACCGGCGCAGCCAGCGGAGCAGGGACGAGGGAGTGCGGAGCTGGGCCTCGATGTTGACGGCCTGGTAGCCGTAGACCGGGTCCATCAGGGGCGGGGCGTAGAGCTGGGCCCAGTCGGCCCGGGAGAAGCCGCCGTTGCGGTCTCCGGTCCACTGCATCGGGGTGCGGACGCCGTCGCGGTCGCCGAGGTAGACGTTGTCGCCCATCGCGATCTCGTCGCCGTAGTAGATGACGGGGCTGCCGGGGAGGGAGAAGAGGATCGCCGTCATCAGCTGGATCTCGTCGCGGCCGTTGTCGAGCAGGGGGGCGAGCCGGCGGCGGATCCCGAGGTTCAACTTCATCCGGGGGTCCTTGGCGTACTCGGCGTACATGTAGTCGCGCTCCTCGTCGGAGACCATCTCGAGGGTGAGCTCGTCGTGGTTGCGCAGGAACAGGCCCCACTGGCAGTTGTCGGGGATGCTCGGGGTGTTCTCGAGCGTCTCGATGATCGGGGCGGCCTCCTCGCGCCGCAGGGCCATGAACATCCGGGGCATCACGGGGAAGTGGAAGGCCATGTGGCATTCGTCGCCGTCGCCGAAGTACTCGACGACGTCGGCCGGCCACTGGTTGGCCTCGGCCAGGAGGACCCGGTCGGGGTACTCGGCGTCGACCGTCGCGCGGACCCGGCGGAGGAACTCGTGGGTCTCGGGGAGGTTCTCGCAGTTGGTGCCCTCGCGGTTGTAGAGGTAGGGGACCGCGTCGAGGCGGAAGCCGTCGAGGCCGAGGTCGAGCCAGAAGCGCAGGACGTCGAGCATCGCGTCGAGGACCTGGGGCTCGTCGTAGTTGAGGTCGGGCTGGTGGGAGAAGAAGCGGTGCCAGTAATAGGCGCCGGCCTGGTCGTCCCAGGCCCAGTTGGAGGTCTCGGTGTCGAGGAAGATGATCCGGGCGTCGCGGTAGCGGTCGGCCGTCTCCGACCAGACGTACCAGTTGCGCTTGGACGAGTCGGGGCTCGACCGGGACTCCTGGAACCAGGGGTGGTCTGAGGAGGTGTGGTTCATGACGAGGTCGGCGATCACCCGGATGCCGCGCTTGTGGGCGGCGTCGATGAACAGGCGGACGTCCTCGAGGGTCCCGTAGTCGGGGTGGATCTTCTTGTAGTCGGAGATGTCGTAGCCGCCGTCGCGGAGCGGCGAGTGGTACATCGGAAGCAGCCAGACGCAGTCGATTCCCAGCCACTCGAGGTAGTCGAGCTTCTCGGTCAGGCCGCGGAAGTCACCCGACCCGTCGGCGTCGCCGTCGTAGAAGCCGCGGACGTGGATCTCGTAGAAGATCGCCGTCTTGAACCAGAGGGGGTTGGACTCGAACCACTGGGGGCTCGGCGGGGGTGAGGTCATCGGTCCGGCGGCCATCAGGGACGGACGACCTCGAGGATGTGGGCGACGCGCCGGCTCGGGTCGAGCCGGACGTAGTTGGGACCCAGGCGCCAGTCGAAGGACTCGCCGCTGAGCAGGTCGATCGCTGTGAAGGCCGGCGGAAGACCGCAATCGTGGGGCACGACGGTCAGGCCCTCCTGGGCGTTGTGGGGATCGAGCACGACGACGATGATCAGGGTCTCCTCGGGGGTCTGCTTGAGGTAGGCGATCAGCTGGTCGTTCTGGGTTTCGAGGAAGCGGACGTTATCGAGTCGCTGGAGGGCGACGTGGTCGCGGCGGAGGCTGTTGATCATCGAGATGAAGGGGAGCAGCTGACCGTCGAGGCGGCGCTGCTTGATCTCGTACTTCTCGGAGTTCAGGTACTCCTCGGAGCCTGGCTGACGGGGGGTGTGCTCGAAGCTCTCGAACCCGGAGTAGATGCCGTAGGTCGGCGAGAGGGTGGCGGCGAGCGTCAGGCGGGCGGCGAACGCGGGCTTGCCGCCGGTTTGGAGATACTCGTGGAGGATGTCGGGGGTGTTGACGAAGAAGTTCGGCCGGAAGTAGTCGCGCATCGGGGGGGCGGCGAGCTCGGCGACGTACTCGGTCAGCTCGGCGCGGGAGTTCTTCCAGGTGAAGTACGTGTAGGACTGGGAGAAGCCGATCTTGGCGAGCTCGCGCATCATCGGCGGGCGGGTGAAGGCCTCGGCGAGGAAGATCACCTCGGGGTCGACGGTGCGGACCTCTCCGATCAGCCACCGCCAGAAGGCGACCGGCTTGGTGTGGGGGTTGTCGACGCGGAAGATCCGCACGCGATGGCCGACCCAGAAGAGAACGATGTCGCGCAGGGCCTTCCAGAGGGAGCGCCAGTCGGCGCAGTCGAAGTCGACGTTGTAGATGTCCTGGTAGCGCTTGGGCGGGTTCTCGGCGTACTTGAGGGTGCCGTCGGGGCGCTTGTAGAACCAGTCGGGATGGTCGGTGAGCCAGGGATGGTCGGCCGAGCATTGGATCGCGAAGTCGAGCGCGAGCTCGATTCGGTGGTCGGCGGCGGTGGCGGCGAGGGCGTCGAAGTCGTCGATCGTGCCGAGGTCGGGGTGGACGGCGGTGTGCCCGCCGTCGGCGGAGCCGATCGCCCAGGGGCTGCCGGGATCGTCGGGTCCCGCGGAGATCGCGTCGTTGCGACCCTTGCGGTTGGTCAGGCCGATCGGGTGGATCGGCGGGAGGTAGACGACGTCGAAGCCGAGCGCGGCGAGGCGGGGAAGCTCGTCGCGGACGCCGTCGAGACCGCCCCAGGAGCGGGGAAAGAGCTCGTACCAGGCGCCGACGGCTGCCCGGCGGCGCTCGACGTCGAGCTCGAGGATGCGGTCGAGTCGGGTCGCGCGATGTCGATCTGGATGGCCGGTCGCGGTTGTCGCGAGGTCGCTGGCGAGGGCGACGGCGCGGCGTTGCTCGGGCGGCGCTGTGGGGTCGGACAGCAGGCCGATCGCGTTCGCGAGGACGGGGTTGTCGCCGTCGACGCGGGCGAGCGTCTCGCGGAGGATCACGAGCCCCTCGCTGAGCTCGGAATCGAGGTCGGTCTGGCCGGCGGCGACCTTCCGTTCGAGCTCGTGTCGCCAGGTCGCGAAGGCATCGGTCCAGGCCTCGATAGTCCAGCGCCAGCGGCCGAGCCGGTCGATCTCGACGGGGGCGCTCCAGCGGTCGGCGCCCTGGTCGGGCGGGCGCTTGCGCATCTCGACCTCGGTCCACTGGTCGGAGCCGGGGGGGGCGAGGAGGACGACGGCGCGGATCATGTCGTGGCCGTCGCGAAAGATCGTGGCTGCGATCTCGAGGGTGTCGCCGACGCAGCGCTTGGCCGGGAAGCGGCCGGCATCGACGTCGGGAGAGAGCTCCTCGATCGCGATCCGCGGCGGCGGCTCGGTGAGCTGGTCGATCTCCGTGGGGGCCGGAGGATCGCGCGTTAGCAGGGCTGACATGACAGGCTTCTGCTCCACTTTGGCGATTTCCAATCCGTGGTTGTGACGATCTTGCGATCCAGCGGCGTCCAGATGCACCCAACTTCGCTTGCTTCGGGGCGCCTCGGGCCGGATGCCTACGGGTTCGTCGACTGGCTGAACGCTGCCGGTCAGTCATGGTGGCAGGTCCTGCCGCTCGGGCCGCCGGATCGGTCGCACTCACCCTATAAGGCGCGGTCGGCATTCGCCTGCTGGAACGGGCTGCTGGGCGACCCGCAGGCGGTGGTCACAGTCGGCGAGGAGGACGATTTCCGGGAGCGCCAGGCCGACTGGGTGCGCGACTGGATGCGGTTGGCCGGGGGGCGTCGGGCGCTGCGCGACCAGGTCCGCTTCGATCGTGAGTGGAGCCGCCTGCGGTCCTACGCGGCCGACGGTGGCGTCTCGCTGATCGGCGACCTGCCGATCTACGTGGCGCCGGGGAGCGTCGACCATCGGAGTCATCCGGAGTTCTTCCAGGCGGGGGCGGTGGCGGGCGCGCCGCCGGACGGATTCGCGCCGAAGGGCCAGCATTGGGGCAACCCGCTGTATGACTGGCCGGCGCTCCAGCGGCGGGGGTACGAGTGGTGGACGCAGCGTCTGCGGCGGAGCTTCGAGCTGTTCGATCTGGTCCGGATCGACCATTTCCGGGGCTTCGTCGCGTACTGGTCGATCCCGGCGGACGCACCGGATGCGACGCACGGGGGCTGGCGCCGGGGGCCGGGGGCGGCTCCGTTTCGGGCGATCGAGCGTGAGCTCGGGCCGTTGGCGGTGATCGCGGAGGATCTCGGGGTGATCACGGAGCCTGTCCACCGGCTGCGGGACGAGCTCGGCTTCCCGGGGATGGTGATCCTGCAGTTCGACTTCGGCCACGGGGGAGGCCAGCCGCACCGCGAGAACAGCGTGACGTATACGGGAACGCACGACCAGGACACGATCGTCGGGTGGTGGCGGACGCTCGACGACGGGACGCGGAGCCTCGTCGTGGACGCGCTGGGTCGGGCGGGCCTGGCGGTCGAGGAGGAGATCGAGTGGCCGCTGATCGGCCTGGCGCTGGCGTCGGCGTCGAGCCTGGCGATCGTCCAGGTGCAGGACGTCCTGGGGCTGGGGAGCGAGGCGCGGATGAACGTGCCGGGGACGGCGACGGGGAACTGGGGATGGCGTCTGGCGGAGGGGATGTTGACGGCGGCGCGGGCCCGGCGGCTGCGGGCGGCGACCGAGGCTGCGGGGCGGCTCCGTTGAGCGGTGGGCCGCCTCGACGGGACGGGCGTGTCGGCCGGGGTCTGGTGGCGGTGGGCGACAGCATCACCAACGGGGAGGGCCAGCCGATGCTGGGGGTCCGCTGCCAATCGTGGGCCCTGTGGCTGGCGGCGGCGCTCGAGCTGCCGTACACGGGGCTTGCCGAGAACGGGGCGCTCGCCGCGGGGGCGCGGTCGCACCAGGTGCCGCGGTTGCGTGGACCTTACGACGTCGGGTGCGTCTACCTCGGGGTCAACGACGTCCGCAATCCGGGCTTCGAGCTCGAAGGATTCGTGCGGGCGCTGGACGACGTGATCGGAGCGCTCGGCCGGCAGGCCGAGCGGGTCCTGGTGGCGACGATCCCGCTGGACCTCGGCCGGCCGCCGGCGCCGCCGGAGCGGGTCGCCGGCGCCGATCGTGAGATCGAGCGACTGGCGGGCAAGCACGGGGCGAGCGTGGTCGACCTGCGGGGGCTGCGGGGCTGGAGGCTGGTCCTGCCGGACGCGGTTCACCTGACTGCGCTCGGTCAGCTCGAGGTGGCACGGATCGCGGCACGGGCGCTGGGATCCAGCCGCGATCCGGGTGACCTGGCGGATCCGCACCGGAGTGTGAGGGCTCATGTGCGTTACGCGCTCACGACGCACGCGGCGGCGCTCGGGCGCGACCGGCGGCGGCGGTTGGCCGATCGATGAGCGCTCTGAGCCGGCTGCGGGGGATCGTGGCGGCCCGGTCGGTGCGGGGGAGGATCCGCGTCGCCGGTCAGGCGTCGTTCGGCCGGGGGGTGCGGATCGGTCGGGGCGTGCGGATCGACGTCGCCCGGGGGGCGTCGCTGCGGGTGGGCGGGGGGTGCAGCATGGGGGCCGGTTGCAGGGTGACCGTCTGCGGGGGGACGGTCGAGCTGGGTGAGGGGAGCATGCTGGGGGAGAATTGCACGGTGATCGGGCAGCGGGAGATCAGGGTCGGGGAGCGGACGCGGCTCGGCGAGGGGGTGACGATCCTCGACTTCGGACCGGCACCGACGGACACCGAGCGCCCGACGCGGGTCCAGCCGCTCCACGCGGCGTCGGTGATCGTCGGGCCAGACTGCGTGCTCGGCACGCGGGCGGCGCTCGGGCCGGGGGTGCGCCTGCGGGGGGCGGGGCGGGTCGAGCCGGGGGTGGTGCTGGGAGGGCTCGCCGAGCCGCTGCTGGCGGGGTGCGACGCGCCGGAGGTTGGCGTGCGGGCGGGATGCGACGCGCCGGCGGTGGGCGTGCGGGCGGGGGCGGCGGGCTCGTCGCTGGGGTTGGGAGAGCCGAAGCGGGCCGACGGGACGGGGGAGTAGTGGACGATCACGGCGAGCAGGTGTCCTACCTCATGGTGCGCCGGGGGACGCCGGTCCTCGGGCGAGACGGTGTCGTCGTCGGGCGGGTGAGGCGGGTTTTGGCGGCCGAGCGCCAGGACGTCTTCCACGGCCTGCTGATCGACACGGCCGTCGGCGACCAGGTCGTGGGGGCCGATCAGGTGGCTGCGGTCCTCGAGCGGGCGGTCGTCCTGCGACTCGACGCGGCCGAGACGGTCGGACTGCCGCGGGCCTCGTCAGATCCGGCGGCCCGGCCGGGAACGCCGCTGCAGGCGCTCGACGACCTCGCGACGAAGCTCTGGCACCGGGTCTCGGCTCCACGCGAGTAGGACGCGCCTCGGCCCGCCGTCTGATCGATCGAGTCGGCCTTAGCGGTGTCGGCCGATCGCGACCCGATCAGGTGAGCGTCGCTTCGAGTGTGATCTCGGGAACGCCGGCCAGGGCGCGGCTCACCGGACAGCCATCCTTGGCACCCTGCGCGGCGGTCTGGAAGTCCGCCCGATCGAGGCCGGGGACGCTGGCGATGGTGGAGAGGGCGATCGTGGTGATCGTCGGCGCACCGTCGACGAATCGGAGCGTCACGGTCGCGGTCGTCTTGACCGATTGCGCCGGCGTGCCGGCGTCGCCGAGTGCGGCGGCGAGCGCCATCGAGAAGCAGGAGGCGTGGGCCGCGGCGATCAGCTGCTCGGGATTGGCTCCGGGGCCGTCCTCGAAGCGCGACTTGAATGAGTAGTCCCCGCGGATGCCCTCACCAGCGGTGAACGTCCCGCTGCCTGACTTGAGATCGCCCAGCCATTCTGCGCTGCCCTTTGCCGGCATCGTGTGCTCCTTGCTGTCGGGAATCGGAATCGGGGAATCGGAAATCGAGAATCGGGAATCTGGGTCGGAATCGGGGAACCGGGGGGTCGGCTTGGTGTCCTGGCTACCGGCCGTCGAGCAGGATGCCCAAGTCGGCCGGCGTGGTGACCGGCGCGCGGCAGGTGAACCGCTCACAGACATAGGCTGCGGCGGCCCCGTCGACCGGGGTGCGGCCCTCGAGCAGCGCGACCGCCGTCCGATCGGTCGCAGCGGTCGACCCGGCGAGCACCAGCCGTGGGCGGAAGGCCCGGCGGACGATTCTCGCGAGGGGGGCGAGCGGCTCGCCGACGAGGGCGACCTCGCGGACCGGGCCGAGTGAGAAGTCGACGGCCTGGAGGAGGTGGCCGAAGCCGTTGGGGTGATCGGCGGCGATCGTGTGGACGATCTGGAGGGCGCGGGTAGCGGCCTCCTCGTAGGAGTGCTCTCCGGTCAGGGCGGCCAGCCGCAGGAGCCCGAATGCGGCGCTCGAGGAGCCCGATGGGATCGGCGTGTCCTCGAGATCCTTGCGGCGGGCGATCAGGGCTTCGTGGTCGGTCGGGGTCGAGAAGAAGCCGCCGCGCTCGGCGTCTGAGAAGCGGTCGATGATCTGGTCGGCGAGGGCGCGGGCCTCGACGAAGTAGCGCTCGTCGAAGGTCGCCTCGTAGAGGGTGAGGAGGGCTTCGAGGAGGAAGGCGTGGTCCTCGAGGTAGGCGCCGAGCCTGGCCTGGCCGGCGTTGTAGGTCCGCAGGAGGCGTCCGCGGTCGTCGCGGAGCTCGGCCAGGACGAAGTCGGCTGTGGCGAGGGCGGCGTCGAGGTAGCGGGGCTCCTCGAGGACGGCGCCGGCCTCGGCGAGGGCGGAGATCATCAGGGCGTTCCATGAGGTCAGCCGCTTGTCGTCGAGCCCCGGGCGGATCCGCTGGGCGCGGCGTTCGAGCAGGAGCGCGCGGATCCGGTCGCGCCGGTCGGGGTCGGGCTCGGGCCCGCGGGCCTCGAGGATGTTGGCCCCCTCGAAGTTGCCGGCGTCGGTCGCACCGAAGTAGGCGATCGCGTCGTCGGCCAGGTCGCCGAGGACGTCGCGGAGGTCGTCGAGGCTCCAGACGTAGAAGCGGCCCTCGACACCCTCGGAGTCGGCGTCGAGCGCGGCATGGAAGCCGCCTTCGGGGCCGCGGAGCTCGCGCAGGCAGAAGTCGAGCGTCTCGCGGGCGGTCCGCAGGAGGAGCTCGTCGCCGGAGACCTGCCAGCCGTGGAGATAGGCGCGGGCGAGCAGGGCGTTGTCGTAGAGCATCTTCTCGAAGTGGGGGACCGTCCAGGTTGGGTCGACGGAGTAGCGGGCGAAGCCGCCGCCGATCTGGTCGTTGATCCCGCCGGAGGCCATCGCCCGGAGCGTGTGGAGGGACATCTCGGTCTCTCCGCGTCGCAGGAGGAAGTCGATCGTCGAGGCCGGCGGAAACTTCGGCGCGCGGCCGAAGCCGCCCTGGCGGGAGTCGTAGCTGCGGCGGAGGTTGGCGACCGCCGCCTCGAGACGGGCTTCGTCGATCGGCTCGGCCGAGGGATCGAGCCGGGCGCCGCCGACGACCCGCTGGGCGAGCTGGGCGCCGGAGGTGACGGCGTCGTCGCGTCGCTCGCGCCAGGTCTTGGCGATCCCCGCGAGGACCTGTGGCCAGCTCGGCAGGCCGTGGCGCGGCTGCGGGGGAAAGTAGGTCCCGCCGTAGAAGGGCGTCTGCTCTGGGGTGAGGAAGATGTTCAGCGGCCAGCCGCCCTGGCCGGTCATGTTCTGGACGGCTTCCATGTAGATCGCGTCGACGTCGGGCCGCTCCTCGCGGTCGACCTTGACGCAGACGAAGTTCGCGTTCATCAGCGCGGCGGTGGCCTCGTCCTCGAAGGACTCGTGCTCCATCACGTGGCACCAGTGGCAGGCCGAGTAGCCGATCGAGACGAGCAGCGGACGGTCGAGCTCGATCGCCCGGCGGTGGGCCTCGGGACCCCAGGGGAGCCAGTCGACCGGGTTGTTCATGTGCTGGCGCAGATACGGCGACGTCTCGCCGGCCAGGGCGTTCGTCATCGGGTCGCCTCGCCGGCCGGGGCGTTCGTCATCGGCTCGCCTCACCGCGCATCCGGCCGACGTTAGCGGATCGCCGGGGATAGTCTGGGCGGGTGCGCGAGGTCGTCAACGCAGACGGTGCGCCGGCTGCGATTGGTCCGTACAGCCACGGCGTGATCGCCGGCGGACTGCTCTACTGCTCAGGCCAGACGCCACTGGACCCGGCCAGCGGCGAGCTCGTCGGCGAGACGGCGGGCGAGCAGGCGCGGCGGTGCCTGGAGAACCTCGGGATCGTCTGCGCGGCGGCCGGGACATCGCTCGAAGCGGCGGTGCGGATGACGATCTACATGACCGACCTGACCGGGTTCGCAGAGGTCAACGAGGTCTACGGGAAGTTCTTCACCGGCGAGCCGCCGGCCCGCGTGACGATCGGAGTTGCGTCCCTGCCGAAGGGCGCGAGCGTCGAGATCGACGCGATCGTCGCGGTCTGAGCCGGCCCGAGACCCGCTCTTCCCGGGCTGGTGCGCTCAGCCCTACTGGCGGAGCGGGCCGGCGACGAGCAGGGTCGCGAAGCCGCTGACGCTGGGGCTGGCCCTGCGGGTTCCGACGAACGAGGCGCTCGCCCGCCAGCGGCCGGATGACGGCGGGAGGAAGCGGACGCTCGCCGATCCGCCGGTCACCGTGGCGTGATCGGTTCGGAAGTACTGCCACCCGCTGACCGGGTCGAACCGCTCGATCGTGACCGTCGCCGGTCCGGCGACGCCCTGGGTGACGCTGACGGCGATCGGCACGGCCTGTCCCGGTGCCGCCTGTCCCTGGACCTTGCCGGCGATCGTGATCCGCGTCCTGGTGATCGTCCGCGATTGGCGGACCAGCGTGAACCGACCGCGGGAGCCGGGGTTCGCCTGCACGACGGCATAGAAGCGCCCGGCCAGGAGCTGATGGTCGAGTGTCTGCGGGCCGGACCCCCCGCATGCGCAGGCGATCTCCCGTCCCTTCTCGTTGAGCAGCTTGACGTCGAAGCTCGCCGCGGCCGGTGCGGTCAGGAGGAGCGTGAGGTTGCTGCGCTGGACGACATCGAAGCTGAACAGGCGGAGCGTGTCGACGCGGTTGCCGTCGAGCCGGCCGGACACCTTCGCGTAGTTGCCGACGAACTGTCCGGGGGCCGTGTCCTTCGGACCGGCCGGGGCGACCTGGAGGTAGTAGACCTGAGGCCCGCTGAAGCCGGCTGACGCGTTGATCCGGAAGCTGTAGCGGCCGCTCGCGCCGACCCCCGGCGTGAACAGCTGGTAGCCGCCGCAGTGAAGCCGGACGACCGGCGTCCCGTCGTCGAACGACGACGTGCCCGGGGGGAAGAGCTCGCCGCTGACACAGGCTCCGTCGGTCTCGCCGGCGAGGTTGATCCGGTAGCTCGTGCCGGCGTGCATCACCGTCGAATAGGCCTTCGACGTGTCCTGGACCCGATCGAGCGTCCCGCCGGCGCCGCGCGGGGCGAGCGCCGGCCCGGGCGGGGAGGCCGGCTTCTGGGGGACGAAGACGTCCAGCGAGAAGCTCCCCGGCACGGAATTGCCGAGCGGGGCGACCCGGATCAGGTAGGTCATGCCGGCAGTCGCCGTGAAGCTCGTCGCCGCCATCCCATGGGGATCGGTCGCGTCGCAGACGAGGCTTTGAAGCTGTGACCGCTGTGCCAGGTAGACGTCGATCGTCGCGTCGAGGTTGCCGTCGGCCGCCAGGCTCACGGCGATTCGCTGCTGCGTCGCAGGGGTGATCGAGTACCAGACCGAAGCCGTCTGGGGACCGGTGCAGCCCGACGGCGGCTCGTTTGCGTCGACCGTCGCGCCGACCGTCGTGCCCTTGACGGAGGCGGGAAGGGACCCGAGCTCGCGCGCGTTGGTCCGCGCATCGTTGGCCGGTGCCGGCGCGGGAATCGGCGCGCCCGCGACGGCCGGGCCGGCCGCGAGCATCCCCACTGTGAGCACCAGCGCAACTCGAAGTCCTGCCCCAGATCTGCTCATCAGTCTCAGCCCCCAGATCGTGTTCGGCCACCAGTCGAGTCATTGCACCTCTCGCGTGGTCCTCACCCGTATCAACGGCCTGGCCGGAGGGATGTCGCGGACATGCCTCGGCCGCGGTTGGTTGCTCGGGCGGCGGCTCAGGACTCGACCGGCAGGAGGCGGACGTCGCCGGGGGCGACCCGCAGGCCGACGCGAGCGCCGACCGCGAGCGCGGAGTCTCCGGCCCGGTCGGTCTGGACCTCGACCCGGAAGCGTGTCAGGCGGACGAGGAGGGCGCCCCGGCGGGGGAGGACGCTGACGATGTCGTCGGTCAGGACGCTCGACTCCGCGTCGGTCAGCTCGAGCTCCCACGGGTGGATCGCGACCCGGACGGGCCCGTCGGCCGGCGTCGAGCTCTCGAGCCGTCCGCCGCCCGGGAGCGCGACGGTCGAGCCGAAGCGGGCCGGCGTCGCCGTCCCGTCGAGAACGTTGGCTCCCGTCAGGGCGGCCACGGTCGCCGTCGCCGGGTTGCGCAGGAGCTCGGCCGGCGCGGCGAGCTGGACGAGGATGCCGCTCTCGATCACGCCGATTCGCCCGGCCAGGGCGCTCGCGTCCTCGAAGGCGTGGGTCACCAGGAGCGACGGGAGCCGGAGGTTCGCCAGCTGATCGGCCAGCTCGTCGCGGACCTCGCCCCGGGTGATCGCGTCGAGCGCGGCGAACGGCTCGTCGAGCAGGAGGACCTCGGGCTCGCGGGCGAGCGCACGGGCCAGCGCGACCCGCTGGCGCTCGCCGCCGGAGAGCTGCCCGGGCCGGGCCCGGGCGAGGTGGCCGATCCCCAGGCGCGCGAGGAGGTCCGGTCGCGGGCGCCGGCCGGCGAAGCGGACGTTCGCGGCGACCGTGAGGTGGGGGAACAGGCCGTAGTCCTGCGGGACGTAGCCGACCCGCCGCCGCTCGGGGCGGACGTTGCGCCGCCGGCCGGCGTCGAACCAGACCTCGTCGTCGAGCGTGATCCGTCCGGCCTTCGGCCGTTCGAGCCCGGCGACGGCTCGCAGGAGCGACGTCTTGCCGGCGCCGGAGCGCCCGACCAGGGCGACGGTCTCGTCGCTCAGGCTGAGGGCTGCGCGGAGGTCGAACGCCCGCCGCGGGAGAGTGATGTCGATATCGAGCCGGTCCATGAGCCCATCAGTTTGGCGGTGAGGAGGATTGCGGCACTGACGATCAGCAGCAGCACACCGACTGCGATCGCCTGTGCGAGGTTTGCGTCGAACAGCGAGTAGACGGCCAGCGGGAGCGTCTGCGTCGTGCCCTGGAAGCTCCCGGCGAAGAGGATCGTCGCGCCGAACTCGCCGATCCCCCGGGCGAAGCAGAGCGCCGCGGAGGCCCCGAGGCCGGCCCGGGCGAGTGGGAGCGCGACCCGCAGCATGCGCCTGAGTGGACCGGCTCCGAGTGTGCCGGCGACGTCGACCAGGGTCGGGTCGACGGCCTCGAACGCGCCGATCGCCCCCCGCAGGTAGAACGGGCTGGCGACGAGGACGATCGCCATCACGACCGCCGCCTGGGTGAAGCCGAGGTCGATGCCGAGCGCGCTCAGCTGATGGCCGAGCAGGCCGAGCCGGCCGTATGCGACGAGCAGGGCGATCCCGGCGACCGCCGGCGGGAGGACGAGGGGTACCTCGACCAGGGTGATCACGAGGCTTCGGCCGGGGAAGCGGTGGCGGGCGATCGAGTAGGCGAACGGCGTTCCGATCAGCAGGGTCAGGCCCATCGCGATCAGGTTCGTCTTCAGGGAAACGCCGATCGCATCGCCGGTGACCTGGGAGTTGAACTCGTGGAGGAGTGCGCCGAGCGGCTGGTAGGTGACCAGGGCGACGATCGGCAGGAGTAGGAACCCGAGCACGATCGCCACGATCACCCCGATCGCGAGAAAGGCGAGGGTGGGCCCGAGCGCGGAGCAGGTCCGCGCCCAGGCCGACTCGTGGTGAGGGGATCTGCCCTCCACGGGTCGCGAGCTCACCGCTTGCTGGACTCGCCGCCTGCGCCAGCCGGCGGGCTCACGGCTTTCCGAAGCCCGCGGCCTTCAGGAGCCCCTGGGCCGGCTTGGCGAGCAGGGCCTTGACGAAGGCCTGGGCGCCGGCGAGGTTCTTCGTCGACTTGACCACCGCGACGACGTCCTTCGTGCCGGGCTTCGCCTTCGCCGGGAGTCCGATCGCCCGGACCTTGCCGCCGGCGGCCTTGGCGTCGGTGATGTAGACGAAGCCGACATCGCCCTGGCCGGCGGCGATCTGCGCGACGACCTGCGTGACGTCGGTCAACTGGGTGACGATGTTCTTCGTCGCCGCCGCCGCGATCCCGAGGTTCGCGAAGACGGTCGCGGCGTACGCGCCGCACGGCACGGTCGCGTTGCAGACGACGATCTTGACGCCCTTCTTCGTGATGTCGCCGACCGACTTGATGTGCTTCGGGTTGTCCTTGGGCACGATCATCACGAGCGTGTTGCTGGCGAAGACGACCGGCTTGTAGACGAGCCCGGCCGTGAGGAGCTCGGCCGGCTGCTTGGGGCTCGCCGCGGCGAACACGTCGGCCCTGGCGCCCTGCTTGATCTCGGTCTCGAGCATGCCCGACCCGGCGAACGTGTACTTCTCGCTCGCGATCTTCGGGAAGACCTTGCTCAGGGAGGCCGCCGCGAGGACCGTCAGCTTGCCGCTTGCCGCAGTCGCCGCCGTTGGCTGGGCGCCCGCGCCGGCGACGCTCGCTGCGAGACCGCCGGCTAGCGCGGCGGCCGCCGAGATCGCGATGACCCGGCGTGCGCCGGACAGATGACTCTTCATTCCGAGTTCTCCCCTATGTAGTTCATCGAAAGACGTCGCCGACCCCGTCATCGACTGTGCTCCGCATCCTAGCCACTGCCTAGCCCGACACACAGGCCGGCCGATCAAAGCTCGGCATTGGAGCGGCCGAGCCCGATCGGCCCGAAAGACCTTCGTGCATAGGTATTGGCAATTCGGGCGAGGCGAACCGCCGGCGCGGCGTGGGGCGCCGTCGCTCAGACGTAGAGCACGGCGTTGCGGTCGCCCCGCGCTCCGGCGAAGCCCTGGGGCCGTCCGCCGGACGCGTCGAGGTAGGCCAGCTCGCGCGAGATCTCGCCGAGCCCGGCGGACGCCGCGACGTGGTCGAGCATCCATGTCTCGAGCGCCACTCCCCCGGCCGTCTCGACCACCCGCAGGGCCCGCGCCTGCTGGGGGAAGTCGATCAGCGAGGCCGTCGAGATCAGCCAGTAGCCGCCGCCGCCCGGCCGCCGCCGCGGGGTGATCCGGTTGCGGTGGGTGTGCCCCCAGATCGCCGCGAGGACGCGCGGCGAGCGGTCCAGCTCGGCGAGCAGCCCCGGTCCTCCGGCCGTCGTGTCGAGCGGCTGGTGTGAGAAGACGAGAATCGTCCGATCGCCGGCGGCCGCGACCTCCGCGGCGAGCCAGGCCGGCTGGCCGGCCCCGACGACGCCGCCCGACCCGCCGTTGCGCCGGACGAGGTCGAGCACGATCACCCGGACCGATCCGCCGACGTCGAAGCTGTAGTCAAGCCGCGCTCCCGCTCCAGCCCCGGCTCCCGCTCCCGCTCCCCCTCCAGCCCCCGGCACACCGCCGCTCCCGGCGCCCGCGACCCGCAGCCGCCGGATCACCTCGGCCGCCGACAGCTCGGCCCGTCGCGGGTCGGCGGGGACGTCGACTCCGGCCGAGCCCAACAGCCGCGAGACGAGCTCGCCGATCGCCGCCGGATCGCCGAGCCCGTCGGGCGCCGACCCCGAGCTCCGGGCGAGCGAGCCGACGTGCGCCGGAAGATCGCTCGGCAGCCTCCAGACGGCCCGCCCGCCGATCGCGATCCCCGCGCTCGCCGGCGACGGCGGGAGGACTCCGGCGACGAGCAGGTCGTGGTCGCCGAGCACCGGGTGCCACGGGACGCGCAGGCCCCTGCTGGCGAGCGGGCGCAGCGCGTCGGCGAGCATTCCCGGATGGCGCGGTGCGTCGAGGTCGGGCCGGTAGTAGAGCGGGTCGGGGTTCGCCGCCTCCTGGACGCCGTGATAGCCCGGCCCGCCGCTCGCGGGCGCGACGGTGGCGCCGGCGAGCACGGCGAGCGCCCAATCGAGCTCGTTGGCCTGCGCGTTGTCGATCAGATCACCGCCCTGCAAGACGGCGTCGGGGGCCAGCTGGTCGACGGCGAGCAGCATCCCGGCGAGGACCTGGACGGTGAGCGTCTCGTGGGGCCGGAAGGTCGAGCTGAACGGCGGCCCGAGCCGGGCGAGGAACGGCGCTCTGGCGGGCGACTGGGCGTCGAGCACGTGGGCGTCGGTGACGTGGGCCAGGGTTGCCAGGACCCTTCGCGCCGGGCTCGCCGCAGCGATTTCGGTCCGCGGGAGCAGCGACTCTCCGGCGCCGACCGCCAGCACGCCCGACCCGTCGGGATCGATCCACGTCGAGCGGAGCGTCGACCCGTCGGCTGATGGCGCGCGTCCGCCACGGCCATCCCCGCAGGCCTCGAGCAGGAGCCCGCAGCCGAGCCCGGCGCCCGACCACCGCAGCGCGAGGCCCGGGCCGGCGCCGGCGCAGAGTCCGCGGACGAGTTCGCGGCGCGTCATCTTCATATCGTCCCCGAGACGACTCGTCCGCCGGCGACTGCCTGGCGTGCGACGACGGCGACCGCGGCGGCCCCGATCAACCCGAGTCCGCCGAGCAGCAGTGCGATCTCCGCGAGGCCGGCCGCCAGCGGGAGGACTGCGTAGTCCGCGGCGATGTGCGACATCGCCGGACCGAGGAAGACCCGCTCGATCAGCACGCCGATCAGGGCTGCGGGGATCAGCGCGCACGCAGCCGCTCCGGCCAGCAGGCGGGCGACCGATCCCGGCCCGGCGCCGCAGGCCCGCAGCACGCCGAGCGTGGTGCGACGTTCCTGGGCGGTCAGGGCGAGCGCCTGGACCAGCGCGTAGAGGCAGACCAGCCCGTCGACGACGGCGATCGCGCGGAGGATCGCCGTGAGCGCCGCGATCAGGGCCTTGCTGCCGGCGATCGCCCCCGCCACGCCGCTGACGTCCGCGCCGAGCGCGGCGAGCCGGGCCGTGACCGCCGCGGGATCCCCGTCGTGGGTCAGGACCACCGCGATCTGCTCAGGCGCGGCCGGGTCGGCCGCGAGCAGCGCCGCGGCCGGGATGTAGGCGACTCGGCCGTCGTGGTCGAGTGAGCTGACGATGCCCGCGACCCGCAGCCGCAGCTCGGCGCCGCCCGGCAGCTGGAGGGCGAGCGTCGAGCCGACGTCGAGCCCGAGCACGTTCGCCAGCCCGCTCCCGACCTCGGCCTCGTCACGGCCGAGCAGCCGGTCGCCGGATACGAGCGGCGGGGCTTCGAACGGCGTGTGGTCCCCCGGGTAGGCGACGACGTCGATCGTCTCGCCGAGTGAGAACGAGTCGAGCGCGGTGACCTCGTAGCGCGGCGCAGCGGCCGAGACCCCGGGGATCGCGGCGACCTTCGGGGCCTGCGGGCTCGCCAGCGACGCCGACAGGGCGTAGCGCCGGCCGAGCGACCCGGGGTCTGAGCGAAGCGCGACGAGCTCGGACGCGAGGGCGAGCATCAGCAGGATGAAGGCCGCCGAGACGCCGAGCACGACGAGCGTCGAGCCGAGCCGAGCCCGCCGGGCGGCGACGAGCCGGGCGCCGAGGCTCGCGAGACCGCGCAGTCGCCGCCGCGGACGAGACGGCGTGTGGCGGGCGGTGACCTGGAGGTCGGCCCCCCGCAGGAGCACCGATGGCGATCGATCGGCCGCCCGCCACGCCGGCCAGGCTGCGCCGGCGACCGCGACGCCGACGGCGAGCGCCCAGCAGCCGATCAGCGGCGCGACGATCTGCCGGCCGGGCGGCGTCTCGTTGAGCAGCTCGAGCAGACGCGTGCTCGGCGGCGTGGCGATCAGCCCTCCCGCGAGCACGCCGAGCCCGGCGGCCGGGGCGGCGACGGCGAACGACTCGAGTCCTGCCGCCGCGGCGATGAAGCCGCGTCCGGCGCCGAGCGCCCGGCGCACGCCGATCCCCCGCAGGCGGCGGTCGATCTCGGCCCGAGACGACGCGGCGAGCATCACGCCGGCGCTGATCAGCGCGATCACCGACAGCGCGACCAGCAGAGCGATCACGATTCCCGCGGCCTGGTCGAGCACCAGCCGGATCCCGGAGCGGGTCGTCAACCGCAGACCCCGGAGGCCGTAGCTCTGCGACCGCGCCTGCTCGAGCGTCGCGTCGAGGCCGCTCGGGTCGTGCAGCCAGACCTCCACGGTGTTGACGTTCGTATCCGCGCGCCCCGGAAAGCGCGCGGCGACGCCGGCCCGGGGGAGGTAGACACGCGGCTGGGCGAGCGGGAACCCGACGTTGTCGGGCGCCACCGACAGGCCGACGACCCGCTCGGTCCCGACGTAGCGCAGCCGCACCGCCGAGCCGACCCGGATTCCCCAGGCCCGGGCGAGCGCCTGTTCGACGACGATCTCCCCGGCCGCCGATCGAACGTCCCGCCCGGCGACGATCGCATACCCCCGTCGTCCCGGATCGATCACCTCGAGCACGCCGCTCTCTGAGAAGTGGCCGTTGGCCGCGAGCCGGACGTTGGTGAACTCGAGGCGAGTCGTGAACGTCTCGAGATCCGGCAGCGCCGAGACCCGCGCCGCCACCTTGGCGGCACTCTGCTCGTCGAAGCGGGCGATCAGGTCGGGGAGCCGCGCCGCCCGGGCGCTCCGCTCGAAGCCGCCCCCCAGCCCTTCGCTGACGACCACCGACGTCGCGAGCATCATCGCCGCCAGAGCGACCCCGAAGGCCGAGAGGAGCGCCCGGCGGCGGCGCGTGCGCAGCGTCGAGAGCGCCTCCACCCAGGCTGACCTCACCGGGCGCAGCCCCCCGACGCGGAGCTCGACCGTCCAAGCCGGCTCATGCCGGGCTCGGAGACCCGACGAGGCGACCGTCGCTCATCACCAGGACACGGTCGGCCGCCGCCGCCGCGTCGCGCTCGTGGGTCACGATGACGACCGCCCGGCCCACGCCCGTCAGCCCCGACAGCAGGCGCAGTACATCGGCCGCCGCCTCGGTGTCGAGGTTGCCGGTCGGCTCGTCTGCGAGCACGAGGACCGGGTCGTTGACGAGCGCCCGCGCGATCGCGAAGCGCTGCTGCTCGCCGCCCGAGAGCTCGTGCGGCGCCCTCCCGGCCACCTCGGCGACCCCGAGCTCGTCGATCAGCCGGGCCGCCCGTCCGGCGCCGCCCGGCGGGGCGCCGGGGAGCCGCGTCGGCAGCAGGACGTTCTCCTCGCCCGAGAGCTCCTCGACCAGGGCGAAGGACTGGAAGACGAAGCCGATCCGCCGCAGCCGCAGCCGCGTCAAGGCGCGCTCGGAAGCCCCGACCAGCTCGTCGCCGAGCACCCTGATCGAGCCGGCATCCGGGCGATCGAGGCCGCCCAGGAGGTGCAGGAGGGTCGACTTGCCCGATCCCGACCGTCCGAGCACGGCGAGCATCTCGCCCGCCTCCACCGTCACGTCGACGCCGTCGAGCACCCGCCTGGCCGCCCGCTCGCGGCCGATCTGCTTGACGACGCCGCGCGCCGCGAGAACGCTCTCCATGCCCACCTCACGGTAGCCACCCCGGTCACTCCCGCACTCCGCTTGGCGAGTCCGGTCCGGCCGAGCCCTGCCGGCGCAGCTCGGCCCGGCGGATCTTCCCGCTCGGAGTGGTCGGGAGGGCTTCGACGAAGTCGACGATCCGCGGGTACTTGTATGGCGCCGTGACGCTCCTGCAGTGCTCCTGGAGCGCTCGCGCCAGGCTGGCCGACGGCCGCTCGCCGGCGCGCAGTACGACGACGGCTCGTACGACCGACCCGCGCTCCAGATCTGGGAAGGCGACGACCGCGGCCTCGGCGACCGCCGGATGGGCGACTAGCGCCGACTCGACCTCGAACGGCCCGATCCGGTACCCGGCGGAGATGATCAGGTCGTCGGTCCGGCCCTCGAAGTGGAGGTAGCCCTCGGCGTCCCTGCTCACCCGGTCACCCGTCCGCCACGGCCCGGCCGGCGGGGGCTCGCCGAGGTAGTGGAGGAAGAAGGTCGGCACGCTCGCCGGGTCGACGACCAGCTCGCCGCCGTCGATCGAGAGCCCGACTCCCGGCAGCGCACGCCCCATCGACCCCGGCCGGACGGCCTCGCCCAGCGGCATCGCAGTCAGCTGACCGGTCTCCGTCTGGCCGTATCCATCGCGGATCGCCGTCCCGGTCGCCTCGAGCCACGCCCGCAGGACCTCGGGGTTGAGGGCCTCGCCGGCGGCGACCATCCCCCGCAGGGCCGGCAGCCTCGAGAGCGTCGCGCGGGCGGCGATCAGGCGGTACTCGGTCGGCGCCATGCAGAGCACGTTGACCCCCTCCCGGGCGACCAGCTCGACCCGCTCGTGGGGATCGAAGCGACCGTCGTGGACGAGGGCGCTCGCCCCGCACAGCCAGGGTGCGACGAAGACGTTGCGGGCCGACTTCGACCACCCGCTGGCCGCCGTGCACCAGACGAGCTCACCCGGCCGGGCCGCCAGCCAGGCCCGGGCCTGGAGCTCCTGTCCCCGCAGGTAGCGCTGGCCGTGGACGGCGGCCTTCGGCTCGCCGGAGGTCCCGCTGGTGAACACGATCAGGCACGGGTCGGTCGGCTCGAGCTCGACCGGGGTCGCGGGCGGCCCGGCGTAGAGGTCGGCATCGTCGCACCAGAGCACGCGGCAGTCCGGCTCGGCTGCCGCCAGCTCGACGCTGTTGCGCTCGTCGGCGAGAATCGCCGCCGGCCGGGTGAGCGCCAGGCGAAGGCGGAGATCGCCGGCTCGGAGCTGCTCGTTGCACGGAACGGCGACCGCCCCGATCCGAAAGCACGCGACCATCGCGATGACCCATTGGGGACGGTTGCCGATCACCGTGACGACGGTGTCCCCCCGGCCGACGCCGCCCGCAGCGAGGTTTCCGGCGAGCGCCGCGCTCGCCCGCGCCAGCCGCCCGAAGGTCCACTCCACGCGGGTCCCGTCCCGGCCGAGCTCGACCAGCCCGACGGCCGCGGGGTCGGCGCGGTCGACGACTTCTCGGGCGAAGTTCACGGAGGTATCCTCCAGCTTTGGCCCAGGATTCGTGGACGGAGCGAGCATGGCGGTCGCCGCCAACCTCTTAGAGCACACAGACGAGCAGAAGGCGATCATCGAGATGGTCCGGCAGTTCGCCGACGAGCAGATCCTCCCGAACGCCGGGCGCCTCGACCGCGCCGACGAGTTCCCGACGGAGATCGTCGCCCAGATGCGCGAGCTCGGCCTCTTCGGGGTCACGATCCCCGAGGAGTACGGCGGCATGGGACTCGACCTCGCGACCTACGCGATGATCGTCGAGGAGCTCTCGAGAGGGTGGATCTCGATCTCCGGGATCGTCAACACCCACTTCATCGGGTCGTACCTCCTGATGAAGTTCGGCACCGAGGACCAGCGGCGCAAGTACCTCCCGCAGATGGCGACCGGCGAGATCCGGGCGGCGTTCTCGCTATCGGAGCCGGAGATGGGCTCCGATGTGCAGGCGATCAAGACCCACGCCGAGCGGGGCGACGACGGCCGGTGGGAGATCAACGGGCAGAAGATGTGGGTGACCAACGGCCTGATGAGCGGGCTGGTCTTCGTCCTCGTCAAGACCGACCCCGACGCCAAGCCCCGCCACCGCGGCTTCACGTGCTTCATCGCCGAGAAGGAGCCCGGCGTCAGCGCGAACGTCGGCGACTACGCCGGTCTCGACGTCCCCCCGAAGATCCAGAAGCTCGGCTACAAGGGCGTCGAGTCGACCGAGCTCGTCTTCGATGGATACCAGTGCCCGTCAGCGAACGTTCTTGGGGGGGAGCCCGCCGGGTTGAACGCCGGGTTCGGGCAGATGATGGACGCCCTGGAGGTCGGCCGGGTCAACGTCGCCGCCCGTGGCGTGGGCATCGCCCAGCGGGCGCTCGAGCTCGCCCTGCGCTACTCGCAGGAGCGGGTCGCCTTCGGCAAGCCGATCGCCCAGCACCAGGCGATCCAGTTCAAGCTCGCGGACATGGCCACGCAGGTCGAGGCCGCGAGGTTGCTCACGATGCGCGCCGCCCGGCTCAAGGATGCCGGCGACCGGGCCGACCTCGAGGCCGGCATGGCGAAGCTGTTCGCCTCAGAGGCCGGCCGCTTCTGCGTCGAGGAGTCCTTCCGGATCCACGGGGGCTACGGCTACTCCAAGGAATACGAGATCGAGCGGCTCTACCGGGACGCCCCGCTCCTGCTGATCGGCGAGGGAACCTCAGAGATCCAGCGGATGGTGATCGGTCGGAAGCTGCTCGAGCGCCACCGCATCTGACCCGACTTGAGCCGTCGGGGCCCCGGCTGGACGAATGTTCGATGTCGCCGGGCTGCCGCGGGGCCGATGGCACCTTCGGTAGCTGTGCTTCGAGCGGCGCGATCGCCCGGAGTCTCCGAGGAGAGGCGGATTTTCGATGGGTCGCGCACGCGTCGGTTGGGCCGCGGCTCTGGCCGCGCTGCTTGGGTGCGCGGCGACGGCCGCACCCGCGTCGGCGAACTTCTCCCGCGTCCATCAGGGCGCGATCACGAATGCCCAGGCGTCGAGCGGCAACTACTTCACGAGGATGGTGATCTCCGATGTCGGAACCGGCGTCGGCGCCGGTCGACAGGATCTGCCGCAGGACGGCCTCGGCGACGTAGTCGGCATCACGTCGAGCTCGGCCGGCGGTCAGACACCCGGCTTCTACCGGATCCTCCAGGCCGCGTCCGGCCAGCCGCCGTGGACGGTGAGCGAGTCGAGCGGGGCCGGCGTCTACCTGCCGACCGACCTCGCCCTCGGGACCGATCCCAACGCGGGGGGCGACGTCTTCTACTGGACGGACGGGCTCGGCGGCCTGGCCGAGAGCATCGCGTTCAACGGACGGTACTCCGACAGCGACCAGGATTCCGTGACCCGTGCGCATCCGCAGGTCGCACTCGCGCTCGGAAACATCCAGAGCAGCCCCGCCGAAGCCGGTGCCTTCCAACTGCTCGGCGACGACTCGCTGGCGCTCTGGGCAAAGACCAACGGCGGGATCATCGGGCCGGGCAGCTACCTCCCGACGCCGACTGGCGCCCGCGTCTGTGGCGGACATCTCCTCGTCGGTGACGTGACCGGCGACGGGGCCGACGACATCATCCAGTACGGCAACAAGTGCGGCGGCTCCGACAGCGGCTTCCAGGTCTGGACCGGTGGGGCCGGCAGGACGCCGGCGAACTTCACCTACCAGGGCTATTTCTCGACCGGCCCCGGCCTCCAGTCGATGCAGATCGGCGACCTCAACGGCGACGCTCACGCCGACCTGGCCTTCACGTTCGCCGCCAGCCTGACCGCCGGCGACGGGTCGTACGCGGTCGCGCTCTACGACCCGTCCCTGACGCTCGCCAACCAGCCGGCCCTCCACTTCGGATTCCAGCCGGGCAACGACTCGACCGTCGACCTCCACGCCGTGACCGGCGGAGCCGGAGCAATGCAGATCGGCGACGTGGCGGCCCCGGCCAACCCGTCGGCTGATACCGATGGTCACCCGGACCTCGTGATCGCCCAGCCCCAGTCGGGAAAGATCGTCGTGCTGGCGAGCGACCCGTCGAGCCCGGGAACGTCGTTCACGCCGTTCGGGACGCCGACGACGTTCGGCGACGGGACGAGCGTCGCGAACGGGCCGGACGGCCTGACGCTCGGGCACGTCGACACCGACGGGCGGCTCGACATGGTGGCCTGGGCGACGCGCCCGGCGGCGGCCGACTGGGAGGTCTACACGGCCTCCCGCCCACCGACCGTGACGCTCTCCGCGTCGGCGGCCAAGGCGTTCACCGGGGCGCCGGTGACCTTCACCGCGACCGCGAGTGCCCCGTCGGGCTCGCCGCAGGACGCCGCGCTCGACCACGTCGACTGGGACTTCAACGGCGACGGGACGATCGATCAGACGACGACTGCGCCGAGCGTGACCCACGCGTTCACGACGACCGGCGACAAGCCGGTCACCGCGACGTACGTCAACGCCGCCGGCGACGGCGTGACCGTCCGTCTGGCGAGCGCGGTCCGCATCGGCACGCCCCTGGGGGTCACGCTGAGTCCGAAGCCGGCTTCGACGGCGCCGGGCACGGCGACCGACTTCACCGCGAGTCCGACCGGCGGCTATCCGGGCGCCGGCGGGGCGTCGCCGTCGTACGCCTACACCTTCACGACCGACGCCGCCACCCATACCGGGCCGCAGGCCGGGGTGCTGCGGGCGACGTGGACGAGCGCCGTGCGGGGCGCCGTCAGCGTCAGCGTCAGCGACGGCCAGGGCCAGAGCGCCGGGGACTCGGTCTCGGTCCGCGTCGCCGACCCCCTGACCGGGGCGATCGCCCCGCAGGCCGGGCGCAACCTGATGGCCGGGGAGGCGCGAACCCTGATCGCGACGGCGACCGGCGGCATCGGGACGCTCCACTACGCCTGGGACCTCGACGGCAACGGAACGTATGAGACCGACACCGGGACGACCGGCCAGACGTCGGTGACGTTCCCGGCGGCCGGCACCCCGGTCGTCGGCGTGCGGGTGAGCGATTCGGATCCGGCCGGGGGCGTCACGGTGACGAGCCGTTCGAGCCTGATCGTCCGGCCCCGGCTGAGCGCGGTGATCGACCAGCTGCCGGCGTCGCCGGTTCCCGGCGACGGGATGAGCTTCGACAGCGTCGACAGCACGGGCGGCGAGCCGATCGGCGCGACCCCGTACACCTACTCGTGGACGCTCGACGGGTCGGCCCTGGCCGGCGAGAGCGGGTCCGTGCTGAGGCGAACGTTTGCCGGCGCCGCTCGCCACACGGTCGGCCTCGAGATCACCGATGCGTACGGCCGCACCAGCCGGGCGAGCGACGCGTTCAAGGTCGCCGCGCCGCTGGTCGCGGACTTCTCGAGCACTCCGCTCGACCCCCAGCTCGGCGACACCGTCTCGTTCGACTCGAGCGCGAGCGCCGGCGGAATTCCCCCGTACACGTACGCCTGGGATCTCGACGGCGACGGCACCCTCGACTCGGGGGCGGCCGGCGATCCCGCGCCGACCCACGCGTACTCGACGACCGGAATCCACCAGGTGGAGCTGAGCGTCACCGACGCCGACGGCGTCGTCGCCACCGCCACCCTGCCGGTCGGCGTCGCCGCGGTCCTGACGGCGGCCCTGCGGATCCTCCCGGCCCAGCCGGCCCCTGGGCAGGCGGTCACCTTCGACGGGACGAGCACGGTCGGCGGGTCGCACCCGTACACCTACGCCTGGACGCTCGACGGGACGCCGTTGACCGGAGCGGGCGACGCCGCCGACCACATCCAGCGGACGTTCGCCGCGCCCGGACATCACACGATCGCCCTCGGCGTGACCGATCACGCCGGGCACACGAGCGCCGTTGGGGCCGAGACGTTCAAGGTCGCCGGGCCGCTGCTCGCGGCGTTCGCCGGCACTCCGGCGCTCCCGCAGACAGGTGAGCAGGTGAGCTTCGACGGCGTAGGCTCGAGCGGCGGCATCCCGCCGCTGCACTATGCGTGGGACCTCGACGGGAACGGCGGCTACGAGACCGACACGGGGACGACGGCGGCCGCCCACGTGACGTTCGCGACGGACGGCGTCCAAGCGGTCGGTCTGCGGGTGACCGACGCCGATGGTGTGAGCGCGACGATCACCCACAGCGTCCAGGTCGCCCCGGCCCTGACCGCCTCGCTGACCCACTCGCCGGCGATCCCGGCTCCGGGCCAGGTCGTCACGCTCGACGCGTCGGCGAGCGCCGGCGGGGCCGGGGCCGTGAGCTTCGCCTTCGACCTCGACGGGGCCGGGACGTTCGCGAACTCGGCGGCCGGGGCGGCCGCGTTCGCGACGACATTCGCGACGAAGGGCGATCACCCGGTCGCCGTGCGGGTCACCGACTCGGGTGGCCATCAGCAGGTCGCCAACGACGTCGTCACGGTCGCCGATCCGCTGGTCGCGGTGCTCGGGCTCGCGCCGGCACACCCGGAGACCGGTGACACCGTCACGCTCGACGCGTCGGGGTCGACCGGGGGGGTCGGCACACGGCACTACGGGTTCGACCTCGACGGCGACGGGAAGGTCGACGGGTCGACTCGGGCGGCGGCGAGCACGACATCGACCGTCGCCGCGCCGGGAACCGTCCGCTTCGGGGTCGACGTCGGCGACGATCGGGGGCAGCACGCGCAGACCGTCGGGTCGACCGTCGTGACCCAGCGCCTGGTCCCGGTGCTCGGCGTCCCGGGCGTGATCACCGACGACCAGCCGGCAACCTTCGACGCGGGCGCGAGCACCGGCGGCGCCCCGCCGCTCGCATTCCGCTGGGATCTCGACGGCAACGGGACCTACGAGACCGACTCGGGAAGCCGCACGACGCAGATCGGGTCATTCCCGCGTGACGGGACCCAGACGGTCGGCCTCCAGGTCACCGACGCGCTCGGGCACGTGCACGCCGTCCGGCGGACGATCGACGTCCTCCAGGGGTGCATCCACGTGCTCCACCTCGGGGCGAGCGTGATCACGACGCAGACCAACGCGATCTGCCTGAACCGGACGTCCGGTGCGGCTGACTCGTCGTACGCCGCGAGCGGGACGATCCTCCTCAACGGGATGCCGATCGTCAAGGCGCCGGGGTCGACCCTGACGATCACGCCGGCGGTCGGCGCGGCCCTCGCGAAGATCACGGGGACGGCCGTGCGGGTCGACGAGGCCGGCGCGAACATCGTCAGCGGCGCGATCAACTGGCTGCTGCCGGCGGGGGCCCCGGGTCAGGAGCACTCGATCGCGAACGTCGGCCTCGCACCCGCCGGGATCGACCTGCTCGGCCTCCACGCCGAGGGTCGGATCTCGTTCGCGCTGGGGACCGACGCCGACAGCACGCCGTACGTGCGGGTCGGCGCCTACCTCGCGATCCCCGGCTTCACGTTAAGCGAGGCGGCGACGTCGCCCGGCGTGACGGGAAAGATCTCGTTCCGGATCGACGTCGGCGGTGTCCACTTCGACTCGGTCAAGATGCAGGTCGATCACGCGAAGCTCCACGATCTCGACGTCAACAACGTCTGCCTGTCCTACGTCGCGGCCGGCCAGACCGGCGACCAGTGCGATCAGTTCGACGACCCGGCCGGCCAGCCGTTCCTGACCTGCGCGACGGACACGACGACGAACCGCTGGAACGGGACGATGGACATCACGCTGCCGACGAAGGGCGACGCCGGCTTCGCGTTCTCCGGCGAGCTCCAGGGCGGGACGCTCGGGAACATCGCCGCGAAGGCCGAGTTCGGACACACCGTGCCGCTTGTCGAAGGCGTCTACCTGAAGTCGATCGCGGCCGGCCTGTGCCTGAAGCCCCCGCCGTTCAAGCTTCGCGGCCAGGCCGTGATCAGCGCGATCCCGGCCGGCTCCAAGGACGCCATCGAGGTCGACGGGTCGTTCCTCTACGTCGACGCGGCCAACGGAGCTCCCTGGTCGATCACGCTCCAGGGGGGCCTCAGCATGTTCGACCACCACCTCGCCGACGGGACCGTCTCGCTCGACGGCAACAACGCCCTCTCGGTCGGCTTCCACGCCCGGCTCCAGCTGCCGAGCGACGACGTCGACGCGGCGTCGGTCGATGGTGTGGTCAACGGCTGGCTCCAGGGGTCGACGTTCGACATCGAGGGGAGCGTCAGCGTCTGCCTGCTTTCCGTGGCCTGCATCAACGGCAACGCGCTCGTCTCGAGCGCCGGCGTCTCGGCGTGCGCGTCGCTGGGGACCGTGTACTACCCGATCGTCACCTTCAGCGGGGGGATTCCCGACTTCAGCTACGGGAGCTACGAGGTGAGGACCGGCTTCGGGTATCAGTGGCACGGGAGCGTCGACGTGATGGGCGACTCGTGCGACGTCGGGCCGTGGCGACCGGCCGGTGGGCCGGCGGTGGCGAGCGCGGCGGGGGTCAGGGCCGGGGTCCTCAGAGCACCGGGGTCGCCCTACCAGCTGAGGATCAAGGCGGGCACGATCCTCGAGAGCGTCCGCCTCCACGGGGCGGGCGGTCCTCCGGACGTGACGGTGACCGGACCCGACGGAACCCGGATCGAGGCGTCGGCGCTGCAGGGGGCGTCACGGCAGACCGGGAGGTACCTGATCGCCCAGAACCCGCAGGACGCGACGACCGCGTTCCAGCTGCTCAAGCCGGCGCCCGGCGTGTGGACCGTCACGCCGGCCCTGGGGAGCACCGTCACCTCCGTGGACACGGCTCCGCTCCTTCTGCCGCCGGCCGTCGGTGGCCGGGTGCGCCACGACTCGGCGGGCTACCACGTCGACTACACCTACACCCCGCAGGCGGGCGCCGTGCTCGGCTTCGTCGAGCATCACGGCGGCCTGGCGCAGACGCTCGGCGGCGGGCATCACGCGACCTGCCCGCTGGCGGTGCGCCGCCGGACGGGGCGGAGCGCGAGCGTGAAGGTCGCCTGCGGGACGCTCGATTTCGCGCCGGCCGACGGGCCGGGCGGGCCGCGGGAGATCGACATCCAGATCACGCGTCACGGGATGCCGCTGAGCACCTTCAAGGTCGCTGGGTTCGTCGCGCCCGCGCCCCGCCGTCCAGGGCGGGTCGCGGCGGTCCGCCTCCACCGCACGGCGAAGCACACGATCCTCGCGTGGGGGGGCTCGCGTCTGGCGACGCGCTACGAGGTCGCCGCGACCTCGACCGAGGGCTATCAGCGGCTCTACGTCGCGAAGGCCAGCTGCCGGGTGCTCGCCCTTCCGCGGAGCCCGAGCTTCACGTCGGTCGCCGTCACGATCACTCCGGTTGGCGGCAACGGACGGCGGGGCGTGGCCGCCCGGCTGAGGCTGCCGGCCAAGCGCCTCCAGGCGGGCGCTCGGACGATCCGCCGGGTCGCAGGGGTCGCCCGCTCGACGTGCCGCTAGTGCCGTGTCTCGTCAATAAACGGGCATTGCCGTGGGAGCAGGTGGCCTGAAGGAGCTCGGCTGGGTCCGTGCGGATGGAATCGGTCGGGGGTCGGGGG
>JAXDHV010000037.1:0-2521 GCA_034664295.1 Solirubrobacteraceae bacterium | reverse complement strand
TGTCAAGGCCGGTCGAAAAGTGGACCACTTGCGCCGGTTGAAAAGTGTCCCACCTGTCGGTAGGGGAGCGACCGTCGACGCGAAGCCGAGCCCGTAGGGCGAGGCGAGCGGCGATGGTCGCTTTAAGTCTGTTTCCGGCCCGGGGGGTCAGGAGAGGTCGGCGGCGCGGGTGGGTCGAGCGTCGAGTTCTTTGCCTCTGAGGCGGTAGCTGTCGCCCTTCAGGCTGAGGATCTCGGAGTGGTGGATGAGGCGGTCGATCATCGCGGTGGCGGCCATGTCGTCGCCGAAGATCTCGCCCCACGCACTGAACGGCTTGTTGCTGGTGACGATCATCGAGGCGCGCTCGTAGCGGTTGGAGACGAGGCTGAACATCAGGTTCGCGGCTTCGGGGTCGAACGGGATGTAGCCGATCTCGTCAACGACCAGAAGGGGCACGAACGAGAGGCGTTTGAGCTCGGTTTCCAGGCTTCCTTGGCGTTTGGCGTCGCCGAGTCGGGCGACCCATTGGGTGGCGGTCGCGAACAGCACTCGTTGCCCGGCGAGACAGGCGCGGATCCCCAGGGCGGTCGCGATGTGGGTCTTGCCGGTGCCGGGCGGTCCGAGCAGGATCACGTTCTCGCGGGCGTGGAGGAAGTCGAGCTGCCCGAGGTGCTCGATCACCGTCTTCTTCACGCTGCGCTGGAAGGCGAAGTCGAACTCCTCGAGCGTTTTGCGGGCGGGGAACCGGGCGGTCTTGATCCGGCCTTCGCCGCCGTGGCTCTCGCGCGCGGACACCTCGGTGCCCAGCAGGACCTCCGCGAACCGTTCATAGCTCCAGTCCTCTTCGCGGGCGCGGTCGGCCAGGACGGGGAGAGCGCGCGCGGCAGCGGGGGCTTTGAGCGCGCGGAAGAGATGCGCGAGCTCCGCGGCGGGCCCGCTCATCGCTGCCACCAGCCGGCGTGCTCGGTGACTTGCTCGGCGTGCTCGGCGCACTCCAGCAGCTGGAACGCCAGATCGCGCGCAGCGTCGGGCCGCAGATCGCAATGGACGTCCTGATCTGCGGCGGGCAGGCCGGTGAGCGCGTCGACGACGCCGGGCCCGTCGAACAGGCGCACGCGGACGAGCAGCATCGCGCGACCGTAGAGCACGCCCTCGCGGGCCGGGCCGGCGGAGGTGTCGATCTCGAATCGGTGCGAGGCCATCACGACGCTCCGATCAGAGCGTCGTAGCGCGCGAGCGGCCGGATTTCGACCTCGATCTCGTCCCGGCGGTGGCGCTTGGCGCGCTGACGCTCAAGCTCGGTCTGATGCGCCGGGTCAGTGATCGTGAGCCCGCCGGCGAACACGCGACGATGCCTGGCGGCGATCTCGCCGGTGTCCAGCACGACCGCGGTCACCTCGGTCTGCGAGACGCGCAACTCGACCCGCCGACCGGCGAACCGCGGGTCGATCGAGTAGTCGTTGCGATCAACGCGCACCAGCGGCTGCGCCGGCACCCGCACCACCTGCCGACGATCGAGGTTCGGCATCCCGCCAGCGGGCAGCGACCGCATCCGGGTCTTCTCCTCCACCAGCCGCTCCGCCGGGACCGCCCGAACAGTCCGGTGCACCCGACCGTTCACCTTCTCCGTCCACGCATCGAGCCGGTCCTGGAAATCGAGGTGGTTCGCGAACACGCGACCCGGCTCGAAGTTCGAGCGCATAAACCGGTGCGAGCGCTCCAGCGCACCCTTCGCCTGCGGATCCCGGGCTTCGAGGATCACCCAGCCAACCTCGAGCGCCCCGCAGAACGCGGCGAAATCCGTCGTCGGGCGGCCACCCGCGGCGATCGCCGACTCGCGATCCCAGACCAGCTTCTCCGGCAACGCGCCAAGCCGCTGAAGGTTCCGCCCGAGACCCCAAAGGATGTCCGGCGCCTCCTTGCTGAAGATCAGCGTGCCCGCGATCGCACGCGACCAGCACACCTCGCACGTCACCACCCACCCGCGTCGCCGCTGCCCGTGCCCGACCGGGACCTGCTCCCTCGGTTCCCACAGATCGCACTGCGCCAGCTCGCCCGGCCGATAGATCGTCCGCTGGAACGTCCGGGCGACCACGAACCGCGGGCGGACCTCCCGAACATAGTCGTCGAAGATCGACTTGCCGCCCTCATAGCCGATCTCGCCCGCCATCTCCCGCAGCCGCTGCGACGCGATCCGCGGATCCACCGCCAGCTGCTCGCAGATCCACTCCTTGAACGGATCGACCTTCGAGACCGCCCCCGGCCGCGAGTACTTAGGCGGCACCCCCGCCGCCAGAGCCCGCCGAACCGTCTTGCGATGCAACCCCGTCCGCCTGCTGATCTCCCGGATCGACAACTGCTCGACCCCATGCAACCGCCTGATCTCCGCCCACTGCTCCACGCCGACCACCCGCGCTTCCTCCCCGGCTCGATCACGATGACCAAACCGAGGGTCAAGACCCGGCCGGACAACCCCGACCCCGCGCCAGGTGGGCCACTATTGGACCGGCGCAGGTGGATCACTATTCACCCGGCGCCCACA
>JAXDHV010000035.1:0-2544 GCA_034664295.1 Solirubrobacteraceae bacterium | reverse complement strand
CCCGAATGCGGGGGCAAGCTGCGCAAGGTGTTCTCGTCGGTCGGGATCGTGTTCAAGGGCAGCGGCTTCTACCGCACCGACAGCCGCGCGGGGGCGGGCAGCACCGTCGCCAAGGGCGAGTCGAGCTCCGACAGCTCCTCGTCGTCCAGCTCTGACTCCGGCTCGACTTCGTCTGAGAAGAAGTCCGAGTCGACGTCGAAGTCGGAGAAGAAGTCGGAGTCGAAGTCCTCCACCCCCAGCAAGAGCAGCCCGGCCGCGGCGGCGTCCTGACCGGGCGGTTCGCCGCCTGAGTTGTCCCCATCCGCAGGCGGCTGTCCACAGGCCTGCCGATCGGCCGGTATCTGTCGGGGCGCACGCCTAGCGTCGTTCCCATGTCCGCTCCCCCGGCCAGGGCCCGACTCGCCCCACGGCTGCATCACCGGCTCGGCGCACTGCTGAGCGGCCCCGGCTGGCGACGCACGCTCATCCTGCGCCGCACGCCCAGCGCGCTATTTGTTGTGCTCGCGCTCGTCACGGCGGTCGCCCCGGCCCCAGGCTCTGCTCGCGCGCCGGTAGTGGTCACCGCCGTCGATCTCGCGGCGGGCCGCACGGTCCATGCCGCTGATCTCGCTCTGCGGCACTGGCCGCCTGAGCTCGTGCCCATTGGCTCGCTGCGGGATCCCGGCGCGGCGGATGGCCGCGTGCTGGTCGGTGCCGCGCGGGCCGGAGAACCGCTCACCGACGTACGGCTGGTCGGTGCAGGACCCTCGCCCGGCGCGCAGGCGGCGGCAGTGCCCGTCCGGCTGTCCGACGCCGCGGTGGCGGCCCTGCTCGTGCCGGGGCGGAAAGTGGATGTCGTCACCGTCGGGGCACGCTCCGACCAGCCTGTTCTTCTCGCGGGCGACGCCGAGGTGCTGGCCGTCCTCCCCGAGGACGCGCGCACGCGGGGCAGGCTCGTGATAGTCAGTATGCCGCGGGAGATCGCGACACGCGTTGCTGCGGCGTCGCTCGCCGATCAAGTGGCGATTAACCTCCGCGACTGACGCCCCCCAAGGAGACCAGCATGCTCAAGGGTTTCAAGGATTTCATCCTGCGCGGCAACGTCGTCGACCTCGCCGTCGCTGTCGTCATCGGCGCGGCGTTCGGCACGATCATCACGGCCTTCACCGAGAAGATCATCCAGCCGCTGATCAACGCGATCACGCCTCCCGGCAGCCCTGGGCTGGGCGTCACCATCGTGGCGGGCAAGCCCAGCACCTACGTCGATTTCGCCGCCCTCATCACCGCGGCGATCAACTTCCTGCTCGTGGCCGCGGTGATCTACTTCGTGATCGTGCTGCCGCTCAACACGATCAAGGAGCGCCGCAAGCGCGGCGAGGACCCCGGGCCCGCTGAGCCCACCCAGGTCGAGCTGCTGGCCGAGATCCGCGACCTGCTCCGGTCGCAGCAGAATCCCGAACCCAATCGCCCGTCCACGGAGGTCTGACGGACCTGAGCGGCGCTATTCACGGTCGTGGTGCGGTGGCCGGTCCCCCAGCAGCGCGTCGTCGTTGGTGGCGGGCTCCTCGTCGACCTCGTCGCGGGTGACGTCGGGCAGCACGTCACCGAAAACGTCCTCGAGCCGACGGCGCAGCTCCTCGGACACCCGATTTGACTTTTCATCCACACATACATCCTGCGGGATGCCACGATGTGCCCATGGCCCCGGCAGACAAAGTGAAGATCGTCGTCGACAACGCGCTGCGCAAGGTCGGCGAGTACTCCGACAAGGCTTCGGAGAAGGCGGGCGAACTCGCGGAGAAAGCCGCGGAGAAGGCGGGCGAGCTCTCCGAGGTCGCCAGGGAGAAGGCGCCCGGCTACGTCGAACGGGCGGCCGAATTCGCGAGCAAGGCGGCCGATGCGACCGCCGCGGGTGTCGACAAGGCGACCGGCGGTCGTTTCCACGAGCAGATCGACTCGGCGCACGAGAAGGTCGACGAGACGCTCCACCGGGTACGCAGTGGACCGACCCCCGGGCACACCGCGGAACCAGCTCCCGAGCCCGGGCCGACCACAACCGTGCCCGCGGAGCCGATCGTCCCGACACCGACACCGACACCGACGCCCGCCGCGGGTGCGGACACGGTCACCACCGGCCCCGGCCCCACCATCACCGGGACGGGTCCGATCATCTCCGGGTCCGGTCCGGTCATCTCCGAGCCGGAGTCGTCCACCACGACCCCCGGACCGACCACCGCCACGCCGGGCCCGGCGACCACGGGACCCGGGTCGACCACCGCTGCACCGGGCCCCTCGACGACCGGCCCGACGGCTGTGCCGGGACCGTCGACAACCGGGACCGGAACCACCTCGACCGAGTCGGGTTCGTCCACCGACTGATCGCGGTCCTTCAGGGCTGATGATCGCCGAAGGGGGCGGATTTCGTGTGCATACACGGAATCCGCCGCTACCGGTGATCATCGGGCGCGGCAGCTGCGGCCCGGGCGGCAACGTCACGCGATGCCAGTCGAGCGCGATCTGAGCGGGGTCCACCGGACCGAGAATCCTGCTCAAGTGCATCTCGGG
>JAXDHV010000047.1:0-118976 GCA_034664295.1 Solirubrobacteraceae bacterium | reverse complement strand
TTGTGCAGACGGGTGTGAAGTTGCGGGGGTGGGAGAAGAGGACGGTCCAGGAGTCGCCGATCCATTCGTGGAAGCGGATCGGTCCTTGTGTGGTTTCCGCCTCGAAGTCCGGAGCGTCGCTGTTGATGCTAAGAGCCATTCAGTCTCTCCTTTGACGGCCAGAGTCATGCCCCCGATCGGGGCACCCAAGTGCTTGAGCACAGCCTATACCCTCTTATCGGATCAGATTTGCGGTCTTATCGGGGTCCGGAGGGCTGACCCGGGGGCTCGACCGACCATCGCGCCGCATCACCACCGGAGCCGCCGACCAGTTGCCGAGCCTCACCAAGGCAGGAAGCGTCGTCCACGCCCCTGCTCCCGGCGGCAGAGGGCGGGCCAGCGGACGGGCGGTTCGCGCAGCGTGCGCCGCCGCCGCCCGAGCGCCTTTGCTCGAATGGACGAAGCGCGTTGCGCGGCGCAGGCGCGCGCGCGGGGAACGCGCCCGCCGCGGGAAGACCTAGCCCGAGTGCGAGGAAGCCAACTCGACCAACAGCCGGACCCCGAATCCGGATCCACCCGTTTCGGCGTACCCGCGCCCAAGGTTCCACGCGGTCCCGGCGATGTCCAGGTGGACCCACGGGGTCTCGCCGACGAACCGCTTGAGGAACTCGGCCGCGGTGATCGATCCAGCCTTGCGTCCCTCGGGTGCGTTGTCGAGGTCGGCGTACTTGCCCTTGATCAGGTCAGCGTACTCCGGGTGGAACGGCATCCGCCAGACGAGCTCGCCGGTCGCCGTGCCCGCGGCCTCGACGGTTGCCGCCCAGTCGTCGTCGTTGCTCATCATGCCGGCGTAGGTCGACCCCAGGCCGATGATGATCGCCCCGGTGAGCGTCGCCAGATCGACGAGGCGCTCGGCGCCGAGCGCGACCGCGTGGGCGAGGCAGTCGGCCAGCACGAGGCGACCCTCGGCGTCGGTGTTGTTGATCTCGATCGTCGTGCCGTTCATCGCGCGGACGATGTCCCCGGGCTTCGACGCATGGCCACTCGGCATGTTCTCGGTCGCGCCGATCACCGCGACCAGGTGGATCGGAAGCCGGAGTCGGGCGATCGCCCCGACGGCCTCGAGGACAGCGGCTCCGCCGGACATGTCGAACTTCATCTCGCTCATCGCCGCGCCCGGCTTCAAGGAGATCCCCCCGGTGTCGAAGGTCACTGCCTTGCCGACGAACCCGAGCACCGGCCCGGTCGCGCCGGGCCCGTCGTAGCGCAGGGTGATCAGCGCGGGCTCCTCGTCGGTGCCCTTGGCGACCGCGGCGAACGAGCCCATTCCAAGTCCGATGATCTCCAGGCGGCCGTCGACCGCCGCGACGAGACCGTCGCACTCCGCCGCGAGCTCTCGCGCGCGTTCGCCGAGACGGGTCGGCGTCAAGTCGTTGGACGGCGTGTTCTGGAGCGTCCGAGCAGCGTTGACTGCCTCCCCGATGACCGCCGCCCTCGCGACCGGTCCGGCGATCTCGTTGTGGGCCGACAGGATCAGCGCGTCGAGTGGCGGCGGCGGCCGATCCTCCTCGAGCTCGGGCACGGCCTTGTAGGAGTCGAAGCGGTAGGTCACGAGCATCGTCCCCTCGACCAGTGCCCCGGCCACGTCGTCGCCGACGTGATGGGGAACCTCCCAGCAGAGGCTCTTGCACCCGAACTCGGAAGCCCGTTGGGCCGCGAGAGCCGCGAGTACACGTGCTCGTTCGGCGTCGAAATCATCGCGCTTGCCGAGCCCGACCAGGAGCCACCGCTTGCCGGCGGCGTGGGTCAGGGCGAGGTGCTTGAAGGTGCGCTTTCCCTCGCCCGATTCGAGCAGCGACTGGAGGGCGCCGTCGTCGATGTCATGTGCGACGTTCTTTCCTTCGAACACGCCGATGACGATCGTGTCGGCAGCGGTTTCGAGCGGCGCGCTGGTGGTGGCGGAGACGTTCATATCGGTCGAGCATATCGGTCCACTCCGCCCGTTCGCGCGCCCGGTTCGCCTAGGATTGGGCGCCGACCACTCAGCGTGGAGACCCAACCCTGATGCCCAAGACCGTGATCCTCGGCACCGCCCGCACACCGATCGGCAAGCTCGGCGGTGGCCTTGCCTCGCTCGATGCGACCGACCTCGGCGGCATCGCGATCCGTGGGGCGCTCGACCGCGCCGAGGTCGACCCCGACAGGGTCGATCACGTCGTCATGGGGCAGGTCCTCCAGGCCGGTCAGGGCCAGATTCCCTCGCGCCAGGCGCAGATCAAGGGCGGGATCCCCAAGGAGGCCAGCTCCGAGACGATCAACAAGGTCTGCGCATCCGGCGTACGCGCCGTCGGCATCCTCGACATGGCGATCCGCTCCGGCGAGGTTGAGGTCGGCGTCGGCGGGGGGATGGAATCGATGTCGAGCGCCCCGTACATGCTTCCCGGCGCCCGCTTCGGCCTCAGGATGGGCGACGCCCAGGCCCTCGACGCGATGATCAAAGACGGCTTGACCAACCCCTTCTCCGGCAAGCACATGGCCCAGGAGGCGAGCGAGGTGTCCGCCGAGCTCGAGATGACCCGCGCCGACATGGATCGCTGGTCGGTGCGCTCCCACCAGCTCGCGATCGGCGCGATCGACGATCGGCGGATGGCCGAGGAGATCGTTGCGGTGGTCGTCAAGGAACGCAAACGCGAGACCGTCGTCGAGACCGACGAGTCCCCGAGGCGGGACACGACACTCGAGGCGCTGGCCAAGCTGCGGCCGATCTTCACGACCGACGGGACCCACACCGCCGGCAACGCCCCCGGCGTCAACGACGGCGCGTGCGCGATCGTCCTCGCGAGTGACGACTGGGCCCGGGCCAACGACAAGGAGATCCTCGCCGAGCTGATCGCCCAGGCCCAGGTCGCGACGGATTTCGCCTACCTCGCCCGGACACCGGCCCAGGCCGCCAACAAGGCGCTCGCCCGCGCGGGGCTCGCGGTCGGGGAGATCGACCTCTGGGAGATCAACGAGGCCTTCGCCTCGGTCACGCTCAACTCGATCCGACTGCTCGGGATCTCGGAGGATCGCGTCAACGTCAACGGCGGCGCCGTCGCACTCGGCCACCCGATCGGAGCCTCGGGAGCCCGGATCATCGCGACCCTGGTGCATGAGCTCCGCCGCCGCGGCGGCGGTCTCGGCTGCGCGGCGATCTGCTCCGGCGGCGGGCAGGGCGACGCCGTCGTGATCCGCGTCAACGCCTGAACCCTCCGGCTCCCCAGCGAGGCGTCTGCGCGGGCGGTTCCCTTGTCGACGGCGCTGTTCTTGTTGCTAGCCTCCCGGATTCCCGGCCGCGGCAGCGCGGTCGACGACGAAGGAGGCTGGTGTGGGCAGACACTCGGCAGTTCCGGCATTTCTGGGCGCAGGCGGGCTGCTCGCGTTCGCCCTGCAGGCTTCGCCGGCGCTGGCCGCTCCGTGTCTGTCTGGGACCTACCAGTCGCTGACCGTCACCAACGGGCAGACGATCGACCTCTGTGGCCATGTGACGGGCGGCGTGATAATTCAGAGCGGCGGCGCTCTGGTGACAGAGAACGGAGCGACGATCGGCGGCGGGATCACGGCCCAGCCGGGGGCGGTCTCGCTCCGACTCCAGGGGACGCGGGTCGGCGGCGGCGTCTCGGCGACATCCGTCGTCGGCGATAAGAGCTCGCCGCCCACGGCGGTCTCGATCTGCGGGTCGACGATCGCCGGCTCGGTCACCGTCTCCAACGCCGGCGGGCTGGTCCGGATCGGCGGAACCGGAGGTGGGTGCGCCGGCGACGCGATCTCCGGCGGCGTCATCGTCAAAAACGATACGCACGGTCTCGACATCGTCGACGACGTCGTGGGCGGGGCAGTCGACGTCAACGGCGACGCCTACTCGAGCGAGTCGCTGACGATTGGCTGCTACGTCTTCCCTTCCGAATGTACCGACGCCGCGCAGGTCGGCGGCAACACGATCAGCGGCGCCCTCGTCTGCTCAGGCAATCCCTTTGGGGTCTTCCGCGACCCTTCGGTCGCCCCGAACGTCGTCTACGGCGCGACGCTCGGTCAGTGCCGCAGCGAAGGCACCGTGAAGTGACTTCGTCGAGAGGCTGAGCCGCTCCGCAGCCCTCAGGGCCGGGCGCGAACGGGCCAGCTTCCCTGGAGGAAGCAGATCCGGCACAGCTTGCGCTGGAGCTTGCCGCTCGTCGTCTTGGGGATCGACCCCGGCGGTAGAAGCACGATCGCGCGGACGTCCGCCTCGTGGTCGTCGAGCACGGCCTGGGTGATCGCGGCCTTGACGACGGCAGGATCGGCGTCCGCCCCGGCCCGCATCTCCTGAGCGATGACGAGGGCCTCGCCGTCCTCGGACTCGACCGCGAAGGCGGCCCCGCACCCGGGACGCAGCGACGGGTGGCTGGCCTGGACGGTTGCCTCGATGTCACCCGGGTAGATGTTGCGGCCGCGGACGATCACAAGCTCCTTCAGGCGGCCGACGACGAACAACTCGCCGCCGGTCGTGAAGCCGAGGTCACCTGTCCGCAGGAACTCCCCGTCCCCGTCCCCGTCCCCGTCGCCCTGCCCGTCCCCGCCGCCGTCGCCGGCCAGGCGCCATCCGAATGTCTCGGCAGTCGCCTCCGGCTCGTTCCAGTAGCCGTCGGCAACGCCGGAGCCCTGCACCCAGATCTCACCGATCGCCCCCGGCTCGGCGAGTCGCCCGGTCGCCGGGTCGACGATCTCGATCCGCTGCTCGAGGTAGGGGAAGCCGACCGACGCGACGCGATGCCCGCCCGGCGCTTCCACCGCCCGCCCCGCCGCGAGGCCGGCCCGGTCGAAGGTGCGGGAGATCGGGCCGGGCCCGGTGCGTCCGGTCACCCCACAGGTCGCCTCGGCGAGACCGTAGCCGGGGACGAAGGCCGCCGGGTCGAAGCCGAATCGACCGAACGTCTCGGCAAAGCGATCGAGCGTCGCAGGGAGGACCTGCTCCCCACCCACGAAGGTCGCCCGCAGGGACGAGAGGTCGAGCGACGCTCGGTCGGTCGAGGTCCTCCGCCGGACGCAGAGCTCGTAGGCGAAGTTGGGAGCTCCCGAGATCGTCCCGCCGAAATCGTCGATCGCCTCGAGCCAGCAGGCCGGGCGGGCGAGGAAGGCGAGCGGAAAGACGACGATCGCCCGGTGTCCGGCGTAGATCGGCTCGAGGACGGTCAGGAAGAGACCCAGATCGTGGAACAGCGGCGTCCAGCCGACGGTCACCGAGTCGGGCCCCGAGCGGAGGCGGGCGTGCATCCTCGCCGCCTGGTCGGTGAGCTGCGAGTGCCGGAGCGGGATCCCGCGCGCCGTGCCCGTCGTCCCCGACGTGTACTGGATCACCGCCAGCCGATCCCGGTCTGGGCGCGGCGGTGCGACGACGCCGACCCGCGACTCGTCGGCCGCCAGCAGGTCCGAGGCGTACCACGGCAGCTCGCGCAGACCGCTGTCGGCCGCGACGAACATCGACTTGCCGTCGACGACCTCCGAGGGTGCAAGCACGAGACTCGCCTGGCACCCGTCGGCGACGACCTCCACCCGCGAGAGCGTTCGACCGGCGGCGCCGGCCACGAGCGGCGCGTGGACTGCGACCACGCCGGCCAGCAGGCATCCGCAGAGGGCCGCGACGAACTCGGCGCTCGACGGGTAGACGAGCGCTGCCCGGTGGCCGGTGAAGTCCGCCAGGTGCGAGGCGATCGCCCGGGCCTGGCGGTCGAGCTCGCCGAAGGTCAGCGTCGAGTGAACCGTCCGGCCGTCGGGCAGGAACCCGAACGCCGGCGCGTCCGGCCGGCTCAACGCATGCTCGGCGAGGATCTCCGGGAGCGTCATCTGTCGCCGAGTGTCGGCGAGCCAGATCTGCTGGGCCAGGGTGTCCGCCACTTCGGGACGAGTCTAGGCAGCGGATCCTCGAGACGGAGGGAGCAGTCAGTCGCTTCGACGCCTCTCGCCCGCCCGCCTCAGGTCGTTAGGGTTCGACCGATGCGGCGATCGGGCAGTGACGCTGTGATCGTGAGGGTCGAGCCTTAGCCGCGCCGATCGGGTCCGACGCCGAGCTTTCCGGCCGCGGAGCGGCGGCTGCCGCGTTCTTCGACCTCGACCGCACTCTGATCGAGGGGTCATCCGGCATCCACTTCGTCCGCGCCGCCTACGGCGCCGGACTCGTGTCACGGCGGCGACTCGTCCGGGACCTTGCGATCAACCTCCGCTTTCGGCTCCGCGGCTCGACCGACGCACTGGCTGACGACGTCCGCAAGCGAGTCGGCGGGATGGTGGCCGGGGTGCCGACACGCGAGCTCCACCGCCTCAGCCACCACGTCCTGAGCGGCGTGCTCCCAAACCTCTACCCAGGCGTCCTCGCACTCGCCCACGCCCACCAGGACGCCGGACGTCGGATCTACATCTGCACGGCTGCATCCCAGGAGATGGCTGACCTGATGGCGCTCGTACTCGGCTTCGACGGTGCGCTCGGCTCCCGATCGGAGATCGTCGACGGCGTCTACACCGGCCTCCCGGGTGGGCTGTTCGCCTACGGCGGCGGCAAGGCAACGCTGATCGTCGAGCTCGCCCGCGCGGAGGGCATCGGGTTGGCCGAGTCCTACGCGTACTCCGACTCGGTCTCCGACCTGCCGATGCTCCGCGCGGTCGGCTTCCCGGTTGCCGTCAATCCCGACGTCGCGCTCTCGCGAATCGCCGCGGCGGAGGGCTGGCCGGTGCTGCGGTTCGCTCGCCGCGGCAGGCGTTTCCGGTCCTTTGGCGCGTTCGCGGCGGTCGCCGCCGCCAGCCTCGCCGCCGGCCTCGCGGTGGGCCTTGCGATCGGTCGCCGCCGGGAACCGTCGGGCCGGGCCTAGCCGCAGCCGGAGCCCGGCCTACACTCTGGTTGATGGCAAGCGACGTCAAAGCCCAGGCGGCCCCGTCGAGCGCTCCGGACACGACGCTGTCGGGCCTGCCGATCCGCGCGCTCTACACCGAGGCCGACCTCCCCGGCGGCGGCTCGCCCTCCCCGTCGATCGGGCTCCCCGGCGAGTATCCGTACACCCGGGGAATCCACGAGACGATGTACCGCGGCCAGCTCTGGACGATGCGGCAGTTCGCCGGCTTCGGAACGGCCGAGGAGACCAACGAGCGCTTCCGCTACCTGCTCGCCCAGGGCCAGACCGGCCTCAGCACGGCCTTCGACATGCCCAGCCTGATGGGTCACGACTCCGATCACGCGAAGTCGCTGGGCGAGGTCGGACGGGAGGGCGTGGCACTCGACACGGTCGACGACATGGAGACGCTGTTCGCCGGAATCGATCTCGGCGAAGTCTCGGTCTCGATGACCGTGAATGGCCCGGCCGCCATCATGCTCGCCTACTACGTCGTGGCCGCGGAGCTCGATCCCGCCCATCCGACCGCGGCCGAGCACCTGTCGGGGACGATCCAGGCCGACATCCTCAAGGAGTACATCGCCCAGAAGGAGTGGTGCTTCCCGGTCGACCCGGCGATGCGCCTCTGCGGCGACATGATCGAATGGTGCACCCGCCACATGCCGCGGTGGCATCCGATCTCGATCAGCGGCTACCACATCCGTGAGGCCGGCTCGACCGCGGCCCAGGAGCTCGCCTTCACGCTCAAGGACGGCCTGACCTACGTGGAGCAGGCCGTCGAGAGGGGCCTCGACATCGATGACTTCGCCCCCCGGCTGTCGTTCTTCTTCAACGCCCAGATCGACTTCTTCGAGGAGATCGCCAAGTATCGGGCGGCGCGGAGGATCTGGGCCCGGGAGATGCGGGAGACGTTCGGCGCGAAGAACCCCCGCTCCTGGCAGATGCGCTTTCACACCCAGACGGCCGGTGTCTCGCTGACCGCCCAGCAGCCGCTCAACAACATCGTCCGGACGGCGATCGAAGCGCTCGCGGGCGTCCTGGGCGGGACCCAGTCGTTGCACACCAACAGCTACGACGAGGCGATGGCCCTCCCGACCGAGCAGGCCGTCCGGGTGGCGCTTCGCACCCAGCAGATCATCGCCCACGAGACCGGAGCTGCCAGCACGCCGGATCCGCTCGGCGGCAGCTACCTCGTCGAGTCGCTGACCGACGAGCTCGAGCGTCAGGCGTACGCCTACTTCGCGAAGGTCGACGAGCTCGGGGGGATGGTCGAGGCAGTCAAGCGCAACTACCCCCAGCGGGAGATCGCCGACGCGTCGTTCGAGCTCCAGCAGGCGATCGACGCCGGCGAGCGGGTCGTGATCGGCGTCAACGCCCATACCGAGGCCGGCGACGACGCGACCGAGCTCCTGCGGATCGACCCCGAGCTCGAGCGAAAGCAGATCGGCCGCCTCCAGGCCGTCCGCGCCCGCCGGGACGCCTCGGCGGTCGAGCGGTCGCTGACGACGCTCCGGGGCGAGGCCGCTAGTGCGACCAACCTGATGCCGGCGTTGATCGACTGCGCCCGGGTCCATGCGTCCGAGGGCGAGATCATCGAGTCACTCCAGCAGGTCTTCGGCATCTACACCGAGTCGCCGGTCTTCTGAGCCGCCGGTAGGCCGGGTGCCTTGTACCGGGTGAGCTGGAAGCTCTCGCGGCGGTCGATGCGCTCTGCCCACGCCTCGAGACCGCTGAGGCCGTCGAGCAGCTCAGGGGCCTTCTCACGGCAGTTGAACAGCTGAGGAGCGAGGTAGAGGTCGGCGAGCGTCAGCACCCCGCCGGCGAGATATGGGCTCTGCGGGACGAGCGACTCCGCCCGCTCGAGCGCGGTTCGGGCCGTCGTCAGCTCCTGATCGGTCGCCGGACGATTGCGGGGGATCCCGCGGACGACATCGCGAAAGAGGTAGTCGCCGCAGATCGCCGTCCACATCCGCATGTTCGCTCGCTCGACGGCGTCCTCCGGCGTCAGCCGCGGCCCCGGGAAGGCGTCGTCGAGGTAACCGGTGATCGCGAGCGTTTCGATGATCCTGGTGTCGCCGACCTCGAGGATCGGCATCCGGCCGAACGGGTGGAGGGCACTGTGCTCGGGGCTTCCGTATGCGACCGGCACGAGAACGTAGTCGATGCCCTTCTCGAAGCAGGTCATGCACGCCGTCCGCGTCCAGGTCGACACGGGGTGCCCGTGGATTCGCACGGCTGCCGAGGCCTCTGGCGCGGGCGGCGGCGTGTCGAAGCTCGGCGATTTCCCCGATCGATCGCTCATCGCCGGCGCGCGACGACCTCGACGTACCTCGCCGGTGCGGCGAGTGCCCGGTCCCCGGCGCGGTTGTAGCGCCGCATGATCTCTGAGAGGTCCTCGACGAGGGCCTGCTCGCCGGCCTCGCCGACGCGCGCGAAGGCGACCTTCAGCGGACCCAGGTTCTCCCGGAAGAACCCGACCCAATGCTCGATCGACCGGGCTCGCATGACGAAGTCACGCGGCGTCAGCTCGAGCGACGTGATCTCGTCGCCGAGCAGCGTCCGCAGGTATTCCTCGACACCCCACAGGCCGGGCGGGTCGATCTTGATGGGAGGCGGCGCGTGCTTGACGATCGTCTGGAAGACCTCTCCCATCAGGCCGTCCGGCGTCCAGTTCGCCATTCCGATCAGCCCGCCGGGGTGGCAGACGCGGAGCAACTCGTGTGCCGCGCGGGCGTGGTCCGGAGCGAACATCGACCCGAACGTGCTGAGGACGATGTCGAACGAACCGTCCTCGAGCGCAAGCGCCTCCGCGTCGCCCTCGATCCACTCGACGTCGACTCGCTCGGCCGCCGCCCGCTCACGCCCCCGCTCGAGCAGGGCGGGCACGTAGTCGACGCCGGTGACGCTCGCGCCCCGGCGGGCGGCCGCCAACGCGGCGGTTCCGCTGCCGCATGCGACGTCGAGCACTCGATCCCCGGGGAGAACGTCGACCGTCTCGCAGAGCATCTCGCCAACGATCACGAGGCCTGTTGCCAGGCTCGCGAAGTCGCCTTCCGACCACATGTACTGCTGGGCCTTCTTGACCATCTCAAGGCTGATCTCGGCCATCGCGCGTCCTCCGTTCGGTTTCCTGAAATCTCTGGAGCAAGGCAGCGCCGACCGGCGTCGGGTCCAGGACAAGGTGCGCCGGGTCGACATCGTGGCCGGCTGCGCAGCGCAACTCGACGCCTACCCGCGCTCCACACGCGTGGTGGCGCAACTCCACCGGAGGGCCGTCGTCCTCGCGCCAGCGGTCGCCCCACCCCATCAGGGCGACGAGGACCGGGAAGAGGTCCGCTCCCTTGGCGCTCAGCCGGTAGCGGTGGCGGGTCCGCTGCCCGGGGTCCTTGTAGGGCTCGCGCTCGAGCAGTCCGTGTTCGACGAGGTCCCGTAGCCGGGCGGCCGCGACCTGCTCGCTGATCTCAACCCGGCGGACGAACTCGTCGAAGCGGGCGGCGCCGTAGAACGCCTCTCGGAGAATCAGGAACGCCGAGCGTGTGCTGAGCACGTCGAGCGCGGCCGCAATCGAACACGACGCGGCCGACCAGCCGTCGCGTGGTGCGAGCCGGCCGCCCATTTGCATCGTCGTCTCGGGTGACTCGCTCACCCTGCCTATGCTAGGGCAAAGTCAGGGGGCCCGAGGAGCCGTCATGGACAGGCGTCGGGGGGAGCGCCGTCCTCCTCGATCAGCCCGCGGGACGCCACCCAGTGGCTGATCTCGTGCCGTGAGCTGAGCTGGAGCTTGCGGAGGACCGCGCCGACGTGCGACTCGACGGTCCGCGAGCTGATCCCCAGACGCAGGGCGATCCGCTTGTAGGCGTAGCCGCGGGCCAGGTGATGGAGGACCTCCCGCTCGCGGGGCGTCAACGTCCGGAGTGGATCGTCGGCCGCGGCGGCGGCAACCGGCTCGCTGGGGGTGGTGAACGCCTGGAGGACGAAGGCCGCCAGCCGGGGACTGAAGTAGGCGTCCCCGCCGGCGACCCGCTCGACGGCTTCGACGAGCGCCGCAGTGTCGATCGTCTTCGTCACGTAGCCCAGCGCCCCGGCCCGGATCATCGGGACGACGTCCTCCGCGGCATCGGAGACCGAGAGCGCGAGCACGCGGGGCGGGTTCCTGGCGGCGCTCGACGGGGAGGCGTCGGCGTCGGAGGCGTCGGCGGGGGAGGCGGCGACTGAGGAGGAGGCGTCGGCGGGGGAGGGGGCGGAGGAGGGGAACGGGGACAACGAGGAGATCCGGAGTGCCTTGAGCACGGCGACGCCGCCGCCGTCTGGCAGGTGGACGTCGAGCAGGACGACGTCGGGGCGCGTATCGGCGATCACAGCGATCGCCTCGGCTGGACCGGCCGCCTCGCCGACGATCTCGAAGTGGCCGGCGAGCTCGGCGCGGACGCCGGCCCGAAACAGCTGGTGGTCGTCGACGACGACGAGCCGAACCCGCCTGGTCACCGGAGACCGCCGATCCGCAGGGCGACCTCGGTCCCCACGCCGGGCTCTGACTCGACCAGGGCCCGGCCGCTGACGGCGGCCATCCGGCCGACGATCGCATCGCGGATCCCCCGGCGCTCGGCCGGCACGTTCTCGAGCTCGAAGCCGCCCCCCTCGTCGCGGACGAAGACTTCGGCCCGGTCGGCGGAGAGCTCGGCGAAGACGAAGATTGGGACGGCCCCGGCATGGCGAGCCGCATTGCGCAGCGCCTCGCGGGCGGCCGCGACGAGCGCCTCTCCGGCGCCGTCGAGCCGGCGGTCGCCGATGATCGACACCTCGACCGTGATCGACTCCTCGTCTTCGACCTCCGCCACCGCTGCCCGGATCGCGGCGCTCACCGTCTCGCTCGAGAGCTCTGCCTCCCCGGCCATCCAGGCCCGCAGGTCGTGCTCCTGCCGACGGGCGAGCCGGGCTACGGCGACCGGATCGCCGGCCTGGCGCTGGATCAGGGCGAGCGTCTGGAGGACCGAGTCATGGAGGTGAGCCGCGAAGCGCTGCCGCTCGTCCTCCCGGGCGTGGTCGGCCTGGGCATGGTCGGTCCTGGTCAGCGAGGCGATCAGCAGGGGGGTGCCGATGACGATGGCCGCACCGCCGGCGACGAGCACGAGCAGGAGGAGCTGGAGCGGGCCGTTGTTTGCGACAAACGGGCCGGCGACGCCGATCCCGAGGAACGCCGCCCACGCGATCAGGAGGACACCGGCGACCGCGCGCCATGGGACTCCGCCGGAGACCCCTCGCGTCCCGGTCAGAAGTTGCCACGGCGGGCGGGTCCCCCGCGCCGAGAGGCCGCTTCGCGAGCGGACGGAGTCGGCGATCAGCACCAGCCCGCCCGTGGCCGCGAGCGTCATCAGCGCGAGGGGGAAGATCGCTGCCCGGCCGAGGCCCCAGACCCCGGCGACCAGGGTGAATCCCGGGAGGTTCGGCATGTATCCCAAGCCGAGCCCGATCCGCCCGACGACTGCGGCGACGAGCGCGAGAAGACCGATCGCGGCGACGACCGCGACGGCGGGTTGACGCCGGACCACGCCGGCGGCCGGCGGCAGGAGCACGAAGGCCCCGACGACTACGCCGCACATTGCCACCGATGCGGCCAGCACCTCGTGGTCCGGGGCCGCCAGACCGATGCCAAGGCCGGCGAGCAGCGCCAGCCCGGCGAGGGCGGTCGCCCGCCAGGCGGGGTCGCCAGCGCGGGCGACGACGAGTGACCTGGTGATCGCGGTCATGGCCGCACCACGAGCGGCTGCGGCGGCTGCGGCGGCTGCGGCGGCTGCGGGATGAACGATCCCGTGACCGGTCCGCTGGTCCCGGCCGAGCTCTCGGCGGGCTGTGTGAGTCCGGGCCCGCACGGTCCGGGGAGCAGCCGGTTGACGAGAGCGGCCGAGGCCGACTGGACCCGTCGCCTGAGCAGCCAGCCGTCGATCTCCTGACGGGCGACTGCTCGCGACATCCCGGCGACATAGGGGCGGGGCTCGAGCGACACGGGATAGCCGGGCCAGTCGGGCTGGTGCTGGGGGTCGATGGTGTTCGGATAGTCGCGGACGTAGAGGCCGCCGCCGCCCGAGTGGAAGTCGATCGTGAGGACCGGTGCCTTGGCGGGAGTCGGCCCGGGGACGTTCCCGGCCTCGCCGGCGCGGGCGAACTGGGGGGTGCCGAACAGAGTGACGATCGAGTATGGCCGGTGCCTGCCGGTCAGCACGGAGACGAGCTGGGCGGCGAACGGGACGACGTCGTAGTGGAGGTCGACGAAGATGCACCGGTCGGCCGGCAGGGCGACGATCGTCCTCCGGAGGCCGGCGTCGATCCGCAGGGTCAGGTTCCCGGTGGCGGGAATCGCGGTCCGCCGGAGGTCGACCATCAGGGAGCCGAGGCCGGATCTATATCCCTCGTGGGGGAGGAGCGCAACCGAGCGGGGGGCTTGCACGACATCGGCTGTCTGCGCGGCGACCCGAATGCCGCCGACGTTCATCGCGAAGGCCGGGAGGACGAGGGCGGCGACCGGGAGGAGGGCCCAGCCGGGCCCCACCCGCGGCCAGGTCGCGAGGACCCCGACGAGGATGGCGGCCGCGATCGCGAGCACGATCCACCCGAAGCCAAAGATCGCCCCGGCGGCTCCGACGGCCGAGAGCGTCGCCAGTCCGACGCAGGCCGCGCAGAGTTGGGCGAGCACGACGATCCCCCGGACGACCGGCGGCCCGGCCCCATTCCCGTCCCCGTTGCTCTCAGCGGACTCGGACTCCGACGGGATGATCAGCCAGCAGGCGAGGTACGCGAGGACGCCGATTCCACCGGCGAGGCCGGCGAGCGCGAAGACGATCCGCACCGACGCCGGCGGAAGGTTGCGCTGGCGGGCCAGACCGGCGCAGACGCCGGCCAGCCAGCGGCCCTCCCGGGCGCGGGTCATCCGGCCGGGGAGGCTCGGTCGGCTCGTGGGAGCGCTGGTGGGCGGGTCCGCGGGAGAATCGGCCGGGGGATCTGCAGGGGCGTCGGCGGGGGGAGCGGTCGACATGTCGTGATTGTGCTCGGACCGGCGGCCGTCGGATAGGCGGTATGACCCGCAGAGGACTCGGGGATCTGCCGGAGTACAATCGGGGCCGTCGCGGCCGGGTCCGCGGTCCCGCGCCCTCAAGCATGTCCGACCACGCCACCCAGAAGAAGATCCGCGTCGTCGTCGCCAAGCCGGGCCTCGACGGTCACGACCGCGGGGCGAAGATCATCGCCCGGGCGCTCCGGGACGCCGGCATGGAGGTCATCTACACCGGCCTCCACCAGACGCCCGAGCAGATCGTCGAGACGGTGATCCAGGAGGATGCCGACGCGGTCGGCCTGTCGATCCTCTCGGGTGCTCACATGACGCTCGTCCCGCGGGTGGTCGACCTGCTCCACGCCGAGGGGATCGACGACGTCGTGATCACGGTCGGCGGGACGATCCCGGCCGACGACATCCCCGAGTTGAAGCGGCTCGGCGTGGCCGAGGTGTTCACCCCGGGGGCGCCGACCCAGGCGATCATCGACTTCATCCGGGACGCCGTCGCCGCCGTCGGCTGATCCGGTTCCCGGGCGACAGCGTCGTGACGCCGTCGGGAAGAAGCACCACACGACGCCGCACGAGGACTCGACCGGGACGCGTGCGACACGCACGGGCTCGACGACGGAGACGGGGCCGTTCTTCGAGCGAGCCACCGACAGTCCCCCGGTCTGACTGCCCGTGACCCGGCCCGGCCCCTCCACCCGCCCGGCCCGCCGCCCGCCCGGCCCGCCCGGCCCCCGCCGTCCGCCCGGCCCCTCCGCCCGACCCGCCCGGCCCGCCCCACCCACCTAGCCCGACTGACTTGTCAATCAACCGCGTCGCTACGATTCGGTGAGCGATGAGCAAGCCCCGCCCGACGAGGAGTCCCGAATGAAGATCTGCGTCCTGGTCAAAGAGGTGCCGGACGCGGCCGTCCAGAAACGGATCGACCCGACGACCGGGCGGATGGATCGGAGCGGGGAGCGGAACCTCAACCCTTACGACACGCACGCGATCGAGGCGGCGATGCAGATCAAGGAGGGCGGGGTCCTCGAGATCGACGAGATCGTCGCCGTGACGATGGGGCCGGCGACCGCCGTCCGCGCCCTCCACAAGGCCGTCTCGCTGGGCGCCGACCGGTCGGTCCACCTGACCGACGAGGCGCTCGCGGGCTCGGATGTGGCGGCCACGGGCTACGCCCTGGCCCAGGCGCTCCGGCGCGAGGACCCGGACATCGTCCTGCTCGGCCAGCAGTCCGACGACGGGGAGTGCTACACGGTCGGGGCGGTCGTCGCCGACCATCTGGGGATGCCGTCGCTGACCCAGGTCATCAAGCTCGATGTCGAGGCCGGCGCCGAGGGGAGCGCGGCCTGGCTGCGGTGCGAGCGTCAGGCGGAGTACGGATACGACACGGTGGCCGTCGAGCTGCCGGCGGTGATCGCGGTCGGCGACGCGATCAACGAGCCGCGGTACCCGTCGCTGAAGGCGATCATGGGAGCCAAGAAGAAGCAGCTCGACACGCTGTCGATCACCGACGCGGAGATCGATCCGGTCAAGGTCGGCGGTGACCACTCGGGGGCCCGGTGGACGGCGGCCAAGCCGCCGCCGCAGAAGGCGGCGGGCGAGATGATCGAGGACGACGACACGACTGAGACGGTCGCGCGGATCGTGGCATGGCTCGACGAGAGGAAGCTGATCTGATGGGCAGGGACATCCTGGTCTACGCGCTCGACTACGAGGGCACCTTCAACAAGAACTCGCTCGGCGCGGTCAGCGAGGCCGTCCGCTTGGCGGGCGAGCTCGGCGGGGAGGCGAAGGCGATCGTCGTGGGGGAGTCGACGACGACCGAGCTCTGCGCGACGCTCGGCCGGTACGGCGTGACCAAGGTCTATCGGGTCGTCGGTCCCGAGGGCTTGGCCCAGCCCGTCGTCGACGCGATGGCGGCCGTCGTCAAGCGGGACGGGATCTCCTATGCCCTGTTCGGCGGCGGGCTGCTCGGATTCGAGATCGGCGCGGGTCTCGCGGCTCGCCTGGAGGCGGGGGTGGCGATGGAGGTGACGGCGGTCCGCGTCGTCGACGGCGAGCTGATCGCCGAGCGGCCGATCCTCGGGGACACGGCGATCTCGGAGATCTCCTACCGCAGCCAGGTCGGGATCGTGATCGGCCGGCTCAACGCCTTCGAGATCGCGCAGCCGGGCGACGGGGAGGCCGCGGTCGAGGACGTCGCGGTCGAGTTCTCGGCCTTCTCGACGCGGGCGAGGATGATCGCGCGGGGCGAGCAGCGTGGGGCCGACGTCGACATCGAGGGAGCCGACATCCTCGTCGCGGGTGGTCGGGGCCTCGGCCGGGCGGAGGGCTTCGAGCTCTGCGAGGCGCTGGCCGCGGCGCTCGGCTCAAACAGTGCGGTCGCGGCGACTCGGGCGGTCGTCGACGCGGGCTGGTATCCGTACGCGGCGCAGATCGGCCAGACCGGAAAGACCGTCTCACCGAAGCTCTATCTGGCGGCCGGGATCTCGGGGGCGATCCAGCACAAGGTCGGGATGCAGGGGTCGGAGAACGTCGTGGCGATCAACAAGGACGCGAACGCGCCGATCTTCGAGTTCGCCGACCTCGGTGTGATCGGCGACCTCAACAAGATCCTGCCGAAGCTGATCGAGGCGCTCAAGAGCCGGCCGGCCTGAGGCCCCGCGCGATGGCCTCTGCCCGACCCGCCCCACCCACCAGTGTCGGCCGGCGCGCCCGAGATGGCCGATACGCGCCGAGCGACCACCCGCCGCCGGTCGACCCGGCCGGGGAGTTCATCAAGGGGTCGGTCGACCCCGCGGACGACCGGATCGAGGTCGGCGTCGCGATCGTCGGCGGCGGACCGGCCGGTCTGGCGGCGGCCAATCGGCTGCTCCAGCTCCTCGAAGGCGACCCTGAGCTCCGCGAGCGGCTCGGCGAGGTTCCGGTGGCGGTGATCGAGAAGGCCAAGGTCTGCGGCGGGCACGCCGTTTCGGGTGCGGTGATGCGCCCGGGCCCGCTCGAGGAGCTCTTTCCGGACCTGACCCGCGACGACTGGCCGAGCTACGGGGAGGTCACCGACGAAGCCGTCTACTTCATGGCGAGCGAGAAGCGGGCGATCCGCCTGCCGGTCGTCCCGCCGAACTTCCGCAACCACGGCAACCAGGTCGTCTCGGTCTCCGAGCTGTGCCGGTGGATGGCCGAGCGGGCCGAGGAGGCGGGGGCGTTCGTCCTGACGGAGACGGCCGCGACCCAGCTGCTCGTCACAGACGGCGCCGTCCGGGGGATCCGGTCGGGCGACAAGGGCCGCGGACGCGATGGGAAGCCTCAGGGGAACTTCGAGCCGGGGTCGGACGTCACGGCGCAGGCGACCGTCCTCGCCGAGGGCGGCTGGGGTCACCTGACGGGGGCGGCGATCCGCCACTTCGGCCTCGCCGCGCACGCCGAGCCGCAGGTCTGGTCGCTGGGGGTCAAGGAGGTCTGGGAGGTTCCGCGTCCGCTGCGGAGGGTGATCCACACGCTGGGCTGGCCGCTGCGGATCCCCCGGCGCTACCACGAGTTCGGGGGATCGTGGGTCTATCCGATGGGCGAGAACCGCGTGTCGATCGGGTTCGTCGCGGGCCTCGACTACGCGGACGCGACCTTCTCGGTGCACGACGTCCTCCAGCAGTTCAAGCTCCACCCCCTGATCCGGGGGATCCTCGAAGGCGGCGAGCGGATCGCCTGGGGAGCGAAGGCGATCCCCGAGGGCGGGTACTGGGCGATGCCGGCCCTGACGGCGCCGGGTCTCGCGATCACGGGCGACGGCGCGGGGATGGTCAACGTGCCGGAGCTGAAGGGGATCCACTATGCGATCAAGTCGGGGATCCTCGCCGCCGAGGCGATCTTTGCCGCCCTCTCAGCCAGGTCCGACGACCTGAGGGCGTACGGGACGGCGGTCGACGAGTCGATCATCGGGCGGGATCTGCGCCGGACGCGGAACATGCGCCAGCCCTTCTACCGGGGCCTCGTCGTCGGGGGAGCCGCGGTCAACGCGATGCTCGCGACGGGCGGGCGGTTCCCCGGCGGACGGTGGCACAACCACCGGGATGCCGAACAGCGGATGTTCGTCGGCGACCGTCAGGAGGCGTACCCGAAGGCGGACGGGAAGTACACGTTCGACAAGCTGTCGAGTGTCTTCATCACGGGGAACGCGACCCGGGATGACGCGCCGAATCACATCCGGATCGAGCGGGACGTCCCCCGGGCGGTGGCGGAGACGTGGCGGTGGATGTGCCCGGCGGGTGTCTACGAACTGCCGGACCCGCCGGCCGGCCGCGCGCCGGGCGCGGGGGATCCGGTCGAGGTGATCGTCAACTACACGAACTGCGTCCAGTGCGGGGCGATCACGGCCAAGGGGGGACGCCTGACGGTGCCCGATGGGGGCGACGGTCCGCTCTACCGGCTAACGTGACGGAGTTGCGCGGACTCTTGTTTCTGACCGGTGTCGGGCGGGCCGACGGCTGCGGGCGAACGCCCGAGCCGGGCGGGTCTCGGGCGGCGGACCGGTCCTCGACGCCTTCGAGGCGACCCCGAATGTGCGGTCAGACCGCGCAGGCGGTCGGTCATGACCCCGTTCGAGACGGGTCAGCGAGGCAGGGGCCGATGACGGGATTCGAGACGGGTCAGCGGGGCGGCGGCCGATGACGCGATTCGAGACGGGTCGGCGGGGCACCGGCCGATGACGCCGTTCGAGACGGGTCAGCGGGGCGCCGGCCTGTGGAAGCGGTTCCTGCTCGGGAGCCTGGCGATCGTCCTGCTGAGCGCGACGGCCGCGGCCGCGGCGGTCCTGCTCGAGGTCAAGCACGTGTCCGACCTGATCGGCCCGGCGACGCTCCAGACGGCGGCCGGTGTGATCACGCCCGACGAGGCCGGCAAGGCCGAGACGATCCTTGTGATCGGGACGGACGCCCGGAAGCTGTCGAAGGACGCCTACGACCGGGGGAACCCGCCGCACTCGGACACGCTCCTGTTGATCCGGATGGACCCCAACCACGACCAGACGTCCGAGCTGTCGGTGCCGCGGGATCTCCGGACGGCGATCACGACGCCGGGCGGGGCGGTGACGATGGGGAAGATCAACGAGGCCTACACGATCGGGGGGGTCAACCTCGCGACGAAGACGGTCGAGACCACCCTCCCGGGGATCGCGGTCAACCACATCGTCGCGGTCAACTTCGCCGGCTTTCGGAAGCTGATCGACGCGATCGGGTGCGTCTACGTATTCGTCGATCGCCATTACTACAACGTCAACCTCGGGACCGTGGCGACGAACTTCTCGAGCATCGACATCGAGCCGGGATACCAGCAGCTGTGCGGCCAGCCGGCGCTCGACTACGCGCGCTACCGGCACACCGACTCGGACATCGTGCGGGCGGCCCGCCAGCAGGACTTCGTCCGCCAGGCCAAGGCGCAGATCGGCGTGAAGGGGCTGATCAGCAAGGAGGACGTCCTGCTCAAGGCGCTGCACGGGGCGGTGTCGACCGACATCCACGGGACGGCGCAGATCCTCCACCTCTTCACGCTCGCCGCCTTCTCGCTCGGCCGGCCGGTCCGCCAGGTCACCTTCCAGGGCAATCCGAACGTGTTCATCGCCGGCGGCAGCTACGTCGTCTCGACGCCAGCCCAGATCCAGGCGACCGTCGCCGACTTCCTGTCGGGAAACCCACCGGCGAAGATCACCGTGCCGAGCGTCGCCCTCCACCGGACGAGCTCGTCGAAGACGGTCGCGACGCTCGCCCTGACGCCGACCCCGGCGAGCGACATCGGCCTGGCCAACGTCGCGTCGGTCGGTCTGCCGATCAAGCTGTACGAGCCGCAGCTGCGGGTTCAGAGCACGACGACGCCGGACATCGTCCGGGCGTACACCCTGCGCGACGAGAACCATGTCAAGCACAAGGCCTACGTGGTCTCGATCGCCCGGGGTCAGGTCGGCGAGTACTACGGCGTCGAGGGGACCAACTGGCTGGACCCGCCGATCCTCGCGAGCCCGCACCAGACGCGGTGGATCGGCCACCGGACGTTCGGCGTCTACCTCGACGGCAGCCACATCCGGGTCGTCTCGTGGCGGACGCCGGGGGCGGTCTACTGGCTGAACAACACGGTCGACACGAAGCTCACCAACCGGCAGATGCTGGCGATCGCCGAGAGCACCCAGCCGGTCGCCTGACCCCGACGTCGAGACCACTCGGCCGGTCGCCTGACACCTCGTTCGCCGAGACCACTTGGCCGGTCGCCTGACCCCCGGCCGCCGGACCGGCCACCGCAACCTAGGCGTGCTTACGGTGTTGATTGGTTCACCATGCGACTTCCCCGCTTTCCGAACGGCCCGCTGGCTCGCCCCCGGCGGGCGGCCCGGGCCGCCGCGATCTCGCTCTCTGCCGCCGGGCTGCTCGCCGCGGCGGCCGCCCCCGCGATGGCGGCCGGCGGGTCGACCGGCCCGGGATCGGGTCCGACTTCGATTCCCGGTCGGGTCACCGCGAGTGTGACCGCCTGCCACACGGCGGTCGACCTCGCCGACCGGTACGCGACCTTTGCCGCGCAGATGGTCGCGACGGCTCAGACGCAGCAGATGTCGCTTCGCCTCCAGCTCTACGAGCACACGCCCGGGACCGCCGGCTACCACCTCGTGACCGGCGTCCCGGGATTCGGCGTCTGGGAGAGCTCGGCTCCGGCGATCGGGGTCTTCAACTACAGCCAGGAGGTCACCAGCCTGACCGCGCCGGCGTCCTTCCGCGTCCAGGTCGGCTACCGGTGGCTCGGCGTCGACCACCACGTGATCAGGCGGGCCACCAGGACGACCGTCCCCTGCGCCCAGCCGGCCCAGTTCGCGAACCTCGTGGCCGGAGCCCTCTCGATCAGCCGGGGGCCGGCCGGCAGCTCGACCTACGACATCACGATCCGCAACGACGGGTCCGTCGCGACCGGGCCGTTCGCCGTCGGGATGACCGTGGCCGGCGTCACGCTCCCCGAGCGGACGGTCTCCGCCCTCGAGTCGGGCACCCGGACGGTCGTCGAGTTCACCGGCCCTGCGTGCACCCCCGGCGGGACGGTCCAGGTCGGCGTCGACCCGACCAACGCGATCCCCGAATCGACGAAGATCGACGACACGCGGACGGTGACGTGCAAGTAGCCCGCCCGAACCCCGGCGGCCCGCCTGGGGGGCGACCAGCCGCACGCGTCGTGCGCGGCCACAAGCAGCCGATCGGAAAACCGGGTCGCTACACTGTGTGGTCCGATGAACACTGCGATACACCCCACCTACACAGAAGCCCACGTCCGCTGCACGTGTGGCAACGAGTTCACGACCCGCTCCACGAAGAGCGACATCCAGGTCGAGATCTGCTCGAACTGCCACCCGTTCTACACGGGGCGCCAGAAGCTGGTCGACACCGGCGGTCGGGTCGAGCGCTTCCAGCGCCGGGTCGCCAAGAGCCGCCAGCGCGCCGCCGCATCGCGGTAGGCCGTGGTCGCGCCGGGCCCGCCTGAGGCCTTGGTGCCTACCGAGACTCCCGTCGACCCGGCCGACCGCGTCCGGTCGTCCTCGGGCGATGTCCAGGACACGCTGAACACGACGCGCGACGCTCCCGTCGGCGGCCAAGCCGTCCTCGAGGGGGTCATGATGCGCGGCGTCCGGACGTGGGCGATCGCCGTCCGCAAGCCGACGCCCGCGCAGCTCGACAGCGAGCGGCGGGGCGTCCCGACCGGCGAGATCGACGTCCGGGTGTTCCCGCTCGACTCGCCGCTTCGCCGCCACCGGTGGATGCGGCTGCCGCTCGTGCGCGGGGTGATCGCCCTCGGCGAGTCGCTGACCGTCGGGATGAAGGCCCTCAACATCTCGGCGAGCGCCCAGCTGCCGGAGGACGAGCAGGAGATCTCCGGGGGTGTCTGGGCCGGCACGGTGGCCGTGTCGCTGGTCTTCGCGATCGGCCTGTTCTTCGTCGCCCCGATCGGCCTGACCAGCCTGATCAAGTCGCAGCTCCATTCGTCGACCCTCTTCTGGCTGATCGAGGGCATCGTCCGGACGACGATCTTCCTCGGCTACCTCCTACTTCTCTCGCGACTGCGGGACCTCCGGCGGGTCTTCGAGTACCACGGGGCCGAGCACAAGACGATCTCCTGCTACGAGGCCGGCCGGCCGCTGACGCCGGAGAACGCCCAGGTCTTCTCCCGGCTGCATCCCCGGTGCGGGACGAGCTTTCTCCTGATCGTGATGGTGATCTCGATCTTCGTCTTCGCCCCGATCGGCCTGCCCGCCTGGTACTGGCTGGTCGTCACCCGGATCGTCGGGATCCCCCTGATCGTCGGCCTGTCGTTCGAGGCGATCAAGTTCGCCGGGCGCAACCGCCGCCGGCGGTGGGTCCAGATCGTGATGAGCCCGGGCCTGGCCCTCCAGCGGCTGACCACCCGCGAGCCCGACCTGACCCAGCTGGCCGTGGCGATCGCCGCCCTGGAGGCGGTCTTGGCCGAGGAGAAGGACGACGCGCCGACCGCTGCCGAGCTCGTCGGGCTCGAAGTCGTCGCCTGACCACCGGGCCCCCTGACCGCCAGGTCCCGCCTGACCGACGGGCTCGCCTGAGCGCCGGACCCGCCTGACCGAGGGGCTCGCCTGAGCGCGGCGCCCGCCCGAGCGCCGGGCCCGGCTGATCGGGACGCCCGGGGGGTTCGACGTCCCGCTACCCTCGGCTGGATGATCGAGTCGCTCGTAGAACAGATCGAGTCCCGCTTCGCGGAGCTCGGCAGCCAGATGACCAGCCCCGAGGTGATCGGCGACCGCCAGCGCTACAAGGAGGTCGGGCAGGCCTACCACCAGCTCGAGGCGGCAGCCCGCCTGGCCGAGGAATGGCGGCACGCCCGGGACGACATGGCCGGAGCCGAGGAGCTGCTCGCCGACGGGGAGGATCTCGAGCTCCGGGAGGTCCTCAACAGCTCGCGTGAGCGGATCGACGAGCTCGAGGAGGAGATCCGCCTGGCGATGGTCGAGCGGGATCCGAACGACGACAAGAACGTGATCATCGAGATCCAGGGCGGCGCCGGCGGCGACGAGGCCGGGCTGTGGGCGGCTGACATCTACCGGATGCTCGGGCGCTACGCCGACCGGCTCGGCTTCCAGACGGAGGCGATGGACATCGGCGAGGGGAAGTACACGTTCGCGATCAAGGGCGACGGCGCCTACTCGGTGTTCAAGTTCGAAGGCGGCACCCACCGGGTCCAGCGGGTCCCGGCGACCGAGTCGCAGGGGCGGATCCACACTTCGACGGCGACCGTGGCCGTGCTCCCCGAGGCCGAGGACGTCGACGTCCAGGTCGACCCGAACGATCTCGCGATCGACGTCTACCGGTCGAGCGGGCCGGGCGGCCAGTCGGTCAACACGACGGACTCGGCCGTGCGGATCACCCACAAGCCGAGCGGGATCGTCGTCTCGATGCAGGACGAGAAGTCCCAGCTCCAGAACCGGGAGAAGGCCCTCCGGGTGCTGCGGGCCCGCCTGTACGAGCGGGCGCTCGCCGAGCAGCAGGCCGAGCTGGCGGCCGATCGGCGCTCGCAGGTCGGGACGGGCGAGCGGGCCGAGAAGATCCGGACCTACAACTACGGCGAGCGGCGGGTGACCGACCACCGGATCAAGTTGACCGTCCACAATCTCGACGCCGTCCTCGAGGGCGACCTCGGCGAGCTGACGAGCGGGCTCCAGTCCGAGGAGAAGCGCCGGCGGCTGGCCGACCAGGCCGGCGTCGCGTGAGCGTCGCGGGCGGGGCGAGCCTGGCGGGGCCCGCGTGAGCTTGTGGGCGGGATCGAGGCTGGCGTGGGCGTGACGGGCGGGGCGCGCCTTGCGAGGGGGGTCAGCGTGCGGGATGCACTCGACGGAGCGGCGACGGCGATCGCGGCCGGCGGGTCGCCGAGCGCCAGGTTGGACGCGGAGCTCCTGCTGGCCGAAGTTCTCGGCGTTCCGCGCGGGCGGCTCCACAGCCACCCGGAGGCGCCGGTCGAGGGGGCGGCGGTCAGGGCGTATCAGTCGTTCGTCCGCCGGCGGTCGGTCCTTCGCGAGCCGGTCGCCTACATCCTCGGCCGGCGGGGCTTCCGGCGAATCGAGCTCGCCGTCGACCCCCGGGTCCTGATCCCCCGGCCGGAGACCGAGCACCTCGTCGAGGTCGGGCTCGAGCTGCCGGTCGGTTCTCGGGTGCTGGACCTCGCGACCGGGAGCGGGGCGGTCGCCCTGGCCCTGGCCGACGAGCGTCCTGACCTGCGGATCTCCGGCTCCGATCGCAGCCGGCCGGCCCTCGAAGTCGCCCGCGCGAACGGCGTTCGGCTGGGCCTCGACGTCTGCTGGATCGAGGCCGACCTGCTCGACGGGGTGCAGGGCGAGTGGGACGCGATCCTCTCCAACCCGCCGTACATCCCGACCGACGTCCTCGCCGGCCTCGAGCCGGAGGTCTCCCGGCACGAGCCGTCCCTGGCCCTCGACGGCGGGGCCGACGGCCTCGACCTGATCCGCCGGCTCGTCGGCGCGGTCGCCGCGACGCCGACACGTCTCCTCGCGCTCGAGATCGGCGCCGGTCAGGCCGAGGCGGTCGTCGGGCTGCTGGCGTCGGCCGGATTTTCGGACTTGGAGGTCCGCCGTGACCTGGCGGACCTCGACCGGGTCGTGGTCGCCCGGCGTGACCCGGACCCGGCGGACCTCGAGCGGGTGGTGGTGGCCGGGCGGTGAGCCGGATCGACCGCTGCGTTGCCGCCGGGGGGGTCGTCGTGTTCCCGGCCGACACGGTCTACGGCCTCGGGTGCGATCCGGAAAGCCCGGAGGCGGTCCGCCGTCTCTACGAGCTGAAGGGACGCCCCGGCGGGAAGCCTGCCGCCGTGATGTGGGGGGCGGTCGCGGTGATGCTGGCCGAGCTCGACGAGCTCGGGCCGGCCACCCGGCGCGCGGTCGAGCTGCTGCTTCCCGGCCGGTTGACGCTGATCGTCGCCAACTCGCTGGGGCGGTTTCCCCTCGCCGGCGGGTCGGGGGGGCTCGGAGTCCGGGTGCCGGTCGGCGGACTCGAGGAGCTCGAAGGTCGGCTCCTCCAGTCGAGCGCCAACTTCGCCGGCGATCCCGACGCCCGCCGGCTGGTCGACGTTCCGCAGGCGATCCGCGAGGGCGCCGACCTGCTGGTCGACGGGGGAGAGCTCCCCGGGGTCCCGTCGAGCGTGGTCGATCTCTCGCGTCTGGACGAGGACGGCAGCTGGCGGCTGGTCCGGGCGGGGGCGGTCGGGGTCGACGAGATCGGCGGGCTGCTCGGCGGGCCGCCCGGATGAGGGTTGCGGTCCGAGCAAGGCGATCGCCCGAGGGCGGCCGGCCGACCAGAGGGACGGGTGACCCGACCCATCTGACGGGCGTGCCTGCGATGCTTCGGCCGCGCGCATGAAGATCACCGAGCTCGACGCGCTCTACGCGTTCATGCTGGCAGCCGGGATCGCGGCGGCTCTGACGCCGCTCACGATGCGCCTTGCCGTGCGCGTCGGCGCGGTCGACCAGCCGCGTGAGCGGGGGCTCTCGTCCCGGGCGACGCCGCTCCTCGGGGGTCTCGCGATCTTCACCGGGGCCCTCGTCGGCGGCCTGGCCTTCCTCCCGGGAAGCCGCCTCTGGCACGGGGTCTTCCTCGCGGCCGCGGTGATCACGGTGATCGGGGCGCTCGACGACCGCTTCGAGCTCTCACCGGTGATCAAGCTCGCCGGCCAAATCGTCGCGGCGGTGATCGCTGTCGACGGAGGGGTCGTCGTCCACCTGATCACGCTCCCCTTCGTCGGCGCCCTCCACTTTCCGCACGCCGGAGGCGTGCTGACGACGGTCGGCCTCGTAGCGATGATGAACATCGTCAACTTCTCCGACGGGGTCGACGGCTTGGCGGCCGGCGTCTGCGTGATCATCGCGGCCGCCCTGGCGGTGATCGCCTTCGACCTCGGGCAGACCCAGGCCGGGGGGCTGGCGGCGCTGACCGCGGGGGCGGCGCTCGGCTTCCTGGTCCACAACTTCCCGCCGGCGTCGAGCTTCATGGGCGACTGCGGGTCGAACCTGCTCGGCCTGTTGATGGGTGTCCTGACCGTCGAGGGAACGGTCAAGACGCCGGTCGTCGTGTCGTTCGCGATGCCCCTGATCCTCCTTGCGGTTCCGTTCCTCGACACGACCTTCGTCGTCCTCAAGCGATTGAAGTACCACCAGCCGTTCTACAAGCCCGACAGCGAGCACTTTCACCACCGACTGGCCCGGATCGGGTTCAGCCCGCGGCGGACGGTCGTCTACTTCTACGGGTGGACGCTGCTCCTCGCCGGGCTGGCGCTTGCCCTCCGGTTCATCCCGTACTCAGACCACCACGGGCACCTCCATACGGGTTGGTCGCTCGTGATGTGCGGGCTGGGCCTGGTCGTCGGGGCGGCGAGCATCTACCTGATCTACGTGCTCGAGATCCTCAAGTTCAAGCGGATCGCCACGATCCGCCAGCGCCGGCTGGCGCCGGACGCCAGCGACCAGGAGATCGCGGCGTCGGTGGTCGAGCGCTTCGAGACGGGTGAGTTCGAAATCGTCGAGGCGAGTGACTTGCCGGCGGCGGCGGCGGCGGCGGATGAGGCGGCGGCCCTGCTGGCCGTCACCGAGCGGAATGCCCGCCGGGCTCCGCGGGGAGCCTGAGAGGGGGCTGTTGCGGTCTCTCTTCCGGAGATGGTTGCCGGACTCCGGCAACTACTTTTTCTGAAGCTCTCCACACGCCGCGTAAGCTGCGGTTGACGCCAACCAGGCGCCTAGCCGAGCACCGGGTAGGCCAGCGGCAGCCGGGTGGCGACGAGGTACGCGCAGATCGCGAGCACGGCGCCCCGCAGGCGTCGGTCGGCGCTCAACGACGCCGGGAGCAGGGCCCAGAGGGCGTACCACGGCAGCAGCCAGGCGGTCGCGCACAGCAGGCCGACCGCAGTCCACCCGTAGGCCTCGAGCCAGCGCTCGGAATGCCGCCAGGCATGGACGAGGCAGCCGATCAGCATGGCTACGAAGCCCACCTCGAACCCCGTGCGGACCGTCCCGTCGAGCCGGTCGAGCCCGAGCAGGCGGGATACGAAGGAAGGCAAGCTGTGGATCGCGACCAGCTGCTGCTGACCGCGCAGCGACCCGGTGATTCCGGAGATCTCACCGCCGAAGCCGATCAGCGCGATCAGGAGGATCGCCGCGAGCGCGACGAGCACCGCCAGGACGGCTTGACGACCGCGATCGCGCCGGTGGGCGGCGATCAGGGCAAACGGGAGCGCCAATCCCGCGGACGCCTTGACCGCGATCGCCCCGACCAGCGTCGCAGGTCCGGCCACGTCCCGACGATCGAGGACGGCGACGAGCCCGGCGGCGACGAGCAGCCCGAGCAGGGTGTCGTTGTGGGCGCCGCCGACCGCGAACACCAGCAGCAGGGGATTGAGACCGAGCAGGGCAATCGCCGGCCCCCGCGCCAGACCCCGCCGGCCGGCTGACCGCCAGACCAGAACGATCGTCGCGAGGCTGGTCACCACGGCCAGCACCTTCAGCGCCCAGATTCCGCCGGCGATGCCGAGCGGGACGAGACTGTAGGTCAGCAGCGTGAAGAGCGGCCCGTACGGCGTACTCACGTCGTGCCATCCGAGGTACGGGTAGATCGCGTCGCCGGTTGCGGCGGCCGCCGTGTGGGTGTAGGGGTCGAGCGAGTGGAGGACGCCGAGCCGAGCGAAGTCGAGATAGCCGAAGACGTCGGCCGAGAGCAGCGGCGGACCGAGCAGGACCGCGAGGTGAGCCGCGAGGATGCCGGCCCAGAGCGTCCGCGGTCCGAGCGCCCGAGCGGACGCGAGCACCACCGCGTAGCAGGCGCAGATTCCGAGCAGGAGGCCCTCGTAGCCGCCGCCGGGGATGCCGGTCAGGATGCCGTGGAGCGGGCCGGACAGCCAGCCGGGAAACCGGTCGGGTCCGGCCGCCGGGACCAGCTTCGACGGCGCGGCAGCCGCCTTTGCACCCAGCCCGACCAACGCCAGAACGAGGCCGACCAGCGCAAGCGTGCCGATTGCCCCCCTCAGCCGCCCGGTCCGTCTCCCGGCGTCGTCGTCTCCCGCTGCGGCTCCGCCCAGCGGCTTTCGAGGCGTCGTTGGACTCGTCGTGGTCGCGATCGACCCATTCTCCCGCCTGGACGGAAGACCCGTCGTCGGGAGCTCGTCCGCCGAGAAGATCGTGTTAAGACCCACGATCGATTCCAGGGAATCCTCCTTTCCCCCGCCGCTCCCGCTATGGTGAGCCTCGATCGGCGGCCGGCCGGCGTCAGCCGCGGGTCCCGAGTCTGGCAACCGACGGAGAGTCGTCGGCCGCCATGTGATCATCTTGCGCCTTCGCCGCCAACACTCGAACACGAGCCCGCCGGCTGACGGTCCGCGCCGCGTCCTGATTCTCTCGGCCAACGTCGGCGAGGGTCACGCAGCCGCCGCTCGGGCACTGTGCGAGCAGCTCGAGAACGGACCCGACCCCGTCGAGGTGACCGTGATCGACGGGCTCCGGGGGATGGGCCCGGTCCTCCGGTACGTCGTCGAGGACGGCTACCGGACCCAGCTGCGCTTCATGCCGTGGTCCTACTCGTTCTACTATTGGCTGCTCGAGCACGTCGCGGCGATTCGCTTCGTCACGCGAACACTGCTCTGCCGCCTGGGGGCCCGCCGCCTGCGCAAGCGGATCGACGAATACGCGCCCGACGTCGTCGTCTCGACCTACCCGGCGGTCACGGTCGTGCTCGGCCGGCTGCGTCGACGCGGCATCGTCAAATGCCTCACGGTCGCGACGATCACCGACATGACCGGGCTGTTCTTCTGGGCCCAGCGCGGCATCGACATGCACCTCGTGATGTACGACGCCTCGCTCGCACCGGTCGAGCGGATCGCCGGCCGCGACAGCGTCGAGCTCGTCAGGCCGCTGATCGCCGCCGAGTTTCTCGAGCCGCGAGGCCGGGAGGCCGCCCGCGAGGAGCTCGGCCTCCCGCTCGACGGCAAGGTGATCGTCGTCTCAGGCGGTGGCTGGGGAGTCGGCGACATCGCCGGAGCGGTCGACGAGCTGTCCCAGATCCCCGACGCGACGCTCGTCTGCCTGGCCGGCAAGAACGACCTGATCCGCGACAAGCTCGGCAGCAGGTTCGCCGGCAACCCGGCGGTCCGGGTGCTCGGCTTCACCGACCAGATGCCGGCCATCCTGGCCGCGGCCGACGTCCTCGTCCACTCGACCGGCGGCGTCACCTGCCTCGAGGCGATGGCCCGCGGCTGTCCGGTGGTCTCCTACGGCCTGCCGGTCGGCCACGCGAAGATCAACACGCAGGCGATGGCCGACCTCGACCTGGTGCGGCTCGCCAACTCGACCGGAGAGCTCCGTGAGCTGGTTCGACAGACGTGCGACGACCGGCGGCCGGAGTCCGACGTCGAGACCGAAACGGTCCCGTCCGCTTCGGAGGTCGTCCTTCGCGCCCCGCTGCGCGTCCGCGCCATCCCGGCCTGGCGCCCGCGCCTGGCGAACACGACATCCGGACTGATCGTGGCGATGGGCCTCACGACCTGGATGCTCTCGACCGACGAGCTCGTCGCCGTCGAGCAGAAGATCATGCCCCCGGTGCACGCCTTGTCGACCAACCGCCCGGACGTCGGCGTCATCGTGCGGACCACCCCGGACGCGATCGTGCGCGTCGCCCAACGACTCCACGGGGCTGGCATCAACGCGTCATTCGCGATCGCCGGCATCCCCAGCACCCAAACGCTCCGGGTCCTCCGCACGCTGGGCGACGCCCCGATGTGCGAGATCACACGAGCCCGCGCCCTCCGCTGGGTCGAGACGCGGGGGAAGCTCCGGCGCGAGGCCCGAATGCTGCGCCTCCACCATCGCTTCTACTACCTCGCACCCCAGGGTGGACTCACCATGGGACAGCTGCTCAGCGCCCGAACCACCGGCGCTCGACAGGTCGTCGGCTCGGTCCAGCTCAACTCGACCTCGTCGATCCCGACCCGGCCGCTGCGACCGGGGGATGTCGCCGTGATCACGCTCGACGGATCGACCGCGTCGTCCGGGGCGATCGACCGCTTCGCCGCCGAGCTCCGGGCCGAGCATCTCCGCGGCGTGACGTTCTCGACGCTGACCGGCTGACGTCGCCCCCGACGGCCGGACGGACGGGGAAAGCGCGGAGCCGGTGAACGACCGCGCCGGCGACTGCGCCTCTCCGGAGCCCGACCGGTCCGCCCGCGCCCGCCCGTCCCCAGACTCTGACTCATCCGCTGCCCCTCGCCCGTCCCCGGACTCTGACTCACCCGCGGTCCCTCGCCTGTCCTCGGCTTCTCGCCTGGCCGCGGCCGGCGGGGCCGCCCTGGCCGGGGCCTACCTCCTCCCGGGCCTGACCGGCCTGGTCGCCCGGTGGAACGCCGACGGGCGCGAGCTGCCGGCCGGCCTCCTCCCGAGGCTGGGAATCGCCGACCGGACGCGGGACGGCCGGGACGTCGGCCTGACCTTCGACGACGGCCCCCATCCCCAGGGAACGCCGGCCGTGCTCGAGCTCCTCGCCGCCCGTGGAGTCCGGGCGACGTTCTTCCTCGTCGGCGAGCAGGTCGCCCGCAGCCCCGCCCTCGCCGCCGAGATCCTCGCCGCCGGCCACCGGATCGGTCTCCACTGCGATCGTCACAGAAACCTTCTCCGCCTCGGACCGGCGGCAGTTCGCGAGGACATCGGCCGGGCGCGGGCGCGGATCGAGGACGCGACGGGCGTCCCGATCGAGCTCTACCGACCGCCGTACGGGGTCTTCAACGCCGCCGCGCTGAGGATCGCCCGGCTCAACGGCTGGCGCCCCCTCCTCTGGACCCACTGGGGCCGCGACTGGGAGCCGGCTGCGACCCCCGAATCGATCGCCGGCCTGCTGACCGGCGGGCGGCTGGGCGAGGGCTCGGTCCTCCTGGCCCACGACTCCGACGACTACGCCTCGGCCGGCTCCTGGCGGCGGACGGTCGCCGCTCTGCCACTGGTGCTCGACGAGCTCGACCGGCGCGGGCTGAAGCTCACGACGAGGCTCTGAGCTCCCCAAGCCGGGCCAGGCGCCCCGGTCAGGCGACCCCCCCGTCCAGGCGACCCCCCGTCCAGGTGACCCCCCGTTCAGGCGTCCCGGTCGGGCGACCCCCGTTCAGGCGACCCGCCGGTCAGTCGGGCGAGCCGGTCAGTCGGGCGAGCCGGTCAGGCCGGGTCGGGGGCGGTGGCCGGCGCCTGGAGGACCCCGGCGGACGGCTGGCTCCAGGCCCACGCTTGGGGTCTGACCCGCGCCATCACGCGATCGGCGGCGAGGAATGCGACCAGCGCGACAGCCGCGCCGGCCGCCGCGTCGAAGATGAAGTGATTGCCGGTCGTGACGACCGCGAACAGCACGAGCACCGGGTAGAGGCCGCCGATCACACGCAGCCAGAGCCGGCGGGTCAGGCAGATCGTCGTGCCGCCGACCAGCAGCGCGAAGCACACGTGCATGCTCGGGACGGCCGCGTACGGGTTGACGAACAGCGAGATCGCCCCCGAGTCCTGGTCGAGGTGGGCGTAGCGGGCGACCGTGTCGACGAAGCCGTACTCGGGGAAGAGCCGCGGCGGGGCGACCGGGTAGGTCAGGTGGACGACAAGCGCCAGGCCCATCGCGACGAAGTACATGTTGCGCACGAAGTAGAAGATCTCGTTGCGCCAGAAGTAGAGGATCGCGAGGAAGCAGAGGTTGACCGAGAACTGCGCGTTCAGGTAGACCCAGTCGATCGCGCCGACCAACTCCGCGTGACCGAGGATCCACGACTGGACGTGCGGCTCCCAGAACGTTCCGGTCGCCCGTTCCAGCCAGATCACCGATCGTCCGTTGGCAAAGGCGACGGCGCTCTGCCCGGCGACGATTCCCCGGACTCCCTCGTAGAGGAGGTCGGCCAGAAGCCAGAGGGCGGCCTGGAGCACCGCGTCGGCCCAGCCATGCGGAAGCCGAGGACCCGCACGACCGAGCCGCAGGCGCCTGCGCGGCATCTCTGTTTCTCCCAGACCCATTCGCGAACTCCAGCCAAGGTAGCGGATCGCGCGCGTTCGGCCGGCTACCGAACACTTCGCGCCGTCTGTTACAAACTTGTTACTAAGTCGCCGAATCGGTAGAGTGGCCGGGCGCGGTCGGACTCCCGCGCGCCCGGTGTCCGCGCGGAAACCGCGCAGGACGGCCTCTCTATAGGGTCCACCCCCAGATGACCGATCTCGAGCCCCTGGCTGCCCACCGACCCGAGCCCGCCCCCCAGCGGACAGCCCGCGCGACCCCTCGCGCGGTCCGCTCCCACCGTCCGGGGGGCTTCCGTTGGCGGTAGACGTCAGCGCTGCGTCCGGTGGTGAGCTGTCGATGAAGGTCCTGCGGTACCTGGATGTCGTTCTCGTGGTGATCGTCGCCCTTCCGGCACTGGTGCTCGGCGCGCCGGTCGTCGGCTACGCGATCGGCGCCGCCGGGTGGATCCTCCAGCGAATCGTCGCCGCGACCGACCGTCGGTTGATCGACAAGGTCAGCGAACCGCGCAAGCAGCTCGGCTACAACCTCGCCGAGGCGTTCGCCCGGACCTGGCTGATGGCCGGCGCGATCATCATCGCCGGCGTGATCGCCCGGGAGGACGGACTCACCGCTGGGCTCGTCATCCTCGGCGCCTACTCGGTCGCCCTCCTGATCCGCCTCGGTAGCGGTCCGCCGCAGCGCAGGCCGGCACGATGACCAAGCAGCGGAAGATCCTCCTCAGCGTCGCGGCCGTCTACATCGTCGGGCTCGTCGTCTTCGGGATCCTGTTCGGGATCAAGGGCCACAAGAACGAGGCCTTCCTGCCCCAGGAGGAGTTCCACCTCCTGACCTGGGTCAAGTTCTTCGGCCCGATCGGTCTCGACAAGGGCGTCCTCTACCTCCTGATCGCCGGCCTGATCACGACCGGCATCATGGTCTGGGTCTCCAAGCGGATGACGACCCGGCCGAACCGGGTCCAGACGGCTGTCGAGGCGCTCTACAACCTCTGCCTGAGCATGTCCAAGGAGAACATGGACCCGAAGATGACGAAGAAGTGGTTCCCGGTGGTCTGCACGCTGTTCGTCTTCATCCTCGTCTCGAACCTCCTCGGCTACATCCCGCTCCCCGTCAACTCGGGCGAGAAGTTCCACATCTTCGGTCTGAGCATCCCGTCCTTCCAGATCTACGCGGCCGACACGAACGTCGGCTTCCCGTTGACGCTCTCGTTGATGGTGTTCTTCGCCTACAACATCGAGGGCGTCCGTGCCCAGGGCTTCATCGGCTACACCAAGAGCCTGATCCCCCGGGGCGTCAAGGGTCCGATGCTGGGGATGATCTTCCCGCTCGAGATCCTCTCGAACTTCCTTCGCCTGCTCTCCCTGACGATCCGGCTCTGGGCCAACCTGCTTGCCGGGCACCTGTTGATAGCTTTCATGGCCGGCGACCTCGCCGTCCTCCTGGGCCTCCAGGTACTCGGCTGGGTCACGCTGCCCTTCGGGATCGCCATCTTCCTGTTCGAGGCCGTCCTGATCGCCGGCCTGCAAGCCTTCATCTTCGCCATCCTGGCGGCCATCTATCTCGGTGGCGCCGTGACCCGTCACTAGCCCTGACAAGGAGCTTCGAGCTGTGCTTCTCCACTTCATAGCGTTCTTCAACACCATCGCCGCAGCCGCGGCTGCCGTGGACCCCACGACCTACGGGGTGAAAGCCGGTCGAGCGATCGCCCTCGGCGTCGGTGCCGGCGGTGGCGCAGCGGGCGCCGGCGCAGGGATCGGGATGCTCTTCGGCAAGGTCATCGAGTCGGTCACCCGTCAGCCGGAGATGCGCGACGAGATCGCCTCGATCCAGTGGCTCGGCTTCGCACTGACCGAAGCCTGCTTCTTCTACGGCCTGGTCGGCGGCTTCATCGCCTTCTTCCTCTAGACCGATGACCAACTTGCCGATCGCAGACAGCGGCTCATGGCTGATCACGCCGAACGTGGGGATCATGTTCTGGACGCTGGTCGTCTTCGGGGTCTCGCTCTACATCCTCAACAAGGCCGTCTTCCCGCGCATCCGCGACGCGCTCGACACGCGCCAGCGGGCGATCGAGGAGTCGATCGACACGGCCGAGCGGCTGAGGACCGAGGCTGACGAGGTCCTCGCGGACTATCGTGAGCGGCTCAAGGAAGCCCGCGTCCAGGCCGAGGGGATCCTCGAGCGGGCTCGCTCGACGGCCGAGGCCGCCCAGAAGCGGGCGGTCGACGAGGCCAAGGAGCGCCGCGAGGAGCTGCTCGAGCAGACCAAGCGCGATGTCGAGTCCGAGACCCGCCGGGCGATCTCCGAGATCCGGGCCGAAGTCGCGAACCTGACGATCCTGGCGACCGAGAAGGTCACCCGCAAGCACCTCGACTCCGACGACCAGAAGCGTCTCGTCGAAGAGGCCCTCTCCGAGCTCGACTTCTCGGCCCTGGCCGCCGGCTCCGAACACAACTGACGATGGAAGAGATCGCGATCGTCTACGCCCGCTCGCTGTTCGAGGTCGCCCGGGAGCACGGCGACCTCGACACGGTGCGCGAGCAGCTCGGCCAGTTCGCCGATGCGGTCGATCAGAGCCACGATCTCCAGGTCTTCTTCTTCTCACCGTACTTCTCCACCCAGGAGAAGAAGGACGGGCTCGCGGCCACGCTGTCGGACGCCGAGCCGACGGTGACCAACTTCCTCGAGCTGCTGCTCGAGAAGCACCGGATGCCCGCGATCTTCCGCATCAGGCGGCAGCTCGACCGGCTGTGGGAAGAGGAGAACCGCCTGCTTCCCGTCCACGTGACCAGCGCCACCAAGCTCGACAAGGCGACGGTCGCCCAGATCGGCAAGCGGATCTCAGAGCAGACCGGCCGCAAGGTGGAGCTGACCTCCACGATCGAGCCCGACATCCTCGGCGGTCTCGTCGTCCAGGTCGGCAACTCGATTCTCGACGCTTCGATCGCCAATCGACTCGAACAACTACGCAAGCAAGTCGCCAGGGGCTGAGTGGTCACACCCGCCGTGCGACCAGCGGACCATCCAGCGGGGCGTCCCGCGACGCAAGGAGCCTAGAAGAACATGCGCATCAACCCTGACGAAATCACAAGCATCCTCAAGAGCCGGATCGAGGGCCTCGACACGGAGGGCGCCTCGCTGACCGAGGTCGGCACGGTCCTCTCCGTCGGCGACGGCATCGCCCGGGTCCACGGGCTCGAGAACGCGATGTCGTTCGAGATGCTCGACCTTCCCCATGACGTGACCGGCCTCGCCCTCAACCTCGAGTCCGACAACGTCGGCGCCGTGCTGTTCGGCGACTGGGACCGGGTCGTCGAAGGCGACACCGTCAAGCGGACCGGCCGCCTGCTCGAGGTCCCGGTCGGCGATGCCCTGCTCGGACGGATCGTCTCTCCGCTCGGAGTGCCGCTCGACGGGAAGGGCGAGATCGCGACGACGGAGACCCGCCGGGCCGAGTTCAAGGCCCCGGGCGTCGTCCAGCGCCAGCCGGTCACCGAGCCGATGCAGACCGGCATCAAGGCGATCGACTCGATGATCCCGATCGGCCGGGGTCAGCGCGAGCTGATCATCGGCGACCGCCAGACCGGCAAGACGACGATCGGGATCGACACGATCATCAATAACAAGGACTCGGGCGTCGTCTCGGTCTACGTCGCGATCGGTCAGCGGATGGCCACGGTCGTCGCGATCGCCGAGACCCTCAGGGAGGCCGGCGCGCTCGACAACACGATCATCGTCGCCGCAGCCGCCGACGAGGCCGCCCCGATCAAGTTCCTCGCGCCGTACGCCGGCTGCGCGATGGCCGAGTACTTCCTCTACAAGGGGGGCCACGCCCTCTGCGTGTACGACGACCTCACCAAGCACGCGTACGCCTACCGCCAGATGTCCCTCCTCCTCCGCCGGCCGCCGGGTCGCGAGGCCTACCCGGGTGACGTCTTCTACCTCCATTCCCGCCTCCTCGAGCGGGCGGTCAAGCTCTCGGACGAGCTCGGCGGCGGCTCGATGACGGCCCTGCCGATCATCGAGACCCAGGCCGGCGACGTGTCGGCCTACATCCCGACCAACGTGATCTCGATCACCGACGGTCAGATCTTCCTCGAGCCGAAGCTCTTCTTCTCGGGCGTCCGTCCGGCGATCAACGTCGGCATCTCGGTCTCCCGGGTCGGCGGCAACGCCCAGATCGGGCCGATGAAGAAGGTCGCCGGGCGGCTGAAGCTCGAGCTCTCCCAGTACCGCGAGCTCGAGGCCTTCTCGCAGTTCGGCTCCGACCTCGACGCCGACACCCAGCGGACGCTGGCCCGCGGCGCCCGCCTGGTCAAGGCGCTCAACCAGAACGAGCGCTCGCCGCTGACCGTCGAGGACCAGGTCATCCAGGTCTTCGCGGCGACCAACGGCTTCCTCGACCGGGTCTCCGTCGACCGGGTCCCGGACTTCCTCTCCGAGCTCGTCTCAAGCCTCCGCGGCGACCACGACGACCTCCGCGAGAAGATCGCCGGCGGGGACTGGAAGGACGAGACCCAGGAGGCGCTGCGCGAAGCCGTCGGCGCCTTCGCCGAGGACTTCGGCTACGACCTCGACGAGGACGGCCAGCCGATCGACGCGAGCTCCGCCCCCGAGGCTCCCCGCGCTCGCGCGAAGGCGGCCGACGAGGCTGACGCCGACGCCGACGCCGAAGGTGGCGAGGACGAGGTCGAGACCGTGACGGCCGCCGCCGGAGCGGCCGCATAGCCGTGGCCGCCGGAAACGCCCGGGGTCCTGCCTGATGTCTCAGCGGGATGTAAAGAACCGGATCGCCAGCTTCAAGAACGTCCAGAAGATCACGCGGGCGATGGAAGCCGTCTCGGCCGCGCGTCTGCGGCGCGCCGAGCAGCGGATCGTCGCCCTGCGCCCGTATGCCGGGGCCCTGCGCCGGATGACCCGCCAGGCCGCCGAGGCCGCCGGGAGCGCTGAAGCCGCGCGGCTGCCCCTGCTGGCCGGTCACTCCTCCGAGCAGAACGTCGGCATCCTCCTCGTCACAGCCGACCGCGGCCTGGCCGGCGCGTTCAACTCGCAGATCCTCCGGGCCGGGGTCCGGGCGGGAGCCGAGCTCGAGGCCGAGGGGAAGACGCCGATCTGGTTCGCGTCCGGCCGCCGCGGCGTCTCGTCGCTGCGCTTTCGCAACAAGGAGGTCGCCGGCGCTTACACCGGCTTCACCGACCGGCCGAGCTACGCCGACGCCAGGAACATCGCCGAGGATCTGGTCTCGGCCTACGTCGACGGGAAGATCGACCGGGTCGACATCTTCTACAACGGCTTCGTCTCGGCCCTGACCCAGACGATGACCCGGGAGACCCTGCTGCCGATCGCGGCGGCGACGATCCTCGGCGAGGAGGAGGCCGAGCAGGCCGAGCAGGCCGAGGCCGCCGAAAAGCCCCGCCACCGGGCACTCGTCGAGTATGAGCCCGGTCCCGAGGAGATCCTCCGGCGACTGGTCCCCGACTATGTCGAGATCTCGATCTACCGGGCCCTGCTCGACTCGACGGCCTCCGAGCACGGCGCCCGGATGACGGCGATGCGCAGCGCGTCGGAGAACGCCGGAGAGCTGATCGAGGATCTGACCCTTGAGCTGAACCGCGCCCGCCAGGCGGATATCACCGCGGAGATAATGGAAGTAGTCGCCGGCGCCGAGTCGTTGGTCTAGCGCGACTCGAGCGAGCCGATACAAGGAGCCATCTGATGGAAGCAGCCACCGCCCCCAACAAGAAGAACGCCGAAGCCGAGACGACGAACACCGGTCGGATCGAGGAGATCCAGGGCGTCGTGATCGACGCCGTGTTCCCCGACCGGGTCCCGTTCATCAACAACGCGATCACCGTCGCCCGGGCCGATGGGGACGGCGTTCTCGTCTTCGAGGTCCAGCAGCACCTCGGCGACGATCGGGTCCGCGCGGTCGCGATGGACACGACCGACGGCCTCGCCCGCGGCATGGAGGTGATCGACACCGGCGGCCCGATCACGGTCCCGGTCGGCGAGATCACGCTCGGCCGGATCTTCAACCTGCTCGGCGACCCGATCGACGAGGGTGAGGCCCTGCCGGCCGACGTCCAGCGACGGAGCATCCATCAGCCGGCCCCGCGGGTCGAGGACCTCACGCCGACGACCGAGATGTTCGAGACCGGGATCAAGGTCATCGACCTCCTCGCCCCGTACGCCAAGGGAGGCAAGGTCGGCCTGTTCGGTGGCGCCGGAGTCGGCAAGACAGTGCTGATCCAGGAGCTGATCCACAACCTCGCCAAGGAGCACGGCGGCCTGTCGGCGTTCTGCGGGGTCGGCGAGCGCTCGCGTGAGGGGAACGATCTCTGGCTCGAGATGAAGGAGTCGGGCGTCCTCGACAAGACGATGCTCGTCTTCGGTCAGATGAACGAGCCTCCCGGAGCCCGCATGCGGGTCGCCCTGTCGGGCCTGACGATGGCCGAGCACTTCCGCGACCAGGGACAGGACGTGCTCCTGTTCATCGACAACATCTTCCGTTTCGTCCAGGCCGGCTCCGAGGTCTCGGCCCTGCTCGGGCGGATGCCGTCGCAGGTCGGATACCAGCCGACTCTCGAGACCGAGATGGGGCAGCTCCAGGAGCGGATCACCTCGACACGGACGGGATCGGTGACGTCCGTCCAGGCGATCTACGTCCCCGCCGACGACCTGACCGACCCGGCCCCGGCGTCGGTCTTCGCCCACCTCAACGCGACCACCGTGCTCAACCGGGCGATCTCCGAGAAGGGCATCTACCCAGCTGTCGACCCGCTCGACTCGACGTCGACGATCCTCAAGCCGGACGTCCTCGGCGAGGAGCACTTCGCCGTGGCCAACGAGGTCAAGGAGATCCTCCAGCGCTATAAGGAGCTCCAGGACATCATCGCGATCCTCGGGATCGACGAGCTCTCCGACGAGGACAAGGTCATCGTCCAGCGGGCCCGGAAGGTCGAGCGCTTCCTCTCGCAGCCGTTCTTCGTCGCCGAGCAGTTCACCGGGACCCCGGGCGCCTACGTCCCGATCGCGGAGACGATCCGCGGCTTCAAGGAGATCATCGAGGGCAAGCACGACGACCTCCCCGAGCGGGTCTTCCTCCTCAAGGGGACGATCGACGACGTGGTCAAGGCCGCCTGATGGCGAGGACGAAGTTCACGGTCGAGGTCCTCACGCCGGAGGGCGAGGTCTTCAACGAGGAGGTCGAGATGCTCTCGACGGTCACGACCGTCGGGTCGATCGGCCTGCTCGCGAACGCCTCGCCGGTTCTCGCCACGCTCGAGCCGACCGAGCTGCGGATCTACCGCTCGGAGGGGGACATCGTCCGCTTCGCCCAGGCCGAGGGCTATCTCCAGATGGCCGAGAATCGGGCTCTCGTGCTGGTCGAGCAGGCGGTCGAGCCGTCCAAGCTCGACCGGGCGGAGTTGGAGGCGCAGCTCGAGCGCTCACGCGCGGCAGCCGAGTCGGCCCCGGCCGAGAGCGAGGAGCTGGCCCGGGCTCGCCGGGATGCCCGGCGGGCCGAGGCATTCCTCAAGGTGGTCAGCGAGTCCTAGCGCCGGTGCGGGGATGGCCGGGCGGGGGCGAGACGGCCCGCTAGTCTCCGCTGCTTCAGATGGACGAGAGTCAACTCGCAGCCGCCTTGATCGGATACGACACCTCGTGTGAGGAGGGGCTGCGGAGCGCGGCCGCATTCGTCAAGGGCTGGCTCGAGACGAACGACATCCCGGTCGAGGAGACCGAGCACAACGGCCTTCCGGTGCTCCTCGCGGAAGTCGGCCCGGCCGACGGTCCGTCGGTCATCCTCCACGGTCACCTCGATGTCGTCCCGGCCCGAGACGGCCAGTTCGAGCCGCGTATCGAGGGGGATCGACTGTTCGGGCGGGGCGCCTACGACATGAAGGGCGCGCTCGCGGGGATGATGTTCGCGATGCGGGACGCCGCCTCCCAGCGGGCGGTTCGCCTGCGACTGCTGTGCGTCCCCGACGAGGAGTCGGCCGATGTCGACAGCCGGTCGACCGAGATCCTCGTCAACGACGGGCTGCGGGCCGACTTCGCGATCACCGGCGAGCCGACCGACCTGCAGATCGGGGTCGAGGCGAAGGGCGTCCTCGCGGTCCGCGTCCACCTCGTCGGGACCGCCGCCCACGGGTCGACGCCCTGGCTGGGTGACAACGCGATCCTCAAGGCGCACGACGCCTTCCGCCGGATCGAGACGCTCCCGTTCAGCGCGGAGTCCTCCGAGCTGTTCGACCGCCCGTCGATCAACCTCGCCCGGATCGAGGGGGGCGACGCGTTCAACAAGGTCCCGGACACCTGCTGGATGGACGTCGACATCCGCTATCTCCCGGGTCAGAACCCCCAGGAGATCCTTCGGCAGATCCGCGAGATCGTCGACCTCGAGGTCGGACGGATGATGCACCGGGCGCCGGCGACGGTCTCTCGGTCCAATCCGTATGTCCTGGCGCTGGGTGACGCGGCCGGTCGATGGGGCGGGGCCGAGACTCTGAGCATCGGCCGGGACGGCGCCTCAGACGTGATCTGGTTCCTCGCGGCCGGTGTCCCGGCGGTCGAGTTCGGGCCGGTCGGAGCGGGCCATCACGGGCCGGGTGAGTGGGTCTCGATCTCCTCGCTCGGCCACTACCGCCGGACGCTCGCGCACTTCGTCACGGGTCTCGGGAAGCAGCTCGGCCGGTCGGGGCGTCCGACCCTGCGGGCGGTCGACGGCGGGCGGGCCTGAACGGGTGCCGGCGGCCGGCGGCCGACCGGTGTGAGGTGGCCCGCACCGGGGCGAGGCCGTGGCGCCGGGGCGTCCCCAGGTAGCCTTCTCGCCTGATGGCAAGCGAGCGCGAGCCGATCGGCGTGATCGGGACGGGGTATGTGGGGCTCGTGACGGCGGCTGGGTTCGCCGAGTTGGGGAGCGACGTCTACTGCGTCGACGTCGATGCGGAGAAGGTCGCCCGCCTCGAGCGCGGGGAGGTGCCGATCTACGAGCCGGGCCTCGCCGAGTCGATCGTCCGCAACCGTGAGCGGATGCACTTCTCGACGGGCCTCGAGGACGCCCTCGAGCGGGCGCGCCTGCTGTTCGTCTCGGTCGGGACGCCGCCGACCTACAGTGGCGATGCCGACCTCTCGGCTGTCCAGGCCGTCGTCGACGCCGTCCCGTGGTCGGGCGATCGCGCCCTCGTGATGAAGTCGACCGTCCCCTGCGGGACCGGAGCCTCGATCAAGGCGGCCGGCGAGCGGCAGGGGATCGAGAACCTCGCGTACGTCTCGTGCCCGGAGTTCCTCAAGGAGGGCTCGGCCCTGACCGACTTCCTCCACCCCGATCGGGTCGTCGTCGGCGACGATGGCGACTGGGCCGGAGACGCCGTCGTCGAGCTCTACGCCCCGCTCGGGGCACCCCTCGTCCGGACGGACATCGCGAGCGCCGAGATGGTCAAGCTCGCGTCGAACGCCTTTCTCGCGACGAAGATCTCGTTCATCAACGAGATCGCCAACGTCTGCGAGGAGACTGGCGCCGATGTCGTCGAGGTCGCCCGCGGGATGGGGCTCGACTCGCGGATCGGAGAGGCCTTCCTCAAGCCGGGGATCGGGTTCGGGGGGAGCTGCTTCCCAAAGGACGTCTCGGCCCTCAAGCAGCTCGCCGGCAACTCGGGGTACCACTTCCAGCTGCTGAACGCCGTGATCGAGGTCAACGAGCTCCAGAAGCGGCGGGTGATCGCCAAGCTCCAGAAGCACATCGGCTCGCTCGTCGGCCGCACGGTCGCCCTCCTGGGCCTGGCGTTCAAGCCGAACACCGACGACATGCGGGAGGCGTCCTCGCTGGTCCTCTCGGCCCGCCTCCAGGCCGAAGGGGCGCAGATCCGGGCGTACGACCCGGTGGCGGCCGAGGAGGCGCGTGTCCTGATGCCGGGCGGCGTGGTCTTCGCGACGTCGGCGATCGAGGCGGTCGACGGGGCCGACGCGGTGGTCCTCGTGACCGAGTGGCCGGAGTTCTCGCAGCTCGACTGGTCGACCGTGGCAGAGGCGATGTCCGGGAAGCTCGTCGTCGACGGACGCAACGCCCTGGACCCGGCCGCCGTCAGGGCGGCTGGCCTGATCTACGAGGGCATCGGACGGCCTGCGTGAGGCGGTCCGGGTGCAGGCGGTAATCCTCGTCGGCGGAGAGGGCACACGCCTGCGGCCGCTGACCTCGACGGTCCCCAAGCCGGTCGTTCCGCTCGTCGACCGGCCGCTGATCGTCTTCATGCTCGAGTGGCTGCGCCGCCACGGGGTCGACGACGTCGTCCTCTGCTGCGGCTTCCTCCCGACCAAGGTGGAGGACGTCCTCGGGGACGGGTCGGCTCTCGGCCTGCGACTCCACTTCATCGCCGAGCCGCAGCCGCTCGGGACGGGGGGAGCGTTGAAGTACGCGGAATCCCGGCTGGACGAGCGCTTCGTGATGCTCAACGGCGATGTTCTCACCGACCTCGACCTGACCGCCCAGATCGCCCAGCACGAGGCTACCGGCGCCGCGGGGACGCTCGCCCTGGTCGGGGTCGACGATCCGACGGCCTACGGGCTGGTGCGCCTCGAAGACGACAACAGGGTTCGTGAGTTCGTCGAGAAGCCGACGGCCGACCAGGTCGACACGAACCTGATCAGCGCCGGCGCGTATGTCCTTCAACGGTCGGTGGTCGACCGGATCGACTCGGGGCGGGCGGTCTCGATCGAGCGGGAGGTCTGGCCGGCCCTGGTCGGGAACGGCCTGTACGGCTTCCCGTGCGAGGCCTACTGGTCGGACATCGGCACGCCGGACCGCTACCTCCAGGCGACCTTCGACATCCTCGAGGGACGGATCGACACGGCCGTCGGAGCTGAGCTGGGCAGCAGGTACCTGAACGTCGCCGAGACCGTGCAGAGCGCCGGGCGGATCGTCCCGCCGGCGGTGGTCGAGGCCGGCTGCCGAATCGGCGAGGACGCCCAGATCGGGAGCCTGACCGTGCTCGGTCGGGCTGTGATCGTAGGGGCCGGCGCGGTCGTCGAGCGCTCGGTCGTGCTCGCCGGATCCGAGGTCGGTCCGGGGTGCGTCCTGCGGGACTGCATCGTCGCCCGGGGGGCGCGGATCGGCGCGAACACACAGATCACGGGTGGGGCGGTGCTCGGCGAGAACGTGAGCATCGGGTCCGACAACGTCGTCACGAACGGGGCGCGTATCTTTCCGGGCGTGAACCTCCCCGACGGCGCACTGAGGTTCTGAGCGGGTGGGCGGACTCGACTGGCAGGCGATCGGCGCCTTCGACGCGTCAGCCCAGATGGCTGACATCCTGGCGATGCCCGAGCACCTCAGCGACGCCCTCTGGCGGGTCGAGTCGGCCGGGATCGCGCCGGTCGACTCCCGTGACGGGCTGGTCGTCGCGGGGATGGGCGGATCGGCGATCGGCGGCAGCCTGGCCCGGGCGGCGCTCGGCGATCATGCGACCCGGCCGATTCTCGCGGCCCGAAGCTATGGACTTCCGTCGTGGACGACGCCCGAGACGACGGTCCTCTGCGCGAGCTACTCCGGTCAGACCGAGGAGACCCTGGCATGCTACGAGGCCGCCGGAGCGGTCGGCGCCCGCCGGGTCGTCGTGACGACCGGCGGCCAGCTCGCCGAGCTGGCTCGCGCCGACGGGGTCCCGGTGATCCCGATCCCGGGAGGCTTCCAGCCGCGGAGCGCGGTCGCCTACATGATCGTCACCGCGCTCGAGGTGGCCGCCCTCTGCGGGGCGGCGCCGCGGATGGCCTCGGAGATCGACGTGGCCGCGGCCCACACGCTCAAGCTGGTCGCCGAGTGGGGCCCCGACAGCCCGGAGGACTCGCTGGCCAAGACCGTCGCACGGGCGCTCCACGGGACGATCCCGGTGATCGCCGGGGCTTACCTGACCGGGCCGATCGCCTACCGGTGGAAGACGCAGATCAACGAGAACGCCAAGGTCCCGGCCTTCTCGGCCGAGCTCCCCGAGCTCGACCACAACGAGCTGGTCGGGTGGAGCGGGGCCGCCGGGCTCGGGCGGTTCACGGCGGTCTTCCTCGACGACTGTGACATCCATCCGCGGGTCAAGACGCGGATCGAGCTGACCGAGCGGCTGGTCGGCGAGACGGCCGTCGAGACCTTCCGCCTGGAGACGCGCGGCCAGACCAGCGTCGAGCGGGTCATCTCGCTCGTCCTGCTCGGCGACCTCGTCTCGTTCTACATGGCGATCCTCCGGGGTCTCGACCCGTCGCCGGTGCCGACGATCGAAGAGCTCAAGGAGGCGCTGGCCGCCCGCCACTGACGCGGTCTGATCCGCCCCGCCCGCCCCCCCACTGACGCAGGTCTCATCCGCCGCGGCCGCCCCGTCCGGCCCCCCGCCGATCCGGCTCCGGCCCCCGCCGATCCGGCCCGCCCGACCACAACGTTGACACATCTGTGGCAAGGTCTGGCAAACGGCGCTAAGGTGAACGTAGGCGATGGACGGGCTGACGATCCACGAGGCAGCGGAGACGACCGGTTGGTCGCCGCGGATGCTTCGCTACATAGAGCGGGTCGGCCTGCTGGCCATGCGCCGGTCGCAGTCGGGCTACCGGCTCTACGGAGCCGAGGAGCTCCAGCGGCTGCGGACCCTCCGCGAGCTGCTGCAGCGCTTCGACGTCGGCCTGTCGGAGATCGGTTTCGCCCTACGCCTGCGCCGCGAGGCGGAACTCGGCAGCGCGGTGGAGGCGTGGTTCGAGACGGACGCCCAACGCCCGGAGGACGTCCCCGCAGACGAATGGCTGCGCTGGGAGCAGGACAAGCACCAGGGCCTCCTCGCCGCCAACAAACCCATCCCATTGGAGATCGCATGACCCCAACCGCCGTCCTGACCGACTTCAAGGTCGCCGACCTTCAACTCCACGTCTTCGGGCGCAAGGAGATCGACCTGGCCGAGCACGAGATGCCCGGTTTGATGTCGACCCGGCGGGAGTTCGCCGACGCACAGCCGCTGAAGGGCGCGCGGATCACGGGCTCGCTCCACATGACGATCCAGACGGCTGTCCTGATCGAGACGCTGACCGCCCTGGGGGCGGAGGTCCGGTGGTGCAGCTGCAACATCTTCTCGACCCAGGACCACGCGGCCGCGGCTGTCGTCGTCGGGCCGAACGGTACGCCCGAGGATCCCCAGGGGGTGCCGGTCTTCGCGTGGAAGGGCGAGACCCTCGAGGAGTACTGGTGGGCCTCCGAGCAGGCCGTCCGTTGGCCGGACGGCGGGGGTCCGAACATGATCCTCGACGACGGCGGCGACGTGACGATGCTCGTCCACAAGGGCGTCGAGTACGAGGCCCTCGGCGTCGTTCCCGACCCGGCGGGTGCCGAGTCCGACGAGTTCAAGGTCTTCATGACCCTTCTCCAGCAGTCGCTGGTCGACGACGCCCAGCGGTGGACGAAGATCGCCCTGGAGATCAAGGGTGTGACCGAGGAGACGACAACCGGCGTCCACCGGCTCTACCAGATGCAGGAGGCCGGGACGTTGCTGTTCCCGGCGATCAACGTCAACGACTCGGTGACGAAGTCGAAGTTCGACAACCTCTACGGGTGCCGCCACTCGCTGATCGACGGGCTCAACCGGGCGACCGACGTGATGATCGGCGGGAAGGTCGGCGTGGTCTGCGGGTTCGGCGACGTCGGCAAGGGCTGCGCCGAGTCGCTGCGAGGCCAGGGCGCCCGGGTGATCATCACCGAGATCGACCCGATCTGCGCGCTCCAGGCGGCGATGCAGGGCTACCAGGTGGCAACCCTCGAGGATGTCGTCGAGTCGGCTGACATCTTCATCACGACGACCGGCAACGTCAACATCATCACGGCGAGCCAGATGGGCCGGATGAAGCACCAGGCGATCGTCGCGAACATCGGCCACTTCGACAACGAGCTCGACATGGCCGGCCTGGCGGCGGTCGACGGGATCACGCGGGTGACGGTCAAGCCGCAGGTCGACGAGTGGCAGTTCCCGGACGGCCATTCGGTGATCGTCCTGTCCGAAGGCCGGCTGATGAACCTCGGCAACGCGACGGGCCACCCGAGCTTCGTGATGAGCAACTCGTTCACCAACCAGACGATCGCCCAGATCGAGCTGTGGACCAAGAACGAGGACTACGAGCGGCGGGTCTACGTGCTGCCGAAGCTGCTCGACGAGAAGGTCGCCCGCCTCCACCTGGCGGCGCTCGGGATCCACCTGACAGAGCTGCGACCGGAGCAGGCCGCGTACATCGGGGTGCCGGTCGAAGGCCCGTACAAGCCTGATCACTACCGCTACTGAGAAGGTGATTTTTCGGAGCCCGCTCCGGCGGGCTCCGGGTGCCGTCTGAAAGTCGCCGCGATGGAGGGCGGCCAGCGCCGATGTCCCGAGCCCCGATCCCGCCATCGAACGTCGCCGACCTCGGCCTGTCCGCGGCGGGTCAGGCGCGGATCGAGTGGGCCGACTCGCAGATGCCGGTGCTCGCGGCGATCCGCGAGCGGTTCGCTCGGGAGCGACCGCTGGACGGCGTGCGGATCGCCGTCTGCCTGCATGTGACGGCAGAGACGGCGAACCTCGTGCGGACGCTGATCGCCGGGGGTGCTGAGACCGGGCTCTGCGCGGCGAACCCGTTCTCGACGCAGGACGACGTCGCCGCGGCGCTGGTCACCCACCACGGGGCGGCGGTCCACGCGCGGCGGGGGGATGGGCCGAAGGCGTACACGGGCCACCTGGCCCGACTGCTCGAGGATCTGCCGGACATCGGGATCGACGACGGTGGGGACCTGATCGCCGGGGCCCACGCCGGGCCCGAGCCGGCGGCGACGTCGATGCTGGGAGCGACCGAGGAGACGCGGACCGGCCTGGTTCGGCTGCGGACGATGGAGGCGGCGGGGGCGCTGCGGTGCCCGGTCCTGGCGGTGAACGAGGCGCTGACCGAGCGGATCTTCAACGACCGGTACGGGACCGGCCAGTCGACGCTCGACGGGATCCTCCGGGCGACGGACATCCTCCTGGCGGGGCGGAGCTTCGTCGTCCTGGGGTACGGCCTGGCCGGGAAGGGGGTCGCCCAGCGGGCGGAGGGTGCGGGGGCGTCGGTGATCGTCTGCGAGGTCGACCCGATCCGGGCGCTCGAGGCGCGGATGGACGGCTTCGAGGTGATGCCGGCGCTGGCGGCGACCGCGCGGGGCGAGGTCTTCGTGACCGTCACGGGGGCGCCGGACGTCCTGCGGCGAGAGCACTTCGAGCGGATGCGCGACGGGGCGATCCTGGCGAACGCCGGGCACTTCGACGTCGAGATCAGCCTGCCCGACCTCGCGGCGGCGGCGGTCGGGCCGCCGGTTGCCGTGCTCCCGCTGGTGGACCAATATGACCTTGGCAACGGCCGCCGGGTGAATCTCCTCGCCAAGGGGCGGGTCGTCAACCTGGCGGCGGCTGCGGGCCACCCGGCCGCGGTGATGGACATGTCGTTCGCCGGGCAGGCGCTCGCCGCCGAGCACCTTGTCCGGTCGGGGCGGGGCCTCGGGCCGGGGGTCCACGCGGTGCCGATGGAGATCGACCGGGAGGTCGCCCGGCTGAAGCTCGGGAGCCTGGGCATCGAGCTCGACTCCCTGACGGAGGCCCAGGAGCGCTACTTGCGATCGTTCGCCTGAGCCGCCGTCCACGACTCGCGGATGGCGTGGGTGTCCGGGTGGTCAGGCCCCAGGATGCGCTCGCTGTCAGCGAGCGCGCGTTGGTAGAGGGGTATCGCACGATCGCGTTCCCCAGCGGCCTCGTAGGCGGCGGCTAGGTTGCGGCGCGAGATAAGGCTAGTTGGGTGGTCGGCGCCGAGAATTCGCTCGCGGTCGGCGAGGGTCGCCTCATAGAGTGGGACCGCGTGCGCGAGATCCCCCGCCGCCTGGTAGGCGCCAGCGAGGTTGTTGCGGGACGTAAGCGTGTTGGGGTGGTCGGGGCCGAGGATCCGCTCAAAGTCCGCCAGCGTCGACTCGAAGAGCGCGATCGCGCGCGTAAGGTCTCCCGTGGACTCCACGACGCTGGCGACATTGTTTCGGGAGACGAGCGTGTCCGGGTGGTCTGGCCCGAGGATCCGCTCGCGGTCGGCAAGCGTCGCTTGATGGAGCGCGACCGCGCGGGCTAGGTTCCCTGCCTCCTTGTGGACGCCCGCGAGGTTGTTGCGGGAGACTAGCGTCTTGGGGTGCTCTGGTCCGAGCGTCCGCTCACGATCACTGAGCGTCAGCTCGTAGAGGGGAATGGCGCGTGTGAGATCACCAACCGACTGGTACGCGTAGGCGAGGCCGTTGCGGGAGGTAAGTGTGTCGGGGTGATCGCGGCCCAGGATCCTCTCGCGATCGGAGACCGTCGCCTCGAGGAGCGGGATCGCGCGCTCCGGATGCCCTGATGACTCGTAGGCTAGCGCTAAGTTATTGCGGTGGCTCAGGGTGTTCGGGTGGTACGGACCGAGGATCCGTTCGCTGGAAGTGAGCGTCGCCTCGTACAGCGCAATCGCGCGCGGGAGGTCACCCGCCTCCTGGTAGGCGGTCGCGAGGTTGTTACGGGAGGTGAGCGTGTCGGGGTGGTCGGAGCCGAGATTCCGCACGCGGTCGGCAAGCGTCGTCTCGTGGAGCGGGATCGCGCGCGTGAGGTCACCCGCCTCCTGGTAGGCGGTCGCGAGGTTGCTGCGGGAGGTGAGTGTGTCGGGGTGGTCGGTGCCGAGGATCCGCTCCATGTCGGTGAGTGTCGCCTCGTAGAGCGGGATCGCGTGTTGAACGTCGCCCGCAGTCTGGTACGCGCCGGCGAGGTTGTTGCGCGAGGCGAGCGTAATCGGGTCGTCGGGACCGAGAGCGCGTTCGATCGCCTCCACCGCAGCGCTCCACAATCGCGAGCCCGATGCCCAGTCAGATGAGGCCGAGGCAGCGATCTGTGCCGCCGCCGCCACGACGGTCGGCTCCGCGGCGTCGGACTCGACGACCGCGGCGGCCCTCGCGAGCGCCATCTCGCGCTGAACGGCTTGCAGGGCCACGCCGGCGGCCACGGTCTTCAGACGCGGCCGATCTGACGTGTCAGCGGACTCGGCGAGGGCATCGGCCAGAGCGAGCGCGGCATCGGGGCCCGATTCCCGCAAGGCGCGCATCACGGCGATCGGTGCAAGGCGTTCCCAGAGGAGCGGGAGTGACTCCAGCGCCGGCTCCGCCCGTGGATTGGTGGGGGCCCAGTCGCCCGCGGCGAGTGAGGGCAGACGGAGGGCGAACTCGCGGCCCGACCAGAGATCGACTGCACCGTTGGCCAGAGCCGCCTCCGACCAGGTCGGCGCCGCGATCACGAGTCCGCCGTGGAGCGATTTGACCAGGCGGGAGCGACCGGCGTTGAGGAGCGCAAGGGCGTCCTCGACCGCGCCGCGGTCTGCGACCGAGCGCCCCACGCCCGACCATTCGACCCAGACCGGCGAGTCGGTGGGTGCGTGGCGCAGGACGTCCCGTGCGGTCCGGCCGACATCTGGGGGTCCCGCGGCGGCGTGCGTCTCGAGTGTGCCCGCCCGGCCAACCGCCAGCGCCTCCGCCAGGTTGCGGGCTCGCGCCGCTGCCCGGCCGTCGTCGACGAAGACGAATCCGAGCCAGAAGCGGCGCGGTCCGTTGAGGGACAACTCGAGCGCCTCGAGGATCAGGTCGTCCTGCGCCGCCGCTCGGGCGGGCGCTGCAACCTCGCGCGAGTCTGCCGCCTTAGCCATCGTCGGAGATCGACCTCTTGACACGGTCGCGCATCAGCGGGTGGATCGCGTACCACTTCGTGCCGTTGGCGAACTGGAGCACGACCATCGCCTGAAAGTAGGCACCGAGGGAGGCGACTGCAGTGCTGGGCAGCCCGTCGAGGCCCCGGGTCTCCTGGATTCGTGCGAGCCAAGGCGCGGCCTCGATCGTCACGGCGAGGTAGTCCTCGCGGATCGTCGCGATCGCCGAGTCGATGAGCTCGCTCGGGACGGGCATGGTCGGGGTCGAACGGGCTCGGCGGGCGACGACGGAGAGCAACTGGAAGAAGACGCGCTGGACGCCGCCGCTCATCAGACAGAGCCGGCGGAGGTCCTCCGGGGCGATCAACTCGTCGATGTCAGGCATCCGTAGCCGGATGATCCGACACATCAGGTCGATGCCTTGATCGTCCGGGTCGCCCTGGCGCCGCTCGACGCGGACGGCCGGGAACTGGCACAGCGTCATCCGCAGGGCCCCGCCGTCGGAGACCGGAAGCCATGGCGGAAGGAGGTAGATCGTGTGGAATTCCCGGAATGCGAGGTTGTCGCCGTTCTCGACGAAAAGGTGACGCACGGCGCTGTACATGCGCTCCTGCGAAGAGCGCGGGCCAGCTAGCTTCTCGGTCGAGTCGACGACCAGAACGACGCCCTTGCAGCCGTCGAGGTGTTCGAGGATCGCGCCGACGACTTCGCCGGCGTAGCCGCGGACCTCGCGGAGGACCTCGCTGACTCGACTCGCCAGGTGCTCGCGCACCCGCGCCCGGAATGTCTCGTCCTGGCTGAGGAGATCCTGGACGGTGATCGTCGCCGCGCCACCCAGGCCGATCTTGGCCTCGGGCATCTTCAACCGCTTCAGGATCCCCAGCAGGCCGTTGCCGATCGTCTGCCGGTCCCAGTCCTCGGGTAGGAAGCCCTGCTCGGCGGCCCGCTGGGCGAACCCGCCAACCACGGACAGGAGGAAGTCGGTGACGTCGGGCGGAGAGGACAGTTCGCTGAACTCGCCGTAGTCGACTGTCACGCATGCGATCGAGTGCTCACGCCAGAGGACGCCGGCGAGCCGGCCGAGCTGGGTCGTCTTGCCGACGCCCGTGCCACCGGTCAGGCCGATCATCAGCGCCCGATCGCTCCAGGCGATCTGGTCGGCGATGTCGAGGATCGGGTCGTCGACCGACGCCAGCGGGTCCTCGCCGGGAGCGAAGACGTCGACGAACCAGCCGTTCTTCTCCAGCTCTCCGCGATCGAGATCCTCGGCGCGGAGGGGCGTCACCTTGTACAGCGTCGAGCGGAGCTCCTCGAGGCGGTTTCGGTCTACCACAAACGCAGTCTAGCCCTGGGGGCTCCGCCGGTCTCGGCGTGCACGGCGGCCCACCGCTGTCTCGTTTCGCTAGCGTGCCCCGTCCGATGCGAGCGATGGTTCTAGCGGCCGGCCTGGGAACGCGGCTGCGCCCGCTGACTTACGAGCTCCCCAAGCCGATGGTCCCGGTGCTGGACCGGCCGGTGATGGCCCACATCGTCGACCTCTTGGCCCGCCACGGGATCGACGAGGTGATCGCCAACCTCCACTACTTCCCCGAGACGATCCGCGGGTACTTCGGCGATCGGCTGACCTACCGCTTCGAGGAGCAGCTGCTGGGGACGGCCGGGGGCGTGCGCAACTGCGCGGACTTCTTCGGCCAGGAGACGTTCCTCGTGATCTCGGGCGACGCGCTGACCGACATCAACCTCGACGCGCTGGCCGAGACCCACCGCAAGACCGGGTCGATCGCGACGCTCGCGGTCAAGCGGGTGGTCAACACCCGGGAGTACGGGGTCGTGATCCACGACGACGGCGGCCAGATCACCGGCTTTCAGGAGAAGCCCGAGCCGGCAGACGCGGAGTCGGACCTCGGCAACTGCGGGATCTACATGTTCGAGCCGGAGATCTTCGACTACTTCCCGGCCGTCGATCCGGTCGACTGGGCGCTCGACGTCTTCCCGGCCCTGCTGGCCGGCGGGGCTCCGTTCCATGTCCACGAGACCCACTCCTACTGGAACGACGTCGGGTCGCTCGACGAGCTCCGCGCGGGGACCTTCGACGCGCTGGCCGGCGACCTTCAGATCGAGCCGGTCGGCGAGAGCACGGTGCCGGGGATCACGATCTGCGACGGGTCGGCACTCGACGCCAAGTCGGTCGTCTCACTCCCGATCTGGATCGGCCACGACGTTCAGATCGGCAGCGACGTCCTCCTTCACGGGCCGGTCGTCGTCGGCGACGGAGCCGTTCTCGGGGATGGGGTCTGCCTCCGTGAGACGATCGTCCTCCCGGGCACCCGTGTTCCCGACAAGGCGATCGTGATCGGGGCGATCACCGGCCACGCGGGGATCCTCGAGAGCCTCCGGCCCCGCGTCTAGAGGCGGCTCGTCGAGATCCTCCGACCCCGGGTCCAGCGCCGTCTCTCCGTCCTCCTGGGCGTCGAGCAGCCGGTCGGCCCGGCGGGCGTCGCGTTCGGAGTCGCGGAGTACGCGGATGAAGATCACCGCGAGGGCGACGCCCATCACGAGGGACTGCTCGAGCGCCATCAGGCCGCCTGCGAGCTCCTGGTCTGAGTGGGGGGACAGGCCCCAGAAGCCGTGCTTGTCGGCGTAGAACGAGTAGAGGGCGTGCGGCGCGAAGACGAGGACCAGGCCGAGCAGTCCGACGACCAGCTTGGTCGCCGCCATGTAGACGGCCGGGCCCATCCCGCCGAGACGGTGGCGGCTGCGGATCGGCGAGAGGAGGTGCCACCAGTAGAGGCCGCCGGCCAGGGTGTAGGAGATGTGCTCGAGGACGTGGACCAGCGCGTGACGGAGGGCCGCGTCGTAGAGGGCCGGGAGGTGCCAGACCCAGACGGCGCCGACGTAGAGGACGACGGCAAACGACGGCCGGCCGAGCCAGCCCGCGGACTCCTCGATGCGGACGAGACGGCGGCTGGCCGGCCGGAGGATCAGCTTCGTCTGGCCGCAGATCAGCAGGACCGGGGCGATGTCGAGGAGGAGGACGTGCTGGATCATGTGGACGAAGAAGAGGTCGTCGGCGAGGCTGTCGATCGGCGAGATCAGGGCTCCGAAGACCGCGAGCACGCCGGCGAGGAACGACACCAGCCGCCAGCGTCCGGCTCCCCGGGCGCCGTGGTCGGCGCGGACGCGGCGCCAGCGGGGTACGTACAGCCAGAGGGCGGCGGCGATCGCGACCAGCACGACCGGCTCCGGCGTCCAGGAGACGTGGGGGCTCACGCGGGTGATTGTCGTCTAACTCGAGCCGTCCGTCGAGTCCCAGCCAGGCGGGGGACGGCGCGCAGGCTGACGTGCGAAGGCCAGCCGTCGAGAGGCGTAGCATCCCAGGTGCGCGAATGCGCGCTTCATACAGTCCACCGTGAGAGGTGTACAAATGCAGATCGACGTCAAGGGCCGCAACGTTCCGGTGACCGACGAGCTTCGCGACCACGTGGAGAAGCGTTTTGCGAACATCGGCAAGCAGACGCCCGAGTTCACGCGTCTGGAGATCGAGTTCTCGCTCGAGCGCAACCCGGCGATCCCCGACGCACACATCGTCGACGCCGTCCTCTACCTCAAGGGCACCACGCTCCGGGCCAGCGATCGTTCCTGGGATCCCGAGCATGCGATGAACCTCTGCGCACACGAGCTCACCCGTCAGGTCAAGCGCCACCGCGACAAGCGACGCAGACGCCGGGAGGCGCGCGTCCCCGGCTTGGCCGACCATGCATCGCCGGCGATCTGAGGCGATCTGAAGGGAAGGTCGATGGGCCCCCCGCCGGTGCAGTCGGCCGGCGGGCGGGGTCCTTGGCGCTGGTAGGCTGAGCCGTATGGGTCTCTTCGATCGTGCGCTCAACATGGGCGAGGGAAAGCGGTTCAAGCAGTTCGAGCAGCGGGTCAAGTTGGTCGGTGCCTACGAGGCCGAGCTCGAGCTCGAGACCGACGACGAGCTGCGGGCGAGGATGGATGGCCTGCGCGAGCGCGGCCACGCCGGCGAGTCGCTCGACACGCTCCAGGCCGAGTGCTTCGCCGTGGTCCGGGAGGTCGGCAAGCGGCAGATGGGGATGCGCCACTTCGACGTCCAGTTGATCGGCGGGATGGTCCTCGACGACGGGGCGATCGCCGAGATGCGGACCGGCGAGGGGAAGACGCTGACGGCGACCCTCGCGGTCGTGCTGAACTCGCTGGCCGGGAAGGGCGTCCACGTCGTCACGGTCAACGACTACCTCGCCCAGCGCGACGCCGAGTGGATGAACGCCCTCTACGGGCCGCTCGGCGTGTCGGTCGGCGTCCTCCAGACGATGCAGCCCTACGAGGAGAAGCGGGCGGCCTACGCGTGCGATGTGACCTACGGGACGAACTCGGAGTTCGGGTTCGACTATCTCCGCGACAACATGGCCGCCAGCCTTGACGAGAAGGTCCAGCACGGCGGCCGCTACGACGAGGACGGTCGGCCGCTGGCCAGCCACTTCTTCGCGGTGGTCGACGAGGTCGACAACATCCTGATCGACGAGGCCCGGACCCCGCTGATCATCTCCGGAGCGCCGGAGCAGGCGGCCGACCTCTATGCGAAGTTCGCCCAGCTCGCCCGCCGGCTGGAGCCGGGGAAGACGCCGGAGGGGCTCGACCCGCGGACGAAGAAGGAGTTCGTCGCGGACTTCGACTACGAGTTCGAGGAGAAGCACAAGACGGTTGCGGTCACCGAGCAGGGGGTCGCCAAGGCCGAGAAGTTCCTCGGCATCGACCACCTCTACCGTGCGGAGAACGGACCCCTCGTCAACCACCTGATCCAGTCGCTCCGGGCGGAGTCGCTCTACAAGCGGGACGTCGACTATGCGGTGATCGACGACGAGGTCAAGATCATCGACGAGTTCACCGGCCGGATGCTCGAGGGCCGCCGGTGGTCGGAGGGCCTCCATCAGGCGATCGAGGCGAAGGAGGGCGTTCGGGTCCAGGAGGAGAACCAGACGCTGGCGACGATCACCCTCCAGAACTACTTCCGCCTGTACGACAAGCTCGCCGGGATGACCGGGACGGCGCTGACGGAGGCGACGGAGTTCATGAAGATCTACAAGCTTCCGGTCATCCAGATCCCGACCAACCGGCCGATGATCCGGGCGGATCGAAACGATCAGGTCTACAAGACCCGGGACGGCAAGTGGTCGGCCGTCGAGCGGGAGATCGTCCAGCGCAACGCCCACGGTCAGCCGGTCCTCGTCGGCACGATCTCGGTCGAGGTGTCCGCTCTCCTGTCGGAGCGTCTGCGGGCCCGGGGGATCGACCATCACGTCCTCAACGCGGTGACGGCGACTGACCCGCGGACGGCTACCGAGGCCGAGATGATCGCCGAGGCCGGCCAGCCGGGGGCCGTGACGATCGCGACGAACATGGCCGGACGGGGCGTCGACATCCAGCTCGGCGGGAACGCCGAGCACCAGACGCGGCTCGAGTTGGCGAAGCTCGGCCTGGCGGCGGAGGATCCCGACTACGACGAGCATTTTGCGAAGGTCCTCCCGAAGATCGTCGAGCGGGTCGGCACCAACCGGGAGAAGGTCCTCGAGGCCGGCGGCCTGTTCATCGTCGGGACCGAGCGCCACGAGTCCCGGCGGATCGACAACCAGCTTCGCGGGCGGGCCGGCCGTCAGGGGGACCCCGGCGAGTCGCGGTTCTTCCTCTCGGCCGAGGACGACCTGATCCGCCTGTTCGCGGGCGACCGGATCTACAAGATCCTCGACCGCCTGGGGAGCCTCGACGAGGCGGGGAACGAGGAGCCGATCGAGGCGAGCATCCTCTCCAAGCAGATCGAAAAGGCCCAGCGGAAGGTCGAGGAGCAGAACTTCCTCCAGCGCAAGCGTGTCCTCGAGTACGACGACGTGATGAACGAGCAGCGGCGGATCGTCTACGCCCTCCGCGACCAGGTGCTCGAGGGCGGGGACATGGCCCAGGCCGCCCGGGAGGAGATCGCCGGGGTGATCGAGCGGACGGTCAGCGAGCACACGGCCGGCGACTTCATCGAGGACTGGGATCTCGACGGCCTGTTCGCCGTGCTCCGGCAGAGCTACCCGGTCAGCTTCGATGCGGATGACGTCGACGACGAGGACGTCGACCGGACGTCCCTGACCGAGCGGCTGGTCGCCGACGCCGACCGGCTGTACACGGCGCGGGAGGCCGAGCTCGGGGAGGAGCTGATGCGGGCCCTCGAGCGGTACCTCCTCCTCCAGATCATCGACGAGCGGTGGCGTGAGCACCTCTACGACATGGACTACCTCCGCGAGGGGATTCATCTCCGGGGGTTCGCCCAGATCGAGCCGATCGTCGCCTACAAGAACGAGGCGTTCGACCTGTTCTCCGACCTGATGACGACGATCTGGTCGGACTTCGCCAGGATGATCTTCAACGTCCAGGTCCAGGTCGAGCCGCCCGACGACGGCGGCCTGGCCGCGCCCCCGCCGCCACCGCTGCCCGCCTACAAGCCGGCCGGGAGCTCGACTCGTCCGGCGAGCGTCTCCTACTCCTCAGGTGGGCTGGCCGCCGAGCCGAGCGCGGTCGCCGTGGCCGCGGCTGCCGCGGGCGGACCGGCCGTGGCCGAGGAGGTGGCCGAGCTGATGCCGCAGGTCGAGCAGCGGCGGGTGGCGACCGAGGAGCAGGTCGGTCGCAACGACATGTGCCCGTGCGGGTCGGGCAAGAAGTACAAGAAGTGCCATGGCGCCTGAGGCTGGTCTGGTCCCGCCGACCTGCCGGCGACTCGCCTTGTCCGGCCGACCGTCCGAATAGCACGTGCGAGCGCCGTGGGGTAGGGCGGTGGTGGCCGCTGCGGTCGGGCTGATCCTGGTCGCCGACCTCGCGGGGTGCGGTGGTGTCAGAGCTCAGGCTGCCGACCCGTGCCCGACGTGCGCGGCCGACCTGGCCCAGGCGCGGGCCGACGCGTTCGCGACCGTCGCCCAGCGGGTATACGCCCAGGAGGTCTCCGGACCGGCCAACGGGGCGGCCTTCCACGTGATCAGCCGGATCCCGGGGCTGATCGACGGCCTCAGCACCAAGAACTACGCGCTCGCCCGGTCGGCGATGCACCACCAGCCGATCCGCCACGCCGTCGGCGTCCGGGTCACGCGGTCGGGCCGCACCCTGATCGACGTGAGCCTTCGGTTCGTGGTCGGCGGCCGGGTTCACCCGCTACACGGCAGGAAGGGTGCCTACCTCGGACGGATCGAGATCTCGATCCAGGACGTGATCGGATTGATCAGGCTGGTCCACCGCCTGACGGGAGCCGACGTCGTCGTCGAGGGGTCGACCGGCCAGGCGAAGAGCTCGCTGGCCGGCGTCGTGGGGATGACGCTCCCGGACACGGGTCCGGTGATCGTCGGGGGCCGGGCGTACACGGTGAGCTCGTTCGCCGAACGCGGCTACGCCGACGAGCCCCTGCGGATCTGGATCCTCGCCCCGAGCTGAGCGATTCCGCCCGGCTGTGTCGGTGGCGGCCGTCGGCTCCTTAGTACCCTGGTTGGAGATGGCCAGCGCCCCGACATCCGAGCCTACACCGCAGCGCCTCGCTGCCGTCCGTGACCAGCTGAAGCTGCTCGCGGACTATCTTTGACCCGTCGGCGCTCGATTCGCGGGTTGCCGAGCTCGAGGCCCAGATGGGGGAGCCCGGCTTCTGGGACGACTCCGAGACGGCCGGCAAGGTCTCGGCGGAGCACGCCCGGACGGCCCGTCGCCTGAAGGCGTTCCGATCGCTCGAGGAGGACGCCGGCGAGCTGGAGGGGCTCGTCGAGCTGGCCGACGAGGATCCGTCGTTCGCCGACGAGGTCGAGGCCGACCTCGCGTCGGTCGAGGAGCGGCTGCTCGCCCTGGAGGAGGCCCGCCTGTTCTCGGGTCGCTACGACGCCGGCGACGCCCTCGTCACGATCAATGCCGGGGCGGGTGGGACCGACGCCCAGGATTGGGCGGAGATGGTGCTCCGGATGGAGCTTCGGTGGGCTGAGAAGCGGGGCTTCGAGACCGAGCTGCTCGAGGTCAGCGCGGGCGAGGAGGCCGGCATAAAGTCGGCGACCTTCAAGGCGGCAGGGGAGAACGCCTATGGCCTCTATGGGGCCGAGAAGGGCGTCCATCGCCTGGTCCGCCTCTCGCCGTTCGACTCGGCCAACCGCCGGCAGACGAGCTTCGCCGGACTCGAGGTCGCCCCGGTCGTCGAGGGGGAGGGGGAGGTCGAGATCAGCGACGACGACCTCCAGATCGACACCTACCGGGCGAGTGGGGCGGGCGGCCAGCACGTCAACAAGACGGACTCGGCCGTCAGGATCACCCATCGACCGTCGGGGATCGTCGTCCAATGCCAGAACGAGCGGTCCCAGTCGTCGAACAAGGCGACGGCGATGACGATGCTCCGGGCGAAGCTCGCCGAGGCCGAGGAGCGCCGCCGCCAGGCGGAGATCGCCAAGGAGAAGGGCGAGGCCCAGGACGTCAACTTCGGATCGCAGATCCGGTCGTATGTCCTCCACCCGTACACGATGGTCAAGGACCACCGGACCAACCACGAGATGGGCGACGCCCAGCGGGCCCTCGACGGCGACCTCGACGGCTTCGTCCGGGCCTATCTGTTGAAGGTCGCCGGGAGCTGACCGGGCCGGCGGGCCGGTCCGGAGGGCTGAGTCGCCGGAGGCGAGGTGTTGATGTCTTCCCGCGAAACTCGGCCTCCGGCGCCACCCGAAGGAGGGGACCGTTCGGAACGCCGGCGAACCCGACTGGCTGATCGACTTCCTCCACCACTCACGGCCGGCCGGCCGGCCGGCTAGGTCCGGGCGTTGAGCCAGGCGATCATGTCCCCGACCACCTCGGTCCGGTCCGGCTCGGTCTCGTTGAAGATCTCGTGGTACAGGTCCGGGTAGACCTTCAGCGTCTTGTCCTCCGACCCCGCCCGCTCGAACAGCATCTTCGCGCCCTCCGGCGAGACGATCCGGTCAGCCCCGGCCGACATGATCAGCACCGGCAGCTCCAGGTTCGCGGCCTCCCCAGGAAAGGCTCGGACCGTCTTCACCAGCTCGGCGACCGTTCGCGCCGGCAGTCCCGAGTGGTGCACCAGCGGATCGTCCTCGTACGCCCTGACCTGCTCGGGGTCACGGCTGACCAGGCTCGGATCCACCTTCGAGACCCCGAGCCTCGGGGCGACACGCGAGAGCACCGCAACCGCGATCCGCTCCGGCAGCTTCACCTCCGGAAGGGACAGCAGCGGACTCGACAGGATCAGGCCCGCCAGGTTCTCCGGCCACCGCAGGGCGAACGAAGTCGCGATCGTCGCACCCATGCTGTGACCCAGCAGGTACGGTGGCCGCCCTCCGGCCTTCTGGGTCGTCCCGGCCACGAGCTGGTAGACGTCGACCAGCGCCATGTCCATCCGCCGCATCAACGCCCGCGGTCCACCTGAGCGTCCATGGCCCTGGTGGTCGAGCGCGTACACCGCGTAGCCCGCCTTCACGAGGGCTCCGGCCACCGCCTCGTACCGGCCACTGTGCTCGCCCGCACCGTGGACGATCACCACCGACCCCCGGGCGTACGGCTGCTTCTGCGGCAGCCACGCCCGCCAGTAGATCTCCGGCGTGCCCGCTCCCGCCGGTCGCTCGGCCTCGTCCACTCCTACGCCCGCGTCGCCTTCGACCATCCCCGGGCACCCTATCCTGAACGCTCATGACGCCCGTTGAAGACGCCCTCGTCCGCCGGGCGCTCGCCGAGGACCTCGGGACCGGCGACGTCACCTCCGAGGCCACCGTTCCCGCCGGCGCCCACGCCCTCGCGACGATCACCCAGAAGGAGCCCGGCGTCCTCTTCGGCCTCGACGTCACCGAGCTGACCTTCCGACTCCTCGACCCCGACCTCGAGATCACCCGGCTCGCCGCCGAGGGCGTCTGGCGGGAACCCGGGCCCGTCCTCGAAGTCCGCGGCTCCGCCCGCGCGCTGCTGGCCGCCGAGCGGACCGCCCTCAACTTCCTCCAGCGCCTCTCCGGCGTCGCCACGCTCGCCGCCCGTTGCGCCGCAGCCGTCGAAGGCACCGGAGCCCGCGTCCTCGACACCCGCAAGACCACCCCCGGCCTGCGAAGCCTCGAGAAGGCCGCCGTCGCCGCCGGCGGCGCCACCAACCACCGGGCCGGCCTCTACGACGCCATCCTGATCAAGGAGAACCACATCGCCCTCGCCGGCGGCGTCGCCCCCGCCGTCCACGCCGCCCGCGCCCACGCCCCGGATCTCCCGCTCGAGGTCGAGTGCCGGACTCCAGCGGAGATCGACGAGGCCCTCGCCGCCCGGGCCGAGCGGATCCTCCTCGACAACATGACCCCCGACCAACTCCGCACCGCCGTCGTCCAGGTCGCCGGCCGGGCGACCCTCGAAGCCAGCGGCGGGGTCACCCTCGCAACGCTCAGGGACCACGCGACCACCGGCGTACAATTCGTCTCGATGGGAGCCATGACCCACTCCGCCCCAGCCCTCGACATCTCCCTCATCCTCACCCTGATCTCCGACGATCCGCGGACGCCGTGAACCTGCTCCCGATGGCCGCCGACCCGGGCGCCCCGCCGCTCACCCGCGCCCAGATCGACTCCCTCTCCGCCGAGATCCGCGAGCTCGCGACCGCCCGCGACGCCGTGATCCTCGCCCACAACTACCAGGTCCCCGAAGTCCAGGACATCGCCCACTTCGTCGGCGACTCCCTCGGCCTCTCCCAGCAGGCCGCCGCCGCCCCCCAGCAGACGATCGTCTTCTGCGGCGTCCACTTCATGGCCGAGACCGCCGCCATCCTCTGCCCCCAGAAGACGGTCCTGATCCCCGACCCCGACGCCGGCTGCTCGCTCGCCGACTCGATCGACGCCGTGCAGCTCCGCGACTGGAAGGCCGACCACCCCGGCGCCGTCGTCGTGATGTACGTCAACACCTCAGCCGACGTCAAGGCCCTCACCGACTACTGCGTGACCTCCTCCAACGCCGTCTCCGTCGTCCGCCACATTCTCGCAACCCACGGACCCGACACCGAGATCCTCTTCGGCCCCGACATGTTCCTCGGCGCCTACGTCGAGCGGACGGTCGGCCGGCGGATGCACGTCTGGGACGGCGAGTGCCACGTCCACGCCGGGATCCGCCCATCCGACATCGCCGCCACCCGGGCCGCCCATCCCGACGCCGACTTCCTGATCCACCCCGAATGCGGCTGCTCGACCTCGGTCATGGAGTACGTCGCCGCCGGTGACGTCCCCCTCGACGGAGTCCACATGCTGTCGACCGGTGGCATGCTCACCTACGCCGAGCGCTCCACCCCCGGATCCAGTGCGATCGTCGCAACCGAGATCGGCATGCTCCACCCCCTCCGCCTCGCGGCCCCCCAGACCGACTTCATCGCCGCCAACGAAGCCGCCAGCTGCCGCTACATGAAGATGATCACCCTCCCCAAGCTCCGCGACGCCCTCCGCGACAACGTCCACGAGGTCCGCGTCGATCCCGCCACCGCCGCCGCCGCCCGAGTGGCGATCGAACGCATGGTCGCCATCCGCCCCTAACGCCGCGCCCGGCCAGAAACAACGCCCTCGGAAATCAGAAGTCCCCGGCTTCGTGAGGCCCGACGCACGCCACCGCGAGCTCATCGCTGATCCCCCGCGCGACCTCGGCGACCTCGTCGAAGGTCACGCTGTCGACCGCGTCGATCGCCCGATCCGGGTCGATGTCCTCCCCGTAGACGATCGCCTGGTGAGCCGCATACCGCGCGACCGCCCCCGAGTTCTCGAACGCCAGGACCCGACGCCCGCCGGCATACGCCCGCGCCCGCTCGACCTCCGCCTCGGTCGGTCCGTCCGTCCGCAGCTCGTCGACGATCTCCCGCATCCGCGTGTACGCCTCGATGCACTTCGTCGAGTCCAGGCCCGAGGACAGCTGGAGGATCGACGAGTCCGCGAACGCGTGGTCGACCGCCGAGACCGAGTAGCACAGGCCCCGCTGCTCGCGGATCTCGTCGAACAGCCGCGACCCCATCGACCCGCCGAGGAGGGTCGAGTAGATCGACAGGACCGTCCGCTGACGCCCGTCCGCGACGTCGATCGCCGGCCGGTAGATCATCCGCAGGTGTGACTGCTTGGTCTCACGCCCCTCGACCAGCGTCTCCGGCGTGAACGTCGGCACCGGCTCGTACGGGTCCGGCGCCGGCCGGCTCGGGAACCGGCCGAACCGCTCGGACAGCTCCATGTCGTCCGGCAGGTGACCGGTGTTCCCGACCAGGAAGACGCCCCCCCGCTCGCCCGACCACCGGCGCGCCCGGAACGCGACGATCGCCTCACGGCTGAACGACCGGAGGTTCTCCTCCGGACCGAGCACCGTCCGCCCGAGCGGGTGCTCGCCGAACGCCGCCCGGTCGATCAGGTACTCGGCGACCATCGACGGCTGGTCGTACGCCCTCGCGATCTCCTGGATCACGACCCCCCGCTCCCGGTCGAGCTCCTCCGCGTCGATCCGCGGCCGACCGACGAAGTCCGACAGGAGATCGACCGCCGCCGGCGCCGCCTCCGCCCGCACGGTGATGTGGAAGGCGACCAGGTCGTGGCTCGTGTACGCGTTCAGCATCGCCCCCATCCGCTCGGCCGTCTCGTTGACGTCCCGGTAGGTCGGGTAGCTCTCGCCCCCCTTGAAGACCAGGTGCTCGAGGAAGTGGGCCATCCCGTTCTCCTCCGGCCGCTCGCTCCTCGCCCCGGCGTCGAAGGCCACGAGGATCGTCAGGGCCCGCGTTCCCGAGACGGCGATCTTGTGGATCGGCAGCCCGTTCGGCGCCGTCGTCGTCGTGATCTCGGTCATCCGTTCACCCCAAAGGTTGTGTTTCGGCCATCTCGCAACGGTACTCAATGCCGTGCAAATGCTCTTGCACGCACGGCCAAATGGCACACCGATGGTCTCTGTGCTCTACGCTCGGCCCCGATGGCGACCACTGAGAAGTCTGACCGCCGTAGCAGGCGCGATCGTCCCGACTCGGCTCGTCCGGCCCGCGCCCCCCGTCCGGCCCCCCAGCCGGTCCCGCGTCCCCGCCGTACACCCGGCTCCGAGACGATGATCGAGTTTCGTGAGGTCTGCAAGTCCTACGAGTCCGGCGACATCGGCCTCGACGGCGCGAGCTTCGAGATCGAGCGCGGCGAGTGGGTCTTCATCGTCGGGTCGACCGGCTCCGGAAAGTCGACGATCATGCGGCTCCTGATCAAGGAGCTCGAGGCCACCTCCGGGGCGATCGTCGTCGCCGGGCGCAACCTCGCCGACATCGACCGCAAGAAGGTCCCCTCCTACCGGCGCAACCTCGGCGTCGTCTTCCAGGACTTCAAGCTCCTCCCCAACCGCACGGTCTACGACAACGTCGCCTATGCCCTCCAGGTCACCGGCGCCGGCCGCAAGCAGATCCGTCAGACCGTCCCCGACATCCTCCGGCTGACCGGACTCTCGACGAAGCTTCACAACTTCCCCGACCAGCTCTCCGGCGGCGAGCAGCAGCGGGTCTCGATCGCTCGCGCGTTCATCAACCATCCGGCCGTCCTGCTCGCCGACGAGCCGACCGGCAACCTCGATCCCGAGACGTCGATCGGGATCATGCAGCTCCTCTACCGGATCAACCGGGCCGGCACGACCGTCCTCGTGGCAACCCACGATTCGACGATGGTCGACAAGATGCGTCGCCGGGTCATCGAGGTCCGCAAGGGCCGCGTGATCCGCGACGAGAACGAAGGCATGTACAGCCAGCGCGACCAGTCGACCGACGAGTTCACCGCGATGCTCCGCGACGAGAACACCCGGATCTCCTGGTGAGGAGACCGCCCGCCGGCCCTCGTCAGCCCCAGAGACCATGAAGATCGGCTTCTTCCTCAAGGAATCGTCCCGCGCCCTACGCCGGAACGCCGTCCCCAGCTTCGCCGCCCTCGCGACCGTCCTCGTCACCGTCCTCGTCCTCGGGGTCTTCATCCCCGTCGTCCAGGTCACGACCGGCGCGGCCAACGACGTCCGCAAGCGGGTGATCGTCGGCGTCTATCTCAAGAGCGGGGCCACCCCCGCCCAGATCTCCCAGGTCGGCGGGATCCTCCGCAGCACGGCCCACGTCAAGAAGGTCCAGTTCGTCTCCAAGGCCCAGGCCTTCGCCCAGCAGAGGAAGGCCGATCCCGCGGCGTACGCGATCGTCGACACCAACCCCCTCCCCGACTCCTACCGGGTCACGCCCGACAACCCGTCGAACGTCAACCTCGTCAGCGCCGCCCTCGTCAAGGGCGGCAAGCCGGCCAACCCGGCGATCGAGACGGTCAACAACCGGCGCGACGACGCCCAGAAGATCCTCACGGCGACCAGCCTGATCAAGGCGACGATGGGCATCCTCGCGATCCTCCTCGTGATCGCCTCGGTCCTCCTGATCTCCAACACGATCCGCCTCTCCCTGTTCGCCCGCCGCCGCGAGGTCGAAGTGATGAAGCTCGTCGGTGCGACCGACTGGTTCATCCGCTGGCCGTTCGTCATCGAAGGCGTCCTCCTCGGTGCCCTCGGCGGGATCTTGGCGATCGGCATGCTCCTGCTCGCCAAGTTCACAGTCGTCGACAGCATCGTCTCCGAGTTCTCGGTGATCGGCCGACCCAACACGATCAACTTCCCCGTGCTCGCCGCCGTCCTGATGTGCTGCGCCGTCGCCGTCTCGGCCGCCGGCTCCGGACTCTCGCTCCGCCGCTTCCTCCGCGTCTGACCCGCCGGGGCCCGGCCCGCGCCCGTGCGCCAGCGCCCAACCGAACCTGTCCCGCGCCAGCGCCCCGACCGCACCGGCCTTGCGGGTACGCTCTGGGCAATGACGCGGAGCGGGACATCGGCGAGACCCCTGGGCGGGTCGGCCGACGTTCGATGCGCTTGATGTTGGCCGACGCCCGGGCCCGCTCGGCGGCCGCCCTCGCCTTCCTGATGGTGCTGGCGGTCCTCCTCGTCGGGATCTACCTCGGCGGCCACCCGAGCGACCTCCCGGGGTTTCTCCAGAATCTGAGCGGGTCGCAGGCGACGGTGGTCGATCAGGCGGTCGACGAGTTGATGCGCGACTACTACGTCCCAGTCAGCCGCTCGACGCTCGACGACCACTCGCTGGCCGGCCTGGTCGCCGGCCTCGGCGACCGGTTCTCGTCGTACCTGACGCCGAAGGAATACCACGACTTCACGACGTCGGCAGGTCAGCAGTTCGAGGGCATCGGGGTGACCGTCCTGTCGAACAAGCTCGGCCTCGAGATCACCCACGTGTTCGCGGGATCGCCGGCCGCCAGGGCCGGACTCGCCACGGGGGACATCATCACGGCCGCCGGTGGAAAGTCGCTCGCCGGGAAGACGGAGGCGGCCGGGTCGGGGCTGATCAAGGGGAGGTCGGGAACCGCGATCGTGCTCGGCGTCCGCCACGCCGGACGGCTTCGCCAGGTCTCGGTGACCCGGGCGGAGGTCCACATCCCGGTCGTCGCGGCGGTGATGCGGACCTACAAGACCAAGCAGATCGCCGACGTCGAGCTCGCGACCTTCAGCTCGGGCGCCCACGCCGAGGTCCGGGCGGCCGTCGACAGGCTGCTCAAGCAGGGCGCTAGGGGGATCGTCTTCGACCTGCGCCACAACGGCGGCGGCCTGGTCGTCGAAGCCCGCCTGATCGCGAGCATCTTCCTCCCCGACGGACCGATCGTCACGACGCGGGGTCGCACCCAGCCGACCGTCACGCTGACCGCCGTCGGGAACGCGATCCCCCGGACGATCCCCGTCGCGGTGCTCGTCGACAAGGACACGGCCTCGGCCGCGGAGATCGTCTCCGGAGCCCTGCAGGACCGCCATCGGGCGACGATCGTCGGGACCCACACGTTCGGGAAGGGCGTCTTCCAGGAGGTCACGCCCCTGTCGAACGGCGGTGCCCTCGACATCACGGTCGGTGAGTACTTCCTTCCGAGCGGGCGCAACCTCGGCGGCGGGGGGATCAAGCAGGGCGCCGGGATCACGCCCGACGTGCCGGTCACCGCCCAGCCGAAGCCGGGCAGCGACCCGGCGATGACGGCGGCGCTGGGCGTGGTCGCCGCGAAGTTGAAGTGATCACCCGTTCGGCGGTCCTCGAACGCCGAGGACGCTTCACCGTCGCCCGTCCCCTCTTCAGCCGGCCGCGAGGCGAGGACGACGACTGGGGGAGCGGGCCGCTGACGGTCGACCCGGGCAAGGCCCGCGTCGGCGAGCTAGTCCTCGTCTCGGTCAAGCCGGGATCCCGGGGCGCCCGCGGGAAGGTGCTGAGGCGGCTCGGACGACCCGACGTCGCCCGGGACGTGATCGAGGCCCTGATGCTCGACCGGGGGCTCCGCCGGCGATTCGACCCGGTGCACGAGCGGGCGGCGGCCGAGGCGGCCGAGGCCGCCGAGTCCGGGGGCGCCGGTGGGGGCGGTCGGGCCGGGGGCGCCGGGACCGGGACGGAGCCGGGGAGGACCGAATCCGGGGGGAGCGCCGGCGCCCCGCGCCGGGACCTGCGCGACCTGCCGACGTTCACGATCGACCCGCGGGGGGCCAAGGACTTCGACGACGCGATCTCGGCCACCCGTCTCGAGGACGGGGGAGTCCGCGTCTGGGTGCACATCGCCGACGTCTCGGCCTTCGTCGGGGCGGGGTCGCCGGTCGACCGGGAGGCCCGCCGCAGGGCGACGAGCGTCTATGTGCCGGGAGCCGTCGAGCCGATGCTGCCGCCGGCGCTCTCGAACGAAGCGTGCTCGCTCGTCCCCGGAAAGGACCGCCTGGTCGTGACGGCCGAGCTCGACTTCGAGGGACCCCGGGTTCGCCGGGCGTCGTTCTACCGGGCGGTGATCCGCTCAGACGAGCGACTCGACTACGACCGGGTCGACCGGATCTTCGCGGGCCGGGAGGAGCCTCGCGAGCCGTGGGCCGAGCCGCTGGCGGCCGCCCGAGCGGCGGCCATGGAGCTGGCGGCCGCGCGGGCGCGGCGGGGGGCGCTTGAGATCGTCAGCGGGGAGCCGGAGTTCGCGTTCTCGGGCACGGGGGACGTCGTCGACATCCGTATGGGCGAGCAGACCGAGTCGCACGAGCTGATCGAGCACTTGATGATCGCCTGCAACGAGGAGGTCGCAAAACTCCTGGCGGCGGGGAAGGTGCCGACGCTCTACCGGGTCCACGAGCAGCCCGACCCGGCCCGGATCGAGCGCCTGGTAAACCAGCTGGCGTCGCTGGATGTGCCGACGCCGCCGATCCCGAAGGTGATCTCGCCGTCGGGGGCGGCCGAGCTGGTCGGTGAGATCTCTAGAGCCGTCGACCGGCATGTCCGCAAGACCGGACGGGGTCGCCTGGCCCTGACGTCGCTGGTCCTGCGCTCGCTCAAGCAGGCCTACTACTCACCGCGGAACCTCGGTCATTCGGGGCTGCGGTCGACCGGCTACTGCCACTTCACCTCGCCGATCCGCCGCTACCCGGACCTCGTCTGTCACCGGGCGCTGCTCTCGGCGATCGGAGCTGGCGAGCCGGCACCGACGACGGGGGGCCTCGGCGAGCTGGGGGAGTGGACGTCCCAGCGGGAGCGGGCGGCGATGGAGATCGAGCGGGCGGCCGACGACGTGGCTCGGTGCTTCGCACTGATCGGAGAGGACCCGGACGCCGAATGGGACGGGGAGATCGTCGGCCTGATCGGGGCGGGCGCCTTCGTGGAGTTCGGCGGCCGGTACGAGGGGATGCTCGCGGTCCGCCGGATGCGGGGCGACTGGTGGGAGCTCAACGAGGAGGGAACGGTCCTCCACGGTGAGCGGCAGGGCGGATCGCTCCGACTCGGCGACCCGGTTCGGGTGCGGGTTCACGCGATCGACGCGCCGCGGGGGCGGGTGGATCTCGAGCTGGCGTAGTCTGGAGCCCTATGGCCAAGAAGAGCAAGCGGAAGATCTCGGCGGGCGATGTCGCTTCGAACAGGTACGCGTCCTACCGGTACAACCTGCTCGAGCGGTTCGAGTGCGGGGTCGTCCTCCAGGGGACGGAGGTCAAGTCCCTGCGGACGGGCGGAGCCCAGCTGAAGGATGGGTTCGCGGCGCTGAAGGACGGGGAGATGTGGCTGCGGAACGTCCACGTCCCGCCGTACGCGCCGGCCAGCCGCGAGAACCACGAGCCCGAGCGCGAGCGGAAGCTGCTGCTCAACCGGCGGGAGATCGAGCGGATCGAGGCACGGGTGGCCGAGCGGGGGTGGACCCTCGTGCCGACGCGGATCTACTTCAAGGGCCGCCATGCGAAGGTCGAGATCGCGCTTGCGCGAGGGAAGGACCTCCACGACAAGCGGGAGTCGATGAAGGAGCGCGATTCCAAGCGGGAGATGGACCGGGCGCTCAGGGAGGTCAATTTTTAGTAGTGGGAGAAGCCGACCGAATGGGGGATGTAGGTCGCGTACATGGCGAGCGTGAGGGTGACCATCAGGCCGACGTAGACGCCGGCGACGGCTAGGCGCTGACGGGTGGTGACCCGGTAGTAGGCGGCCGTCTCGAGCGACCGCTGGCGAATCTGCTTCCAGCGCCGCCAGCTCTCGAGGCCGCCGAGGAGGGCGAAGAAGAAGAGGAAGGGATTGGCAGTCGCGAGGCCGAGGCCGATCATCACGGCGAGGCCGACCAGCCACATCTTCGGAGACATCGCGGCCATCGCGCGGCCACCGTCGAACGGGACGACGGGGATCAGGTTGAAGAGGTTCAGGAGGAAGCCCGTGTAGGCCAGGGCCTGGAGGAACGGGCTGCCGGTGGCGGCGGCGAGCACGGCGACCAGGGCGGCACCCAGGGAGCCGAGAATCGGGCCGGCGAGGCCGACGCGGGCCTCGGCGACGGCATTGTCGCCGAGCGACTTGGCGGAGATCATGGCGCCGAGGAAGGGGATGAACATCGGGGCGCTGGCCTGGATCCCTTCGCGACGGAGGGCGATCACGTGGCCCATCTCGTGGACGAAGAGGAGGATGACGAAACCGACGGCGAACCACCAGCCGAAGAAGAGGCTGTAGGCGACGACGGAGACGATCGCGGTGGCCCCGGTGGTGAGGAGCTTGATCTTCGGGAGGATCAGGAGGATCGCCTTGAACTTGGCGATCACGGCGATGATCGCGGCGCCGATCGCGCCCGCCCGCTCGCGGAGCTTCGAGCGGGTACGCCGACGGGGAACCGGCCGACCGAACGGATCGGCGGTCGCGGAGGGGCCGCGAGCGGGCGGCGAGCCCCAGGTATTCGGTCCGGCGCTCTGAGCGGCGGGGGCGTCGGTGGCCGGTCGGCGAGACGCGTCGGCCACATCCACCCGAGCGGGGTCGGTCGGGGGTGACGCGAGGGAGGTCGGGTGGTCTTCCATCAGACCACTGATTCTCGCAGGCCGAGCTTCTGGGCCGGTAAAACCTGGCGGACGGCGAGTCCGAGGATTTCGCCGCATATTGCGAGCTTTGTGTTGATCGGCACTTGCCGGCGGGGAGAGGGGAATGTAGATTCCGTTCCAGACGCGGACACCGAGTTGCGAAAGAGCGAGGCCACCGAGGTGGAAGGCCTCGTCACCCGAGACCGAAGGCCCTCGCCGGCCAACGGACAAAGGGTCCTCAGCGCAACTTGGGTCCGCGTTGTTTTCGTTCGGCGGGAGAGCCGGGGGGAAGCGGCTAGGATGAGGAGTGCATCCCCGGGGACGACAGGCTTCGACGTGGTCGGTTCGTGGGGGTGGTTGCGAGTCGAGGTCCCGGGCGGCCTCGTTAAACACCCGGGAAAACCATAAGTGCGGACTCACATGAGTACGCCCTCGCTATCTAGATAAACCTAGGCGAGTGAGGTCTCGGTCCCTGCAGCCTGCGGCGGGGTCAGCCGGGATCAGATAGCAGGCTCACCCGGGGAGGCCCGCCTTCGCCGAGCCGGGAAAATCACCAGAAGGCTGGTCCTCCGCAACCCAGCCGGCAAGGCTAGCGGGGGATGAGACCAGAGCGCCGGCTACGCTCGTAGACGCCACCCTTTACGCGATTGCGGACGTGGGTTCGATTCCCACCGTCTCCACCATTTGAACGAAGGGCAAACCCGGTCCCGAGAAAATGGTTCGGGTTTGCCTTCTCGTCCTCCTGGGCGGCCTGGGCGTTCTCTTGGCCCCCGTCGCCCGTCCAGCGGCTCTTGGCGGGGCTGCCCGAACGGCGGTTGCCAGGCGGCAACCGCCGCATACGCGGGGCTCGGGGTAACGCCGGCAACCTCATTGTCCTCGCCGATCATCATCCAGGCGGCGTTGCTGACGGGCGAGCACGGCTTCCGAGACGAGGTCCTTGTAGGAGAGCTGAACGAGCCGGGCTTGGTTGGCCTCGAGCGTCGAGATCGTGCGCTCATGTCGAGCGATCTCGTTCCTGGCTACACCTGCGCGCTCCTCGCCGTCGCGCCGCACATCGGCCCAGATCTCCGCCTGCTTCGACTCGGTCAATCTGACGAACGGTAGTGCTGGATGATCGCGGATTCGATGAGTTCAGCTCGAAAAAAGCCGGTGTCGCAGTTGCCGCCGTGGCGTCGGCTGCGGCGGTTGATGCACGAGTAGTAGGCGTAGGTTCCGCCGCGCCCAGTGTGAAGGCCATAGAGCAGACGTCCCCCGCAGTCGGCACAGGCCAGCGTCCCGCGCAGGTAGTGCTCGTGCTTCGACGGCCGGTCACCTGGAGCTCCCCCGGTTCCGTGGACATGGTTACCTTGGGTTGATCTGCACGGTACTGGGGTTGCAGTTGTAGTGCTGTGCGTAACCCGAAGGGTTATGCACAGTTCTTGAGATTTTTCGCGTGCGCGCCCGCGCGCGGGGGCAGGACGACGAGCTCGCCGGTGGCGTGCTGGGCCTCGAAGGCGGCGGGGGCGAGCGTGCCGAGCGTGGAATGGCGCCGGGAGCGGTTGTAGAACGCTTCGATGTAGTGATATTGACTCGACTCGCTGGAGCCCCCCATTGGGTAGCGACCGAGGAGCCGGTCGTGATCGTAATCGCGTTTCTCCTTGGCTTCCGGATCCGCGCGAAGCGGATCGGCGGCCGGCACGCAAGATGACGGCCCCGTTGAACACGCGGCATCAGGGGACACCCTGGCGGGTGTCGCAGGCCAAGATCAGGCCGGCAAGCGCTGTGGCCAGCACTCGGCCTCGTCCGCTGGCGGTTCCAGTGCCGGAGTCGGAACCCGCGGCGGTGCCGCGCTGCGTGGTCCATTACGTCCGACGCGCGTCAGCCTGACTGTGAGGTCGTCGATGCGCGCCGGGAGGAATCCATCACTGCAACGAGGACGATGGCACCATCCGGACCACTCTCCGCGCGGATCGCGGCATCCCCAATCCAGGCCTGGGTCGTACCGACCTTATCTCGCCAGACGTTCCAGACACGGAGGTTCATTCCTTGCGACGACCCAGACGGTTGCAGATTCGCTGTGACAAACGGCGGTGCCGTATCGGACCACAGTACGACATCATCGAGATCCTGATCATTAAGCACGACCTGGCCACCGCGGGCCTTCAGTCGCAAGCCTTGCGGACGGCTCGATGATGTTTCTAACTCAATGTGCAAGTCGGCGGCTTTCTCGATTGTGCCGAACTCGTACATCGTCTGGAGGAGGTGCCCGTTGACCTCGATCGGGGCGCCCTGACCTGCCATGAGCCGTTCAGCGAGGCGAGACGAGGCTTCAGGCCGCGTTTGCACCCTCAGCTCGGTCGAGCCGTCTGCGTGTGCAGGACGCCGGCGCGTCTCCGGTATCGTAGTAGGACACGAAGAGCTCGGCGACTTCGCGGGAGGTGAACACTTCGTTCGATCGCACGATCGCCTCGCAACCGTTCCACGCAACCGTCTGGTCCGTTCCTTGGGGCTCCTCGCCAGAGTGCCCAAGTATGACTTGCTGAGGTTCGTCGCCGATAATCTGACGGAGCTCCACCGTCATGCGGTCGGACCCGCCCGCCGCTTGAATATATTGCTGTGGCCATGCTTTGAGATCCACGCGGTCAAACGGCACGTCCTTGGGGAGTGACCAAAGATTTAGCGAATATCTTTCAGTTCCATCGAGTAGGCCCACCCGCCGGCGGATCTCGTCTTCCACCGAGGTACGACTCTTGACCTGGGTACTGATTCGCCCGTTCATGGTGAGAGCGTGTGTTGCACCGCCGGTTTTCCCGGTACTAGGCGTGGTCATATGGGCTTTACAATACCATTGGTCGGCGGATGTCAAGGGGGCAGGCTACAAGCCTCGAGGTAGTCGCGGCGCTCGTTCGGCCATGCCCGACTGGCTGGCTGGCGGGGGTGGCGGTGACGATCGATCTGCACCCCCGCGCTCCGTGCTGCATGAGGCGCCTATGGCACTCTTACCAAGTCTCTTGAGGAGATCGTAATGGGCTTGCCGTTCAGCATGGCAGTTGCCGGACTGCCACCATCAACCTGGGTACCGAACGCGCGCTGCGACGGGCTCAGACTCGCCGTGCCGCTCTTCACTTCAACGCTTTCGTCCCTCCTCCTTGAGCGCGAGCCCATCGTAGTACCGAATCGACCCATCGGGCAGAGTTGCCCTGACCTGATTTCCAACGACGTCGCGACCCGTCGCGGTGGCATATTCTGATAGGCCCTGGGCCTCGCCGGACGCTCCGTAGCCATTCGGGCCCGTAAATCGGCCAAGGGCATCGCGCCCATCCGCCCGAGCGAGGCTCAGCCCATCCGCTGCGGTTGTGTCTAGGACGGTTGTTTCGACCGCGTCACCAGCGAACGCCTCGTCCGCCGCTGCACCCGTTGCTGCGGTGGCCCCGTCGGTGACCGGGTCTAGGCCGAGCTGCACGATATCGACGACTGTCAGAACTCCCGTGGCGACGGCGAAGAGTCCCCCGAGCCAGCCGTTGCTGTGCTTTTGGGGCGGCGGCTTGCGCCCGAGGGCCACGACCAGACCGGGGGTGACCTCGCCAGGCGGGATGGTCTCGTGGGCTCGCCCGTCACCCTGAAGGCGAGCGGCTAGTGAGGCGTCGCTCGCCGACACGGTTATCGGTACGGGGGCGCTGGCGTACGCACGGTTTGACCCCGAGTCCGCGACGACGCTTGGCCGAACGGGCTTGACATGGTGCCGGAGCCGCTGTACGAGTGGGCGAGCCTCAACATGTACCGGTGTCGGCGCCCGCCGACCGAGCATCGCATACCGCAGCGCCTCCACCGGGCTCGACGGTTTGGTCTTTGCTTGGCCGTTGGTCGATGAGGTCTTGACGTGCACGTCGGCGTGCGGATCCGGAACGGCGACGGGCTTCTCGGACCCTCGCTGTCCGGGCGCGGCGCGTGGAACCCGTAGAGTCGTCGGGGCTACTCGGTATCACTCGGACGCTTGGCCGACCGGCGTGACAAGTGCGCTGAAACCGCGTAGGCCGCGCGGTTCATCGCGCAGGTCTCGGACGAACAGCTCCCGGGCCGCGTCATCGACATCGTGGTAGTCGTGCCACGCCAAGGTCCGGAGGAAGCGGCGGACAGTCGCATATGCACACATTGCCTCCGGATCGATAACCCATCCGTCGGCCGAACCTGCCGTGAAGGATGACAGCGGTGCATAGGCGGCGTCCGCGTCGTCATAGTCTTCGTCGTAGGGGTCGTCGCCCATGCTGGCGAACGGTCCCTGTGCGGGTCCCCACGCGTCCCACCACGGCTGCAGCGCGTAACCGAACTGCCTGTCCTCGGCGAACGCGCTGTCCGAAAACCCCGCTTCGAAGACTTCGCCCCCGTCGATGGTCCAGATGTCGGCCCTCACCGGGAAGCCCAGGACTTGGTCGAGGCCGGAGATGTCGGATGACGATTCGGGCCAGGAGCGCCAGAGCCGAAGGGCTGAAGCCTCCGCCTGAACAAAGACCGCGGAGTCCGGCGCCTGGCCGGGCTCGAAGGTTGCCCCTGGTGCGCGCATTGCCGTCGCGATTACCTCCTGCAAGCGTGACGGTCGATCACTTGGGCGGAACTCGCAGTTGAACCACGCCGCCACATGCCTGTTCGCGAACGCGAGATATGTCGGGAGCCCCACATCGCGAACGTACACGGCAAAGTGCCTTGCGATGCCGTTGCGCTGCTGCTCCGGGCGGACCCACAGCGATTCGAGGATGATCATCCACGGACATACACGTCGTGGTCAATACGGCGGCCCCGCCGCTGCCGCCCATATTGATATTCCTCGTCGCTGAGCAGGTACTCCGAGTGCCGGTAGCCGATCCGCATCGCACAGGAGCCCAGGATCCGGCCCGCAGGTGAGACTGCATTGAGCACCACCAGCCCTGGCTTGTGCATGAAGTGGTTCACGCCGATCCTGCCGCTCGCGGACGAGCGTCCGTAGTTCCAAGGAAACCCACGGTTGGCCCCGCTGGCAGCGCACCAGTTCGAAGTCCATCCGGGAATTGTCCTCTCCACGGAATGCTCCAGGCCACCGACTGGGTCCAGCCACGGGAATCCGTCTCGGCCCGTCCCTGCGGTTTCGCGTACTCCCAGCCAGCGTACGATAAGCTCCGTAGAGACGGATCGGAGAAATCGATGACGGATGCAATACGCACTGTGGTGATCGCCAGTCGGGACTTCGCGCTTCGAGCAAGCGCGGTCGAACACGATCTGTTGGCGGTGCTTCCCGAGCCCGTTAGGGACCACTTCGTGGTGATCAACCGTCGGCGTTACCCTCCTAAACAAGTGATGAGCGTGATCACTGGCTTGGACCGGGCCGAGTTCACCTCGCATCACGCGCGGCGCATTCTTACCGGCCTCGGCTTTCCGGCGGGACGGCGTGCTGGCGGTCAGGCAGGCTCCGACGGCGTCGAACCGCACCCGACCCGACCAGACAAGGAACCTCGTGCGTTGCCCGTGACCTCGCGCCCGAGTGCCGAAACTCTCGAACCGTTCATGGGGCTGTGGGTGGCCACCCAAGGCCCGGAGATCCTCGTCGCCGCAGCCACGCCTCGCGAAGTCGTGGCCTGGCTCGCTGGGCACCGGCGCCAGGCCGACAGCATGTTCCGCGTTCCCGCCGACGAATTCCAAGCGAGCGGAGTCGCTCCGCGGTGAGACAGTCGTTTCAGCCTCTCCCGACGTTGGCGGGTCGATCACGTCCCGTCGTCGATCTCGTAGTCGAGGGCCTCGAACTTGCGCCGCAAGCATGCTTGCTGGACACCGGGGCCACGGCGGTCCGGATGGGCGGCCACGTGGCCGACCTCGCCGGGATCCAGCTTGATCCATCCATGACTGTGGAGATCACTGTCGGGGGTCTACGGACGACCGGCAGTGCCGCGACCGTGCAGCTCGAGCTTCGTCAAGGTGCCAACTCGCACGTCTGGAGCCCGACCGTGTACTTCTGCGAGCCGTGGCCTTGGGCGTTTGGCCTACTCGGGCTGGCCGGCCTCGATCCCTTCGTCCTCACGATCGACAGCTACGAAGAGTGGTCTGAGCTCCGACCCCGAGTGGACGCAGCGTAGGGGGCCGGGGAATCCCCGGCGGTTCAGGGCGCACGCGCTGGTCACGCGGGCGTTCCCCTCCCCGGTGAAGCCCGGCGACCGGTGGTCACGTCCGGCGAGGCCACAACGCGGCGAGCAATGCGTCGACGAGCTCTCGACGGGGTTTGGTCTTGTTCCCGGTTCGTCCACCAATTTCAAGAAGAGCGAACCCCGGTCCTCGACCCTGAGGATCGGGGGTTCTGCGTGTTCGGACCAGTCCGCCGTGTCGGCGCTCATGGCGGCGCTCGAGGGGACCACGGTGCTCCGCCTTGATCTGCTGCGCATACGGAACCGTTGAGTTGAGGTCCGCGTCCGGCGCCCATCAAGCCCCAGCGATGCGGCGCCGTCCGAGACGAGGTGATCGTGGTCCTCGCGGACCGCCAGGCGGCGACCAGCGTTCGGGACGTACAAAAGGCTGTCTGACAATCCTGGGCGAGAACGTGGCGCGATCGTCCGCGAAGGGCTGGCTGAGCGCCCAGGAGTTGGTGCGCCATCCCTGGTCACCAGAGTCAGTCTCGGCCATACGAGGGAGAAGTCGCCGTAATCGGCATTTCCGATGCCGCGGGGCCGGCTCGGCGCTCGGGGTCCAACCGTCAAAGTAAGTTCCGTCCGGCCCCGGGGCCAGACTTCGTTGCACCATGAGTGGGACTACTCCACCAAGGCGGGCTCCGCGCCATCCCGAGCTCACGGTTCGGAGCTTCGTTGCCTGGCCAGGCTATCAATCCGGCCTTCCGATCGAACAGCTAGACCCTGCGGTTGTCGGGGCAATTGCAAAGCCGCTATCGCACGCCGTTCAGGACTCCGCCTTGATCAGCGGCGCTCTGCGTAAGCAGATGGGCGTCGTATTGCCAGCTCAGGCGTGGCGGAACCAGTTGCCTCTGGATCACCCGAAGCGGACTGGCGGATTCTCGATGCTGGCCCTCCACCGACCTGGGCTGCGTTTATCACCGGACGAGGCACCCTTCCCAGCCACGTTCGCTGAGGCCTACGCCGCAGACCACGTCTCTGCCGAGCTGAACGCGGGCGCAACAATCGCGACCACCCCTGGTCATGTCCTCACGCATGAGTGCGCGACCGGCCGGGAAAACGACCTACAGCTGGCTCGCCTTGCCGCTGAGGAATTCACTGCTCGTCACGCTTGGGCGCCGGCCCCCGGACAGCCGACAGCCGCGCGGCGTGAGATATACGCGACCATCGTGCTGCAGGGAGAGCATGCGAAAGTGCTTGCCACGATTGACTGGCTGGTTCAAAGGTATTCTGCTCTGCCCGACATATCGGGCTACTGGATCGTTGCCGCCAATTGCAACGGATCGGGTGTACAAGTGGCTGGTTTCACGCGGCTGGCGCTTAGGCTCCAGCGTGCTACAGCCCGCCCAGCCGTGGTCTCTTGCGTTGGCGACGCGCATCTGGCGCTCCTGGCGAGCGGCGTGTCCGCAACTTGCGCCGGCCTACACGGGATGTCGTTTAGCTACCCGCCGGCTGAGCTTCCCATAGCGGAGGACGGCGAGGAGCAGGGGCTCGGAATCTTCGTCTACCATCGGGCAGTGCTCGGCAACGTCGGGAAGCTCGGAGTCGAGGGGGAGGATGTGCGGCAGGCGATCTTTCGCAATGTGCCGTGCCCATGCGGATACCACCCAGCCAGCAGCCCGCCGGACGGCAAACGCCAGATCGTCGCGCATAACAGCTGGGCCGTGAGCTCTGATGCGCTCGAGTTTGCCGAGCCGGCGGTGCAAGCCGCGGAGGAGCAACTGGCCCGTCGTGCTCAAGAGGCCAGGCGGCAGCGCACCTTTCTGCGGCTCGGAAATCTGAAAGCTGGGTTTCTGTCTGCGCAGCGCGCAGCGGCTGAGGTTCGGGCAGGCGAAGCCCCGGGAGACGCCTACGAGCGGCACCGCTAAGTTGCGCATGCGGCGAGCAAGAGCAGGGCCCACTCGGTCATCGTGCGGCCAGCGACTACGGCTGCACGCTCCCAAGCTATCGCCGACGGCAACAGCTCCGCATCAAGCCGTGATGCCGGAGCGACGTTTCCGAGTCGCTCGGTGAGGCGCATCGGGAGTACGAGAGTGTTGCGGGGATGTCGTCTCGCCCGTGAACTTCGGTCTAGCGCTCCGAGGTATTCGGAGAGCGGCTCAGAGAGTTCGCGCGCCACTCTGGCTGTACGAGCCGACGAGTCGAGCAATGCGGTCGAGCTGCTGAACCCGAGGGCGTGGATGTCGTCACGCAGAAGCGAGCGTTCGACTGTAACAACGGCTGCCAGGTCGAAAGTGATTCCTAGCTCGGCGGCAGCCCGGACGAGCGGTGCCGATGACGTGGCGTCCAGCGGCCACGCCTCGCAACGGTCCGCTGGCCGTGCCACAGGAGGTGGCGCGTCCCATCCGGGGCGTGCGGTCCCACTATCGACGCTAGCGACCGAGCATTCGACGAGATGGAGACGTCGGCGGTTCTGGGTTGGGAGCGGCACAGCGGCTACACGGCCTCCAGCCGCTTTGCGGATCGCATCAATTGCTGTTCGAGGTCGGCGAAGACACCCGGAAGCTGTCGAATGTGCGCGCTGCTCTGACCCTGGGCGAACCGACGACTCGTGTTGGAAACCGTGCACCAGGCGGCTGCCTCTTCGAGCGCCTCAAACACGACCTGCTTGAACTCTCCCCGGTAGCGTCGGATCAGCTCCTGCTCATGGGCCGCGTCGAATTCCGCGCGCGAACGCAAGCCCAACCCGCGCCCGCGCCCCGAGCCCGTGATCAGCAGGAGTTCGTCGATGCCGGCTTGGAGACGGCTGCAATCCGTGGCCAGGACGAGCATGCGGTCGCAATCGCTTCGCCGGTTCTTCGCGTCCGTCCGCCGAGAACGTCCCATTCCGGTCCTTCCTCGGAGCCACGACATCGCTGCCACCAGCACGCATCCGGCGCCGACGGCCCAACCCGCCAGCGGAAGTGCCGAGGGCGGGTGCACCGGCAAGACCGTGGCCCCCAAGCTCAGGAGGCCGACACCGACGCCGACCAGCCCCAGCCTGTCCACTCGGGGAGGGCGCTCGTCCGCTGGCTTCACGAAAGCTGCCATAGCCGGGCACTGGCCGACGGAAGGTCGGCATGTTGCCGCAGGCAGGGGGTCTGACCATGAAGGCTCATGACTCGTCTGACCGCGGAGCGCGTCGTTTGGACTTAATCGAAGTCACGACGCCGGACTTGGTGCCGTCGCGCTCGGCCCGCGCGCGCAAGAGGTCCTGAATCTGCGCGTTGTTGCGCAGAGTGTTGATGCGGTCCTGCAAGAACCCACGCACGAGATCGGGCATGGCTTCGCGCTCAAGGAAAGCAGCCGCCTCGAGCACGTCGATGTCGGAATCCGGCATCCGAATGTTGATCTGGCGTTGTGCCAACCCGCATCCCCAGTCCGTCCGGCGCGTTTGCCGGTCGCTACATCGTAGCTGGCTACGCTAATTGTTCCAAGCAATCCGACGCAGCCGGGAGGTCTCCCTGGGTCAGTACGAACAGGTTTGCGTACGGTGACGGTGCGCCCGCCCCGCATGGCGCGCTCCGAACTACAGCGTCCGTATCGGGTGCCGGCGTCGATGAAAATGTGCCGATCCCTGTGCGCCGCATTCGGCGACCGCCGTTGTCCCCCGCGAGACACCCTCGGCGCTGGAGCGACACGAGTCTGGCCCTCAGCACCTGCCCAGTTGCTCGCCGAGCCCTACAGCGAAGGATGCTGGCGTCGTCCGTCGTCCGTCGTCCGTCGTCCGCCGTCCTCGCCGCGGACCGGCTCTGGTTGCGGCTGAGCGGCGTCCTCCGCCGCCCTCCCACTTGGCGGGCCGATGCAGCCAGCGCCTCCCGCAAAGCCTCAACCCGTTCTCGACGGTTTGGCCTTGGCTCCCGTCCGTCCACATTTGGTCGCACCGAGCAACGGCGGGGTCGCTAGTCACGACCCCGCCTTCGCAACCCTATGTACGTACGAGCAGCAACACAACCAGGGTTAGAGAGGATCGCGATCAGAGGTAGGCTGGGATATGACGATTCAGCGGATGGACAACGTGGGCATCGTCGTCGACGACCTACCGGCGACGATCGAATTCTTTCGCGAGCTCGGCCTCGAGCTCGAAGGACAGGGCACGGTCGAAGGAGAGTGGGCCGGCCGCGTCACTGGACTGGGCGACCAGCGCGTCGAGATCGCCATGATGCGCACTCCCGACGGCCACAGCCGGCTCGAGCTCTCGCGATTTCTCAAGCCGCCTGTGGTCGCTGATCACCGAAACGCCCCGGTCAACGCTCTGGGCTACCTACGCGTCATGTTCACTCTGGACGACATCGACGAAACCCTCGTCCGGCTCCACAAGCACGGGGCGGAGCTTGTCAGCAGCGAGGTGGTCACGTACAAAGACGTCTACCGGCTCTGCTACATCCGGGGACCGGGAGGACTCCTCATCGGGCTTGCCGAAGAACTCGGCTGACGAGTCGGCGGACCTGCGAGGATCCCAGCCACGATGACCGATATGCCCCCCCTCGTCACCGGTGTGGACTTCGTCTGCATCCCGGCGCAGGACTTCGACGCGATGACCGCGTTCTACGGAGAGACGCTCGGCCTCCCGTTCGTCAAGCGCTACGGCAGCCGGCCCGGCGCCGAGTACCAGGCCGGCAACGTCACGCTCGCCATCATGCGCACCGAAAGCTTCGGCGGCACATTCTCGCCCAACGCAATGCCGATCGCTCTGCAGGTCGACGACGTGGCCCTCGCGCGGGAGCAGCTCGAGGCGAAGGGCGTGCGCTTCGTCAGCGAAACGTTCGACTCCGGCGTCTGCTGGCAGGCGATCTGCCTGGACCCCGACGGCAACCCGCTGTCGCTGCACCATCGCTACGCGCCGACCGACGAACGCCCCGCCGCGCAGTAGCCGACCTCCGGCGATCGCCGGTACCCGAGGTGTTCGCGAGATCCGCGCGGGCGGTCGACGGTGCAGCGCAATGCAAGGCGTTATGCTATTTGCATGACGGTTCAACTCGTCGCTCGAGTGCCTGACGACCTCGCGGCTGCGATCGATGAACTCGTCCGAGAAGGCGTCTTCGAGTCGCGGTCTGAGGCCGTCCGGGTCGGTCTCGGGGCGATGATCGAGCGTCGGCAGCGCGTGGCCATAGGCCGGGCGATCGTCGACGGCTACCGGCGCCTGCCCCAAGCCGATGACGATCTCACGTGGTCAGACGCGGCGAGTGCCGCGATGATAGCCCAGGAATCCTGGTGAGCCAACCGCTGCAGGGAGACGTCTGGTGGGCAGAGGCGGAAGGCAAGCGGCGGCCGGTCCTCGTCGTCACACGCAGCGACGCGATCCCGGTGCTCACCCGGGTTGTCATCGCGCCGATCACGCGGACGGTGCGAGGCGTTCCGACTGAGATCTCACTCGGCCCGGACGACGGTCTTCCCGCCGAGTGTGCCGCGTCCTTCGACAACGTGCAGCCGATCAACCGGCACTTGCTGACCCGGCGGATCGCGACGCTCAACCCGGCCCGGCGTCACGAACTCTGCATTGCGCTGGCTGCGCTCGCCGACTGCTGAGGGCGACAGACAGACCCGCCGCCACGCGGGCGCGTCAGCGCCGGCGGGCGCCGACCGCAGGCCGGCGGGCGAGCCCGGTCAGGCCCAGCCGGTTCTCGGCCAGGGCGACGCTCGCCGCCGCGTGCCCGGAGACCCCGTGGGCGGCCCCACCGGGGAAGGTCGCCGCCCCTGTCAGGTAGAGCCCGCGGATCGGCGTCCGGTATGGGCTCACCGACGGGAGCGGACGGAAGATGACCTGGTCGAGGGTGTAGCTCCCGCCGCCGACGTCCCCGCCCACGAGGTTCGCGTTGCGCCGCTGGAGATCGCCCGGGCCGAGCACGTGGCGCGCGAGGATCCGGTCGCGGAACCCGGGCGCGAAGCGCTCGACCTGCGCCTCGATCCGCTCGACGTGCGGCTCACGCTCGGCCACCCAGTCGACGGAATGCGGCCCGTGGGTGTAGGCCCAGGCCGTGTGCTTGCCGGCCGGAGCCCGCGACGGGTCGGCGACCGACTGCTGGCCGAGCAGCAGGAACGGCCGCTCTGCCAGACCCCGGGCGGTGATCGAGGTCGTCTCGAGAACCTCCGCCGCGTCGCCCCCGACGTGGACGGTTCCCGCCTCGCGGGCGATCGCCGACACCCACGGGATCGGTCCGTCGAGCGCCCAGTCGACCTTCAACGTCGCCGGCCCGTACCGGTAGCGCCCGAGTCCCGCGGCGTAGCGGCCGCCCAGCGCGTCGCCGGTCAGCCGCAGGAGGGCGTGCGGCATCACGTTGGCGATCACCTGCCGCGCCAGGATCCGCTCGCCCCCGGCCAGCTCGACGCCGACTACCCGTCCGTGCTCTGAAGCGATCCGCGTGACCGTCGCGCCGGTCCGCACCTCCCCGCCCAGCTCCTCGAGGTAGCCGATCAGGGCCGCGACGAGATTCCCGGCGCCGCCCGCCGGGCTCGGCCAGCCGGCGCCGTGGCCGAGGAGGTTCAGATATGCCGCGGCGACCGCGCTGCCGCTCGCGCTCGGCAGGACGTCTGAGTGCATCGCCGCTCCCAGCAGCCACCCCTGGGGTCCGCCACCCCGGAAGAGCTCCCGCGCGAGGGCCTCGGCCGGCATCAACAGGAGGCGGACGAAGTCGACCATTCCCCTGACGCCGATTCCCGCCAGAAGGCGAGCCGGCCCGGCGACCGGCGGGAAGCCGGCGAGCATCGTCGCGCGGAGGGCGTCGAAGCTCGCGACGTAGGGCGCGGCGAACGACCGCCACCGGTCACCGTCGCCAGGGCTGAGGGCGTCGATGCTCGCCGTGGTTGCATCCATCTCCCGATAGAGGCCGACCGCCGCCCCGTCGGAGGACACCGCATGCGCGAAGCAGGCGCCCGGATGGATCCAGCTCAGACCGTGACGCGCGAGCGGCATCGCAGCGTAGACGGGGGAGGCTGCGGCCGCCGGATAGACCGAGGAGAACGTGTCGTGGTGGAAGCCGGGCAGCGTCAGCTCCTCGGTCATCACGGCCCCGCCCGGTCCCCCTGCCGCCTCGAGCACGAGGACCCGGCGGCCGGCTTGCGCAAGGCGGATCGCTGCGGTCAGCCCGTTCGGTCCGGACCCGATGACCAGCGCGTCGTAGCTCATCGAGGGGCGGCGGCGATGGCAAGCTGGTGGAGCATGCTCTTCTCGGCGATCGCCCCTTCGCCCCAGAACGCCCGCTGGGCCTCCCGGCCGGCGAGCTCGTACGCGGTGGCCGCGTGCCAGGGCATCGGGTCCCACGTTCCCGCTGCCCTCAGGTAGTCACGCCCGTCATGACGGAATGCGATCAGCCGATTCCTCCCGTGCCCCATGAAGTGACCCCTGTGGGTCGTCAGGTCGAAGCCGAGGAGCGGCTCTCCGCCCTCGGGCACCGCCCGTGGCTCGTCGCGGCCGAAGCGGGCGAGCCCGTCCTCGAGCTCGTCGAAGTACTCCCGCAGCGCCGGCTCGTCGTCCCGGGTGACGAGGCGCGTGATCGTCACGTAGCCACGTTGGAAGACGGGACGCCCCGACTCGGTCCCGGCGGCGACCTCGATCTCGAAGGTCTGGCCGAGCAGCGGCGAATCCCGGAGCCCCGTGAAGCGGCCGACCGCCGTCCCGTAATCCGGCCATCGCTCGGTCGCCAGGAGGATCTCGGTCACCCGGTCGGCCGAAGCGACCTCGACCGGCGAGTAGGTGTGCCAGTTCTGCTCGGGCGCGGGCGGACCCGGCGGGGTCAGCTCCTCGACACGGGCCAGATCGAGTCGTCGGTCGGGACGGTATCCCGCCTTCTCCTCCGGCGTCCGGAAGGCGACTCCCCAGCCCCGGCGCTCGTCATCGGCGTAGGCCTCCGGGAACCAGTCGCCGAGCAGCTGACTCGCTCCGGCGAGCAGCTCCGCTGCGCTGAGCGTGCCCCGTCGGGAATCGACGTCCCGCAAGCGACGACGGCCGAAGGCCCGGTGGAAGGGCACGACGTCGGCCGCGTGGAGCTTGCGCCGATCCTTCCTCGCCCAGTAGGTCGTGACCACCGCGAAGGCCAGGCGCAGGTCGTCGAGGTCCCGCTCGTCGTGCGCCCGGCGGTAGTAGGCGGCGTTCAGGAAATCGGTCACCCAGCCGGCCGCGTCCGCACCGGCGATTGACGAACCGGCCAGCCGCGCGAACGTCGCCTGCTCGGTGCTGATCGCCCGGCCCAGCAGGATGCCCGTTCCGAGCGCTGCGGCAAGTCCGATCCTGCTCTGCGACATCGTGTCTCCCCTGCTCGTTCGCCCACCCGAGCCTACAACCGCCGCTCGACCGCCTCCCGCACCACCCGCGCAGGCGCCTTTCTGCGCCACGCGTGGTCGAGCAGATCCTCGAGCAGGTCGCCGTCCGCCCGGTCGAGGTCGACCTGCACGGCGGCCAGCCGCTGACCCCAGAGGAACTCCCGGCAGGCCTCGGGCCGCGTCTCCGCGGCCGCCCGGATCCGCTCCTCGCCGGCCATCACGTTCATCGTCCGGTCGGTCCACAGCGTCGCGAAGATCCGTCCCGACACCCGGAACGACGCACGGCCGTGGTGGTCGGACTCGGTGGCCCCGGGCATCCCCAGCGCGAGCGCCCTAGCCTCGTCGGTGGTGAGCACGACGACCAAGCCTACGCCCGCTACGCCCTGCGGACTAGCGCGAGCGCGAGCGTCGGACAGACGTCGGCCGCCCGCCGGGCGAGTGCCTCCAGCTCGCGGGGAACCGGACGACCGTCGATGATCGGGTACCCCCACTCGTCGAGTGAGACCCGCTCGGGCAGCAGCTCGGCGCACAGCCCGTGGGCCTTGCACGCGATCGGATCGACCCGGACCTCCACGGAAGTCAGGCGGCGACCGCGAGACGCGACGGCAGCGGTAGGACGGGAATCCTCGCGCACGCCGGACACCGTCCAAAAGCAGCGTGATCGGCGAACTCGGCCGCGAACACGCGCAGCGCGCTCGTCACGAACCGCGCCGCTCCGTCCGGGTGGCCGCATGCCCCCCGGCCGGTGACGAGCCGGCTCCACCGGGCGAGGTGCCCCATCGCGTCGGGCTCGGCCCGTCCGTCGGCGATCGACCGCAGCGCCCCGGCGATCGCCGCAAGGCCGTGGACGCACGGACCGCACTGGCCGGCGCTTTCGCGCTCCAGCCACCCCGCGACCAGGACGGTCTCGGTGACCGGGCAGGCAGATTCGGGGAGCACGACGACCACGCCAGGGCCGAGCATGCCCCCGGCCTGCCGAAGCGAGCGCTCGGAGATCGCCAGTCCAGACGCCTGCGACCCGTCGACCCACCCGCCGCCATAGCCGCCGAAGAGGAACGCCCGCGGTCGACCGGCGGTTCCGCCGGCCCCGGCCAATAGGGAGTCCACGCTCGCACCGAGCTCGACCTCGAGGACCCCGGGGTCGAGCACCCCGCCGCTGACGCTCACCAGAGCCGATCCCGGCTCCTGATCGGTGCCGATCTCGCGGAACCATTCGGCTCCGTAGCGGGCGATCAGCCCGACCTGGGCGACCGTCTCGGCGTTGGTGACCAGGGTCGGCCGGCGGGACACCCCGCGCTCGAAGACCATCGGCGGGGTGGTGCTTGGCAGGGGCCGCCCCCCATTGATGAAGTTGACCACCGCCGTCTCCTGGCCGCTGACGTAGCCCGCCGGGATCCCCACGACCCCCGAGGCCGACGAGCTCGACCCGCGGCGTCCGGCATCCGGCCGCTCGGCGATGGCCGACTCGAGCGCCCATCTCGCCGCCGCATTGTCGGCGTCGATCGCATAGAAGATCCGCTCGGCGTCGAGCGCCCGGGCGCATGCCGTCGCGCCGTCGATCACCAGGTGCGGAACTCGCTCGAGCAGGACCCGGTCCTTCTCGCTCGCCGGCTCGCCCTCACATCCGTTGACGACGACGATCGGACGCCCGCGCCCGGCCGCGACCGACGTGAGCTTCGTCGCAAGCGGGAACCCCGCCCCCCCGCGACCCCTCAGGCCACTGAGCCGGATCTCGTCAACCAGCGACCCCGCCGCCGGCAGTCGACCAGATCGCCGAGCCCGGTCCAGCGGGAGGTCGCCGTGGACGGCCTCGTGCGAGGCGAGCGTCGTCGCCCCGGGTACGCCAAGTCCGGCGAGCAGGCGCGGCAGGCTCATGCCGACGCCGTCCGACCCGCGGAGGCCGTCTGTGCCATCGAGCCGATCTGAGCGGACGCCGTCGGCCGGCCCAGCAGCGATGCCGGGGTTCCGGCCCGCCGGGCCCAATGCGATCCGAGTGGGCCGCCCGGGAGCCAGAGTGCCAGGGCTGCGGCGAAGGCGACGGCTGCGGCAATCGCCCCGAGCCTGACCCGCCGCGCCTGCGGCCAGCCGATCGCCGCCCGGGCGAGAACCGCCGCGAGCACGACGAGGACGCAGCCGGCGTTGGTCCACTCGAGCCACGCCTGCGTCACATCGCTCCCCGTCCCGTAGCCGTGGATCACGGCGATCGGCCACGAGGCGTATGCCAGCCAGTGGGTCGCCCGCCACGCCCCGTGACCGAGCCGCCGACGCAGGAGGCTGGTCAGGACGATCGCGACCAGGAGGTCGGACGCGAGCGCGCCGAGTCCGAGCCAGATCGGGCGGTAGGAGCCGGTGAACGGTACGAAGACGTCGATCACCGAGATCGGCGCGAAGCTGTCGAGGACTGAGGTCACGATGTGGACGGTGAGGAAGACGACCGCCAGCAGCGACCCGGTACGGTGGATACCGTCGACCACGAACCGCGGCCAGGTCGGCCCGCCGACGCGGGCGACGTCGAGCACGCCGATCACCACGGTGACCGTCAGGAGCACCAGGGCGACGACGCCGGTCGACCGGGTCACGTACCAGTAGGCGCTGGGTCCGACCGTCGCGCTCATCGGCCGCTCGCCTCTCCCGCGGGCCATGCCCCGACTGTCTCGACGCACCCGTCATGCCCGACGAGCCGGGCCGGAAGACTCCGCTCGGCGAGCCAGGCGGCCGCGGCCGATCCGATCACGATCGCCGCGGTGGACGCGATGTTCGCGTCGAGACAGCTCGCCGCCGCGACGCTCGCCGTCCGCCACGCCCGGTCGACCGGCCGGCCGTCGCGGGGGTCGAGGATGTGGTGCATCGTCCTGCCGGCATGATTCCACCGGCGGACCGTGGTGCTCGACGTGGCCAGTCCGCCCGACGAGATCGCGATCGTCTGGCCTGGGGCTGGGGCTGGGGCTGGGGCTGGGGCTCGGGCCGCGCCTGGGGCCGGGGCCTGGGCTGGGGCCGGATCGCCGGTCGGCGGAGACCGGTGGTCGTCGGTGACGTGTACCAGCCACCCCGCGTCGGGTGCGCGGCCGGCTGTCGCGATGTCGCCGCCGAGGCTGACGAGCACGCCGACTCGGGCTTCTCGGGCCGCGGCGTCGGCGGCGCGGTCGGCGGCGAGCGCCTTGGCCGTCGCCCCGAGATCGACACGGATCCCGCCCGGCAGGCGGGCCGCCGGCGGGTCGCGCTCGAGCTCGATCAGCTCCCACGAACGGGCCCGACGGACCGTGAGCAGCAGTGGCCGGAGCGCTCGCCCAGCGCGCGTGTCCGCGTCCGTCCCGGAGCCCCACGGTGCCGTGGCCTGCGGGCCCGCCGGCGGGTCGGCCGGCGGGTCGAGCTGGCGCCAGTCCCTGTCGTAGCCGGCGAGCACGAGGGCGTCGCCGAGCGTCGGATCGACGGCCCCGTCGGTCAGCTCGGCCGCCCTGATTGCTGCGGCGAGTGCGTCGAGGAGGAGCGGGCTGACGAGGAGGCGCCGCCCGCCGGCGGCGTTCAGCCGTTCGAGCTCGGAGTCCGGCCTGAAGCGGCTTGCCGCGTTGTCGATCGCCCGCAGCTCGGCGTCGACGATCCGAATCACGGCCTCGAGGGCGTCGGCCTGGGTGACCTGGACGACGACGCTCGTCCCGAGCGCCTCCCAGCGGGCGGTCAACGGGTCGCGCGGACGGCGGTCGACGACCGCGGTCGCCATCAGGACCCGCCGGAGACGACCGGGGCGGGCGCGGCGGGCGCGGCGGGCGCGGCGGCGACCGACGAGCCCGAGGACCCGCCCGACGAGCCCGAGGATCCGCCCGACGAGTCGGAGGACCCGGCCGAGGTGACCGGGAGGTTGGTCGACGCGGCGGAGACGGGCGGGCTGGCCGGCGGCGCGAGCGCGGCGACGCTCGCACGTGTCCGGTGACGGCGGTGCTTGGCCGTCGTGACGGACGCCGTGCTCCCGGTCGCGGTGGTGGTGGCTCCGGAGGCGACGGTCTTGATCGTCCGTCCGGGGAAGGCATTGGCGGCGACGTCGGTGATGACGGCGCCGCTGATGACGGCGAGTCCGATCAGGCTGCGGTTGACCGTGCGCAGGCGGCGGACGGCCGCATCGCGGCGGGCCGGTGTATGGGTCGGTGGGCGATCGGTCATCAGCGGTTGGTGAACGGAAGGCCGGTGGTCCAGGCGGCGAAATCGGGGACGAGGAGGGTCGCGAGCAGCAGGCCGCCGACGAGCCCGCCGGCGAGGGCGAGCCCCCGCCCGAGCCCGCCCGGCGTCCGGTGGGCGGAGCGCCGGGGACCGGAGTCGCGGAGTGCGGCAGCGATCGCGGGGAGGTGGCCGAGGACGTGGACGGCGATCAGGACGCCCCAGACGATGAAGCTGACCTTGTGGATCTCGAGCCAGCTTCCCGGGCTGGCGGGGCCGTCGAGCATGAGGACGATCCCGCTGGCGAGCACGGCGATCGTCGTGAGGACAAGTCCGGGACCGAGCAGGCGCAGGACGAGCTCGGGGGGCCCCTTCCGCCGGTAGGCGGGGTCGCGGGCGTAATAGCGGACGAACCTGTAGCCGGTGCTAGCGAGCTTGACGACGACCGGGCCGATCAGGGCGAGGCCGACGAAGAGGTGGACCCAGACGAGTTGGTGCATCCGGACGAGGGTCAGGGCGATCACGGCGAGCAGGCCGATCAGGAGGGCGCCGACGACGGTCGTGAGCTGCTGGTTTCCGTCGACCCCGCCGCCGGTGAGGAGGCCGCCGATGGGCCTGTCGGTCCCGATCGTCATGCGACGAGTGTCTCTGCGGCGGGTAAAGGGATGGTCACCGGAAGATGAGAGATCTCCGATAGATGCGACTCGGCCGGGGGGCGGGACCTATGATCGGCTGGTGGCGCAGATCGTCCTGATCGAGGACGAGCCGGGAATCGTCGACTTCGTCGAACGGGGGCTGCGGGCCGGCGGGCTGGAGGTGGCGTCGGCGCTCGACGGCGACAAGGGTCTCGGGCTGGCCCTGGGGGAGGGGGTCGAGCTCGTCGTGCTCGACCTGATGCTGCCGAAGCGCAGCGGCCTCGAGATCCTCGAGGTGCTCCGGCGCAGGAGGCCGGGCCTGCCGGTGATCGTCTTGACCGCGCGGGGTGAGGTCGAGGATCGGGTGGGAGGGTTGGATGCGGGGGCGGTCGACTACGTGGTCAAGCCGTTCTCGGTGGCCGAGCTGGCCGCGCGGATCCGGACGCATCTGCGGGTGGCGCGCCAGAGCGCGTCGACGAGGCTCCGCAACGGCGAGCTCGAGCTCGATCTGCTGAGCCGGGAGGTTCGCCAGAACGGCGTGCGGGTGCACCTGTCGAGCACGGAGTTCGAGCTGCTGGCCTACCTCGTCCACAACGCCGGCCAGGTGCTGGGGCGGGAGCAGATCCTCCGGGCGGTGTGGGGGTATGACCACGACCCGGGGACGAACGTCGTCGACGTGTACGTCGGCTACCTCCGCCGGAAGCTGACCAGCTCGGGAGGCCGGGCGCCGATCGCGACGATCAGGTCGGTCGGCTACCGGCTCGACGAGGCCGAGTGAGCGACTTCGGGGTCGGGTGGGTCGGGTGAGGGGGCTGAGGGTGCCGGGGAGCATCCGATGGCGGTTCGCCGGATGGGTCGCGGGGGTCGTGATCGGTGTGTCGGCGGTGACCTTCGTCGTCGTCTACCGGGAGACGGGGAGCGAGCTGCGCAGGGAGATCGACCGGGATGTGACGGGCGACGTGACCGGCCTCTTGCAGACGTTGCGGGGACTCCCGCCGGGGTCGCCGAAGTCGGTGCTGGCGGCCTCGGCTCGGTATGTCCAGAGCCAGCCGTTCAAGGCGACGTCGTCGTTGATCTTCGTGATCGTCCCGGGAGGCGGGACGTTGAGCAACCATCCGGAGGTCTTCGGAGGCGGGACGCCCGACGATGGGGAGGGGGCGAGCGAGCAGGCGGCGGAGAACAGGCTCGGGCGGGACCTGCTCGTCGAGCACGACGGCTTCTCGACCCGGGTCCTGCCGGACGTCGGGGCGATGCGCCTGGCCGAGCGGCCGGTCGAGATCGCCGGGATGCGGGTCGTCGCGGGGGCCGGCGAGCCGCTTGTGACCGTGACGCGGGCCGAGCGTGGGATCGCCGGGGCGTTCGTCGTGGCGGGCGCGGTGGCACTCGGCCTGGCGCTGATCGCGTCGTATCTCGCGGGCGCCGTCTTCTCGAGGCCGCTGCGGCGGATGGCAAGCGTGGCGGCCCGGGTCGACGACGGGGAGCTCGCCCCGCGAATGACGCTGTCGGGCAGACCGAGCCGGGAGGTACGGGTTCTGACGGAGTCCTTCAACCACATGCTCGACCGCCTGGCCGCGGCGTTCGGGAGGCAGCGTGAGTTCATCGCGGACGCGTCCCACGAGCTGCGGACGCCGCTGACGGTGATCGCCGGTCAGCTGGAGGTCCTCGCGGAGACCGACGACCCGAGCCGGGAGGAGATCCGCCGGGTCGAGCGGCTGGTGACTGGAGAGGTCGCGCGGACGGCGCGGCTGGTCGACGACCTCCTGGTCCTGGCGCAGTCCGACCGGGGCGACTTCATCCACACCGACGAGCTCGATCTGCAGGCCTTCGTCGGGGAGCTGTGGGAGAGCGTCGGCCACCTGGCGGAGCGCTCCTACGAGCTGGGACCGGTCCCGCCGGGGCGGCTGAGAGCCGATCCGGATCGGCTGGCGCAGGCGGTCCGGAACCTGGTTGGAAACGCGATCGACCACACGTCGCGACCGGCGGGGAGGATCCGCCTGGACGTCGTTGGGCTGCAGGAGCGGGTCGTGTTCGTCGTCGCAGACGACGGGCCGGGCATCCCGGCGGCCGAGCGGGAGCAGGTCTTCGAGCGCTTCTACCGGGTCGACGCCGGCCGGTCTCGGGCGCACGGGGGGAGCGGCCTGGGCCTGGCGATCGTCCGGGCGATCGCCGACGCGCACCACGGGGCGGTCAGCGCCGGCGCGAGCGAGTTGTTGGGGGGCGCCGAGCTGAGGCTCGAGCTGCCGGCCTGGCGTCCCGCCGCCTGAGCGTCCCGCCGGCGGCCGGGCGTCGGTATGGGTGGCGATGAAGAAGCTGGTCTGGTGTTGCCTTGGCGGGTTTGGAGCGGTCTGTGTCCTCCTGCTGGCGCTCGGCGCGATCGTGGTCCTCGGCGTGGCTCGGCCGGCGGCGGCGGCCTGCGTGGGTGGGCAGGAGACGACGCTCCCGGTCGGGTCGGGGGCGGTTGTGGCCGCGACGGTGTATGACGACCAGGGGGCCGGGGCCTTCGGCTTGGGGCTGGCCGGCCACTACGGGTTTGCCGAGCTCGGGCTGCACTCGGCGGCCGATGCCGACCAGGCCGACGCGAACGCGATCGGCGCGGCACTCGGGCTCGGTCGGGCGCTGGCGCCGTTGACCGAGCTGCGAATCACCGGACCGGGTGGGCGGAGCGTGATCGCCGAGAAGCGTGACATCGGAGTCGGGGGAGCGTCGATCGGCGGGCATCCGCGGGCGATCGACCTGTGGACGACGACGCGCGAGGCGCTCGGGCTCGGGCCGAACTGGTCGGGCCTGGTGAGGATCGAACCCGGCCGGAATGGGATGGTGAGCGCACAGACGAGCGTCGACGCGAACGCCCCGATGCTCCCGGGGGGCGGGGAGTGCTCGGGGGCAGTGGGTCAGGGCGGGCCGGCGGTCGGGGCGGCGGGCGCATCGATCGTCGCGGTCGCCCAGAGCCAGGTCGGGGTCGTGGCGCGGGGGTCGTGCCAGCCGTACGGGCCGTGCGAGGAGTGGTGCTCGCTGTTTGCGACGTGGGTCTGGCGCCACGCGGGCGTCGGGGTCCCGTCGATCGGCTTCTCGGGCGGGTTCTACGAGTGGGCGGCCGCCCACACGGGGGTCTTCGGGCCGGACGTCACGCCACAGCCGGGGTGGGCGGTGTTCTTCGGGAGCGGGCCGCAGAGCACGAGCACGTCGGTGCACGTGGCGATCGTCGAGAGCGTCCTCCCGGACGGTGAGATCACGATCATCAACGGGAACTTCGCGGGTCGGGTGATGCGGACCGGCCCGTGTGCGCCGGCGGCCGTCCAGCGGGGGTGCGGGGCGCCGGCGCCGATCTACGGATATGCGAGCCCGGCGTGAGCTGGGGGCGGCCGTTCGTCGTCGTCGTCGTGGCGGGAATCGGGCTCCTGCTGGGGATGCACTCCGCTCGCCGGCACGGGCAGATCGGTCGCTCCCCACCGGCGGTGCCACTGCGCGTCGATCGGACTCCGGGACGTCCTGTGGAAGCCTCGCCGGCGGTCGGTCCGGCCGGTCGTCGGCCGACGCCCGTCCAGGCGGACGCCGAGCGGGTGGACCCGGGGCTTCGACGCGAGCATCGACGCCTGCTCGACGAGCGACCCGTCCTTCAGCATCTGCCCTTCCGGGACCGGGAGATCGGCGTGGGGTTCGACCGGGTGACGAGCGACGGGAGACTCGAGCTGCTCGTGACGTATCTGGGCAGCCGAGCCAGGGCGGTGGGTGACTTCCGCCGGCTGATCGCCCGCTACGGGGACCCGGGAACGGCGTACGTCGAGCGCTACCAGCGAGTCTTCTGAGCGGGAGTGGGAGGCTGGAGCGGCAATCACGTGACGACGACCGTGGGAGGACGCAAGATGCCGAACATCTTCGAGCCGGAATTCGACGCGCCTCGCGAGCATCCTGGCTTCGAGAGTCGACGGGCCTGGATCGGGCGCCAAGCCGGGGCCGAGCGGCTGGCCGCGAGCCTGTGGGAGCTGCCCCCCGGCCAGGCGAACGCCCCGTACCACTTCCACTACGTCCAGGAGGAGCTGCTGTTCGTCCTCGCCGGCCAGCCGTCGTTGCGCACGCCGGACGGGTGGCGCGTCCTCGAGCCCGGGGAGGTCGTGGATTTCGCGGCCGGCGAGCGGGGAGCCCACCAGCTGACCAACCGTACGGCGGAGTCCGTCCGCCTGCTGATCTTCAGCCTGGGCGGCGTGCCGGAGATCTGCGTGTACCCCGACAGCGACAAGATCGGCGTCTACGAAGGGCGGGCGGAGGGCGGCGGCCTGGCGAAGGTCTTCCGGCGTTCGGATGCCGTCGAGTTGTTCGATGGCGAGTCGCGCGGCGAAGGGCCCGCCGGCGGGTGAGTCAGCCGTCGGCTTCGGGCGACGTCTCGCCGACCGGATCCTCGCCGGACGCCGGCGGCGGCCCGGCCGGACGCGGGTCGAACCACTCGGTGTGGGCGACGACGATCTGGGAGAGGTGGGTCGCGCCGAACAGGGCGCAGTCGACGCCGTGCTCGGGGTTGGCCTTGACCCACCGCTCCTCCGACTCGAAGGCCTGCTTGGCGGGGTCCTCGTGATCGAAGACGCGAATGCTCCGGACTCCGCGGGGGGTCCGGGTGACCAGGAACCACCGGGGCTCGACGCCGGACCGGGTCGTCGGGCTGAGGTGGTTGCGGAGCTCGCCGAGCATGCCGGCGAGCTGGCCGTCGATCTCCTCGACCTCCCAGGCCTTCGCGATCAGGCCGGCCGCCTCCCACTCGCGGAGCTCGGCGAGCACCAGGGGGAGGCGCGGGTCGCTCATCGCCGGCTCACCGGCAGCTCGCCGACCTGGCCGCCGCAACACGCCGGGGTCACACCGAGACCCGGGAGCGGGACTCACCGGGCGCTCGAGCGGCAGGGTCGAGGCGAGCCTCGAGCCAGGCGGTCACCGTCGCGATCCGAGACGTGCAGGTCATAACCACTGACGCTATCACCGGCCCCGCCGGTAGGCTGGCCCTCTTGGTCGATCACCCGTCCCAGCCCGGCGACCCGAGATCCCCGCCGGCGCGGGGCGCGTCGGCCTACAAGGCGGCCGGAGTCGACTATGCGGCGCTCGACGCCGGCAAGCGCCTCGCGCTGACCGAGGCACTGGCGACATCCCACCTGCTCGACGCCCGCGCCGGATCGGCGGTCGACGCCTCGCGCGGAGAGCCGGCGTTCGTCTTCGAGCTCGCCGGCCAGACGATCGCCTTCGTGCTCGAGGGGCTCGGGACGAAATCGATCATCGCCCGCCAGGTCCTCGACACGCTCGGGATCAACCGCTTCGCCGACGTCGCCTACGACACGGTCGGGGCGATCGTCAACGACCTCTGCTGCGTCGGCGCCCTCCCGCTCGTCGTCAACGCCTACTTCGCGACCGGCGGGTCCGACTGGTACCACCGGCTCGACCGCCAGGAGGCGCTCCTCGCCGGGTGGCGGCGTGGCTGCGAGGACGCCGGAGCCGTCTGGGGCGGCGGCGAGTCGCCATCGCTGTCGGGGCTCGTCAGCCCGTCGGAGATCGAGCTCGCCGGCAGCGCGGTCGGCGCGGTGCCCAACGGCAGGCCGGCGATCCTCGGCGGCGACCTTGGGCCGGGCGACGAGATCGTCTTCGTCGCCAGCAGCGGCCTCCACGCGAACGGGGCGTCCCTCGCCCGGCTGATCGCCGGCGAGCTGGCCGACGGGTATGCGACCCTGCTGCCGGGCGGCCGGACCTACGGGGAGGCGCTGCTCGACCCGACGATCATCTACGCCCGGCTCGTCGAGTCGCTCGGAAACGCCGAGCTCCCGATCCACTACCTCAGCCACATCACCGGTCACGGAATGCTCAAGCTGATGCGCCCGTCGCGTGAGCTCACCTACCGGATCACCGACCTCCCGCCGGTTCCCGAGGTCCTCGAGTTCCTGGTCGGCGCAACCGAGATGTCGAGCGCCGTCGCCTACTCGACCTTCAACATGGGCTGTGGCTACGCCGTCTACTGCGCCGCCGGCAACGCCGATCGGGTGGTCGCCGCGGCGGCCGAGCTCGGCTTGGCCGCCCATCGTGCCGGTGTCGTCGAGGCCGGTCCCCGGCGGGTGATTCTCGAGCCGAACGGCGTCGTCTTCGAGACCGACGACATGGACCTCACGCCCCAGACCTGAGGCGCGCCGACGACATGGACCTCACGCCCCAGACCTGAGGCGCGCCCGGCGTCAGGCCTCGCCGGCCCGAGCCTTCTCGACGACTTCCTTGAGCTCGTCGAGCGTCGCCTGGAGCTGGTCGATCCTGAGCACCAGCCGGCCGATCGACTGGCCGCCGATCTCGGCGACGTCCGGCCGGATCGTGCCGATATCACCGCGGATCTCGCTCGTCGTCGCGTGGACCCGGCCGACCGACTCGTCGAGGGCCTTGAGGTCGCCATCGAGGCCCTTGATCGCCCCTCCGATCGGTGCGAGCGCCCGTCCGAGGGACTTCACGCGCCGCTCGAGTCCGTCGACCGTCTCGTCGAGCGCGACCAAGTGCCTGTCGACCCGGGCGACCGTCTTGGCCAGCTCCGGGAGGACCTTCAGGAGCCCGAGCGACTGCTCGATCCTCCCGAGGCCGGTGTCGATCGAGATCAGCCGGTCGAGCGCCCTCTCGACGAGCTCCGGGACCCGGGCGGCGGCCGACGGTACGCCGACGAGCCCTCCGAGCGCCCGCCGCGACAGGCCTCCTACGTCTGGACGTTCCACGTTTCGGCTCCTGGCGAGGTCGCGCTCGGTCGCGGGGCGGTTCCGCAAACTCTCAGGCGATCATAACGAGACTGTTAGAGACGACTCACAGATCGCTTAGGCGGCCCTTAACCGGATGTCGTTTGATCGAATGCCCGATGTCCACCGACCGAGCCCAACTCGAGATCTCGTCGGTCGCATCCTCCCGCCGCCGCGCCCTCCGGGTTCCGGCGCGGCTCGTCGAGACGCTCGTTTGGGTCGTCTTCCTCGCCAACGCCGCGGCGATCGTCTGGCTGTGGCTGCACGGCGGCGGGATCACCGGCGTTCACGCAGCGGCTGACGTCTGGACGAGCGCCGGCCGGATCACCGGCCTGCTCGGCACGTACCTCGCTCTCGTCCAGGTCCTCCTCCTCGCCCGGCTGCCGCCGCTCGAGCGGCTCGTCGGGTTCGATCGGCTGACGGTCTGGCACCGGCGCAACGGGAAGATCTGCATCAGCCTGATCGTCGCCCACGCCGTGCTGATCACGATCGGCTACGCCGGGACCGACCAGATCTCGATTCCCCACGAGCTGAGCACGCTGCTGTCGAGCTACCCGGGGATGATCACGGCGACGATCGGGACCGTCCTGATGGTCGGAATCGTCGTCTCCTCGCTGGTGATCGTCAGCCGTCGACTGCCCTACGAGGCGTGGTACAGCCTCCACCTGACGATCTACGTCGCGATCGCGCTCGGCTACCTCCACCAGATCCCGACCGGCAACGAGTTCACGGCGAACGCGGGCCAGGCCGACTACTGGATCGCCCTCTACGTCGTCACGCTCGCCCTCCTGCTCGCCTTCCGGGTGCTCAGACCGGCGGTCGCGGCGATCCGCTACGGGCTCCGCGTCACCGATGTCGTGCCCGAGGCGCCCGGAATCGTCTCGGTCCACCTGACCGGCCGGAACCTCGATCGGCTGGACGCCCGCGGCGGCCAGTTCATGCTCTGGCGGTTTCTCGACGCCGGCCGCTGGTGGCAGTCGCATCCGTTCTCCCTCTCGGCGCTCCCCGACGGCCGATCCCTACGCCTCACCGTCAAGGACGTCGGTCGCTTCACCGGCGGTCTGGCGTCTGTGCGGCCGGGGACCCGCGTGCTCGCCGAGGGGCCGTTCGGTCGCTTCACGGCGGCCCTCGCCGGCGAGCGCCCGGCCGTCCTGATCGCCGGTGGGATCGGGATCACCCCGCTGCGCTGCCTCTTCGAGGAGCTCCCTCGAGGGACCGAGCTGATCCATCGGGTGATCTCCGAGGACGAGATCGTCTTCGCCGACGAGCTCGACCGGATCGCCGAGCGCCGGGCGAGCCGGGTCCACCGCCTCGTCGGCGACCACCGTGACCCGACGGCAGCCGACCTGCTCTCGGCGGACTCGCTCGGCCGGCTCGTTCCCGATCTGCTCGAGCGGGAGGTCTTCGTCTGCGGTCCGCCGGCGATGATGGCGGCCGTTCGATCGAGCCTGCGGGCCGCCGGAGTGCCCCCACGCCAGATCCACTGTGAGCGCTTCGCGCTCGCCGCATGAACGACGAAAGGAATCCGACGACATGAAGACACCCTCGAGAACCCTCACGGCCGCGCTCGCCCTGACCACGATCGGTCCGGCGCTCTCAGCGACTCCGGTCGCCCTCGCGGCCTCGTCGAAGGTCTACCACGGATCATCGGTGACGATGCGGTGGGGAACCGTCCGGGTCACGATCACCGTGAGCGGCCGGAGGGTCACGGGAGTCTCGGCGATCGCGCCGACCGAGCGGCCTCGTTCGGCGCAGATCAACGGCCGGGCGGTGCCGGCGCTCCGCAGCGAGGCGTTGCGGGCACAGAGCGCGAGGATCAACAACGTGTCGGGAGCGACGCTGACCAGCCGAGCGTTCGACTCGAGCCTCCAGTACGCGCTGACGAAGGCCCACGTGTGAGCCCTTCAGCGGCGGTCGCGCCCGCCGGTCATGCGGCGCTCCATCGGGTCGAGCATGTGATGGGCATGCCGGTGATCATCGACGTCTGCGACGCCGGCGCCCGGATGGCGGTCGTCGATCGGGCCTACGCGTGGCTGGATCTCGTCGATCGGATGTTCAGCACCTACCGGCTCGACAGCGAGATCAGCCGGCTCAACCGGGGAGAGCTTGCCCCTGCGGACGCCGACCCGGCGCTCCGGTCGGTGCTCGCCCGGTGCGTGTCGCTTCGCGAGGAGACCGGCGGCTACTTCGACGCCGAGGCCTGCGCCCCCGGTTACGGCGTCGACCCGTCCGGCCTGGTCAAGGGATGGTCGATCGCCGGTGCCGCCCGCGTCCTCGAGCGCGGCGGCCTCGAGAGCTTCTCGATCAACGCCGGCGGCGACGTCCTCGTTCGCGGCGAGGCTCCCCAGGGCGGGCCGTGGCGCGTCGGCATCCAGCACCCGCTCGACCGGAACGCGGTCGCCGCGGTCCTCGCGGTGAGCGACCTCGGCGTCGCGACGTCGGGGGCCTACGAGCGCGGCGCCCACATCATCGATCCGCACCGCCGTCAACCCCCCGAGGGCGTCCTCTCGGTGACCGTGGTCGGCCGGTCGGTCGCGACGGCAGACGCCTACGCGACCGCTGCCTTCGCGATGGGCCCCGGGGCCGGCGCATGGTGCGGGACGCTCGCCGAGTACGACGCGATGGTCATCACCGACGAGGGCCGCGTCCTCACGACGCCGGGGTTCGCCCGGCATCGGGTGCAATAGTCAGACGATGGCCGACCGCCCCTGGATCGCGCTGCGCGTGGAGACGACTCGTGAATGCGCCCGCGTTCGCCTTCGCGTTCTCCTGTCCGCCGCGCCCGCGGCCGTCCTGCTCGCCGGGTGCGGCGGCCACGAGCCGGTCGCGACCTCGAGTCGCCCGGCGACTGTCTCACAGCCGCCTGCCGCAGCGACGACGGCGTCGCCGAGGTCCGGGAGCTACACCGGTCAGACCGTGCAGACGCGATTCGGGCCCGTCCAGGTCGCCGTCGTCGTGTCCGGTCGACGGATCAGCGCGATCACCTTTCTCGCCGTGCCCACCGACCGGGCGAGGTCGCGGGAGATCAGCTCGCAGGCCGAGCCGCTCCTGCGCAGCGAGGCGCTCAGCGCGCAGAGCGCTTCGGTCAACCTGTTGAGCGGGGCGACGTACACGAGCGAGGGGTTTGCCGAATCGCTCCAGTCCGCGCTCTCCCAGGCTGGGTGATCGCGGCTTCCGCCCCCTAGTCCGAGGAGCCGACCGCGGCGAGCGCCTCGGCTCGATCCTGGTAGATCGTCGACCGGGTCACGCGGCCGCCGTCGAGCTCGTAGACGAGCGCGCCGCGCGCCTTCGTCTCGACCCCCCCGCGCGAGCGGGCCTCGACCAGATGAGGCACGACGATGCGATCTCCGGTCTCGATGAACTCCTCGGGGACGAGCTCGATCGACGCGAAGACGTCCCAGAAGAGCCGCCAGTGTCCACGGATCTCCGCGTGACCGTCGAAGACCCCCTGCATCGGGCCGATCGACCGCGACCAGTCCTCGACCGCGTCCTGCGCCATGAAGGCGAACGCGGCGTCGGCGTCCCGCTGGTTCCAGGCATCCAGCATCCCGCGGACGACTTCGGCGTTCTCTGAGAGCATCGCCAGCGGAGCCTATCGCCGAGGTCGGTGGCCTCCGGCTCAGCCTCCGGTCTGCCTCTGGGTCTGCGCCTCGGTCTCGACTCGGGTCTCAGCCTCCGGCGGCCCGGCGGTAGCGGGCGACCGCGAGCGGCGAGAAGACGGCGAGGATCACGAGCGCCCAGACGATCGCCCCCCAGACGTTGTGCCCGGCCGGCGTCCCGAGCCAGAGCGAGCGGATCGCGTCGACGGTGATCGTGAACGGGTTGACCTGGGCGAAGTCCCGCAGCACCGTCGGCATCGACGCGACCGGTACGAAGGCCGATGAGATGAAGGTCAGCGGAAAGACCGCGATGAAGCCGACCGAGTTGGCCGCCTCCGGCGAGGAGACGAGGAGCCCGAGGAAGGCGAAGACCCACGAGAAGGCGTAGCCGAACAGGAGGAGGACGCCGACCCCGGCGGCGACGTGGAGGACGTCGGTGTGGAAGGAGAAGCCGATCAGCAGGCCGGTGATCAGGAGGACGGTGACCGAGAGGCTGTTCGTCACGACGTCGGCCAGCGTCCGGCCGGCGAGCACCGCCGGGCGGGCCATCGGCAGCGAGCGGAACCGATCGATCAGTCCCTTGTGGAGGTCCTCGTTGAGGCCGAGCGCCGTCACGAACCCACCGAAGGCGATGTTCTGGACGATGATCCCGGGGATCAGGTAGTCGGCGTAGGCGAACCCCGGCGTCTTGATCGCCCCGCCGAAGACGTAGCGGAAGAGGAGGACGAACATGACCGGCTGGACGGTGAACGCGAGCAGCAGGTCGGGGGCTCGCGGCAGGCGGACGAGGTTCCGCTCGGCGATCACCAGCGTGTCTGAGACGAGGCGCCCGAGGCCGGTCCTCACGCCGCCTCCTCGTCCTCGGGGGCGTCGGCGACGCGGCCGGTCAGTGACATGAAGACGTCGTCGAGCGTCGCCCGCCGCTGGGCGATGTCATCGACCCCGACACCCGCCGCGTCGAGCCGGCGGACGGCCTCGACGATCCGCGCCCCACCGGCCGGGAGGCCGACGCGGACGACCGCGCCGTCGATCGTCGGCCGCTCCTCGGACATCGAGGCGAGCGCGCCGATCGCCAGGGCGGCCTGCAGCCGATCGGCTAGCGTGACCTCCAGGCGGGCGCCGCCGACCCGGTCCTTGAGCTCGTCGGGCGTGCCCTCGGCGATCACCCGGCCATGGTCGATCACGGCGATCGCGTCAGCAAGGCGGTCGGCCTCGTCGAGATACTGAGTCGTCAGGAGCACGGTCGTCCCCTCGCCGACGAGCCCCTCGATCGTCTCCCAGAGGAGGATCCGGCTCCGCGGATCGAGGCCGGTCGTCGGCTCGTCGAGGAACAGGACGGGCGGCTTGGCGACCAGCGCGGCGGCCAGGTCCAGGCGCCGGCGCATCCCGCCGGAGTAGGTCTTCGCCGGCCGGTCGGCCGCCTCGAGCAGGTCGAAGCGGTCGAGCAGCTCCCGTCCGCGGGCCTTTGCCCGACCACGCGGCGCGCCGTAGAGCCGCCCGACCATCGTCAGGTTCTCGAGACCCGTCAGGTTCTCGTCGATCGCCGCGTACTGCCCGGCCAGGCCGATCTTCTCGCGCAGCTCGGCCGCCTGCGAGACGACATCCAGCCCGGCGACCCGGGCCGTCCCGGCATCGGCACGCAGGAGTGTCGTCAGGACGCGTACGACCGTCGTCTTGCCGGCGCCGTTCGGCCCCAGCAGGCCGAGGACGGTCCCGGCCGCGACCCGCAGGTCGACGCCGTCGAGCGCCCGCACCGGCCCGTACGACTTGGTCAGGCCGCGCGCCGTGATCATCGAATCCCCGTCGGCCAGCCGGTCCGCAGGAGCCACGTCGGTCATCGCGGTCCGGTCACAGGCTCGCGCCGGAGCTCTCCGGCGAGCAGGTCCATCATCAGGCCGTCGTGCCAGCCCGGGCCGTCGGCGTCGCGCTCGTACTCCCGCATGATCCCGACCGGCCGGAAGCCGACCGACGCGTAGCAGCGGATCGCCGCCTGGTTGTCGGCGGCCGGGTCGATCGTCAGACGGTGGTGACCGCGGTCGTCGATCAGGTGCTCGGCCAGCGCGACGATCGCCGCTCGCCCGTGTCCCAGGCCGTGGACGGTCGCCTCGAGGAAGATGTCGATCGACGCGGACCTGTACATCTCGGCCTCCTCCTCGCCGTACTGGATGAACCCGCGGAGCGCTCCGCCGATCAGGACCGCGAACGGCGTCGACCACGGGTCGTCAAACGGCCAGTCGGCCGACTCGGCCTCCTCGTCGCCCCACCGCCGGCGGACCTCCGGCGGACCTCCGGCGTCCGCAGGATCCGCCGCAGCTCGGGCACATGTTCGGCGGCGACGGGCACCAGGACGACCCCGTCCCCGCGCAGCTCTGTAGCCGCGGTCACCGGCGCATCCCATCACAGATCGCCGGCCGACTCCAACTGCGTCCGCTGGCCCACCGGCCGGCCGCGGCCGCCGTGGCCGCTCCGAAAGAACATGATCAGCTGAGAGGATTGATCGATGCCCGCCGATCTCCCCGAGCTCATGACCCAGGACGCCGCGGGCTGGCGGGCCTGGCTCGGTGAGCACCACGGCGAACCGGACGGGGTCTGGCTCGTGCTGGCCAAGAAGGGCACGACCCGGCCGACGAGCCTGACCTACGAGCCGGCGGTCGAGGAGGCCGTCGCCCACGGATGGGTCGACGGGCAGAACAGGCGCCGGGACGAGACGACCTATCTCCAGCGGTTCACGCCCCGCCGGGCGCGGAGCAACTGGTCGCAGAGCAACGTCAGGCGGGTCGAGCGCCTGAGCGCCGCCGGTCGGATGCACCCGGCCGGCGTGGCCGAGGTCGAGCGGGCCAAGGCCGACGGTCGGTGGCCTGGCTGAGGTCAGCCGCTGCAGGGAAGGGCGGCCAGGCGGGCCCGGACGACGTTCATGTCGGCGCGGTTGAAGTCGCCGTGGGTCTGGCCGCGGAAGGCCGGCACGAGCTCCCGGTAGTACGGGCTCTGGAGGCTCTCGTTGTGGCCGATCACCCCGCGGATGGGAATCGCCGATCGGCACCGCAGCCAACGCGTCAGCAGGGCGGCCGCCCGGAACTGCCGCGAGTTGCCGAGCACCTGCTGATCGGATCGGCCGACGATCTCGATTCCGATCGCCGTGTAGTTGAGGCCGACGACGTGACGGCAGATGATCCCGAGCGGAACGAGTTGATGGATCGTGCCGTGGGTGTCGACAACGAAGTGGGCGCAGACCTGTGGAAGCTCATGGAATTCGACGTCCGGCAGGTCATTTGAGAATGTGTTGAACACGCTCGGGTAGTCGGAGGTCTCGGTGTAATGCCAGATCACGAGGTGGGGGTCGGTCAGGCGGTAGGTGTCGAGGCCGTAGTGCTCGCGCGAATACGCCCTTGTCTCGTTCTTGCGCTTCTGACCGAACGGGATGTAGCTCTTGACGATCGGCGGCGGTCCGACGACGGGTGCGGGCCTCGCGACGGCGGCCCTGGGTGTCGGCCTGGCCTCGGCCGCGGCGGTGGCCGGGGGCGTGGCTGCGGGCGCCGCGGTCTGCCGGGTTGCGGCGATCTCCCTGGCGGCGGGCCGGGGCGGCGAGGCCGGGGTTGGTGAGCCGCCGCCGCAGCCACCCAAGACGACCGCCGCGGCGAACGCGGCAAGGGAGAGCGATCTCGTCACGTCGGCTCAGATGCGGTTGCCCGACTCGTCCTGCTTCGGCCTGCCGCTCGGCGCGCCGGGCACGGGGACGGGCTTGCCGATCGTCGAGCGATCGTGGTGCTCGGCCCAGTGGGCGATCTCCTTGCTGCCGACGATGATCGTCGTCTGGTCGATCAGGCGGAGCGCCGGGAGCTTCTCCTGCCCGGTCATCTTGAGCAGCTCGGGCCGGCTTCCCTTGGCGGTCGTCCGGCCGGGGCCGGTGCGGTCGAGGGTGAGCAGCTCGAAGTTGTTTCCGGCGTGACGGAGTCCGTCGGCGGCGATCCGGCAGGGGTGGGACTTCGGGCCGTCCTCGCCGAGGTCACAGGCGAAGAGCGTGAGTCGTGGAGCAGGGGGCATCGGATTCCTTCCCGCGGCCTATGCCGCGACTGCGTTGGCTTTGGCCCAGGCGACGATCTTCGAGCTGCCGTTGATCGTCTCGCCGCCGGGCAGCTCGAGGACCGGGAGCTTCTCCTGACCGCTCAGCTTCTTGAGCTCGGGTCGGGTTCCCTTCGAGAACAGGCCGAACGGCTTGTTCTTGCCGAAGACGGCGCTCGTATGGGCGATGCCGGCGGCCTCGAGGGCCTCGTGAGCTCGACGACACGGGTGGATCTTCGGGCCGCCGGTGTCGATGCTGCATACGTGGAGCTTTGGCTTCGCGGCCATCGCGGGCCTCCTTGGTGGACGTTCAGCCCAGCCTAGCGCCCGCCGCCCGAGGATCGCGGGAGCCGCCGGGTCGAGGGGGATTCGGGGTCACCGATGCCGGCGGGCTCGCCGGATCGGGTCTGCGAGACTCCGCGGCCGTGAGTGCGACCGGACCCGCAGGCGACGACGAGGCCGCGTCGGCCGGCGGCCGGCTCCTGATCTGGTGCGCCGACCGGCCGGGAATCGTCGCCGCGGTATCGGCCTTCCTCGCAGCCCGGGGCGCGAACATAACGGCGTCCGATCAGCATTCGAGCGATCCGAGGGACGGTCGGTTCTTCATGCGGATGGAGTTCCAGCTGGCTGGGCTCGAGCGTGCGGCGGCCGAGCTCGAGGCAGCCTTCGTCGACGAGGTCGTTGGGCGGTTCGCAATGGAGTGGCGGATCGCCTACCCCGGCCGCCGCAAGCGGGTGGGGATCCTCGTCTCGCACGAGGGGCATTGCGTGTTCGAGCTGCTCTCCCGGTGGCGCCGGGGTGAGCTCGACGCGGAGATCGTCGGCGTGATCGGCAACCACCGGGTGCTCGAGGAGGAGGTGCGCGGCCAGGGCGTCGAGTTCACGCACGTCCCAACTCCCAAGGGGGGGCGCGAGGCGGCCGAGGAGGAGCTGTTGGGGGCACTGGTCGGGCGCTGCGACCTTGTCGTGCTCGCCCGGTACATGCAGATCCTCAGCGGCGATTTCCTCGATCGTCTGGCGGTGCCGGTGATCAACATCCATCACTCGTTCCTTCCGGCCTTCCCGGGGGCCGCGCCCTACCGTCGGGCGCACGAACGGGGCGTGAAGATCATCGGGGCCACAGCCCACTATGTGACCGAGGAGCTCGACGACGGGCCGATCATCGAGCAGGACGTCGCCCGCGTCAGCCACCGGGCGACGGTCGCCGACTTCGTCCGGACGGGAGCCGACATCGAGCGGGCGGTGCTCGCCCGGGCGGTCCGCTGGCACCTCGAGGACCGGATCCTCGTCGACGAGCGGAAGACCGTCGTGTTCGCGGGTGAGTGAGGGTGCATTGGACCTTTGTTTCCAAGAATGCTTGCCGGAGTCCGGCAACTACTTCTTCCAAAGGCCCCCCTTAACCTCCCTGCTCAGCGGGCTGGAATGCCCTCCCGGGTCTCTTCGTGGGGATGATCGCCGGACCGACCGATGACGTGGAGGAACTGGCGCTCGCTCGATGCGGCGGGAACGGTCACGGCTTCACGGGTGGCTCGCCGCCGCCGTGAGCTCGATCTGCGGATGCCGGGCAGTCGTGGACTCGCTGGTAGCGATCGTAAATCAACACGCGTTCGCCGTGCTCGGCCGCGTGCTCGAGAGCTGCCATCTCGGCCCTGGTCTCCGAGTCGTGCGACGAGAGCGCGTCTACGTCGCCGGCGGGCTGGACGGTCCAGGTTCCGGTGTCTGTGCAGCGGACGTCGATCCGGTCGGTCATCGGTGTCTCCCTTCGGCTTGTCTGGTCGGGGCTCACGCCAACGCCCCGATCCGTTCGGTCTGCACGGACGGCGACGCGCGCCTGCCGCCGGCAAGCACGACCTTGAGGGCGTTCGTGGTCGCCGCGTTGGCGAACGCGTCATAGGCGGCCATCGTGTCGTCGAGTGAGAACCGATGAGTCGCGAACATCGACGGGTCAAGGCGGCCGCTGGCGATCAGCCGCATCAGCTGGGGGATGCTGAACGTGTCGACCAGTCCGGTGGTGATGGTGACATCCCGCGGCCAGAGGGTCTCCAGGTGTAGGGCGACGGGCCGGCCGTGGACGCCGATGTTCGCCAGCCTGCCCCCGGGGCGGATCAGCCGGGCGGCGAGCTCGAAGGTCTCCGGCGCGCCGACGGCCTCGAAGGCGACGTCTGCGCCGAGTCCGCCGGTCAGCTCCATGACGACTTCGACGGCATCCTCGCTCCCGCTGTTGATCGCGATGTCCGCGCCGAACCGTCGGGCGCCGGCGAGTCGGCCTTCGAGGAGGTCGATCGCGACGACGCACCCAGGCGTGTAGAGCCTCGACGTGAGGATCGCCGCCAGGCCGATCGGCCCGGCGCCGACGATCGCGACGACGTCGCCGGGTGCGACCATGCCGTTGAGCACGCCGACCTCGAAGGACGTCGGGAGGATGTCGGCGAGGAACAGCACCTGCTCGTCGGTGAGCCGCTCGGGAACCCTGTAGACGGAGTTGTCGGCGAACGGCACTCGGGCGTACTCGGCCTGAAGTCCATCGATCACGTGGCCGAGGATCCAGCCGCCCCCACCCAGGCATTGCCCGTAGCGGGCTTCCCGGCAGTAGTGACAGCGCCCACAAGCGCTGATGCATGACATCAGGACCCGGTCGCCCGGGGCGACCGTGCTGACGCCCGCGCCGACCTCCTCCACCGTGCCCACAGCCTCGTGTCCGAGCACGGTCCCGGGTACGGTCTCGGGGACGTCGCCCTTGAGGATGTGCAGGTCGGTTCCGCAGATCGTCGAGGTATCGATCCGCACGATCGCATCGGTCGGCGCGATGACCGTGGGGTCGTCCACGGTGTCCCAGGCGCGCTGGCCTGGACCGTGATAAACAAGTGCCTTCATCAGGTGCCTACCTTTGGTCAGGGTTCTGAGACGTCGACTGCGTCGGATTTGCCGGCACAGGCGAGCGGCCCCACGACGATAGGAATCCCCCAGCGTCCGCGCATCGGGAGATCCGCCCGAGAAGCCTGCGCGTTTCTACGTACCGGCGCCACCGCCCCCACTGCCGTCGCGTCGGTCGCGGACCGCCTGGCGTGGCCGGCCCCGGGGGCGAGTCCTCCGTAGTTAGCGCCACGAAAACGGCGGCGAACCCCTGCTGAGCGCGATCCGGGCGTTTCGTAGGCTGGAACGATCGCCGTACAGAAACCACAGAGCCGGATCGGTCGAGCTTCAAACGCTCTGAGCCTGACCGACCCCGAGCTGCCGGAATCTGGCAGATGACCGAGGAGATCGAGATGTTCAAAGATGTGCTGGTTGGCATAGATACGCGCTCCGGCGGCCACGACGCGGTGGCGCTCGCCCGGCAGCTGGTCTCAGATGACGGCAGGTTGACGCTCGGCCATGTCGACGACGCCGGCGCTCCGATCTTCGAGCGCAACCTGGTGCTCGGATACGACGCTGCCGGGCACGAGGCGACGACGAAGCTGCTGGAGGCCGAGCGACGCGCCGCCGGCCCGGACGTCGGGTTGCTGCGGGTGACGGCCGCGTCGACCGGCGAAGGCCTCCACAGGCTCACGGAGACGCACGCGGCCGATCTGCTGGTCGTAGGCTCGTGCAGCCGCGGCCGCCTCGGGCGCGCGATGCTCGGCGACGACACACGAGATTCGCTCAACGGCGCCTCGTGCGCCGTGGCGGTCGCTCCGGTCGGCTACGCCGGGCACGAGCGGGATCTGTCGGTCATCGGCGTGGCCTACGACGGCAAGCCCGACAGCAGGGCGGCCCTCGCTGCGGCTCGCGAACTCGCCGGACGGAGCGGGGCGGCGATCCAGGTCTGCCAGGTCGTCTCACTGCCGGGCTACGCCTATTCGCCGTTCGGGATCGGCTGGACGGAGAACATCGAGTTCACGATCAACGGGGCCCAGGAGCGGCTCGCAGAGCTCGACGGAGTGGATGGTCGCGTCGTCTACGGCGTCGTCGGAGAGGAGCTCGCCAGCTTCAGCCGCGGCGTGGACCTCCTGATCGTCGGATCTCGTGGCTACGGGCCCGTCCGGCGCCTGGTCCACGGGAGCACATCCAACTACCTCCTGGGCCACGCCCGGTGCGTTCTGCTCGTGCTTCCCCGCACCGGCGGCGGCCCCCAGGCCGCGGTGGCGAGCGACCAGGCCGCCGCGGCGAGCGACGAGGCGCGGAGCGCAGTCGACGCCGAGGTCGGCGTCCCCACGCTTGGGGGCGCCCGATGACGCCGCCGGCCGGCGCGGGCGCCGCGTGCGCTGATGCGGCCTGCGAGCTCTTCCTCCTGCGGGACGGTCGGCCGTTGGCGCTCCGCACGGTGCGGGCGGCCGACGAGCTGCTGATCAAGGAGTTCCTGGATCGCCTATCGCTCGAGACGCGGCGCATGCGCTTCTTCACGGCCTGCTGCAATCTCTCCGCCCAGGCCCACCGCGCGGCCGGCGCCGACGGAGCGGAGCATTTTGGCTTCGTCGCGCTCGACGAGCAGCAGCGGATCGTCGCTCACGCGTGCTACGTCCGGGCCGGCCCCCGGCGGGCTGAGGTCGCGGTCGAGGTGGCGGACGACCTCCACCACCTGGGCCTGGGGACGCATCTGGTCGCCCGCCTCGCCGAGGTCGCCGCTCTCCACGGAATCGAGCGCTTCTTCGCCGAAGTGCTTCCGGAGAATGCCGAGATGCTCACCGTCTTCCATGACGGCTTCGCCCCGACGCAGCGGCTCGTCGACGGCATCACAGAGGTCGAGTTCCCGACCTCCAACTGGCTGCTCGCACCCGGCGGCGCGGTTGCGACTGACCGTGCCGAGCTCGACTCAGGCTCACGGCTTACGGCGCGATGACGCCGTCCCCGACGCCGACCGGCAACGCGTGGGCGCCGACCGTCGACCCCGAGGAGGACGCTCCCCGGCTGTTCACCGACCTGCGCACGCAGATCGACGGACTCGACGAGCGCGAGGCCGCGCGGCGTCTGCTCCAGGTCGGACAGAACGCGATCCGACGGGAGGGCGGATCCCGCGCCTGGCGGAGCCTGCTGGGCCAGTTCACGCACCCGCTGGCCCTCCTCCTATGGGTGGCGGCGGCGCTCTCGCTGGCCACCGGCGTGGTGACCCTGGCCACGGCGATCGTCGTCGTCATCGTGTTGAACGCGGCGTTCGCGTTCGCCCAGGAGCGCCAGGCCGAGCACGCGACAGAGGCACTGCGTGACCTCCTTCCGCCCCGGGCGCGCGTCCGGCGAGGGGGCGTGGGGGTGGAGATCGACGCCGTGACACTGGTCCCAGGCGATCTGCTCCTGCTCGCCGAAGGCGACCGCCTGTCGGCGGACGCGCGCCTGATCGACGGTGCGGTCGAGGTCGACATGTCACCGCTGACCGGCGAGTCACAGCCGGTGACGCGCGCCGCCGAGCGCTCGAAGCCGGCCGCCGCGATCCTCGAGGCCGAGGATCTCGTCTTCGCCGGGACCCTGTGCACCGGCGGTGACGCGAAGGCGGTCGTCTACGGCACCGGGATGCACACGCAGCTCGGACGGATCGCCGCGCTCTCGCAGACCGTCGTGGAGGAGACCTCGCCGCTCCAGCGCCAGGTCAACAAGGCGGCGCAGCTGATCGCATTGGTGGCGGTCGTCCTGGGCGTCACGTTCTTCGTCGTCGGGCACCTCGTCGCCGGCTTGAGCCTTGCTGACGCGGGGGTCTTCGCGATCGGCCTGTTGGTCGCCAACGTCCCCGAGGGCCTGCTGCCGACGATCACGCTGGCGCTGGCGGTCGGGGTGCGCCGGATGGCCAAGCGACGCGCGCTGGTCAAACGGCTGACCGCGGTCGAGACGCTCGGATCGACCGATGTGATCTGCACGGACAAGACCGGCACGCTCACCGAGGGACGGATGGCGGCAACATCGCTCTGGCAGGACGGCTCGACGGTGGCGATCGACGGCGGGCAGATCGAGCCGGCGAGCGGAGCGGTCGCCGAACTGCTGCGGACTGCCGTGTTCTGCAACAACGCCACCCTGTCGGCGGACGGCGACGGGTCGTGGTCGCGAAGCGGCGATCCCAGCGAGAGCGCGCTGCTGCTCGCCGCGGCCGATCTCGGCCTCGACGTGCCGGCACTCCAGGCCGGTCGGGAGGGACGCCGGCGCCGGTCGTTCTCGTTCGACGCCCGGCGCAAGCGGATGGCCACGCTCGACGTCGAGCCCGACGGGACACCCTGGATTCACGCGAAGGGCGCGCCGCTCGAGCTGCTCGCGCGGTGCACGTCGCTGCGCAGCGCCGACGGCGCGGAGCGACCGACGGACGCCTCCGGCACGGCCGCGGTGCGGGCTGCCTTCGAGGCCTACGCGGCCGCCGGCCTGCGGGTCTTCGGATTTGCGGAGCGACCGGCCCCCGAGATCTCGCAGCAGCGGGCAGACGACCGTGACGCCGCCGAATCGGATCTCTGCTTCCTCGGCATGATCGCGATGCGCGACCCACTCCGAGCCCATGTCGCCGCCGCCGTCGCCGACTGCCACCGGGCCGGCATCCGGATCATCGTGATCACCGGGGACGACGGCCTGACCGCGACGGCAGTCGCCCGGGAGGCAGGGATCGTCGGCGAGGGCGTCCGGGTCGTGACCGGGCCGCAGCTCGATGCGATGAGCGATGCCGACCTCGACGACGTCCTGCGGAGCGCCCCGGAGCTGATCGTCGCGCGCAGCTCGCCGGAGGCGAAGCTGCGGATCGTCGATGGGCTGCGTGCCGCCGGACATACCGTCGCGATGACCGGCGACGGCGTCAACGACGCGCCGGCGCTGCGGCGAGCCGACATCGGGATCGCGATGGGCGCCTCGGGGACCGATGTCGCGCGTGAGGCGGCGGCCATGGTCCTGACCGACGACGACTTCGCGTCGATCGTCGCGGCGGTCAAGGAGGGACGCACGGTCTACGACAACATCCGCAAGTTCGTCACCTACATCTTCGCCCACGCGACGCCGGAGATGGTGCCGTTCCTGCTGTTCGCCCTCTCGGGCGGCGCCATCCCCCTGCCGCTGACCGCGCTCCAGATCCTGGCGATCGATCTCGGCACCGAGACGCTGCCGGCGCTCGCCCTCGGCCGCGAGCCGGCCGAGCCGGGCCTGATGGACCAGCCGCCGCGCTCGCGAGAGACCGGCATCCTCACGCGGGCCATGCTCGTCCGGGCATGGCTCTGGCTCGGGCTGCTCGAAGCCGTGCTGGTCGCCGGGGGCTTCTTCTTCGTCTTGCTGCGGGCCGGCTGGTCCCCTGGCGCCGCGACCGGGGCCGGGGCTCCGCTGCACCACGCCTACCTGATGGCCACGACGATGTCCTTCGCCGGCATCACGACGTGTCAGGTGGGGACTGCGTTGGCCTCGCGCACGAGCCACGCATCGCTCCGCGAGATCGGCGTGTTCTCCAACCCGCTGCTGATCGGCGGGATCGCCTTCGAGCTGGTCTTCGCCGCCGCCCTGATCTATCTGCCATTCCTCCAGGCCATCTTCCACACGGCCGGGCTCGGCCTCCCCGAGCTCGCGCTGCTGGCCGTCTTTCCGGCAATCGTCTGGGGAAGCGACGAGCTGCGCCGCGGGTGGCACCGCTCGCGCGAGCCGCTCACAGCACCTCAAGCGGTCTGATCGGCTGAGCACCGCTCGATCAACCGGTCGAGCTCGGGCACGGCGACTCGGAGGCTCGGCAGGTTGACGACGATGCCCTCCTGCGTCGAGCGGGCGAGCACGACCACCGCCTCCTCGTCGGCCGACGGGTTCTCCTCCCGGTGGGGGACATACGGCGGGACATAGACGTAGTCGCCGGGACCCGTCTCCACTCGCCGTTCGGCATCGTCCTCGAGGAACACGAACACCGGGTGACCGCTGACGACGTAGATGCCGGTCTCCGCCTCACCGTGATGGTGGTCGGCGGAGACCATTCCCGGACCGACGTGGCTCTCGCCCATCCAGATCTTCCGGGCGCCGCTGCGCTTCCCGGAGATCGCCTCGTATCGGCGCATGCCCGGCGATTGGGCGGTCTCCTCGCTCAGTCGGTCGTGGCCGGTGTGATGCAGCCGCCGGTGCCAGGCCGCCGTCGCGTCCTGGGGTCCGGACTCGTCGTGCTCGGTCATCGCGGCGGACAATACCGCTGGGCTGCTACTTCGCCGGCAGCGTCCTCACGTATCTGAGGCTCCGCTCCACCCAGCCTCCAAGCTGCCGCTTGGTCTTCAAGCCCTCGGGGGCGACCGTGAGCCACCCGTTCGTCGTCCGGGCGCCCATCGTCATCAGGGTGACGTGGGGGCGGGTCAGGCAGACGTCGGTATCGGCCGGCGCGACGCGGACGAGAAGCCCGCCGTTGCGCGATGCGCTCTGGTCATCTTGCCGTCGAGGAGGGCCGCCAAGCCGCCGAACATCTTCTGCTCGGTGATCGCGTCCTCCCCGGCGAGCAGTTCCCGCAGGCGATCTGCCAGATCCTCGTCGTAGGCCATGGCAGGAACCCGAGCTTACCGGCCGTCTCCAGCGCCACCGTCTGACCGGTCTCGGCCGCGGCGCAGGAACTCTCGGAAGTCGGCCACCGAGCCGATGTGCCGGAGCTTCTCCGGATTGACGATCGACTTGATCCCCTGAACCTCGCCGTCGGCGATGTCGAGAGCCATCACGCCGATCAACTGCTCGTCGGAGTCGAGCAGCAGGGCTCCCGGCTGGCCGTTGACGTCGGCCCGTCGGGTGCTCGTCGGCCCCGACCTCGCGCCGGCCCGGGCCCAGGCCACCAGCGTTCGGGCGACGCGGTCGCGCCCGTGGAGCGAGCGGGCGAGCGCCGGAACCCGGCCGCCTCCGTCGCCGTCGAGCACGACGTCTCCGGCGAGGAGCGCCTCGAGGCCGGCGAGGTTGCCGTCCCGCGCGGCCGCGAAGAACCGCTCGGCCAGCTGGTCGCGCGCCTCCCGCGAGGCTTCGAAGCGCGGCCGCCGCTGCTCGACGTGGCGCCGGGCCCGCACCGCGAGCTGCCGTGTGTTGGCCTCGGTCTTGCCGACGATCCCGGCGATCTCGACGTACGAGTAGTCGAATACGTCACGGAGGAGGAGAACCGCCCGCTGGTCGGGCGACAGGCTCTCGAGGACGACGAGGAAGGCCAGCGACAGCGAATCTGCCGTCTCCGCCTGCCGGGCCGGGTCGTCGTCGGCCTGCTCGCGGACGAGCGGCTCGGGGAGCCACCCGCCGACGTAGGTCTCCCGGCGGACCCGCGCCGAGCGCAGCTGGTCGATCGCCAGCCGGGTTGTCACGGTCGCCGCGTAGGCACCCGGTGATTCGATCTCCTCGCCGGAGTCGAGGGCCCGGTCGACGCGGATCAACGCCTCCTGCACGACATCCTCCGCCTCGGTCACGCTCCCGAGCATCCGATAGGCGATCGCGAAGGCCGAAGGCCGGAGCCCATCGAGCAACTGCCCTCTCCCGTCGTTCACGTCGCCTCCCCCGCGAACCCCTCGCGCCAGGTCGGGTGGGCCGGGCGCCAGCCCAGCTCGCGCTTGGCCTTGGTGTTCGACGCGCCCCGCACCTCGGTCATCATCACCGCTGCCGCCTCGCCGGCCAGCATCCGCCCGAGCCACAGGGGCACTTTTCGCGGTCGCTTGGCCCCGAGCGTCGCCGCCACGGCCGGCAGCCAGTCGGCGACCCGCGCCGGCTCGTCGTCGACGATGTTGTAGATCCCCCGCCGCCCGCGGGCGACCGCATCCGCCGTGGCCTGGGCGGCGTCCGCGACGTGCACGAACGACCAGACCCCCGACCCGTCACCGACGACCGGGAACTTCCGCCGTCTGATCAACCGCGCGTGCTCGCCGCCTGAGCCCATCGATGTTCCCGGGCCGTAGAAGCCCCCGTAGCGGAGCACGATCCCCTCGGTCCAGCCCGCTCCGATCACGGCGTCCTCGAGATGGCGGATCGCCGCCAGCGTCTCCCGCATCCCTTCGGCGGGTGCCGGGTCGAGTGGATCGTCCTCGGTCTTGACCGGTCCGCCGGTTCGCGCGAACGGCCAGCCGGCGTAGCTCTGGGCGACGAAGCGCCGCACCCCGATCGTCCGGCCCGCGGCCAGCAGGTGATCGGTCGCCTCGGTTCGCAGGCGGTTGGTCTCGGCGAAGTCGCGGTCGAAGTGGCGCATATCGAGCGATCCGGAGAGCGCGGTCAGCTCATGGACGATCACGTCGGGTCGCGCCTGCGCGACCGCGCTACCGACGGCGTCGGCGTCAAGGGCGTCCGCCACGATCGCCTTTGCCCCCAGCTGGTTGATCGCCTCCACTTTGGATGGGCTCCGGGTCATTCCCGTGACTTCGTCGCCCCGCTCGACCAGGAGCGGGACGAGCTGCCTGCCGAGTGCGCCGGACGCGCCGGCAACCAGGACCTTCATCGGTGCTCCTCTCGTCGCTTACAACCATATGACGAGATCGCCGGGGCGCTCGTGACAGCCGGGTTACGATCTGGGCGTGACCGAAGACCCGACACCCCCGACACCCGCGACACCCGCGACACCTCCGGTTCCGCCGGCTCCCGACCTCCGAGCCTCGGACGCCGAGCGTGAGCAGGCCGTCGAGATCCTCGGCCGGGCGGCCACCGACGGTCGGCTGAGCGTCGACGAGCTCGACGGGCGCCTGACGTCGGCCTACACCGCGCGGACCCGACGCGAGCTGGCCGTCCTGACCGCCGACGTCAGCATCGACCCTGCGCTCGAAGGCCCCGTCCCCGCCGGCACCGGCCCCGGCGGACTGATCGTTCGCGAGGGACCGGGGGGCACGGGCTGGGTCGTGTCGATTCTCGGTGGGCACGATCGCAGCGGGCACTGGCGAATCGCGCGGACGGCGACGGTCCTCAACGTGATGGGCGGCAGCGACATCGACCTCTGCCAGGCCGAGCTCTCGGGTCGTGAGACCCAGCTCAACGTCTACTCGCTGATGGGAGGCTCCGAGATCCGCGTGCCGGCCGGCGTCCGCGTCGAGGTGACCAAGTTCGCGCTGATGGGCGGCCACGACGTCGACCTCGGTGACGAGCGCCCGCCGGCCGACGCGCCGCTGATCCGGATGCGCATCCTCACGGTGATGGGCGGGGTCAGCGTCCGGCGAGGTCCCAAGCAGACCCGTGCCGAGCGTCGGCAGGCCCGAGATGTCCGCAAGGCCGCGGAGGTCACCGAGGGAGGCCGGCACGGACGTCACGACGAGCTCGACGCCTAGATCCGGGGCCTTGAGATGAAGGACGATCTCCCGATCATCGCGTTCGCGACGTCCGAGGACTGGGACGTCTGGCTGGTCGACCATCACGAGGCGTCGTCCGGGATCTGGTTGAAGATCGCGAAGAAGGATTCGGGGATCGACAGCGTGACCTACGCCGAGGCGCTCGAGGTCGCCCTCGCGTACGGGTGGATCGACGGGCAGAAGGGTAAGTTCGACGACGCCCACTGGCTCCAGCGCTTCACGCCCCGCGGCCCGCGGAGCAGGTGGTCGATGATCAACCGCGACAAGGCGCTCCGACTGATCGAGCGGGACGCGATGAAGCCGGCCGGGCTGCGGGAGGTCGAGCGGGCTCGGGAGGACGGTCGATGGGAGGCGGCCTACGAGTCTCCGCGTGCGGCCACGGTCCCCGACGACTTCCAGGCCGCACTCGACGCCAACGACGCCGCCAGTGAGTTCTTCGCGACCCTCTCGGGAGCCAACCGATACGCGATCCTCTACCGAATCGCCGACGCCAAGCGCCCGGAGACCCGGGCCCGGCGGATCGAGAGGTACGTCGAGATGCTCACCGAACAGAAGACGCTCCATCCCTGACGCCGCCGGAAGACCGGCGGCCATCTCGTGCTCCGCCGCGCGTGCCGTCCGCCTCGCCCTTCCGTGGCGGCTCGAGCCCGAAGCGGCGGCGCTGCTCGTCCGCGACGACGACCGTCCGTTCGCCCTGATCGGCCGTTGGGCCGGCGGCGGCGCTCTGATCGGGTCCGAGCCGATCCGCGTCGCCGCGGCGGACGACGATCCCTTCGCCCTGCTCGAGGACCAACCGCTCGTCGGCCCGGGATGGCCCGGACGGCCTCGCCCGCCCGACGGCTCCGCCGACCCTGCGCCGCCCTCCGTGGGCCCGGATGGCGAGGCGCGTGGGGCGGTCGGCGGCGGGTGGTTCGGGTATCTCGGCTACAGGCTCGGCGCCTGCGTCGAGGACCTCGGGTCGGGCCCGCCCCGCCCGCGTCGTCTGCCGGACTTCGAGCTCGCCTTCTACGACCATCTCGTCCGCCGGGACGCCGACGGGAGGTGGTGGTTCGAGGCGCTCTGGACCGAGCGGCGGGCGTGGGCGATCAGCCGGCGGTTGATCGTCCTGTGCCGGCGCGCGGCCGCCGACCCCGCGCCGCGTCCGCGGCCGTTCTCGACGACGGTCTGGAAGGCGAGGCCCGGGGGCGGGGGACATGCGATCGCGGTCGAGGCCTGCCGGCGGCGGATCCATGCGGGCGACCTCTTCCAGGCCAACCTCGCCCACCGGCTTTCAGCCCGCTTGACCGGCGAGTCGATCGACGTCTTCGCGACGGCGGTTCCCCGCCTTCGCCCCGACCGGGCCGCCTGGCTGCGGGGGCCTTGGGGGGCGCTCGCCAGCCTCTCGCCGGAGCTCTTCCTCGAGCGCCACGGCCGGAGCCTGCGGAGCGCGCCGATCAAGGGGACTGCTCCCCATCCGAGTGACCCGGCGTCCGCCCGGCGGGCGGCGCAACGGCTCGGTCGGTCGGCAAAGGACCGCGCGGAGAACGTGATGATCGTCGACCTCGTGCGCAACGACCTCGGCCGGGTGGCCGCGCCCGGGTCGATCCGGGTCACCGCGCTCGCCGAGGCCCGGGCCCACTCCGGGGTCTGGCATCTCGTCTCCGAGGTGCTCGGGCGGGCGCCAAACCGGCTGGGCGACGCGGCGCTCGTCAAGGCGGCCTTTCCTCCGGGGTCGGTGACCGGCGCCCCGAAGGTCGCGGCCCTCGACGTGATCGCCGAGCTCGAAAGCGCCGGCCGGGAGGTCTACACCGGGGCGATCGGGTTCGTCAGCCCGCTCGCCGGCCTCGAGCTGAGCGTGGCGATCCGGACGTTCGAGTTCGCCGGCGAAGACGCGTGGATCGGTGTCGGTGGGGGGATCGTCGCCGAATCCGACCCGGCCGCCGAGACGGCCGAATGCCTGACGAAGGTCGAGCCGCTGCTCGCGGCGATCGGAGGCCGCCTCGCCCGCGACCCGCCGTTGGTCACTCCCCTGGATGGGACGCCCACGACCAGCCGCGGGCGCGCTCCTCGGCCGAGCCCGCCGGTTCCCCCGCGGATCGCCGCTCGGCCGGTCCGGCGGCCCGACCCCGCGGCCGGGGTGTTCGAGACGATTCTCGTCAGAGCTGGCCGGCCGGTCGTTCTCGAGCGCCACCTGGCGCGTCTGGCCGCCAGCGTGGACGCTCTGTACGGGCGGCGGCTGCCAGACGATGCAGCGGAGCTGGTCTGGGCCGAGGCGGCGGCCGGCGGGAGCGCCGGGGTGTCGCGGTTGCGGTTGACCGCCCGGCCGGCCGGCGCTCAGCTCGAGCTGGCGGTCGGCGTGTCGGGCCTCGCGACGACCGGCCAGCCGGTCGTCCTGCGCACCGTCACGATCCCCGGGGGGCTCGGGCCCCACAAATGGGTCGATCGCCGCCTGATCGAGGCTCTGGTCCGGCACTTCGCGCCCGAGGAGCCCGTGTTCTGCGATCTGGACGGCCTGGTGCTCGAGACATCCCGTTCGAACGTCTTCATCGTCGACGCCGGCGGGACACTGGTCACCCCGCCGGTCAACGGGCGCCTCCTCCCGGGAGTGACGCGTCGCAGGTTGATCGGGATCGCCGGTCGGCTGGGGCTGGAGGTGCGGGTCGCGGAGATCTCGCTCGCGGGCTTGGCGCGGGCGAGCGAGGTGTTCGTCAGCGGGTCGCTGAGCGGCGTCGAGTCAGTCGGGTCGTGCGACGGCGAGCTGATCGGACCGGCCGGCCCGATCAGCCTGATGCTCTCGCGGGCGCTGACTCAGGCCGGGACCGACTCGGCCAGCCCGGCGGCTTCGCGGAGCACGTCGGCCTTGTTCGTCTGCTCCCAGGTGAAGTCGTCGTCGTCGCGGCCGAAGTGACCATACGCGGCGGTCTTCTGGTAGATCGGACGGTGGAGGCGGAGCTCCTCGCGGAAGGCGCCCGGACGCATGTCGAAGTGCTCGGAGACGAGCGCTGCGATCCGCCCCCGGCCGATCTTCTCGGTCCCGAACGTCTCGACCATCAGGGAGACGGGGTGAGCTACGCCGATCGCGTAGGCGACCTGGACCTCGCATCGATCGGCCAGGCCGGCGGCGACGATGTTCTTGGCGACCCAGCGGGCGGCGTAGGCGGCTGAGCGGTCGACCTTCGAGGGGTCCTTGCCGCTGAAGGCGCCGCCGCCGTGTCGGGCCATCCCGCCGTAGGTGTCGACGATGATCTTCCGGCCGGTCAGCCCGCAGTCGCCGACGGGTCCGCCGATCACGAAGCGGCCGGTTGGGTTGACGAGGAAGTCGCGACGCAGGGCGTTCGCGTCGTACATGTCGGCCGGGAGCACAGGGAGCACGACGAGCTCCCAGAGATCGTCGGTGATCTGCCGCTGGGTCGCCGAGTCGGCGTGCTGGGTCGAGATCAAGAGCTTCTCGATCGCGACGGGCCGGCCGTCGACGTAGCGGACCGAGACCTGGGTCTTGCCGTCGGGACGCAGGTAGCCGAGTGAGCCGTCGTGGCGCACAGCGGCCAGCTGCTTTGCCAGCTGATGGGCGATCGAGATCGGCAGGGGCATCAGCGAGGCGGTCTCGTTGCTCGCGTAGCCGAACATCATTCCCTGGTCGCCGGCCCCGGCGACGTCGAGCTCGTCGTCGTCGGTCGCGTCGGTCCGCTTCTCGAGGGCCTGGTTGACGCCCTGGGCGATGTCGGGCGACTGCTTGTCGATCGCGTTGAGGACGGCGCACGAGTCGGCCGAGAAGCCGAGCTCGGCGTCGACGTAGCCGATCTTGCGGATCGTCTCCCGGGCGACCTGCTGGATGTCGACGTAGGTCTCGGTCGAGATCTCGCCCGAGACGACGACGAGCCCGGTGTTCACGAGTGTCTCGCAGGCGACCCGGCCGAGGGGATCCTCGGCCATCACGGCGTCGAGGACGCCGTCTGAGATCTGATCGGCGACCTTGTCGGGGTGACCCTCGGTCACAGATTCGGATGTGAACAGGTACTCGTTGTCAGACATCTGCGTCATAGGGGGTCCCTTGCTTTCCGGTGACGAAATTGATGGCCGGCGGCGACGCGGAGCGTCGCCGCCTCAGACGGCGGCCGGCGTGTCGAGGTAGCCGTAGAGCGGATAGCGGTCGGCGATCGCCACGACCCGCTCGGCGAGGTCTGACTGGACGGCGTCGAAGTCGGGCTGGAGAGCCCGGGAGATGATCCGCCCGATCTCCTCGAAATCCTCGACTGTCAGCCCGCGCGTCGCCAGCGCGGGGGTGCCGATCCTCAGCCCGCTCGAGACCATCGGCGGGCGGGGGTCAAACGGGACGGCATTGCGATTCACGGTGATCCCGATCTCGTGGAGGCGGTCCTCGCCGTCCTGGCCGGTCAGCTCGGACTCGCGTAGATCGACGAGCACGAGGTGGACGTCGGTTCCGCCGGTGAGGACGTCGACTCCGTTGCCGGTCTCGAGCAGCGCGGCGGCGAGCGCCTTGGCTCCGGCGACCGTCCGCTCCTGGCGCTCGCGGAACTGCTCGGTCGCGGCGATCCGCAGGGCGACGGCCTTGGCGGCGATCACGTGCTCGAGCGGGCCGCCCTGCTGGCCGGGGAAGACGGCCGAGTCGATCTTGCGGGCGTGCTCCTCGCGGCAGAGGATGATCCCCGACCGCGGGCCGCCCAGCGTCTTGTGGACCGTCGTGGTGACCACGTCGGCGTGGGCCACGGGATCCGGGTGCAGGCCCGCGGCCACCAGCCCGGCGAAGTGCGCCATGTCGACCATGAGCAGGGCGCCGACCTCGTCGGCGATCTCCCGGAAGCGCGCGAAGTCGAGGTGGCGCGGATACGCCGACCAGCCCGCGACGATCATGCGGGGATGCCGCTCGCGCGCGATGCGCGCCACCTCGTCCATGTCGACGAGGCTCGTCTCGCGGTCGACCTGGTAGGCGGCGATCTCGTAGAGACGCCCGGAGACGTTGATCTTCATCCCGTGCGTCAGGTGGCCGCCGTGCGCGAGCTCGAGGCCCATGATCGTGTCGCCGGGCTGGAGCAGCGCGTGGTAGACGGCGGCGTTGGCCTGGGCGCCCGCGTGCGGCTGGACGTTGGCGTGCTCGGCTCCGAAGAGCTGCTTGGCCCGGTCGATCGCGAGCTGCTCGGAGACATCGACGTACTCGCAGCCTCC